>JAFRRT010000018.1 GCA_017427945.1 Muribaculaceae bacterium | reverse complement strand
GTATTTGGCCTTGTTCATTGCAGTCAGATCTTTGACCGCAAAAATACAAATTCAAATCGTCGCACCTTTAAAAAGGGCTGTAGTAGACTGAATTTCAATTATTTCAAAGAGCGCTTTGTCCACTTTAACGGGACAGTAATGGTAAACGATATAAAACTCATTCTCCTCGCCAGTCATATTTGTTGAGCAAGCATAAAGGCTGAAGTTCACGCCATCAAGGACAGGAGACTCGGTAAAATCTTTCATGTGGGGCCACAAATAGTCCCTGTTGTTGGCACTGTAGTCCGAGCCATGACCGGCGACAAGAAAGAACACCATATCGGCAGTACCGTCTTCATCGGTATCATACTGGCTGAAGTCCACCTCAGGGTCAAGCGCCTCAAGAGCTGCAAAAAAGATAGAGTCGCAATTGAACTGGTGAGCATCGGTACAGGCAAAGGGAACATCCACCGGGCCCAAGATGTCAAAGTGCGGGTCAAACTGCTGGAACGAGTTGTCATAGTAGTAGTCACGCACACTGCCCATGCAGTCAATCTTTGTACCAGCGGGAAGGGTGAAACCCTGATAGTCATGACCGTTAATCATCTCCTCGTAGAAGTCAACAGGATTATAGTTAGACGGAACGTAGTCCTCAAACTTCCTGTCGGTGTAGTTGACCAGGATAATCAAGCCACGGAACTTGCTGTAGTCCATGTGCCCACCGTGACCGATGCCACGCAGCAAATTGTTGCGATGGTTCAACAGCCTTTTGCCACGCTGATTCATCTCGTTGCTGGTCAAATGTTTAGGGAGACCGGAAAGAGTTTTTTTGTCGGCTGCAGAGCGTTCGCCCGCATCATGGGCGATGCAATCACCGGCAACAAGGCGGTCGCCGTCAAGGCGGGCATAAGTGTAGAAGCCCGCATCATTCTTGACCACCGTGTAGCCATCAACGGTCGTCAAATAGTTAAAGAACTCGTCACCATGCAATACCACAGTGATTTTGCTTCCGTCGGGCTGGGTTACCTGAGCGGGTGTTGGGTCAGCAGGAATTGCACGTGCGGTAACACACATCAACCCCATCACTAACAGTAGTAAAAGTTTCCTCATAATTAATTAATACAATAAAACGACCTACCCCCACCTGTGGATTAAACTGTTTATTCACAGCCAAAACACGACACAACGTATGTCGCTGATTGTTTGGGTATTAGTCGCTTATGCAAGATGGTTTTAGTTAATGTTAAATGAAAATTTATGCAAATTAAGACATATTTTCTGACACCCACAAATTTTTTCCTACTATTTTCAAGGGAAGTTTTTTATAGGGCTCATGCAGGTCGCTAACAAACGTGAATTAGTGCAAAAATTGGTTTCTTTTTGCCGCCCTTTGGCCAATTCTTTGTAAATTCGCCCCTCAATGCGGCAAAAAATGCCGCCTTAAAAATTGAACTCTCATGAGACCTATCACAAATATATTGCTCGTGCTGGCGCTCATCTGTTATCTGTTCCTGCCGTTCCACAACATCTCGTTGGTCGGCAACGTAACGGGCTTGGGCTTCACAGCCGGCACTATTTCTCAATTCCAATCCTTTGCCCGAGTCGCCTTGGCGCTGGTGCCTTTCCTTGCATGCTTTGGAGCTGTGGCACTCAACTGCCTGAAGAAACGCTGGTGGGTACTCGGTTGCATTGCCTGCATCCTGCTGTGGCTCTGGTTCTACACCGTAGCTGGCAACACCCACGACATCACGTTGCAACACGCCCCCGAGGTAACGCCCGACAATGACCTGGGCGAGGGATTCTCCATCCTGGGTATGGGCATAGGCTTCAAGCTGTCCCGCATCTTGACCATCCTGTCGCTGCTGTCGGCCATGATATCCCTGCTGCCGTTCAAGTTCAACGAGACCATCGAGCGTGCTGTCGACGACACCTTTGAAGACGGCCGTCGCCACGTGCGTCAGGAGTTCAACCGCCTGGAGAGCAATCTGCACAAGTCTCACAAGAGCAAAAAGGGCATCTCTACCCCACCCGCCAACGAGCAGGCTGCTCCACTTGATGAAGAGCAACCCACCCCGCCCGTTGAGGACAAGGAAGATCCCTCACGATTTATGCCGAAAGAGAGTTAGGGGTGGTGCATCTCGATGCGCTTGAAGGTGAGCGGCGTGGTAACCTTCAGGTAGTTTCTGCCGGCGCCAAAGAACAAGACGCGCCCTGCCAGCACATCATAATCGGCCAGCAGGCCATGCACATTCTTGCGCACTAAGTTCCCCAGGTAGATGTAATCATGGTCGAGTTCCACGCTGTGCAGCAGCGCCCACTTGGCCGTGAATTCGCCCTGCCACAGCAGTTTCCACTCGGGCTCTTCATCCGTGCCCAGAGCGGTAAAAATCAACTCGTTATAATATCCAGTAACAGTGCTGTCCTTGGTATTGAAGGTATAGTACATCTCTATGTAGTTGGTGCTGTCGTCATATTGATACACCCAGTCCCCCTCCATGTACTTGTTGTAATTCCTTTGCAGGTCGACGGTCTCGAGCGTTGTCCAGTCGGTCTCGATGACTTCATGGTCACCCTCACACGCCGCCATCATCAACAGGGCGATGGCCCCAGCCAGTATTATGCTCAATTTCTTCATCACATTCACTTTTCTTTTAATTAAAAAACGCAGGCGCGGCAAGAATATTGCCAACGCCCGCGCACATCAACTATTATTGTAACTGCAATTAATTGCCCATTCCGCCACCCATTGGGGTGTTGCCGCCGCTGCCCGACTGCTTGCCGCTGCCGATGAGGTCATCGTTCTCGATGGATTTGTCGGCCTTCTTGACATGCGTCGTGAGAGAACCGAAGCGATAGCTCAATGAGATGCCGAACCTGCGAATCGGCTGCTCATAGCGGGCCCAACCCGTCACATCGCCTTGAGTCAGATATTGCTTGACAGACATGTACTTGCCGTTGAATGGGACTATGGCCTGCAACTGGACGGTCAGGCGGTCCTCCTTGAGGAAGGAGCGCTGCAAGCTGAAGCCGTGGAAGAATAAGGTACCCATGCGGCCGTACAGGTCGGTGATGCCACCACCCCACAGACCAGCGAAACCCGACAGCTGCAGTTTCCAGGGGAGGTACTGGGTGACATTGGCGAAGAAGTTGCCACTGATGCGGTCATTCTTCAGACCCAGTTCATCGCTCTTATAGTAGTTGTAGCCGATGGAGCCATTAAGCATAATGCTGGTCTTCTGGTGCGCCATCCACTGGACAAAGGCCGACAGCGTCGTCGAGTAGGTCTTGAGCGTGTTGGCATAGGTAGATACCTGCACCAATCTGTCGGTCCACTTCACAGCCCCGATGCCGTTGTTGCTGAACTGGAACTGCGGCGTGACGTTAAAAGTCAACTTGGGACCCACGTGCATATAGGTTAGGCTCACCGAGTGATAGTGGACACTGCCCAAATCGGTATTGCCGTAGGAACGGCTCGTCGGAGTCTCTATCACCGCGGGATTCAGGTAGCTGATACCCGGGCGGTTGATGCTGGCAGCATAGGACAGCTTAAGGCTGTTGGCAAAGTTGAACTGGTAGCGCAAGCTGGCACTGGGCACAAAGTCATTCAAATGGGCCTCATAAGCATCCTGATTGCCACCAGGATAAGTGGCCCGCAAGAAACTGTGCTCATAGCGAAGACCTGCACGGGCGTTCCATGGTCCACTAGTGAAGGTATAGCTCAGGTAAGCGGCACCCACTTGAGTAACATGCTTGTAACGCATGTCGGTTTCCTCAAAGCCCAGATAATCCAGCATGTTGTGGCTGCGGTTCAGGCGGTAGATGTACTTGGCACCCGTTTCGATGGTGTGCTTGGGAGCAAGGGGACGCGTCCAGTCTAGCTGCATAGTGTGCTCGTTAAAGTTTTCCTTACCATCCTGGTCAATGCCATAATAGGGCACAGGCATATTCACGAGATCGGTATAACGTGAGTTATCCTTGTTTCTATTGCGGAAAGCCGAGAGCATATAGCTCAGCGTGATGGTCTCACCCTTGAGGCGCGTGCGGCGCTGGTAGTCCACGCGGGTGTCGAAATTATAGTTATCAGCCTTGGTGTGGTTGCCCATCCCGAAGCTGTAGAGGGGTTGCCCTGTAGCGTCACGCATGATGTTGCTGTTCACACCGTCTCCGGCATAATTGTAGGCAAAGCCACTCAATGACCAGGAGAGCAGATTGAGTGTGTCGGGCTCCCAACTGGCGCTCACGTCAGCATAGTGAACAGTCATCTTGTCGACATCAAAGGTTGAGTTGCCCAGCAGCTCGGCTTCGCTTTCGGTATAGTGATTGAGAGTTGACGAGCGATAGCCCTGTCCGTTGTTGCCATCGTGATTGATGCCATAATCTACCGAGAGGACAACCTTGTCGAGTTGGGTTGTCAAATTCAACGAGCCACCGACGGCACCCCTATGGTCAGTCCTGGCCGATGCCATGCCCGAGACACCCTTCAAGGTGGAATTGTCGGCCATGACGATGTTGAGGATCAGCGTCGTGCCCTCGGCGTCATACTTGGCGCCCGGCTCGGTAATGACCTCAATGCGCTTCACACTGCTGGCGGGCATCGCCTTGAGGATGTCCTTGGCATTGCGCAACAGCGAGGGATCGGGATGACCGTTACGGAAAATCTTGAAATTGGTCTGACCGTTCACACGGATTTCGTCCTGGGCATCTACGCTCACCATGGGCACCTTGCGCAGCATGGTCAACACGTTGTTGGTCTTGCTGTCGGCATCGGCCTCAATGTTGTAGCCAATGCGGTCCACCTCCTGCTTGATGAGCTGGCGCTGGGCGGTGACTTCTACCCCCTCCAGCTGGATGTTGTCAAACACGCTCAGCAGCGAGTCGTTCACCCAGTCGTCATCGTCAGTGGGAGCCGCTGCGACCTCGCGGGTCAGTTTCAGAGGCACCGAAAAGCCCATCTGCGTGTAGGTGCCGTCGAGGGTGTTGCCATCAAGCTTCGCGCTGTAGCTGGCGCCTATTTCGGGAATACCCACATTGAGTTTTTCGCCCTTGATCTCGGCCGTGGCTTTGATGCCGAAGGCCTGCTGGTCAGGCGAGTCGAGCGAAGCGGAAATGCCATCGTCGCTCTGCTGGATGTGCAGCACAACGGGGATGGAGTAGGACTGCACCACGATGTTTCCCTTCCAGTTACCATTAAAATCCTGGCCGTAAACCACTACTGTACTCAGCACCAGCATGGCCACCATCAACAATCTTTTTACCAAACTTAGCTTCATAACTTTTCTCTCTGGGTTTAGTCGTTTATAATTATAATCCTTATATTAGACGCAATAACTTGCCAAAATGTTTCAAAAAAAACTGAAAAAACTTATTCTACATTCATTGACAGTTCCTCCACATCTTCCTCAAAATCCCTGTCAATAAATGCATAGGGCTTTACAAGAATCCATAACACTTGGAAGATAGTGAAGAAAGCTATAAAAAATACATCAAAGCCGTCAATTTTACCGTGAACGGTCTCAAGATATAAAAGGATCCCCAAAGCAAAGCCTAAGATTCTTTTCCACTGTTGGCTCCTTATCAACTTCTTGGTTGCTTTAAGATGCTGCTTGGCATCTGCGGCACGTTCCATAGCGCTGAATAATCTTTTATCAATTGTGTAAAAAATGAAGAAAACGAGGGCTGAAATGCACAAGAGTGCGCCAAGCATCAACCAATTTGTCTCAACCCACATGAAGTGCCAGTTCAGCGCATAAAACACCACGATAGCGAGAGCCAGTATCGCCAACAGGATCTTCTCACCCTTGCTTGTAGTGAAAAACAGTTTCTTTGCCTTGAGGTTAATATCGTGGCGCAACTCGTCCAGGCTTCTCTCCTGATAAGGAGTATAGGTTTCTTCTTGTCCCATAATCATTGAGTTTTTATTTTGTTTTTGCCCGTTAGACGCAGCCGACTACCCAAAAACTACACACCCGAAACACTTTTTTCAAAAAAATAGCACCACTCAAACCATCGAAGATGTGTGCAGTCCTCAACATGGGTGCAAAAAAGAGGGGGGCCGGCAACGGTTGCCAGTCACCCCTCACCTCATCATCCATATCACTTAGTTTTCCAATAGCAAATCGATAAGAGCCGTCACATCACTGATGCTCACAGAACCGTTGCCGTCCACGTCGGCGCTGGCGGGAATCTCCTCGCCACCAAGGAGCAGGTCGATGAGCGCCGTCACGTCGGCGATAGACAATGCACCGTCGCCATTCACATCACCGGGGTCGTTTTCAATCTCGACAATATTGCCGAAATAATTGCTCCATTTCGTGTCGGCCTGATAGGCCTCCACAGTGCCTACCGGCACATGAAGCCAGCGATTAGCGGTGCCATAAGCATAATACATGAACACGCTTCCGCCCATGGTAATTGCCGAGGGGTCGGTAATCCTGGAATAAACGTGTCTCATGAGTTTGCAACCATAGAAAGCACAATTGCCGATTGTCGTGACCGACCTGGGGATGGTCACTGTAGTCAAACTCCGGCAGTTTTCAAAAGCACTTGTACCAATGTAGGTAATCGCATCAGGAAACTCCACACTTGTCAAGTCGAAACAATTATAGAACGCCCAGTCGTTAATGGCTGTGACCGTGATGGGGATGACCGAGTTTTTGCAACCGGCTATCACGGTATTGCTTGCAGTCACGATGAGGGCATTGCAATCACCGCGGGAATCATAGTTCGGATTATTGCCAGCCACTGTGATGCTTTCCAGACTGTAGCATCCCCTGAGCGCACAGACATCGATGTTGGTGACCGAAGCAGGGATAGCTATACTCCTGAGCGAACGGCAGTCATCGAACGTAAACCGACCGATGGTTTTAAGCGAGTTGGGTAAAGGTATATACTCCAGACTGTCACACCCGTTGAAGGCATAATCCCCTATGTAGGTCACACCGTCGGGTATGTTTATGGTCTTCAGCGCTTCGCAGTTCTTGAACGCATTATTCTGGATGGAGGTCACCGATGCAGGGATAATCACATCCGTCAGTTTCCAGCAGCCCTCAAATAAACCATGGCTGACCTCGGTGAGGACATTGCTCAAGGTCACACTCTTCAGGTGATCGCAACCCTGAAAGATAATGCTGCCGAGTGTGGTAACCGAGTTGGGGATGGTCATGTACTCCAGATTGTGGCAATAAGAGAAGGCCGAACTCTCAATCTTCGTGACCGAGGTGGGGATGTCGATGGTAGTAAAGGGGCAATCTTGGAAAGCATACTCACCGATGGTTTTAACCGTGTTGGGGATAACCGTGTTGATGCAGCCCAACACCAGTTTGTTGGTCGCCGTTTCAATGATGGCATTACAGTCATCGCGGCAATCATATTTTGTGTTCCCGCCATCCACCGTGATGCAGGTCAAACCCTCACAATAACCAAATGCAAATGTGCCGATAGAGTTCAGTGATTTGGGAAAATCCAAACGGGCCAGCTTTACGCAAGCAAAGAAAGCATGTTGGCCAATGGAATTGAGAGACTCAGGCAAATTGATTTCGGTCATGTAGTCGCAATTAGAGAACGCAAAATCCTGGATGGTTCTGAGCGGGGTTGAGAGGCTGACAGTCTGCAGGGCGTGGCATGCCATAAAGGCGTATTTACCAATGGTGGTGAGGGTGTTAGGCGTGACCACGCTTGTCAAGTTGGTGCTCGTCGAGAATGCCCTCTCGCCGATGGCAGTGACCGCATAAGTTTTGCTGCCATAGACGACCGAGTCGGGAATCACAACCTCACCCGTGTAATACTCGGGATACTGATTATAGGACGTTCCTTTATAGGTTACTGTTGCCGTCCCCATCGAGGTATTGAAGTTATAGTAGATTCCATTCACAGCGGTGGAACTGGCGACGGCAGTTGCCGGCAACAGGATAGCCAGCAGTAAAACAAAAGGTTGGATAAATTGTTTCATAAGTCTTCGGTTTTATTGTTATTATTATATTCTCGCATCGAAACTCTTGATTTCTTAAATACAAACTTAATCTCCCTTGTAAGGCCGCGCCAAAAGAAAAATCGGCTATTTTCGAAAGTGTCAATTTTTTTTACACTAAAGTGTCTAAAAATTTTACACTCCCCCTTGTTTATTACCATGCGGCAGTTCATCACAGTATCTCTAAATGGTGCCCATTTTAAAGTATTGGCATTATTTTTGCAGGGTTTAATGTATATGTTTCACCAATTTAACTAAACTGATAAGATATGTTACTGTCAACAACTCCCCAAATTGAGGGCTACAGCATCCGTGAGTACAAGGGCGTAGTGACCGGCGAGACCATCATCGGCGCCAACTTTTTGAAAGACATCTTTGCAGGCATTCGCGACATCGTGGGCGGACGCTCGGCCAGCTACGAGAAAGTGCTGCGCCAGGCTAAGGACATCGCAATGAACGAAATGATGCAGCGTGCCCAGGAGATGGGCGCCAACGCCATCGTGGGCATCGACATCGACTACGAGACCATCGGCAAGGACAGCTCCATGCTCATGGTGGCCACCAGCGGCACCGCCGTAGTCATTTAATGCGGGCTTGCCCGCAGTTTAAAGTTTAGTGTTTAATGGGGCATCCGCTTTCGTATTAATTCAAATTTCACGAATGGCGGCCGCACCAACTAAACTTCAATTCGCTGATTCTACTTATATGGCATCCGCGCTCAATAGGATTTGAGCGCGGATGCTTATTTTTGTCTAATTTGTGTAATTCGTAGTTTATTTTTGGATTTCGATGATGGTGGACTCGCTAATGTCGGGGATGCTCAAGGGGATGGTGAGCGTGGCGGTGCGCTTGTCGTAGGTCACGCCTTTGGACTTTTTGCCGTTGATCTTCACCTTGCCCGGATTGGGCGTGGCGGGAACGATAAGGCGATATTCCTTTCCTGCGGCGGCACCCTCAAAGCTGCCCTTGCCCTGGATAGTGATATAACAGGTCTTGCCCTGAGGCGTGGCGATGAAATGAATCAGGCGGTGCTTTTCGTTTGCCAGCGTACCTGTCGAGTGCAAGTCGTCGTCAAACAGGGCGAAGGTCGAGGGCTGGTCGCTCCAGTAGTACACGATGTCAAGACGGTCGGGGTTGTAATCGCCCACGTTGTCCATCTCGTAGTTAGCCTGAGGAATGAAGGCTCCAGCACGGGCAAACAGCGGCAGCACCTCGATGGGCGCGGCATAGTTAACCGTGGTGTGGCCCTCGTAACGGCGGGCGGGGTTGTTCATGTCCACCCAAGTGCCTTCGGGGAAGGTGATGTCGCGGCTCACGGCACCCTGCTGCATCACGGGAGCGACCATCACGTCGCGACCCCACAAGTACTGGTCCCAAATGCCGTCATAGCGGGCGATGTTATGGTCGTTCTCGTAGAAGCCTATCGGGCGCACCAGCGGCATGCCATTGCGGGCGTTCTCATAGGCCAACGTATAATTATAGGGCAGCCAGGTGTAGCGGCTCTTGATAAGACGCAGGGTGAGGTCGCCGAACTCCTTGTAGTTGTAAGGCTCGGCCTGATAAGTTGAGTGGGTGCGCAGCATAGGCGAGAACAGGCCCAGCTGCAGCCAGCGGATGTAGAGCTCGCCGTCGCGTTTGTTGGCGGGGTCAACAGCAAAACCACCTACGTCATGCGACATGTAGCCCAGACCACTCAGGCCCGCGTTGAGCATGATGGTTACCTGCGGCTGGTATCCGCCCCACGAGCGGGACACGTCGGTGGACCAAGGGAATACCGAATAGCGCTGCAGGCCTGCCGTGCCGGCACGCATCATGACCATCGGGCGACGGTCTGGATAATCCTCCTTGAACAGGTCATAGATGATGCGGCTCCAGTCGTTGCCGTACACGTTGTGGTACTGCTCGGCGGTGAGGCCGTTCCAGTGACGAATTTCCAGCGGGTGCTTCTCGGGCTCGCCCAGGTCACCCCACCAGCCAGTCACGCCCTCCTCGGTGAGTTGTTTGTAGCGGTTGCGCAGCCACAGGCGCGTGGCGGGGTTCGACACGTCGAACATGCCGCCCTGCCCCACCCAGATAGTAACGGTGTGGGTAGTGTCGGTGCCATCGGTCTTGCAGAACAGTCCCTGAGGATCCAACAGCTTGTAGTTATCAATGGCACGGCCGTTGGTCAGCACATAGGGCTGCGAGATGGTCACTACGTTCACGCCTTTCTCCTTGAAGTCGCGCAGCATCTTGCGGTGGTCGGGCCACTGCTCCTTATCCCACTGCAGGCGGCCCATGTCCTCCTCCTTGCCATACCAGTACAAGTCAAAGACGATGCCGTCCAGCGGATAGCCTTCACGTTTCAAGGTATCGACAACGCCCTCGCTCTCGCGCTGGTCGTGGTACCCGTATTTTGAGGTGATGTAGCCCAGTGTCCACAATGGCGGCAGTTCCTGACGCCCCACGAGCCAGGTGAAGTTCCTGACCACATTCTCGACCTTGCCGTTGCCGCTGATGACATAATAGGACAGGGGTTGCGGGGAGGTCGAAGTGTATTCGATGCCTTCCTCGCCCAGATAGAGCGACGATTTGCAGAAGTCGTCAAAGAAGATGCCGTAGCCCTTGGATGAAATGACAAAAGGCATGGTGATGCCCATCTGCTTGGTGCGGGCCTCGCCCATCTGGTAGCCGTAGTTCTGGGCGTTGTAGTTGATGAGCGTGTCGCCGCTCAAGTTAAACGAGTAACCGCGTTCGCCAGCACCGTAAAACGATTCCTTGCCCTGATGCAGCAAGCGCACAGTCGATTGGCCGCGTTCACACAGGTCGGTGGTGTAGAACGTGTTGCCGCAACTCACCGTCACACTGCCCACGTTCTTGTCACACAGCACCTGCACGCCGTTCTCGGTACGCAACATGCCGATATCGTCCCAGTCGTTGATTGTGACTTTGGGCTTCACGGCCATCACAGTCTGGTCGAGGGCAAGCGAGGGCAATCGATCTCCGTTCCAACCGTCGGGCACCACATCAACGCGTACGATGTCATTGCCCACAGCGGTCACCGTGATGGTCTGGCCGCGCTTCGCATCATTGAACGTCAAACTCGTCGGCTGCGCCATGGCTGCCAGTGCCATCATGGCTACCGCAACCATCGTCATTATCCTGTAGTTTTTCATAATTTATATTTCATTTAGTTGTTTACATACTTGAACTCACACCGCAAAAATACACTATTTCTGCTAAAAACACAACGACTTGTACCTAATAAACCAATTTTTCTTGTCAACATCATGTCAATAGAATGTAAATAACTACGGTGGGCCATACCGATGTTTTGTTGTAATTTTGCCCTCACTAAAAACAACGCGAAAACCAATTCGATAGAATGACTATGTCGAACTGAAAGTTCGTGTAATTCGTAGTTTTAAGAATATGGAAGAATTTGAAACTGGTAAGCAGGCACGCCGCCGCACCCGCCCTAACCACGAGCCCGAAATCCTCAGTGAGTTCGGCAAGTTGCCGCCACAAGACACGTCGCTCGAGGACGCCGTGCTTGGCGCCATCATGCTCGAGAAGGACGCATATAACAACGTTTGCGAGATTTTGAAACCCGAGGCGTTTTATAATCCCGCGAACCAAAAGATTTACGAAGCCATCCAGTCGCTGGCTGCTAACGGCAGGCCCATCGACATGCTCACCGTCACCGACCAGCTGCGCACCAACAAGGTGCTCGACGAGGTAGGCGGTGCCGTGCGCATCAGCGAGTTGACAGGTCTGGTATCGAGTGCCGCCAATGCCGAGTTCCATGCTCGCATCGTGGCGCAGAAGTACCTCGCCCGCGAACTTATCAGCTACAGCAGCCAAGTGCAGACGCTGGCCTTTGACGAGTCCATCGATGTGTATGACCTGATGCAGGAGGCCGAGGGCAAACTGTTCGAAATCTCCAAGAACACGCTCAAGCGCGACGTCATCCCCATCGAGAACGCCGTACAGGACGCCATCAAGAAGATTGAGGAGGCCGCTAACCGCGAGAGCGGACTGAGCGGACTGGAATCGGGCTTCCACAAGCTGGACCGCCTGACCAGCGGCTGGCAGAACAGCGACCTCATCATCATTGCCGCCCGTCCCGCGATGGGTAAAACGGCATTTGTGCTGTCGATGGCCAAGAACATGGCGGTCGATTACAACATCCCCGTTGCCGTGTTCTCGCTCGAGATGTCGAGTCTGCAGCTTGTGAACCGCCTCATCAGCAACGTGTGCTCGCTCGAAGGCGAAAAAATCAAGAGCGGACAACTCACGCAGCCCGAGTGGGAGAACCTGATGACGCGTACGCGCAGCCTGAGCAGTGCACCGCTATATATCGACGACACACCCTCGCTCTCCATCTTTGAGTTGAGGACCAAGGCACGCCGCCTTGTGCGTGAGCATCAAGTGAAAATCATCATCATCGACTATCTGCAGCTCATGAACGCCACCGGCATGAAGTTCGGCAGCCGCGAGCAAGAGGTGAGCACCATCTCGCGTAACCTCAAGCAGCTCGCCAAGGAGTTGGACATCCCCATCATCGCCCTGTCGCAGCTCAACCGTAGCGTTGAGACACGCGCCGCCGACGACAAGCTGGGCAAGCGTCCGCAGCTGAGCGACTTGCGCGAATCGGGTGCTATTGAGCAGGATGCCGACATCGTGTGCTTCATCCACCGACAGGAGTACTACACCAAATCGTCCGTGGATGCCGAGGGCAACAACATCAAGGGTGTTGCCGAGTTCATCGTTGCCAAGCACCGCAGCGGTGCCACCGAAACCATCAACCTGCACTTCGTGAGCAAATTTGCCCGCTTCGAGAACCAGGGCGAGCAGGATCTGCTGAGCGAAGAGACCACCTACGAGTCCAAGATGAACGCCGGCCCCAACACTGCACCCCCGCCTCCCCTGCCCGACAGCGCGGTGATGCCCAGCGGCCAGATGCCTCCCAACGAGAGTTGGATGCCCAACCCTAACGAAACCAAACCACCCTTCTAACAAACCGAAACGACAAAAAGTCTTGTTATTATTTATCTCGGCTAATTTGAGCATTTTTTGCTGCATCAGCCGAGATTTTTTTATTAAAAATATTGCATTGTGGCTATCCTTGCAAACATCAGCAAATTCAGTTGTTTGATGAAGGAAGAGGATGCAAAAAATCGTTTAATTGGCGTAATTCGCAGTTTAAAAGGAGCTAATTAACGGAAAAGTGTTATTTTTGCGGGTTGGAAACAGACATACTACCTAAACTATAGTTTATTAATAATGAAGAAAATGTTATTAGCAATGGCCATGATGATGGCTGCCGTGCCTGGCGTGCAGGCACAAGTGACGCACGGCGTGAACCGTGCCGACATGGACCTGAGCGTTAAGCCGGGTGACGATTTCTATGAGTATGCCGGTGGTGGCTGGATGAAAGCCAACCCGCTGAGCATGCATCCCGAGTACTCCAGTTATGGCGTATTCAATGTGCTTGCCGAAGAGAACGAGAACCGCTTGCGCGACATGTTCCTGGAGCTGGGCAAGACCGATCACAAGTTCGGCACCGTTGACCAGAAGGTCGCCGACCTGTACAAGATGGCAATGGACAGTGACAGGCTCAACAGCGAGGGCGCACAGCCCATGGCTGCCGACCTGGCAAACATCAAGGCTTTCAAGAAGAGCGATTTGACTGCATTCCTTGCCGACCAGCACCTGAAGATCGGCAACCCGTTCTTTGGCATCGGCGTTGATACCGACCTGAAGAACAGCGACATGAACGTGATGTGGCTGAGCGCCGGCACCAGTGGTCTGCCCGACAGGGACTACTACCTGAACACCGACGCCGACAGCAAAAAGATTCAGGAGGCCTACCGCAACTACCTGGTAAAGATGTTCATGCTCTCGGGCTACAGCAAGAACGAGGCCGTGCGTGCCAGCCGCACCATCTATGACATCGAGTACAAGTTTGCTCAAGCCAAGATGGACCGCGCCGAGGCCCGCGACTACAACAAGCTCTACAACATCCGCACCATTGACCAGCTTCAGCAGGACTATCCCGCCATCGACTGGAAGGAGTACTTCTCACTGATGGGTGTTCCCAACGTGGAATGGGTGATCCTGACCGAGCCCAAGGTGATGGCAGTAGCCAACACGTTGATGACCAAGCTCAACGAACAGCAGATGCGCGACTACATGGCAGGCATCCTCATCAAGGGATCGGCCAATTACCTGAGCGACGAGTTCGGCGAGACCTCATTTGACTTCTATGGCCGCATGCTGAGCGGACAAAAGGAGCGCAAGCCGCGCTGGAAACGCGCCCTGGGCTTCCCCAACGGTTTGCTGGGCGAGGCTGTCGGCGAGGTTTACGTCAGCAAATACTTCGCTCATGGCAGCAAGGAGAAGATGATGAAGCTCATCGGCGAACTGCGCAAGTCGTTGGCCAGCCACATCGCCGGCTTGACCTGGATGAGCGAGCAGACCAAGATCAACGCCCTTGTGAAGCTCAACGCCTTCACCGTCAAGATAGGTTATCCCGACAAATGGCGCGACTACAGCGGTCTGACCGTGGATCCCGCCATGAGCCTGTATGAGAACATCAAGGCCGCCAGCCTGTACGAGACCCGCCGCAACCTCAACAAGATGGGCAAGCCCGTGGACAAGGACGAATGGGGCATGACACCGCAGACGGTGAACGCCTACTACAACCCCACTACCAACGAGATCTGCTTCCCCGCAGCTATCCTGCAGCCTCCCTTCTTTGATGTGGATGCCGACGATGCCACCAACTTTGGTGCCATCGGCGTTGTCATTGGCCACGAGATGACTCACGGCTTTGACGACCAGGGCCGCATGTTCGACCAGTACGGCAACATGACCGACTGGTGGACCGAGGAGGACAGCGAGAAGTTCCAGGCTGCCGCCGAGAAGCTCGCCGCCCAGTTCGACGAGATTATCGTTGTCAAGGACCAGCATGCCAACGGTCACCTGACCCTGGGCGAGAACATCGCCGATCAGGGCGGTCTGCGCATCGCTTATGACGCTTTCCGCACCACCCAGCAGTTCCGTGAGGACAAGATGATTGACGGCTTCACCCCCACTCAGCGTTTCTACCTGAGCTATGGCCGCATCTGGGCCGACAACATGACCGAGGAAGCCATCTTCCAGCAGACCAAGAGTGACCCCCACTCGATCGGCCGCTACCGCGTAAACGCCACGTTGAGGAACATCGACACCTTCTTTGACGCCTTCGGCATCAAGGCCGGTGACAAGATGTGGCTCGACCCCGCTGACCGCGCCATCATCTGGTAATCAATTTCCTATATACACAAAAGAGCCCGCAGCAGCATTGCCGCGGGCTCTTGCTTTTTTATCGGTTGGTCAAATGTTCAGATTGAAAAGGCGGGCAGCGTTGCGGTCGGTGGCGGCGCTGACCTCCTCGGGGCTAACGCCGAGGGCGTTGGCAATGAAGTTGTTGATGTGAGGGATGTAGGCGCTCTCGTTGCGCTTGCCGCGGTGCGGCATGGGTGTGAGATAGGGAGCATCGGTTTCCAACAAGATGCGGTCGAGCCCAATGACGGGCAGCAACTGCGGCACCGTGCTTTTCTTAAAAGTAACCACACCGTTCACACCAAAGTAGAAATCACCCCTACGGCGGACGCGCTCAACGTCGGCTGGCGATTCAACAAAACAATGAAACACGCCGCGCGGCACTGGGCAGTCCAGGTTGTCGATGACGTCAAGGATATCGTCAAGGCTCTCACGGCAGTGGATGATGAAGGGCAAATTGCGCTCATGGCACCAATGCAGCTGAATGTCGAGCGCATGCTTTTGCTGCTCGCGCCAAGTCTTGTCCCAATACAGGTCGATACCTATCTCACCGATGGCTATAACAGGAAACTGGTCGAGCATGGGATACATCTTATTGAGCACGTCGAGGTAATCGTCGTGCACATCTTCGGGGTGCACGCCCAGTGTCATGGAGATGTAGTCGGGATATTGCTCATGCAGAGCGGCAAGACGCGGCACGCTCTCGAGGTTCTCGTTGGGCAGGATGATGTGTCGCACACCAGCCTCGCGGGCGCGCTCCACCACCACATCACGGTCCTCGTCAAAGGCATCACAATAAATATGACTGTGAGAGTCTATCATGATTAGTAGTTTCTTCCTGCAAGTTTGTTGGCAAGAGAGATGAAGGCCTGTTTGTCCTCATCACTCATCTTCACCTGGTTGAAGGATGCGATGGCAAGTTCATTGTAACGTGCAATGGCATCTTGTGCCAGTTGGCGCACGCCCAGCCGCTCATAGATGGCGGTCACAGCAGGCACCTTGTCTTCTCGCGTGGTATAGGGATCGTTGAGCCAATGGCGCAGCTCGTCGGCATCATCACCCTTGGCGAGCTGCATGGCGTTGATGAGCAGGAACGTCTTCTTGTTGTTCATGATATCGCCGCCAATCTCCTTGCCGAAGGTCTTGGGGTCGCCCCACACGTCAAGCATGTCGTCCATGAGCTGGAATGCCAGTCCCATGTTGACACCTGCGTCATAAATATGGGCGCAATCGGCATCGCTGGCCTTGGCAATCAAGGCGCCGGCCTTGAGGGCACATCCCAGCAGCACCGAGGTCTTGAGGCGTATCATGTTGATGTACTCATCGACAGTGACATCGTTGCGCTGCTCAAAGTCCATGTCCCACTGCTGACCTTCATAAATCTCGATGGCGGTCTTGTTGTACAGGTCCATCACCTGCCAGTTGCCGGTGCCGGCAATGTATTGCGTAGCGATGGTGAGCATGGTGTCACCGCTCAGAATGGCGGTATTGTCGTTCCAGCGGCGATGCACGGTGGGTTTACCGCGACGCACGTCGGCATTGTCCATCACATCGTCATGCAACAGGGTGAAGTTATGGAACATCTCGATGCCCACAGCGGCATCAAGTGCCACGAGAAGATCGCCACCCAGCGCGTCACAGGCCATCAGCGTCAAAACGGGGCGCACACGCTTGCCACCCAACGCCATGTGGTAAGCGATGGGTTCGTATAGCTGGCTTGGCTGCTCGGGATAAGGAATCGTAGAAATCGCCCTGTTCACCGTGTCGAGGTATTCTTGAAATGAGTTCATGAGAGATTATGGATTAAGGTCAAAAAGTATTCTTGTTATTCTTTGGCTTTGAGGGCGCCTTTGTAAGCCGTCTCAAAGGTTTTGTAGTCTTCGGGAGTATAGATGCCACGCAGCTCGTCGATGCGCTGGTTAATTTCTACCATGTTGGCATTGGGCTGGTTGGCGTCGTGTGCAAGAGCGGTTCCGAGGGCTGCTGGCCGCGATGCCTGGGCATAGACGAGCATCTGCTCATGTATAGACAGGTTATCGACCGATGCCTGCAGTGTGCTGTCGAAAACCTCCACATGGCGGTCATAGCCAAAGGTGTAGCACAACCAATGGATGAGCGACAAGTGATCGGCAGCCGAGTCGGGCTCGTCTTCTTGCCTCATCAGCACTTCCACCATCGTCTGGCACTTGCGCTGGGCCAGTTCGGTGGGTGATAAGACTATTACATGCGCTGCCTGGAACAGCGAGTCACGGCCGTCGGCCAACAACGGATTGGTGAAAGCGCGGTTTGCCGCCTTCTTCTCCCAGGGCCAGCGCAAACTGTCGTTGCGCAGCGCGTTAAAGCGGTTGACCACCTGATGCATCGCCGCCGTGTCGCCCCAAACCTCCAGGAACTCGCGTCCCAAAGCTTCGCCGCGCCTTGATGCGCCGTCACAGGCCGTGAGCAGGAGCAGCATCACTATCATAATAATCGGCAATCGTTTCATCGCTCGTCAGGAAATATAGATTGGTACAACTGTTTATCTTTCTCCTTGAGATAGGAGCGGAATGCCTCGTCAAAGGCCCTTACCGCCGCCGAATCCCGCTTGAGAGCATAAACGCTCTGCTTGGCCTTGGCGTCCATCACTGCGCGCTCCATCGACATCGTATCGGTGTGATCCACCGCCACGAGTGCCGCAGCAGCCCTCATGCCGCTGTCGCGTGCCTCGGCATCGAGCGGCGACTTTTTCTCGCCACACCCTGCCAGCAGCAACGCCCCGGCCATCGCTATCCACAACAAGTGCTTCATCATCTTCAATATTTTCGGCAAACTTACAAAAAAACTTCCAACTGCAATCACGACAAGGACAAAAAATCGAAAACCTCCGCCCGCAGAGGCGATAATGACCTTTTTGAGATGAATTGTGCACGATTTGAAAGAAAATTAGTAATTTTGCCAATTATTTCAATTTAAAACGATTTATCAAACATTCTAATATGGCGGAGAATTTAGAGAATATCAACGCTGGGGGTGAGGAGAAAAAGCCCCTGAATTTCGTGCAGCAGTTTGTCGCCGACGACTTGGCGGCTGGTAAGAACGGTGGACGCCTGAACACGCGTTTCCCGCCGGAGCCCAACGGTTACCTTCACATCGGTCATGCCAAGGCCATCTGCATGGACTTTGGCGTCGCCGAGATGTTTGGCGGCACGTGCAACCTGCGTTTTGACGATACCAATCCCCAAAAGGAAGACACCGAGTATGTCGAGTCCATCATGCGCGACATCCACTGGCTGGGCTTTGATTGGGGTGACCGCCTGTACTATGCCAGCGACTATTTTCCCAAACTGTACGAGTTTGCCATCCGTCTGATCAAGGAAGGCAAAGCCTATGTCGATGATCAGACCAGCGAGCAGATTGCCCAGCAGAAGGGAACGCCGACCGTTGCAGGCACCAACAGTCCCTACCGCGACCGCAGTGTCGAGGAGAATCTGGACCTGTTCGAGCGCATGAACGCTGGCGAATTTGAGGAGGGCAGCCATGTGCTGCGCGCCAAGATTGACATGGCGTCGAGCAACATGCACTTCCGCGATCCTATCATCTACCGCATCATCAAGACGCCGCATTGGCGCACCGGTAACAAGTGGAACGTATATCCCATGTATGACTTCGCCCACGGCCAGAGCGACTACTTCGAGGGTGTGACCCACTCCATCTGCACGCTGGAGTTTGTGCCTCACCGCGACCTGTATGACTACTTCGTGCATGAGTTGGCGGGCGAGAGCGCTGCCGAATACTGTCCCCGTCAGATTGAGTTCAACCGCCTGAACCTCACATACACCGTGATGAGCAAGCGCAAACTGCTGCAACTCGTCAAGGAAGGTCTTGTGGCAGGTTGGGATGACCCTCGCATGCCGACCCTGTGCGGTCTGCGCCGCCGCGGCTTCACCGCCCAGTCCATCAAGAACTTCATCGAGGACATCGGCTATACCAAGTATGAGGCACTGAACGACATCAGCTTGCTGGAACACTCCATCCGCGAAGAGCTGAACCACCACGCACCCCGCGTGAGCGCTGTCTTGAATCCCGTCAAGGTCGTCATCACCAACTATCCCGAGGACAAGGTGGAGATGATGGAGATGGACAACAACCCCGAACAGGAGAATGCTGGAACGCACCAGATGCCGTTCTCACGCGAACTCTACATCGAGCGTGACGACTTCATGGAGGAGCCTCCCAAGAAGTTCTTCCGCCTCACACCGGGCAAGGAAGTGCGCCTCAAGGGTGCCTACATCATCATGTGCACCGGCTGCACCAAGGATGCCGAGGGCAACGTGACCGAAATCCAGTGCACCTATGACCCCGACACGCTGAGCGGCAGCGCCGGCAGCCAACGCAAGGTCAAAGGCACCCTACACTGGGTGAGCGCCCGCCACTGCGTTGACGCCGAGGTTAGGCTGTATGACCGCCTGTTCGCCGTGGAGAATCCCAGCGCCGACACCGAGCATGACTTCCGTGAACTGCTCAATCCCGAATCGTTGCGCGTTCTGCCCAACGCTAAGATTGAGCCCTACCTGGCACAGACCGCCAAGGTCGAGGACAACTTCCAGTTCCAGCGCATCGGCTACTTCTGCGTTGACCCCGACTCCACCCCCGACCACTTGGTATTCAACCGCACCATCGGGCTGAAGGACAGCTGGGCCAAGCAACAAGGCAAATAAATCAAACAAAACAAGATATAGCTTATGTCACTACAATGTGGAATCGTGGGATTGCCCAACGTGGGTAAATCTACACTATTTAACTGCCTGTCGAACGCCAAGGCACAGTCGGCTAACTTCCCGTTCTGCACCATCGAGCCCAATGTGGGTGTCATCACCGTGCCCGACGAGCGCCTGAATGAGCTGGCCAAATTGGTCAATCCGGCACGCATCGTCCCCACCACCGTCGAGATTGTTGATATCGCCGGCCTGGTCAAGGGTGCGAGCAGGGGCGAAGGACTGGGCAACAAATTCCTGGGTAACATCCGCGAGACCGATGCCATTATTCACGTGCTACGTTGCTTCGACGACGACAACGTGACCCATGTGGACGGTACCGTCGATCCCGTGCGCGATAAAGAAGTCATTGACCTGGAGCTGCAGATGCGCGACCTGGAGACCATCGAGAGCCGCATCAACCGTGTACAAAAACAAGCGCAGACCGGTGGAGACCGCGAGGCCAAAGCGCAATATGAAGTGCTGAAACGCTACAAGGAAGCGTTGGAACAGGGCCGCAGCGCCCGCACCGTTCAACTGCTCAACAAGGACGAGGAGAAAATCGCCCATGAGCTCTTCCTGTTGACCAACAAGCCTGTGCTGTACGTCTGCAATGTCGATGACAAGAGTGCCGTTTCAGGCAACGCCTATGTCGATGCCGTGCGCGAGGCAGTCAAAGACGAGGATGCCCAAATCCTCATCGTCGCCGCACAGACCGAGAGCGAAATCGCCGAGCTGGAGGACTACGAGGAGCGCCAGATGTTCCTTGCCGAAATCGGCCTGGAGGAAAGTGGCGTAAACCGCATCATCAAGTCGGCATATGCCCTGTTGAACCTTGAGACCTTCCTTACCGCAGGCCCCAAGGAGGTGCGCGCATGGACCTTCCGCCGCGGCAGCAAGGCTCCGCAATGCGCGGGCGTTATCCACACCGACTTTGAGCGCGGTTTCATCCGTGCCGAAATCATCAAGTATGACGACTACATCCACTATGGCAGTGAGTCCGCCGTCAAGGAGGCCGGCAAGCTGCACATCGAGGGCAAGGAGTATGTCATGCAGGATGGCGACATCGTCGTGTTCCGCTTCAACGTCTAAGGGCTATCCTGCCCTTGACGGCATCATTACATCATTAACCATATAATAAACTGCGTGCTGGTGCGTTATATCCATGTAACCAATCAGTGAACATTTGCCTATGGTAAAACGTGTACTCTTGGTCAATAAGTTTTATTATCCCCGAGGCGGCGACTGTGTCGTTGTCCTCAACACCGAGACTCTGCTCCGTGAGAACGGCGTAGAGGCTCAGGTGTTTGCCATGGAGCACCAGCAGAACCTGCCGGCCCATTACCAAGACCATTTTGCCAGCCGTGTTTACTTTAGCGGTGGCATGGGCGAAAAATGGCACGCGATGAAGCGAACCCTGGGCATGGGAGACGTGAGCGCACGCTTTGAGGCGGTGCTTGACGATTTCAAGCCCGACGTGGTCCACCTCCACAATGTTCACAGTTACCTCTCCCCCATCGTGGGCGCCCTGGCTCACAAGCGCGGCATACGCGTGGTATGGACCCTGCACGACTATAAGCTGCTGTGCCCGCGCTATGACTGCCTGCTCAACAACAAGCCATGCGAGAAATGCTTCTCAGGCGCCAAGATAAATGTGCTGCTCCACAAGTGCATGAAAGACTCTTTGCCCGCCAGTGGTGTGGCATGGCTTGAAGCACTCAAGTGGAACCGTCGTACTGTGGAAGAGAACACCGACCTCTTCATCTGCCCCAGCCAGTTCATGGCCAACAAGATGAAAGAAAACGGTTTTGACCCCGCCAAACTCAAGGTGCTCAACAATTTCCTCGACCCAGTCAAACGTCAGCAATACCAAAACATCGACATCACTGCCCCGCGTGAGGATTACTACTGCTTTGTGGGACGTCTCTCAGCCGAAAAAGGCATCAGTGACCTGTTAGAAGTCGCTTCTCAACTGCCGTATAAGCTCAAAGTGGCTGGCACCGGCACGCTGGAACCTGCCTTGCGCATCAAGTATGCCGACGCTCCCAACATCGAGTTCCTGGGCATGATTGACGCCGTAGAAGTGGCACAGCTGCTTTCAAAGGCACGCTTCAGTGTCGCTCCCTCGCAATGCTATGAAAACAACCCGCTGAGTGTCGTCGAGTCGCTGTGCGCCGGCACTCCAGTTGCCGGATCGCAAATCGGCGGTATTCCTGAGCTCATCGACAGCAGCAACGGCATCGTGTTCCAAGCCTTTGACAAGGACACGCTGGCGACTGCCATCAATATGTCGATGGCGCGCGAGTGGGACCACGCCGCCATTTCCCACCATGCCATGGAACGCTTTGCCCCTGCATCCCATCTACATGCGCTCATGAGCGACATATACAGATAACATCAGGACTTAGTTACAACAACTCCCTTTCTTGATTACTACAAAGATTGCCTCATGTGAGACACATGAGGGCGATGACACATTGCTTTTGCCTGCAAGAAGGCAAGATATAACAATCAGCAAAGCATACTCCATTTACCAATAGCAAAATGCCTAAAAAACCTAAAAATCAGCAATAAATGGAGAAGAATAATTTGGATTATTGCTTGTTGTTTTTGTACCTTTGCCCCGCAAAAAAATAAATCATAAGAATTAACCATCAAATTTCAATTCATGAAACGAATTTTGTTATTGATGACAGTCGCTATTGCGACCATGTCTCTTTTTGCCGCCAATGTGGACCGCACAATGGCACTTGCAAAGGCTGAATCATACCTTAAAGCCAACAAGGTCAGCGGTCAAGTCAAGTTCACAAGCGAGCGAACAGTCACTAACTCATCTAACGTGACCGTGCCTGTGTATCACATCTTCAACACCAAGGACCACTTCATTATCGTAGCTGGTGATGACCGCACCGAGCAAATCCTTGCTATTGGTGATGAACCCCTTGATTTCAATAATATCCCTGCCAACATGCAGGCATGGCTTGACTATTATCAGCGTCAGATTGAATATCTCCAGGCTCATCCTGGTCTTCAAGTACAGCTATTATCTAATGTCATGGCTCCGTCGTTGAGAGCCCAGTCGGTAGCTCAGCTGCTTACCGCCAGATGGGACCAGACTCAGCCATTCTGGAATCAGTGTGTTTTCAACGGCACCCAGTGTCTGACTGGATGCCCCGCCACCTCGCTGGCACAGGTGTTCCATTTCTGGAAATACCCGACAGATCCCACTCCTGCTATTTCAGGTTATACAAGTAGTGGCTATACAATTCCCGCATTGCCTTCCACAACCTTTGATTGGGGTAACATGAGGGATTATTATGGCTGGAGCGGAGGCACCGGAACTGCAGCCCAAAAGGCTGCTGTTGCAACGCTGATGCGTTACATCGGTCAGGCCGAGCACATGGATTATGGTCCTGATGGCAGCGGTATCAGTTCGAGCCGCACCGACCTGATTTCCACTGCCTGCAAAACCTTCGGCTATGACAACAACGTTCGTGCCATTTACAAACAGAACGTTTGGGGTTCCAACATCTACAGCGATTCGCAGTGGGCCAATATGATTCAAAACGAGCTTGCTGCCGGACATCCCATTGTTTATTGCGCTCTTTCAAACCAAAGTGGTCATGCTTTCAATATTGACGGATATGATTCATCGGATAACACCTACCACATCAACTGGGGTTGGAGTGGCTCTGGAAACGGTTATTTTACGCTCAACGCATTTACCGATCCTACTGGAGAAACATTCAACCAATATCCGTCAATGGTTCTCGGCATCCAGCCTCCCGGTGGAGAGGTAACCTTCCCCGTAATCAACGTTGAGCCCGAATCGCTTGACTTTGGAACCGTCAACACCGGTCAAACCGCCACCAAGACGTTCCACGTTTCTGGTTTCAACCTGCTGGGCGACGTCACGTTTACCAAAAGCGGTAATTCCAGTTATTATACCGTTTCGCCCGAAACGCTCACCGCTGCCGAAGTCACTGCAGGCGCCACAATAACTGTGACCTATTCTCCCATGGCTGCTGGCACCCACTCTGCTTCCATCAATGTTGCAAGTTCAGGCGCTGCTACCGAGACCGTGAACATTACCGGTATTGGCAATGCAGTTCCCATACTCACGGCCAATCCCTCAGAAATGAGTTTCACTACTGCTGTCGGTGAACCTGTTACCGGCACCTTCACCCTCACAGGTTATAACCTGACTGGTGGTGTTTACCTGTCGGTTGTCAACTCTACAGGCGGCTTCAGTATCAACAAGACTAACGTGACCAAGAATGCCGCTACCAATGGCGCTGAAATAACCGTGACCTATAATCCCTCTTCTCTCGGAAACCACTCTGCAAGGGTAATGATGCGCAGCAGTGGTGCTGACACTATCTATGTAACCTTGAACGGAACGGCCTCCTTCACCAAGTATGATCCCGTCATGCTTGCCGCAAACGAGCAATACATCGGCAGTACTTCATTCCGCGCTGACTGGACCGACCAGACCCCTGCTGCCGGCGTCACCTCTTATACGCTGGAGTGCAACAACGCGGCAGGTGGAACTCCGCTCACGTTTAATGGCATCACCAACAAGTTCTACACCATTGAGAACCTGACTGCCGGCGCTACCTACACCTACAAAGTGAAAGCCTTCTATATCGATGGCACCGAGAGCGCTTGGAGTAACATCCAGCAGGTAACCTTGCCCGCTGGTCATGCCTTTGACCTTGGTGACGTGAATCATGATGGCAGTGTAGCCATCTCTGATGTAACAACGCTAATCGACTATCTGCTGAGTTCCGGTGATATCTGCACTACCTGTGCCGATGTCAATTGCGATGGCAGTATCAGCATTAGTGATGTTACCGCACTCATTGATCTTCTGCTGAACAAGTAAACACCCGATATTGCAATATAATTAATGCGGGGCCCGACATTGGGCTCCGCATTAATTATTTACCTTTTTGTGACGTGAACGCGGTCAGCGGCAATGCACCCCGGCATCAATAGTAAAGCCTCTCAAAAAGGCATCGGTCTCCATGCGTTTCTTTCCCGACTGCTGCAACTGCAGCACCTCGAGCCACCCGTCACAGCAAGCCACACACATGGTTTTGCGATCGGCGAGGATGGTGCCGGGAGCAGGAGTTTCGCTCGAATTAAAGGGCCTAGGCTCTCCTGTCTCGTAGATTTTGACAGTCGTCAGTTCGTGGCCTGCTTCATCGGCCAGCGAGGTCCAAGCCGCGGGATAGGGCGAGAGACCGCGAATGTGGTTATAGAGCACTTCGGCGGGGAGGCTCCAATCGATGCGGCACGTGTCCTTGAAAATCTTGGGGGCTGGTGTAGGCTGCTGGCCCGCGGTGAGCATCAGTTCCTGCGGGATGGGCTTCACAGTCCCAGCAATGATAGCATCAACTGTCTCGAGCACCATGTCGGCACCCATGACCATGAGCCGGTCATGAACGGCCTCCACGTTGTCATGACGGCCAATGGGGCAAGAGCGTTGCTGGATGACATCGCCCGTGTCAATCTCATGCTTGAGGAAGAACGTGGTCACGCCCGTCTCGGTATCGCCGTTCATCACTGCCCAGTTGATGGGGGCAGCACCACGATAACGGGGCAGCAGTGATGCATGCAGGTTGAACGTTCCCAACGGCGGCATCTGCCACACTGCGGCGGGAAGCATCCTGAAGGCAATGACGATGAACAGCTGCGCACCGATGGCACGCAGTTCCTCGATAAACATTTCATCCTTGAGACTCACTGGCTGCAACACGGGCAGGCCATGCTCTACCGCATAACGCTTGACGTCGCTCTCTTGCAGCTGGCGGCCGCGCCCTGCAGGCTTGTCGGGCATGGTTACCACCGCCGCCACGTTGTAACCGCCCTCAACCAGCCGTTGCAGACTCGCGACGGCAAAGTCAGGTGTCCCGAAAAAAACTATCTTCAAATCTGCCTTATCCATATTTCCTCGTTATAATGCCTCTCTTAAAAATCAAATGATACGAATTATTACTTGGTAGTAGTATAATATCCTAGTTCATCAAGCTCTTCTATGGAGCGTTCCTTACTGTGCAGTCCCACGGGTTCACATACATAGGAGCCGTCCTTCTTGACGGTAATCCTAATGAGCAGATCATCGCCGCCGTCAGGATGGTCCACAAAGTTCATCGAGGGCATCGTGATATGCCTTACCTTTTGGCCGTTTGGACATTCACCGAAGTAACGGTCATCCCAGGCATGGACGTGGCCATAGAACATGATAGTCGTGTTCCACTCGGCCAGTTTATTCAGGATATAGTACATTTCCTCTCGGCAATAAGTCGAGGCAAACTCGTTAAGAGACGGACGGAAAATATTGGTGTGGGTAAACACAAAGGTGTTGCGGATCTGTTTCCCATCATTGCGTAACGCATTGTCTTCGATTTTATCAATCTGGAAGTCGCCCAGCGTGCCGTTGGCTGAATCGAGGAAAATGAAGCGGTCATATTGGCCACCGACTCTGACAGTGAACTCATAGAACGAGGTCTTGAATTGGTCGCAGAACAAAGCCCAGCCATTATGTGTGATATCATGATTACCCACGACCGGGTAAAATGGCAAATTCCAATCTTCCCATAATCGGCAATTATTCTTCCATTCTTTAATTACTCTGTCATCAATATACACTCCTTCCGCTTCTGAGTGGTATTCATCAATAAGCGGGCGAATGTATTTATTTTTCCACATCCTCAGGGCATCATATAACGCCAACTTGGTGTTATAATAGTACTCTGGCTTGGTGTCGGCAAGGTCACCCAGGTGACAATAGAACAGGTCATCGTTTTCGATGCCCGTTCGTATCATCTCACTCAGTCGTCCGGGGTCGAGGGTGATATGGCTGTCACTGCCAACCAGGAAAGAGTATTCCTCGATGCTGTCAACAAGATACCAGTCCATATCATCACCATAGTAGGAATAAAAAAGCAGTGATTGCTTCACGCGGTCATCAACACTGGTGTTGCCGATGAGTACGCCCGTGGGGCTGACTTTCTCACAAGAACCGAAAACCGTGGTTGCTGCCAGTAAAGTGGCAGTGAAAAGAATATATGTATATGACTTTTTCATAATTATTTCCATCGATAGATTACACCTACTTTGCCTGTTGTCTCATATTTGCTCGCCAGCTGGCTCATCGAGCCAGCGGGACGCACGTTGAACTCGCAGAACAACTTCCAGTTGGGCTTCAGGCGATAATAGCCGTCCAAGCCCCAGTTGATGTTCCAGTTTTCATAATAGAAGTCGTCATAATTGCGGAACAAGAGGCCAACGTTCCAATCGTTGGTACGTGGACGCAATGTCGCATGTGCCCCAAATGTGAGTGTCAACGGCTCAACATAGCGGTCACCCATCATATTGTAGCTGATGAATGATCCGCCAAGCGTCAGGTCCCAATAGCCGCGCTCTATTCTGAGCGACATGTTGCCCAGGTTCTCATTGGTGTTGTAACGGTGGTAATGGTTGAACATGTATTCGCCTGACGCAAATAGGTGGAAGGCCATGAGTTGCAGATGATATTCACCCCTGGCCTTGAAACCGTAGAGCTCCTTGGTATACTGTAGGTTGGCACCGCCGTCTACACTCCAGTGATCATTGAAATAATGCTTGTAGTGAATGGTGTTGCCGATACATGGGCCGGTAATGATGTTCCTGCCTGTGGTCAACGAGGCCGAAACCTCGTTATGGTGCTCGCCGTCAAAGGTGTGCTCACCACTGTAGTACTGGGCAGTGGCGATGTTGGCGGCCAAGGCAAACACTAAAATCAGAGTTAGTCTTTTAAGCGTTTTTATCATATCAATCATCTTTTGTTTTCATTTCAACTTGACTATCATCTTTTTCAGAAAGAAACGCACAAGGCTCCGCCCAGAACCCACTGATTCAGTTTCTTTTGGGCACTTGAAGTGAACGTTTGACAAGGATCCCAGTTAAATTCACGCTTCATTTCTTCACGGTAAGCAGGAGAGAAGTCCCCGATGTACATGAAGGGGGCATATTGGGCCCTATAGGTCTTTTTAGCATAATCGTAGTCACAGAAAAGACGCCATGAGAATGAGTTCTTGTAACTATAGGTAAGCGACAGGCCTGTGCCGAACTTCATCGAGTTGGAGGCACTGACGCTGATAAACTCCCAATCACAGTATGCGACTTCATCGGTAGGAATAAACCGGTCATTCACAGCGTCATAGTCCATTTGGTCTCCATAGAATTTGGCGCCCACATAGATGTCATCCATGATGCTGCGACCTACGAGCACCTTGGAGCCTATGGCGAAACGTGAGGAAAGGGGCCAGCTCAAGTAAATGCCGGCATCGGCAGCAAACTCGGTGATGTGGTCGCTCTCAATCTCAAGACCAAAGTATTTGATAGAGCTCTTGAATTCGGGATCTTCTAAAATTTCATTCAAACTCTTCTCATCAATCTGGGCAAAAGTCGACCAGCCGTTGATTGGCGTGGTTTTGACACGCAGACGGGCACCGATGCCGATGTAGGGGTTAAAGAACCAGGCTCCCTCGGCACCAACAGCGGTCGCGGAACGGAATTTGAATTCAAGTGGCCCGGTATGGGCGTCATGTTCAACATATTGCTCGTCAAGGCCGAAGTCAAATGCCGGCAATATCAGATGCTTGTTGCCCAGTCCAATACCCATCGAGATGGAGAAAAACGAAGGATTCTTACTCAAGTCGGTGTAGTAGGCCAGGTCGTTCATCAGTAATCCTTTTTGTTTGAACAGCAGGTCGCAGATGCCGTAGGCCAGCTCGGTCGAAAGGATGCCGATGCCGGCGCCCGAGAGCACATCGCTGATCCAGTGCCTGTTGTTAAGCACGCGCATCACGCCAGTACCAGTGGCTAACGTATAGCCGGCGACGGAGTACCACGGCGAGCGCGTCAGACCATATTCCTTGTGAAGAATCGTCGCACCGACAAATGCAGTTGCCGTGTGGCCCGATGGCCATGAGTTGCGTGTTGAGCCGTCAGGGCGCATCTCGCTGGCTGTGTATTTGATACCATTAACAAAACCTGCCATCACTGCATAGGATGCCAGCGACGAGGCGAACAGGCGGGGCCAACTGGAGCGGCCCTCGACACCTGCCATCTTCAGGCCTACGGTCAGGGCAATGCCCGAGAATTGTGTGTAATTGTCTATCTCGCTGTGGAAATTGTACTTGACGAGGCGAATCTTTTCGTTGGTATTTCTATAGTCCTGACGGAAAGCCGTTTTCTCGCTCTTGGCAATGAGTCCGGCCAGGAACACCGGAATGCCCACAAACGTCTGATCGTTCATGAACTTGTAGGGCTTGACAGCGGGATTAGTAGTGTTCTTCAAGAAATGGAAATCAGGGCCGTTGTACACACGGTACTTATCTCTTTCCTTTAACAAGTAAAAATCGCCTGCATCTCCTGTGAGCGATGGAGCAGCATTCGTTTGTTCCGATATCGTGTCGACAACGGCAACGGTATCGTTCATCTCACTGGTGACAGTCTGGATATCGTTGTCCTCAATCGTCACTTCAGCGCTTTGTGCCGCCATTCCCAGCGGCAAAGCCGCCATCAGGAACAATGTCAAAAATAAACGTGTCATAGTAATACGCATATCCTTACTTCAAGACGCCCAGCGATAGCCAATGGCGTCTCATTTTGTGAAATTTCCTGCAAAATTACTCATTAATCCGCACAAGAGCAAATCCTATGATTAATCATAGGTATAATGCTTCAATACTTGGCGGTAACTGTTGAAGATTTTGCTCTTGGATACGAAGCCCACATATTTGCCGTCCTCGTCAATGACGGGCAGATTCCAGGCACCGGTGTCGTCAAAGGTCTTCATCACCTGTTCCATGGGGGTGCCAAGAATGATTTTGGCAGGCGGCCTGGACATGAAACGCTCGACATTGATGCGGCGGTACAGGTCGGGACGGAACATGATATTGCGTATATCGTCAAGCAGCACCACTCCCAGCAGCGTACCCGTTTCATCGGTGACAGGGAAGAGGTTGCGACGGCTTTGCGAGATGATGTCCACCATGTCCTTGAGGCTCATGGAGGGATGAACCACAGTGAAATCCTTTTCGATTACGCTATCCATCTTGAGCAGTGTGAGCACTGAACGGTCCTTCTGGTGGGTAAGCAACTGGCCGCGCTCGGCAAGACGACGGGCATAGATGCCATAAGGGGTGAAAATGCGGCTGATGGCATAACTGCTCACCGACACGATGAGTAGCGGCAGAAACAGGTCGTAACCACCAGTCATCTCGGCAGCAAGGAAGATGGCCATCATTGGTGCATGCATCACACCAGCCATCACACCCGCCATACCCATGAGGGCGAAGTTTTTGATGCTCAACGGCACATTTGAGTCAATAAAGCCCAAATGATTGAACAAGAATGCAAAGAACACGCCAGCCATCGCACCCACAAACAACGAGGGGGCAAACGTACCGCCGACACCTCCGCCACCGTTGGTCGCCGCCGTGGCGAACACCTTGAAGGCCCCCAAGGCGAACAGGAACAACAGCACAGCAATCGTATTGTAGCGGAAAGGATAGAACAGGCTGTTATTGAAAATACCTGTCACGTCACCATTGATGAGGGCGGTGATTCCTTCATAACCCTCACCATAAAGCGGCGGCATGAGGAAGATAAGCAAACTCAATGTGAGGCCACCCACAGCGAAACGCACCCACCTGTTGCGCAGTCGCTTGAAACGCTTCTCTACCCTATCAATCAGAGTGATAAAGTAGAGTGATACGAAGCCACAAAAGACACCCAAAAGCACCACGTAAGGGATGCGTGAGGCGAAGAAAGGCTCGCTCTGCGAGAAGAAGAACTCGACATTATAGCCAGTAAAGACATAGGCCACTGTCGCACCAGCCACCGATGCCACAATCAATGGGATAGCAGCACCCGCCGTAAGGTCGATCATCAGCACCTCGATGGTGAACAGCACACCGGCAATGGGCGCCTTGAAAATGCCTGCAATACCCGCCGCCGCACCACAAGCAACCAGCATAGCCAACTGCTGTGGCGTGAGCCTGAAAGCCTGACCCAGGTTGCTGCCGATGGCGGCTCCCGTGAAGACGATAGGACCCTCGGCTCCCACCGAACCACCAAAGCCGATGGTGAGTGACGAAGCGATGAGCGATGAGTACATGTTGTGAATCTTGAGGCGGCTCTTCTTCAATGCCAGCGCATAGAGCACACGCGTCACACCATGAGAGATGGGTTCACGGGCGATGTGATAAACATAGAGGCTTGCCAACAGAATACCGATGGCGGGGAAAACAAGGTATAGCAAGTTACCCTGCTCGATGCTGAAACGACTGGTCAGGAAACCCGCAATAAGGGCGATGAGTGTCTTGAGCAATACGGCAGCCAGGCCAGCCGCAATGCCGACAAACAGCGCCAGCAATCCCACAAAGGTCTTGTCGGGAATATGCTTCTCACGCCACACAAGCAGCCGCTGCCACCGATTGTTGGCATCGGGAGCCTCTTGGGGGGCGGTTTCTTTCTGTCGTTGTGTTCTTGTGGGCCGTGCCATCACATTCCGCGTCCTGTGAAGACGATTTTGATCGTATAGATAAGTATTTTGATGTCGTTGAGCAACGACATGTTGTTCAAGTACATCAAGTCATAACGCACACGCTCCACCATCTCATCGACATTCTTGGCATAGCCGAACTTGACCATACCCATGGAAGTGATGCCCGGACGCACCTGATGCAGCAACGCATAGGCAGGGATGCGCTGGATAATCTGGTCGATGTAGTACTTGCGTTCAGGACGCGGTCCCACGATAGACATGTCGCCCTTGAGGACGTTCCAGAACTGCGGCAACTCGTCGATGCGATACTTGCGCATAAAGCGGCCGAAGGGTGTGATTCTCGGATCATCGTCGGACGACAGCTGTGGCGTACCGGCGACCTCGGCATTCTGCACCATCGAGCGGAATTTGATGATTTTGAAGGGTTTGTTGTGCAGTCCGATGCGTTCCTGCAGGTAGAAGATGGGCCCCGGGCTTGTGCGTTTGATGATGATTGACACGATAGCATAGACAGGCAATAATGCCACTAGGGCGATGCACGAGATAATCACATCGAGTGCACGCTTGATGTTCTTGCCGCTGTCGCTCATGCTGCTGCGCGAGATGTTGACAAGAGGCTCACCATAGATGTCCGAGATGGTGACCGGCGTCTGCATCTTGTTGAAATACTCGGGAGAAATCATGATGGGCAAGCCCAGGCTGAAAAGCCTGTTGATGGCGTTCATCGTCTGGTGGGTGTCGTCGCGGGAGGGGACAACAATGAGTTCCCAGATGCCTTGACTGTCACACACTTCCTTGATTTCGTCCAAGTCGTAGCAGGGCAAGGGATTACCCTTGACGGGGTTCTCGCCCGGGATGTTGACAAAGCCCTTGACGTCATGACCAGAAGACTCGCGGCGGCTGTTCAGCTTGTTGACAAAGGTCACTGCCGACGAACCGCTGCCGATGATGAGCGTGGGGAAGGTCCACTTGCGCGACTTGATTTGCCGAGAAGCAGTGTTGGTGATAATCGCCCTCACAAGATAGACAAAGCCGAAAAGGAGCGCGAACAGGATGAAAATCATCTCATAGTCGCTGCCTCGCACACCGATGACATCGTTTATCAACGCCAGGAAAAAGATGACAAGCGTGTTGATTCCCGAACTGGCTGCCGTAGTGAGCAATTCCTGGACACGTGACTTGCGGCACACATTGTTATAGTAACCGCTGAAGACATAGGTCACCATCATCAACAACGGGAAGAACAACTGTCCCAGCACCACCATTTTGCTGGTGATATAGCTCCCGAAGTGTTCATGACCAACGACCGTGCCCATCTGCCAGCGCACGCAATTATAGGCAAACCAAGCCAAATTGGACATCACGAAGTCACCCACCACATACTTGATGCGCTGGCGGTGGGCCTTGTTGTTGATGTCTAACCTGATCTTCATAGTCGTTGACGTGTGGTTTAACGGATAATCTTGAACGTGCCATCGCGGCTCAACAAGATGATGTTGGACGGCTGATGAGGGGTTTTATCGTCACGGCGGTATGAAACAGCATAATCCACGCCCTTGACAATCTCAGGGGAGATGTCGGCAAAACATACAGGCGTCGGCTCACCGCTTACGTTAGCCGAGGTGGAGACGATGGGCTTGCCAAAACGCTCACACAGGCGATGGCAGAACTCATTGTTAGGGATGCGTATGCCCACGCTGTCTTCATCGCCCAAGACATTGGGCGCCAGGTTATAGGCCCCCTCATAGATGATGGTCAACGGCTTGACAGCCACATTGACCAGTTCACGGGCGATGTCGGGGACGTCGACCACAAAGTGATCCAGATTCTCGGCGCTGTCGATAAGCACGATTAGGGCCTTGTGGTCATCGCGACGTTTGAGGCCATAGACACGCTTGACGGCTTCGGCATTGGTAGCGTCACAACCTATACCCCACACCGTGTCGGTAGGATATAGTATCAGCCCGCCGTCACTCAACACTTTGAGGCATTGAGTGATATCGGCATCCTGCGCCGCCATGTCGACCTTTATCTTGTCTTTTTTAATACCCATTTTAATTGTTTGCAATTTGCAAAGATAATGCAAACAAATAACCCCTGCAACACTGATGCGCGATTTTTCACGGCCACGATACCACATTTAGACAATCACACATCCACAAAACGACATGCTTGAAATGACTCCACATCAGGCAAAAGTGTAAAAATATTAGACATTTTTCAGTTTTTGTTATCCTTTTCGGCAAAAAAGATAACTAAACGTTTGGCATTGCCGATGTCTCGCTGTAACTTTGCTGAAAAACGTTCGGGTGCCACATAGTCTAAAGGCTTGCACCCACTTTAAAAAACACTTCAATAATAATCTAAACATTTCAAAAACTATGAAACATCTATTTTTAACTTCATTGATGCTTCTCTTGGCAGCAGGCAAGATGGCCGCCTATAGTTTTGAGGTTAATGGCATCTATTACAATGTGAGTGGCACCAAGGCCACAGTGACCTATAAGAACACATGGTACAATTCTTACAGTGGTGAGGTGATTATTCCCAAAACTGTTACTTACGATGGGAAGACATACAACGTCACCACCATTGGCCAACAAGCTTTCTATGACTGCGACAGCTTGGTAAGCGTTAGCATTCCAAATTCTGTGACCACGATTGAAAAAACTGCTTTTCAATACTCAAGTTTGACAAGCATCTTTATACCGAGTTCAGTCACGTCAATCCACGAATATGCATTTTGGTTCTGCACAGGGTTATCAAACATCACTGTAGATAGCGGAAATCCAATCTATGATTCTCGAGATAACTGTAACGCCATCATAGAAACCTCCAGCAATAAGATGGTCAAAGGCACCCCAAATACTGAGATACCTACCTCAGTAACAGCCCTTGGAAATGGAGCCTTTGATCACTACACCCAGTTGACAAGCATCACTATACCCAGTACTATTACCTCAATTGGCAATCAAGCCTTCATTGGTTGCTCAGGGCTAACCGAATTCATCATCCCCAACTCCGTCGTGACGATTGGCGACAGGACTTTTTTAGACTGCACCGAGCTGACTACTTTAGTCATTGGCAATTCAGTAACATCCATTGGCAGCGAGACTGTCAGGAACTGTAAAAAACTGACGAATTTAACTATCGGCAATTCGGTAAAAACCATCGGAAAGTATGCATTTGATGGCTGCTCAGCCTTGACCAGCCTTGAGTTGCCCAATTCTCTCAAGACGATAGATTCTTATGCATTTTTATATTGCAGCGGACTAACCAGCATCAATTTGCCTCATTCACTCACTGGCATCAGTAATCACGCCTTCTACGGCTGCACCCAGCTGACCAGTGTGACTATTCCCAGTTCGGTCATTGGCATCGGTGAATATGCATTTTCAGATTGTACACACTTGGACAGTATTGTCGTGGAAAATGGCAACCAACAATACGATTCTCGCGACAATTGTAATGCTATAATAAAGACTTCCAGTAATGCGATGATCGCGGCTTGTGTAAATACTGTTATCCCCGAAACTACTACTGTTATTGATAATGGTGCGTTCATGGGCTGCTACAGGCTAAAGAGTCTTACCATTCCCGACTCAGTAACCAGAATCGGTAAATATGCATTCCGCCATTGCAGTAGCCTGACCGAATTAAAAATCGGCAACTCAGTTAAAACTATAGATGATTATGCATTTGTAGCATGCAAAAATCTGTCCACCGTCACTTTTTCAGCTTCCCTATATTCAATCGGTCTCAATGCGTTTACTTATTGTACAGCTCTGAGCAAAATAATATGCCTACGCACCACACCCCCTACCGCCACATCAGCAGTAGTAAGTTCAGACACCTATGACCAGGCGACGCTATACGTTCCTGACGAGTCAATTGAAGCATATCAGGCTCATTCAACATGGGGAAGGTTCACGCGCATTGTGCCGTTTATTGGTGCTGGTCCTGGTGACACCAACGGTGACGGCAACATTTCGATAGGTGACGTGACCTGCCTCATTGACATGCTTCTTGAGAGCGATGAGCTGCCTGTCTGGGCCGACGTGAATGGCGACGGGCACGTTTCCATCGGCGACGTTACCGCACTGATTGACCTGCTGCTTGAGAGCAAAGATTAAAGCGTACTGAATCCTTATAAAACAGGGGGCGCGGTGAGAAATCCGCGCCTCTTTTGTTATGTTAACGCAATCGGTTGCATTAATTTTTTGGAGTAGAATCACATTATTTATAATAATTTTGGAAGAGAATATGTTATTTTTGTAGGTGCTTATTCATTTTTACCAAAGAATTATTACTTAACACAAAAAAATACAATTACTATGATGAAAACAAAACCGGATTTGAGTTTCTGGAAACTCTTTAATTTGAGTTTCGGATTTTTTGGAGTACAAATAGCCTATGCACTCCAAACGGCTAACATCAGCCGAATTTTCCAAACGCTGGGTGCAGACCCTAAAACTCTGAGTTTCTTTTGGATTTTACCGCCCCTCATGGGACTCATCGTTCAACCATTCGTTGGCAAATGGAGTGACAGAACTTGGTGCAAGTTGGGCCGCCGCATTCCTTATCTGATTGCAGGTACCGCTGTGTCGGTATTGGTAATGTGTTTATTGCCTAATGCCGGTAGATTGAGCTCAATCTTCTGGGTCGCTATGCTACTCGGAACCATTATCCTTATGCTCTTAGACACTAGTCTTAACATGGCGATGCAGCCCTTTAAGATGATGGTGGGCGACATGGTCAACGAGAAACAGAAGACCAAAGCTTATTCCATTCAGAGTTTTCTCGTAAACGCAGGCCAGGTAGTGGGATCTGTCCTGCCATTCGCCCTTACTTATTTTGGCGTAAGTAATGATGCTTCAGCGGGAGTCCCCAAATCACTCACTTATGCTTTCTATGTTGGCGCAGCAGTTCTTATCCTGTGTGTAATTTACACCTGCTTGAGTGTTAAAGAGATGCCACCAGAAGAGTACAAACTTTATCATGGTGATATTTCACAAGAGAGTGGTGATGCCAAACTCGGCATGACCAGCCTTTTGAAAAAAGCTCCTGCTGCTTTCTGGCAGGTCGGTCTGGTTCAGTTCTTCTGTTGGGCAGCTTTCCTTTTCATGTGGAATTATTCTACCGGAACTCTTGCTGAGACCTGTTGGGGCACTGCCGATGCTAATAGCAAGGGATTCCAAGATGCCGGTGACTGGGTTGGTGTGGTATTTGGTGTAGAATCTATCGCTGCTGTCTTATGGGCCATTACCCTCCCCTATTTCAAGGAACGCAAAACTGCATACATCGTCAGCATCATTCTGGGTGCCATCGGATTCTTTATGATTCCGTTCATTCACAACCAATATCTGCTTATTCTGCCTTATGCCTTGATTGGCTGCACCTGGTCAGCTATGCTTGCATTGCCCTTCACCATCATTACCAATGCACTCGAAGGTGACCCGCATATGGGCACATACCTTGGACTCTTCAATGGCACCATCTGCATACCCCAAATCGTTGCTAGCATTGCCGGATTTGGCTTCATGTATGTATTTGAACAATTTGGTTTGACAATGAAGACCATGATGTTTGTTTCAGCTATTCTTCTTGTCTGCGGTGCTTTCTTCGTTACCAAGATTAAAGAAACCCACGGAATGCATTCTGCTATTGTGAATAACGACTAACGGCTAACACTTAAATAACTATGAAAATAAGATTTAATCTGGATTACAGCACCGTTTATGGTGAGAACATCGTGCTCAACATCATTGACAGCGAGGCACCCGACAAGGTGAACCGCAACGCGATGAAACCCGCCAACGACAAATCGTGGAAATGTGACATCGACGTACCGGCCAAAGCAGGGCACATCAATTATTACTACAGTGTGGAGCGTGACGGTAAAGAGGTGCGCCACGAGTGGATGGTCATCCCTCACCGCCTGGACCTGAATGCCGCCAAGGCCACAAGATACATCACCTATGACCACTGGAACGACATTCCCGACGACAGCTACCTCTACAGCTCGGCATTCACCGACTGTGTGGCGCTGCGCAAACAACAAGCCGTGACAAAAGCCAAATTCACGACTTGTGTACAACTCAAGGTGCGTGCACCGCAACTGCGCACCGGTGAGACGTTGGGCGTGGTGGGCAACGAGCCCGCCTTAGGCGACTGGAACGAAGACAAGGCGCTCAAGATGGTCGAGCACAACCACAACGAGTGGGTCATCACCCTTGATGCCAACGCCTTCAAGAAAGCAATGATTGAGTTCAAGTTCGTCATCATGGGCGGTAATGGCAAGTCCACCATCTGGGAGACCGGTGATAACCGCACCGTGCTGATGCCCGTTGTCAAGGACGGCGAGCACATCGTCTACGAACTGCAGCAGGCCTACTTCCCGCTCTACCCCGTCAAGCTGGCGGGTACCGTGGTGCCCATCTTCTCGCTACGCAGCGAGGGCAGCTTCGGTGTGGGCGACTTCGGCGACCTGAAACTCATGGTGGACTGGGTGGCCAGCACCGGCCAACGCGCCCTGCAGGTACTGCCTATCAACGATACCACTATCACCCACTCATGGAGCGACAGCTATCCATACAACAGCATCAGCATCTATGCGCTGCATCCTCAGTATCTTGACCTGCGCCAGTTGCCCAAACTTGCCGACAAGAAGCGTATGGCGGAGTTTGAAAAGCTGCGCAAGGAACTGAATGCGCTGCCTCAAATCGACTATGAGCGCGTCAACAAGGCCAAGCTCGAATATATGCAGCTGCTGTTCGCACAAGAGGGTGCCCAGGTGCTCAAGAGCGAGGAGTTCAAGGCATTCTTTACTGCCAACGAAGATTGGCTGGTGCCCTATGCCGCCTTCTGCCACTATCGCGACCTGTACGGCACGGCCAACTTCTCGACATGGCCCAGCCACCACATCCTCACCAAAGAGGAGCGCGCCACACTGGCAAATCCGCGCACCAAGGGCTTCAAGGAAGTGTGCCTGTGGTACTACATCCAGTATTACCTGGACATGCAGATGAAACGTGCGCATGATCACGCCCAGAGCAAGCACGTCATCCTCAAGGGTGACATCCCCATCGGCATCAGCCGCGACAGCGTGGAGGCTTGGGTGGAGCCCAAGTACTTCAACCTCAACGGCCAGGCAGGCGCACCGCCCGATGCTTTCTCGACCAATGGCCAAAACTGGGGTTTCCCGACCTATAACTGGGATGTGATGCTTGCCGATGGTTGCAAGTGGTGGGTAAAGCGCTTCCGCAAGATGGCACAATACTTCGACGCCTACCGCATCGACCACGTGCTGGGATTCTTCCGCATCTGGGAAATCCCCATCGACGCTGTTCACGGTCTGTTGGGCCAGTTCTCGCCCTCGCAGGGCATGAGTGCTCAGGAGATTCGTGGCTACGGCCTCAACTTCCAAGAGGAGCTGATGACCAAGCCGTTTATTGCCGACTGGGTGCTGGACCGCATCTTCGGCAAGTGGGCCGACACCGTGCGTGAGAAATATGTCGAGCGTGTGCATGACGACATTTACCGCATGAAGCCCGAGTATGACACCCAGCGCAAGGTGGAAGCCGCCTTCCGTGGCAAGGAGAGTGACGATGACATTTGGATTCGCGACGGTCTGTATGCCCTCATCAGCGACGTGCTGTTTGTGCGCGACCGCAAGAATCCCGCCTTGTTCCATCCGCGCATCTCGGTGCAGTTCGACTTCATCTACGAGGCGCTCTACGACAATGACAAGGCTGCCTTCAACAAACTCTACAACGAGTACTACTACCACCGCAACAACGACTTCTGGTACCACGAGGCAATGAAGAAACTGCCCAAACTGGTGCAGGCTACCCGCATGCTCGTGTGTGCCGAAGACCTGGGCATGGTGCCCGATTGCGTGGCATGGGTAATGAACGAGCTGCGCATCCTGAGCCTCGAAATCCAGTCGATGCCCAAGGACAACCACATCAAGTTCGGCAATCTCAACACCAATCCCTACCGCAGCGTGGCAACCATCTCCACCCACGACATGCCAACGATGAGGCAGTGGTGGGACGAGGACTGGGACCGCACTCAAGAGTATTACAACACCGCCCTGTGGCGCGGTGACGCCGCTCCTCACCCGCTGCCCGGCTGGTTGGCCAATGATATTGTACGCAACCACCTTACCTGTCCGTCGATGCTGTGCCTGCTTTCGTTGCAAGACTGGCTCGCCACCGACGAGAATTTGAGACTGCCCGATGCCGATGCCGAGCGCATCAACATCCCTGCCAATCCCCGCCACTACTGGCGCTACCGCATGCACATGACTATCGAGCAGCTGATGAAGGCCGACGAGTTTAACGGCCGCGTGAAGGAATTGATTTCTCAAAGCGGACGCAAATGAAACGACTCACCTTACTGGTAACGATAATCATGGCATTACTCGTACCGCAAATCCTTAACGCTCGCACCGGGGTCAATTACACCCCGAGCGCGAGCGCTTTTTCGGTTGAGACCAACGAGAACGCCCAAGAGGTAAAACTGCGCATCTACAAGGACGGCCTGGGCGGCAAACCCGTCAAGACCGTGGGCATGAAGCGCGCCCAGAAGGGCGGAACCCTATGGAACGCCACCGTCAAGGGCGACCTAAAGGGCATGTTCTACACCTTCGATGTGAAGTATGGTAACAAGTTCCGCGGGGAGTGCCCGGGCATCTGGGCAACCGCCGTGGGCGTGAACGGCAAGCGTGGCGCCGTCGTTGACATGGCGCAGACCAACCCGCAAGGCTGGAATGCCGACAAGCGCCCAGACATCGCCGCCAAGGACCTCATCATCTATGAGATGCATCACCGCGACTTCTCCATCGACGAGTCGGGCGGTTTTACCTACAAAGGTAAATTCCTTGCCCTGACCGAGCCGCAAGCCATCAACCACCTGAAGGAACTGGGCGTGAATGCAGTGCACATCCTGCCGTCGTTTGATTACGCCTCGGTTGATGAAACGCGCCTCAACGAGCCGCAGTACAACTGGGGTTATGACCCTGTGAACTACAACGTGCCCGAGGGCGGCTATTCGACCGATCCCTACCGTCCCGAGGTACGCATCAACGAGTTCAAGCAGATGGTGCAGGCCCTTCACAAGGCTGGCATCAAGGTCATCCTCGACGTGGTGTATAACCACACTTGGAACATTGACGGGAGCAACTTCCAGTTGACAAGGCCCGACTATTTCTACCGCAAGAATGCTGACGGCAGCTACAGCAACGGCAGCGGATGCGGCAACGAGACGGCAAGTGAGCGCGAAGCCATGCGCGAATTCATGATTGAGAGCGTGAAATATTGGGTTGATGAGTACCACATCGACGGCTTCCGCTTCGACCTGATGGGCGTGCATGACATCACGACGATGAACGCCATCCGCGCCGCCGTGCCCAGCGATATCTTCATCTATGGTGAGGGTTGGAGCGCTGGTTCATGTGCTATTTCGGGTGAGCAGTTGGCGATGAAAGCCCACATAAGCCAGATGCCAGGCATTGCAGCCTTCAGCGACTGCATTCGTGACGCCTTGCGTGGCCCGTGGGACAGCGACAGCAAAGCTGCCTTCCTGGGCGGTGTCAAGGGCAACGAGGAAAGCCTCAAGTTCGGCATTGTGGGTGCCATCAAGCACCCCGGCGTGGACTACAGTCAGGTGAATTACAGCAAGGAGCCCTATGCGCTGGAGCCCACCCAGATGATTGCCTACGTGAGCTGCCATGACGACATGTGCCTGGTGGACCGCCTCAAGGCAAGCATCAAGGGCATTTCACAAGATGAGCTTATCCGCCTTGACCTGCTGGCTCAGACCGTGGTGATGACTTCACAGGGCGTGCCGTTCATGCTCAGCGGAGAGGAACTGCTGCGCGACAAGAAGGGCGTACACAACAGTTACGAGAGTCCCGACAGCATCAACCATCTGGACTGGGACAACCTGGAACGTTACCCGCAGGTGATGGACTATTACAAGAACCTCATCGCCCTTCGCAAGGCACATCCCGCCTTCCACATGGGCAGCGCCGACATGGTGCGCAAGAATCTTGATTTCCTGCCCGGCGGCAACTGCCTTGTGGCTTTCCACATCAATGGCAAGAAGGTGCCCGGTGAGACCTGGGGCGACATCTATGTTGCCTTCAACACCCACAAGCGTGCCCGCACCATCGAGGTTCCTAAGGGCGACTACACCGTCGTATGCCGCAACATCAAGTGTGACAAGGATGGCCTCGCTACCGTTAAGGGCGGCAAGGTGACCATCCCCGCCCAAAGCGCCCTCATCATCCACAACTGAGGCACACGGGAATAACAGAGACGACGGGAACGGGCTAAAGCCAATCGTTCCCGTTTTCTTTGTAACGTGACTTCATTAAAGCGTTTTCTCACATAAATATTGTTTTTATAATCAGGGGGCGTGAGAATTGGCGTTTTTTGTGTACCTTTGTGGCAAATTTAACAGCTTAACATCAAACCTTTATTTATGATTAACCAGCAATTACTGAATCCACAGAGCATTGTCGTCATAGGCGGCAGCAACAACGAGCAGAAGCCCGGCGGTGCCATCGTGCGCAACCTCAAACAGGGCGGCTACAAGGGTAATCTTTACGTTCTCAATCCCAAGGAGGACATCGTGCAGGGCATCCAGGCCCATCACGACATGAAGGACCTGCCCAACGCCGACCTTGCCATCCTGGTTGTGGCAGCGAAATACTGCCCCGAGTATGTTGATTACCTGACCGAGCACAAGGGCGTGCGCGCATTCATCATCATCAGCGCCGGCTTTGGCGAGGAGACCCACGAGGGTGCCTTGCTTGAGCAGCACATTCTTGACACCTGCGAGAAATACGGTGCCGCTCTTATCGGCCCCAACTGCATTGGCCTGCTGACGACCAACCACCATAGCGTGTTCACCCGCCCCATTCCCGCATTGGACCCCAAGGGTGCTGACTTCATCAGCGGCTCGGGTGCTACTGCCGTGTTCATCATCGACTCCGGTGTGAGCAAGGGCTTGCAGTTCAACTCCGTTTGGAGCATTGGCAACGGTAAGCAAATCGGTATCGAGGACGTGCTCCAGTATATGGACGAAAACTTTGACCCCGAGCGTGACTCCAAGGTCAAACTGCTCTACATCGAGAATATTTCCCACCCCGAGCGCATGCTCAAGCATGCCCGCTCGCTCATCAGCAAGGGTTGCCGCATCGCCGCCGTCAAGAGCGGTTCAAGCGAGAGCGGTAGCCGTGCCGCATCGAGCCACACCGGCGCTATCGCGTCGAGCGATACTGCCGTTGATGCTTTGTTCCGCAAGGCGGGTATCGTGCGTTGCTATTCACGCGACCAACTGACCACCATCGGATGCGTGCTCACCCTGCCCGAAATGACCGGCCTCAACGTGGCCATTGTCACCCATGCCGGAGGTCCTGGCGTGATGCTGACCGACGCCCTGTCAAAGGGCGGCATGAACGTGCCCCTGCTTGATGCCAAAATCGGCGAGGAACTCAAGGAGCAACTCTATCCTGGCTCATCGGTAGCCAATCCCATCGATTTCTTGGCTACGGGTACTCCCGAACACTTAGGCATTTGCATCGACTATTGCGAGAAGCGCTACGACAACGTGGATGCCATCGTGGTCATCTTCGGCACACCCGGCTTGGTACCTTGCGACGATGCCTACAACGTGCTGCATGAGAAAATGCTCACATGTAAGAAGCCCATCTTCCCCGTGCTGCCGTGTCTGAACATAGCCGGCCGCGAGGTGAAGGAATTCCTGGACAAGGGACACGTGAACTTTGCCGACGAGGTGGCTTTGGCCGAGGCGCTCATCCGTGTTGCCGACACCCCCAAGCCTGCATCTGCCGACAACCTCTGCCCCGAGGTTGACGTCGCCGCCGTGCGCAACATCATTGACGGCATCAAGGAGGACGGCTACATCTCGCCCGACCAGGTGCGCGCCCTGTTGCAGGCTGCCGCCATTCCCGTTGTTCCCGAGAAGGTATCAGATAACCGTGACGAACTCGTCGCTGCTGCCCGCGAGATGGGCTATCCCATCGTGGTCAAGGTTGTCGGCCCCGTGCACAAGAGCGATGTGGGCGGTGTGACGCTTAACGTCAAGGACGATGCACAGCTCATGGCCGAATTTGACCGCATGATGCAGATTCCCGACGCCACCGCTGTGATGATACAGAAGATGATCAGCGGCACCGAATTGTTCATTGGCGCCAAGTATGAGGACACCTTTGGACACAACGTGCTGTGCGGCTTGGGTGGTATCTTCGTTGAAGTGCTCAAGGACGTGCAGTTCGGTCTGGCACCGCTGTCACAGCCCGAGGCCGAGCGCATGGTTCGCTCCCTGAAGGGTTACAAGATCATCCAAGGTACCCGCGGCAAGCAGGGTCTTGACGAGGCCACCTATGTGAAAATCATTATGCGCCTCTCGACCATGCTGCACCACGCTCCCGAAATCAAGGAGATGGACATCAACCCGCTGCTGGCTGGTCCCGACCACGTCACCGCCGTCGATGCCCGCATCAGGATGGAAAAGTAAGATATCTTATCACCAAGGCTGAGCCCCGGTCCACATGACAAGGAAACCATATCCTGTCCTGTGGACCGGGGCCTTGTTTGTCGATTAAATCGTTGGGTTGGTCTATTGTTGGCTAAACTCAATTCAACTTTTTGCGCAAAATCACATCTAATAAGTAGATAAAAGATACTGTTTAACCAGTCCTATCCCGGACACAAAAATATAAGCATTATGGAAACTCACAAATACATATCGGCCTTATTAGTTGTGGCAAGCGCTCTCCTTTCTTCATGCTCTCTCCTTGTTTCAAGCCCGCTCTCTGCTCCGAGGCCACGCCCTCATACCGAGTTAAGGAACAATAATGTCTATAGTGGAATCATCAATGTCCCTACCGAAGGAGGCATCTATGAATTTGACTGTGCCGATGACCAGTTTTATATTTCAAGAATTTATGACTCGACTATGCCCTTGCCACGCAAAAGCTCAAATTGTCGCCATACTCCGACAACAAACGATTTATGGCCTGTTTACGATTTGACTTACACTGGTTCATTTTATACTATCACTTGCAACAGAGATGAGCACAATTGGATCATAAAAATTGACCCATTAATCTCAATTCCCGGACAGATTAATGATAGAGATATCTTGGTGTACATGTGGGATGGAGCAGACGATTATAATTTTATTTTCAGGTTTAAACAGAGTGATAACGATGATAGTTATGGATATGTTGAATAGTCTCGTGTTTTGTGAATCATAAATCGGTTGGATTACTCTGGTGGTAACCCAACCGATTGTTTATGATACCCACATAGAAGCTGGTGCCGAAGCACGATAAACGGACCTACCGTCGAACAATCATGGCATTGGGAAAGCGTTTTGAGATGGCCTCTTTTTCAGCCTTTGACATCTTGCCGGCAATGACTAATCTGTCAATGGTCAGGCGGTCGAACCATTCAGGCAGGACAACCTTATCAGTGAATTCAATGGTCAGCGATTTGATGTGCTCCATTCGGGCAAGGACTTCGGGAACCTTATTTACATGGAGGCATATTCCTCCCATATACGCTTCTTGCCTCTTGTATCGTTCCAATAACTCTTCGTCGGAGGGAGCCATAAGTGCCAGCCATCCGATTTTTGGAGTCAGCATGTTGGCTTCAGTATCCACTTCGGTACCGATGATCCCGGCCCACAGTTCCATAGGGATTTCTTGTATTCTTGCTATACTATATTTGAAAGGAACAGCGACCCTTTCAGATGGCATATCTGTATCCATGGTTGCAGTCTTGAACGTTTCTCCATTCTCGTCTGGGAAGAGTTTTAAGAACCATCCATCAAATTCTGTGGGCTTGGTTTTGTAACCACAACTGCCACCTCCTCTCACTTCATCAACTCGTTTTTTCATGACAATGTCCTGCCAGAAATTCTGGTTGGGATATCCCTTTGCCGCCCGAACGAACTCTTTCAATATCGGTTCAAGGCTCTCGATCCATTGATCCAACCCATATCGCTTGAGACCCCTAGTCTTATCAAGTACACGCTGCCAGTCCTCAGGAGTGCCAGTCAATGTAATGGAGGGAATGCCACATATCAAAACGACTTCATAGTCAAAATAGGATTTCACACTCTCCATGAGCGTTACCTGTGAAGCCACACGTTCGACGGGACCCGTTGTAGAGAAATCGGCAGTAATGGTATTGGCGATGCCCCCTTTGGTATTCTGGTTTATTTTTGACGCAAAATCGCCAATCAATTTGGGCCATTCGGCGGATTCTGAAAGCAGGTCATGCTCAGTAACCACAATAAGTTTCTTCTTTCCCGAATGGTTGACCAGCAGGGGACGGAGTTTCTCGGCGTGGGCATTGACGTAGCGGGCGAACCCCTGACTGATGAGCAACCATATCACATCGGGAGATAGTGTGACAGACCTATGCCTGGCAAAAGCCATGTAAAGTGCCCTGTAGACATCCATAGTCGTCAAATTGAGCTCATCGGCAAAACTTGTAGCAACAATGCGGTAAGTACCTTCAAGTTCATCACGATGATTAACAATATACTCTGCGATGCGTTTACCATCCCAAAGCTCATACTTGTTGTAGTCGAAGAGTGGAAGATTCTCATCAACAACAAACGTAATGCTACCCTGTGACTGCGAAATGATTTTGCTGTCTTTTGCCAATACTGAAAGCGTGGCAAGAGCAAATAATAAAATGAAATAAATCCTTGCCATAATGTTTAGATTTTAATGATTAAAAACGCAAAGATATGATTATTTATTGAAATAATGCGTGTTTTTATAAAATATTTTTTACCATTCGTCATACAACTATCGAAAACAGTAGCCTCAATCAACCGATGGAAAGCATTTTTTAGCAAAAAGTATCATGACATGCTCATTCAGGCAAAAAAGACGGCGCCCCCTGGTCCCGAAAACGAGACAGGACAAAGGCATGATTTCGGCCTGATTTTGCCCAAAAAGGGAAGGAATAGGCACTTTAATTTGTTAATCTTTCTTAAAAGTTGATGTTTTGGAGGCATTTTGGGGTGGATTGAGGCTGTTATAGGAAAAATTGTTTTGGTCAGGTCGGGGTAAAGCAGTACCTTTGCGGGCCGATTATTATCAAAGTAATAGCCATTTAGGGCAATGCTGTGTGGAATTTGGCCGTTCCGCATGGTGTTGTTTGGGCAATTAACTAACTATTAATTAGGAATTTAAAAGTGGATACTTTAAGTTACAAAACCATTTCGGCAAATGCCGAGACCGTACAGAAGGAATGGGTGGTAGTAGATGCTACCGACCAGATCCTGGGCCGCTTGTGCTCGAAGGTCGCCAAGATCCTTCGTGGCAAGTACAAACCCAACTTTACCCCGCACGTGGATTGCGGTGACAATGTGATTATCATCAATGCCGACAAGTGCAAAATGACCGGCAAGAAGTGGACCGAGCACCAGTATGTGCGCTACACCGGCTATCCCGGTGGCCAGCGTTTCACCACGCCCGCCCAGTTGCAGGCCAAGAGTGAGCGCAAGAAAGACCTGCGCAAGGGAATGCATCCCCTGTACATGCAAGTCATCAAGGGTATGCTGCCCAAGAACCGTCTGGGCGCCAAGCTGTTGAAGAACGTTCACGTTTACAACGGCCCGGAGCATCCCCACGAGGCACAGAATCCCAAGGTTATTGACATCAACAAACTTAAATAAGGAAGCATGGAACAGATTAATGCAGTAGGTCGCCGCAAAGCCGCTATCGCTCGCGTGTATGTGAAGGAAGGCAATGGCGAGATCACAATCAACAAACGCCCGTTGGCAGACTACTTCCCCAACCCCATCCTGCAATACATCGTTAAGCAGCCGCTTAGCACGCTGGATGCAGCTGAGAAGTATGACATCAAGGTTAACCTCGTTGGTGGCGGTTACAAGGGACAGGCCGAGGCTCTGCGCCTGGCTATTGCCCGCGCCCTGGTGAAGATCAACCCCGAGGACAAGAGCGCACTGCGCAAGGAGGGTTTCATGACCCGCGACCCGCGTGCTGTAGAGCGCAAGAAACCCGGTCAGCCCAAGGCCCGCAAGAGATTCCAGTTCAGCAAGCGTTAATCGCCGCATGACGATATTGGTCCAGCGATGGACCGATGCTTGCTCTACATTATATAATAAGTATCGTCTCACGCGTTGGGACACGCTTATTGAAGAGTTTAGTATCCAAATCGCATAGACTCACACTGGGAACTGCGGTGGCTACTATGCGATTGATTCAGTCGAACGTAAACAATTTTATTAAAAACAAAACAAACAATGCAAACACCTAATTTTGACCAACTGCTGGAGGCTACTTGCCACTTTGGTCACCTGAAACGCAAATGGAACCCCGCTATGGCGCCCTACATCTTCATGGAGCGTAACGGTATCCACATCATCGACTTATACAAGACCAGCGCCAAGCTGGAAGAGGCAGCAAATGCACTGAAGAACATTGCCAAGAGCGGCAAGCGCGTTCTCTTTGTTGCCACCAAGAAGCAGGCCAAGGACGTGACCCGCGAGCGTGCCATGAGCGTTGATATGCCCTACGTCATCGAGCGTTGGCCCGGTGGTATGTTGACCAACTTCACCACCATCCGCAAGGCTGTGAAGAAGATGGACACCATCGACAAGATGGAGACCGACGGCACTATGGACAACATGTCCAAGCGCGAGAAGCTGCAGCTGAGCCGTCAGCGCGCCAAGTTGGAGAAGAACCTGGGTTCCATCAAGAACCTGAACCGTCTTCCCAGCGCTCTGTTCGTTGTTGACGTGATGAAGGAGCACATTGCTGTTGCCGAGGCCAACCGCCTGGGTATCCCCGTGTTCGGTATCGTTGATACCAACAGCGACCCCAACAGCGTTGACTTCGTTATCCCCGCCAACGATGACGCCAGCAAGTCGATCGACATCATCCTCGCTACCGTATGCGAGGCCATCAAGGAAGGTCTCGAGGAGCGCAAGGTTGAGCAGATTGACAACAAGGACGCCGAGGGTGAAGGTGAGGAGATGAAAGAGGCTCCCAAGCCCCGCCGCAAGCGCGTAAGTCGTCCCAAGGCTGAAGACGCCCCCGCCGAAGATGCTCCCGCTGAGGAAGCACCCAAGGCTGAAGAGGCTCCCAAAACCGAGGAATAATTCCATCATCAATAACAACAAACCAAAGTTTAGCAAAACCGAATTATGGCTGTAACCATCAATGACATCAAGAAACTGCGCGACATGACCGGCGCAGGCTTGAGCGACTGTAAGAAGGCGCTCATCGAGAGCGATAACGACATGAACAAGGCCATGGAGCTGATCCGCAAGCGCGGTCAGGCCATCGCTGCCAAGCGTGAAGACCGTCAGGCAGCTCAGGGCATCGCCATCGGCAAGTCCGACGGTAAGTTCGCTGCCATCATCGCCCTCAAGTGCGAGACCGACTTTGTCGCCAAGAACGAGAAGTTTGTCAACCTCGCCAAGGCTATCCTGGATCTCGCAATGGCCCAGAAGCCCGCAAACCTCGACGCGCTCAACGCCCTGGATATGGGCGGCAAGCCCGTGAGCGAGCAGATCACCGCCCTGAGCGGTATCACCGGTGAGAAGATGGAATTGGGCGCTTATGAGTGCCTGGACGCTCCCACGACAATCGTTTACAACCACTTCAACGGCATGTTGTCGGCAGCTGTTGCCTTCAACATGGAGAACGTGGCTGAGGACGTTGCCAAGGCTATCGCCATGCAGGTTGCCTCGATGAATCCCATCAAGGCCACCCGCGACCAGATTCCTCAGGAGGTTATCGACGAGGAGCTGCGCATGGCAATCGACAAGACCCGTGCCGAGCAGGTAAGCAAGGCCGTTGAGAACGCCCTGAAGAAGGCTGGTTTCAACCCCTACTACTGCGCTACCGAGGAGCACCGCGATGAGGCTATCCGCAAGGGTTACATGACCCAGGAGCAGGTTGACGAGGCCCTGAAGCTCATGGCCGACACCGCTGCCCAGAAGGAGGCCAACATGCCCGAGCAGATGATTCAGAACATCGCCCAGGGTCGCCTGAACAAGTTCTATCAGGAGAACGTCCTGATGGAGCAGGTTTACGAGGCTGGTGAGAACAAGGAGACTGTTGCTCAGTTCCTCGCTGCCGTAAACAATGACCTCAAGGCCATCGACTTGAAGCGCGTCAATCTGAACATTGACTAAATCATAATCGCAAGTCTCGTTGGTGTCACAGCCAGCGAGGCTTGTTATGATTATACATTTAATTTCCAGTGTGATGGGAAATTAAAGGAAGTGTTTTTATCACACCAATCACTTTAATTTTGAGTAACACAAACAATTAAAAATGAAGACTTATCAATTGAACGCTGAGGCTCGTACCGACCTCGGTAAGAAGGCCGCTAAGGCCCTCCGCAAGGAGAACAAGATCCCCGCTGTCCTCAATGGCGGTAAGCTCGTTGAGCTGGACAAGGATGGCAACTACAACGGCAAGCTGCTCGCAGGTGAGAAGGTCGTTCCCATTGGCCGTGACGGCAAGGGTATCATCACCACTGACCTGGTAGTGAAGTTCGCTGATGTTCGCAAGTTGATCTACAGCACCGACGTGTGCGTGATTGACCTGACCTTTGACGGACAGACCCGCAAGGCTGTCCTGAAGGACCTCCAGTTCCACCCCGTTAGCGACGCTGTGCTTCACATGGATTTCATGGAAGTCTATGATGACAAGCCCGTTGTTGTTGAGATTCCCGTGCACCTCGAGGGTCACGCTGTGGGTGTTAAGTCAGGTGGTAAGCTCTACCTGAGCATGAAGAAGGTGAAGGTTAAAGGCCTGTACAAGGACATTCCCGAGACCATCATCCTGAATGTTGACAATCTGGAGATTGGCAAGAACATCAAGGTTGGCGACTGCAAGTTCGACAACATCGAGCTGGTTAACGCTAAGGAGCTCGTAATCGCTGGTGTACGCACTACCCGTGCTGCTGCTAACGCAGCTGCCACCGAGGAGGGCGAGGGCGAAGCCGAAGCTGCTGCTCCCGAGGGCGAAGCCGCTGCCGAGTAATCACTGTCGTAGCGTTTTTCGCTGCAACAACCGATCAACACAACCCTATGAAGTATCTTATTGTTGGCTTGGGAAACATTGGTGCCGAGTACCAGGGAACCCGCCACAACATAGGTTTTACAATATTGGATGCTCTCGCCGAGGCATCCAATATTGTTTTCACGACCCAGCGTTACGGGGCCGTTGCCGAGATGCGTCTGAAAAACCAGCAACTCGTGCTGTTGAAACCGTCCACCTACATGAATCTGAGCGGCGAGGCTGTGCGTTACTGGATGCAAAAGGAGCACATCGAGCTTGACCACCTGCTGGTCATCGTTGACGACATTGCACTGCCCTTCGGGCAAATACGCATCCGTCCCCAGGGCGCTGACGGCGGCCACAACGGTCTGAAGAGCATCAATGACCTGCTGGGCAGCCAGCAGTGGGCACGCCTGCGTTTCGGCATCGGCAATGACTTCCCTCCGGGTGCCCAGGTGGACTATGTGCTGGGCTACCCCACCCCCGAGGAACTTGCCGCTCTGCCCGAGCGTGCCAGGGTGGCCATCGATGCTATCAAGGCCTTTTGCCTGTCGGGCATCACCTTTGCCATGAACAATTACAACAATAAGTGACTTAAATGACTATGTCACTTAAGTCACAGTTTAAAGTTTAGGGTTTAGAGTTTAAAGGCTTTTTTCGACATACTGACATGAAAGAAGTGAGGATTGACAAGTGGCTTTGGGCCACGCGCGTGTTCAAGACCCGTACCATCGCCACCAACGCCTGCAAACTGGGACGTGTCACCATCGGCGGTATGACCGTCAAGCCGTCACACCCCATCAAGGTGGGTGACCGTATCGACGTGCGCAAGCCGCCCGTGACCTACTCGTTTGAAGTCATTGGGGTGCTCAACAACCGAGTGGGAGCCAAGCTGGTACCGCAATACCTGAAAAACGTGACCAGCCCCGACCAGCTGCGACTGCTGGAGATGGTGAAAATCGACGGTTTTGTCAACCGTCAGCGCGGCTTGGGCCGTCCCACCAAGAAAGAGGGCCGCGAATTGCAGGACTTCACCGACGATGCATTCTTCGGCTTTGACGAGCCCGCAATGCCTCTGGACGACGCCTTTGACTGGGACGAGGAGGACAATCCCCTGTGGACCCAGGAGGACGAGGAGCGCCTGAACGAGGAAATCGCCCGCCAACAAAAGAAAAAGAAAGATTGACAGTGCCGCTCGAAAGACCGGCACTGTCTTTTTTTTACTGAAAACCGTCAAAATCACTTGGATTTCTTGGGTGTGCGGCGGCAGAAGTCGATGAACCTGCAATAGTTGCAACAGCCCGACTTGGGATTCTCGAGAGCCTGGTTAAAGTCATCGTCATAGAGCGCCTTGACAGTCGCCCCCATCAGGCCCATAAACTCTTGAGCCACATCATCATCCATCCCGAACACATATTGCGTGCCGGCAACGCCTCGCCCAGCCTTCAGCATCACACCACTGTCCTTCATCGACGAGAGTTTGTAGATGACAGGCATCACGCTTTTCACCTCAGGAAATTCTTTCAAATAGGCATAACTGTAAAGGAAAAGCTGCAAGATGGCCTTGCGTCGCTTGTCCATGTCGCTCTTGAACAAATCATCCAGTTTTGAGAAGGTCGTTTCGTCCTTTCCCGTTTTGTAGTCCACGATGCGCACGGTGTCGTCTTTCAAGCAATCGATGCGGTCAGGTTTATAGGTGAAATTGAATTTCTCGCACCCTATCTCCAGCTGTTGGAGCCTATGTGTCTTTTCACATTCCAGCACCTTAAAATCTCCCTGATTGTCAATCAGTTCCATATCATAATCAAGGACGAAGCTCACATAACTCTTGATGGTGTCGATGAGCATGAAGGCTTCGCCTCTCAGGGGCTCCGTGTCGCTCTCGAGCTTTTCTTCGGGCACATGCAGATAGGTTTTCTTGATGTTGCGCACAACAACATTCTCGAGCCTGCTTTTCTTGAAAAACTCAAGGTACTGCTTGTCAATCAATCCGCCCCGTTCCTGCACCTGGGGATTGTCGTAACACTCGCCCAGTGTGTCGTGGATGATGGTACCAAAGGTGCCGTAGTCCATGAAGTCGCTCAACTCGTTGTCGTCGTTCAAATCCTGGACATAATGCAGGTAATACTGCAGCGGGCAATTGATATACTTGTTGATGGCGCTGGCCGACAGGCTCTTACCGCCGTTCTCCACGTCGCCGGTAAAACGGTCGCGCAAGTTCAGGTCGTTGGGAACAGTAATAGAGATGGGCGCCGAGGTCTTGATTTTGAGCTCTGCCTCGACATGCTCGGGCTGCAGGCCATAGATCTTCTCGAGCTGGTTGATGTATCGCGAGGGCTCGCTGGAGCCCATCTTTTGCGCACTCGAGTCATAGATGAGTGAGACATGGTCAGCACGGTTCAATAGGCGATAGAAATTGAAGGAGACAATGGCCTCTTGCTGCTCGATGGTGGACATACCATTGGCGCGACGTATGTAGTTGGGAATGAACGAATTGATACTGCGTCCCCTGGGGAACACACGCTCATTCATTGACAAGATGACAAGGTTCTTGAAATCCAGGCTGCGCGTCTCCAGCAGTCCCATGACCTGCATGCCCTGTAAGGGCTCACCAGTGAACGGGACGATAGCTGCAGCCGTGAGGCGGTCAATCAGGTAAAAGACCGTGTTTTGTTGGATGTTCTGACCGCACTGGGACAATGACAGCTTGAGCTGGTTGAGCACGTCGATGTACATGGTCAAGAAAGCCTGCTGCAACGGCATGGTGACGGCATTGTCTTCTTCATCATCAGGCACAGTCTCCTCGACCGATTTCATCTTGACCATCAGCAAGTTACAGAAACTCAACAGATTGTTGAGGTAGTCCATTTGCTGCTCACGACCATCACCGTCTTTCTCGCTGTCGATGGCTACAGCGAACAATGCGGCAAAGCCCAGGCCCTCAAACTCGCTGGCCGGCACATTGAAACGGTTGGTGCGCGCCAGTTCGGCCGACATCTTTAACGCCTCATCGGTGAAATAGGTCTTGATGAGCGGATGCGACAGGATATCGTTGACATCCTCGCGATAGTACGTCCGGGCGCCAAAATCCTTGCTTGCCTGGTGATGCATCCTCGCAACGATATGCATCAGCGAGACGATGCCCGAACTCTGCAGGGGATAACCCAGCGTCACATTCAGCTGTGAGATGCCATGCATCGAGTGCAGCAGCGGCACAAGCAGGCCCTCGTCGGGCAGGACGATGGCCGTGTCGATGCCGGGGGCATCTTGCCCTTCACACATGCGGTGCACCTCGTCAACGGCCTGTTTGGCTTGCGCCACATTGGACGGCACAGAGAGCACCCGAATGGCCCGTTTATCAATATCCACTGGTTCTACTGGCTTGGCATTGAAGCGTTTGCAATAGCCGTCGATGAGCAATGCCCCCGGGTCAAAAGGCGCCTTATTGAGCATCGCATCGATGCCCGCATTGTCCCACCAGAAGTCGGCCCTACCTTCCTTTTGGAAGAAGTCAAACAGCTTCACTTCGGCCACAGACAACACGCCAAATCCAACAAAGACCATCCTGCTGTAAGGCAGTTCCCTCTTGCCGCCGTCGGCAGCCAACCGCAGCTGACGGCCTGGCGAGACGACATCTTTTTGCTGCAGCGCCTCGTGGTAACGTGTGTAGATGGTCTCCAGAGCATTCCACAAACTCATAAATTCCTCCTTGACACGGTTGTCCCCATCATGGGGCTTTTCGCCCCGTTGTTGCCACAAGGCCGCATCGGCACTGGTGTCGAAGAAGGCTGTGAACAGGCTGTCGCCGAATATTTCATTCACCTTTTTCTGGACCTCGGGGGAGAGATAATTGGCACTCAGCCCGTGCAGGTCGTCAAGATTACGGTAGATGCTCCCCGCATCGGCAAGAGAGCGGTCAATGTCATTGAAATCGCTGATGATGAGCTGCGCCCAATAGATGAACTTGTCAAACTCCTGTGCCCTGTCGCCCATAGCGCTGCAATAGGCGTCGTAGAGGGCAAAAACCATCTCGATATCGGTAGCGACGGTGGTGTCGGTCAGCTCAGCAACCAAGTCGTTGATCGAGGTCACGCGAGGCATGAGATGAGGTTTGGCGTCGGCGGCAGTCAACAGCTGTTGCAGGTAGTGGGCAAAAAACTGTCCGCTGCGACGGTTAGGAAACACAAAGCAGTAATCCTCAAGGCCTTGCACCTCAAGATAATATTTGGCGACCTGATGCAGGAAAGGAGTCATTATCACAGTTTAGAGTTTAACGTTTAGAGCCTGATGAGCATGGAAAGGTGTATCGTGAGGTCAAAGAGAACCAGCTTGGCGTTACCGTTGCCTGCGATGTCGGCACCGGCACGCTGCAACTCGGCGGTGATGTTCTCCACGTTGCGCTCGTTGATAAAAGGCGAGAAACGGGTGGAAAACGCCTCTTCCTCGCGGGTGAGGTAATTGAGTGCGGGGTTGTGAAGGTTGTAAATGAAGTTCTCCCTCACCTGTCGCACGGCATAGTCCAGAAAACGGCGGGCCTTCTCGCGCTTCATGTCGGCCACAACCTCACTCCATCCTTTGAGTTTCGCGAGGTCGCGTTGGTAAGAAAGGCGCATCAGCTCGATGAAACGCTCACGGAACTCATGGAACTCGCTGCCCGTCTGCACCATGCGCTCTGCCAGGGTGACGTTGCCGTCGGCAGGCGATGCCAGGGCCAAGGCGTCCTGCATGTCCATGCCGTAACGGTCGCACAGGTAGTGCGCCACCATGTCGGTCGAGGGCTTGCGCAGTTCGATGCGCTGACAACGCGATAAGATGGTGCCCAAGATGCCCTTTTCGTTCTCGCTCACGAGGATGAATTTGCAGTCATCATAGGGCTCTTCGATGAGTTTCAGGAGTTTGTTGGCGGCATCTTCGTTCAGTTTCTCGGGGAGCCACATCACCAAGACCTTATACTTGGCGGTATAGGCGCTCAAAGTCATCTTGCGGATGATATTATCGGCCTCACGCACATAGATTTGCGGCTGCTTGTTCTCGTTCTTGAGCAACGACAGCCAAGCCTGATAGTCCTCGACGGGATAATCCCTGATGAACTCCCGCCACTCGTCGATGTAGTCATCACTCACGCAGCCGGCGCCCTTGCGGTCGGTGAAGGGGAAGCTGTAGTGGGTATCCACCTGGTTGAAACTCTGATGCTGGCGGCACATAGGGCACACGCCGCACGAGTCGCCGTCCACATGGTTACGACAGTGCAGATACTGCGCCGCAGCCGTCGCCAGCGCCAACTTGGGCACACCCTGTTCGCCGTAGAGCAGCAGCGCATGAGGCAGCCTGTCGGCATCAATCATCCGCCGTATCTGCCCGATAGCCTGCTCGTTGCCTATCACTTCACTGAATTTCATGTTATTTCTTATTGTTGATGGTCTTCCTAAAGCCTAATACCTAAAACCTTTTTCGGAGTGTAAAGATACAACTTTTTCCCCACACCACCTAACAGGAATATTATTTTTTTGTGAAGGTGATACAAAAGTGGTAACTTTGCGCGGATATGGCGGATAAGATGACACGGGAGCAGCGGCATCGTTGCATGAGCCGCATCAGGGGTCGCGACACCAAGCCCGAGCTGGTGGTGCGCCGGTGGCTGTGGCATCAGGGTTTCCGCTACAGGCTATATGTCAAGACGTTGCCGGGCCGTCCCGACATCGTGATGCGCAAGTGGCGCACGGCCATCTTCGTGAACGGCTGCTTTTGGCACGGACATGAATGCCAGAAGCAGCGTCCCACGACCAATGCCCGCTTTTGGCAGGAGAAAATCGAACGGAACCGCGAACGCGATGCCCGCAACCAGGCACTGCTGCAGGCCGCGGGATGGCATGTGCTGGTGGTATGGGAATGTCAACTCAATGCCAAGCACCGGCAAGAGACGCTGCGGGAGCTGGAACTACAGCTGAGCCGCATCGTCTTGAGCGCCAACAAAGCCGTTCCCAAGCGCTACGCCATGCCCGAGGAGGATGCCAATATCCCTCTTGCAGCCGAATCATCGGTATCCTATAACACCGCGCCGTCTTCCCAAAACGCACAACAATCGTCATGACCGAGAAGCTGCCATATCTCAAGCCGTTGGGCACCCTGCAGATTATCGCCATCGTCACGATTGTCATGGGGCACTTTTGGATCAAGGACTCCATCTTCCTGATCAACAGCTGTGCGAACTTTTGCTTTGCCTACTGTGGCTTCTTCACTGCACGCCGTAACAGGTTTGACAGCACCTACGGGATGAAAGACCACCTGCACTTCCTGTGGACCAAGCTCGCCAAGATTTATCCCGTCTATGTGCTGGCGTTGGCCCTGTGCATCTACAGCGGTTTCCAGATGGGAGACATCCAAACCCTTAACCTGAAAATTGTAGCGGCGCACCTCACGTTGCTCAGCCCGTGGATTCCCTATGCCGGCTATTACTTTGGCTACAACGCTGTGGCATGGTTCTTCTGCGCCCTGTTCTTCCTGTATATCCTTGCTCCCGTTGTTGTGCGCTTTTGGCGACGCATCCCGCTGATGTGGCAACTGGTGCTGTTGATAATGCTGCTGGTACTGGAGTTTGTGGGAGGCTTTACCCATGACATCCCGAGCGGCGGCATCTGGTTCAACGCCTATCACCTGAACGAGTTCCCGCCCCTGCGCCTGCTGGACTTCTCGGCCGGCATCATCCTTTACAACCTGAGCCAGTCGGCCTGGTGGAACAGGCACAAGGCAAGACTCACGCCGAGCCGTGCCACGCTGATTGAAGCGGGCGCCATCGTCCTGACGATAGCACTTTACCCCTTATGCAAGAAATATCTGCATGCCTACTGTTACCGCGCCTTTTGCTCCTCTTTTCCGATGGTTGCCACCATGCTGTGCGCATTCCTCTTCACCAGCGGTAAGGACGGTGCCATCTCGCGTGCGCTGAGCGTAAAGCCACTGACGACACTCGCTGCCGTAAGTGCCGAAGTTTACCTGCTGCAGCTGGGTGTGCATTTCACGCTCAAGCCGTTGTTTGTGCTATGCGGCATCGCGCAATATCCAGTCCTTAACTGCGTGATACACTTAGCTGCGCTGTTTGCCGTGTCATGGTTAGTTCACCGTTACTACACGGTGCCGCTAGCCCGCCTGTTGACGCCAGACAATAAAGGCCACAACAATGCCAAATAAAGCCCTTTTTGCAGAAAAAGAGAAAAATGCATATAAATGACAAAATGAAAGCTAATGCGGCAAAAAGTGCCGCTTTTTTCATTTTTGGCACATGAAAACTATAGTTTTCAAACCGCCTAAAAATAAGCCGTTTCAAAGGGCCAGAAAGGTGTTAAAAAAAGGTAGTGAAAATATTTTGCCAATAATAAAATAATACCTAATTTTGAGCGCTTTTTGAGAGAAATAAAGCAACTAACTAATTGACAACATTCAGCAAACTTTTATTAATATTTTAAAAACGTTTTTCAGTTAACAAATGGAGATCAAAACGGCAATGGCCGGAACGCTTGAATCCGGCGACATTTTCATCCAGATTGCGCCCAACGACAACGCTGGACTGCACATTGATCTTGACAGCACGGTAGCCTACCAGTTTGGCGACCAAATCAAGAAAGTCATTACCGAGACCCTGCAGGGCCTGGGCATCGACCAAGCCGAGGTGAAAGCCACGGACAAGGGCGCCCTGGACTGCACCATCCGCGCCCGCGTGACGGCAGCCGCCGTTCGCGCTACCGGCAAAGACGTGTGGGCCGACTAATTAACACCTTTAAAACCATCTAAAACGAGAAAATTGTTATGCAACGACTCAGAAGAACAATGATGTTTGTTCCCGGTAACAATCCGGGTATGATGGCCGACGCCCACATCTACGGTCCCGACTCAATCATGCTTGACCTTGAGGACTCTGTATCGATGGCCGAGAAGGATGCCGCGCGTCTGCTCGTTCACAACGCACTCAAGACCATCGACTACGGTAACACCGAAATGGTGGTACGTATCAATCCGCTGAATACTCCTTACGGTAAGAAGGATGTCGAGGCAGTGGTAAAGGCTGGCGTTCACGTCATCCGCATGCCCAAGACCGAGACTGCCGAGGAAGTAAAGGAACTCGAAGAGGAAATCATCAAGGTGGAGACCGAGCTGGGCTGCGTGGGCCGCACCCAAATCATGGCCGCCATCGAGAGCACGCTTGGCGCACTCAACGCCTATGCTATCGCCACCGCCAGCAAGCGCATGATGGGTATCGCCCTGGGCGCTGAGGACTATTGCGCTAACCTGAAGGCACAGCGCACCTCGGGTGACTCCCCCAACTTTGGCATGGAGCTGTTATTTGCTCGTCAGTGCATCGTGACGGCTGCCCGCGCTGCCGGCATCGACGCCCTTGACACCGTGTTCAGCAACCTGAACGACATGGATACCTTCCGTCGCGAGGTTGAGATGATTAAGGCTATGGGATTTGACGGCAAGTCCATCATCAATCCTCGCCAAATCGAGGTTGTCAATGAGATTTTCGCTCCCAAGGAGAAGGAAATCGAGAAGGCCAAGACCATCATCGCCGCCATCAAGGAAGCCGAGAAACGCGGCTCGGGCGTTATTGCCGTTAACGGCAAGATGGTTGACCGCCCCGTGGTTATCAGAGCACAACGTACCATCGACCTGGCCATCGCGTCGGGCATCTTGACAAAGGAGGACTTAGCATGAACAGTATCAAAGATAGAGCAGCCCTGATTGCCGCTG
>JAFRRT010000017.1 GCA_017427945.1 Muribaculaceae bacterium | reverse complement strand
GATGCTCACGTTGTTGTCGAGGTTGCAGTCGGCGGCGCCAACATTGATTAACGATGCATCGTGACTGAGCAGGTAGTCGATCAGGGCCGTCACATCGGCGATGCTCACGTTGTTGTCGCCGTTCACGTCACCACGCAGGAATGTCACATGCGAGCTGAAGTAGCCAGGATCACTGGGACCGCCGTCCACGTGAGCATAGGCTTTATCCACATGGTTGGCGTCATAGGTCGTACCCTTGCCGCCAACCAAATTACTGCAATCATAGAACATATAATCAGAACCCGTCACAGCAACAGTGCTCCAACCGTCACCCACATAGATGGTTTTCAGTTGAAGACAATCACCAAACATCAGCCACATATCAGTTACCTTTGACGTGTTGAAACTGCTCAAGTCAAGACTTGTCAACGCATTGCCAGTATAGAACATATAACCCATATTGGTTACGCTGGACGTGTTGAAACTGCCCAGGTCAATGCTTGTCAAAGCTTTGCAACGGAACATGTGACTCATATCGGTCACCTTAGCCGTATTGAAGTTGCTCAAGTCGAGGCTCGTCAAACTATTGCAACCACTGAACATAATACTCATATTGGTCACGTTGGCCGTGTTAAAGTTACTCACGTCAAGGCTCGTCAGGCCGCTGCAATCACCGAACATAGATTCCATCGTAGTCACCTTGGCCGTATTGAAGTTGCTCACGTTAAGGCTCGTCAAGAGTTTGCAACCTCTGAACATGTAGTTCATGGCGGTCACCTTGGTGGTGTTGAAATGGCTCACGTCAAGACTTTCCAGTTTCACACAATCGGCGAACATCCAAGACATATCGGTCACCTCACTAGTGTTTAAGTACTGCATGCCCGTGATGGATTGCAGGTTTTTCATGTTATAAAACCAAAGGCAGGTACTTGTAGGGCGGGCATTGGCAAACGAGTAGTTAAATACCGCCTTGGTGACGTTGGCATAGGTGCCGTCGGTCCACCAACCGGGATCGTTGCTGCCCGTGTTCAGGTCGTAGGTCGTGCCCGGGCGGCTGCTGCGCTGGCTGTCGAAGTAGAACGTCAGCGTCGTGTTAGACGACGTGTAGCAGGCATAGGCCTCTTTGAATTCGGTGAAATAGCCCGGATTGCTGGGGCCACCGTCAATGTGGGCGTAGGTCTTGTCAACGTAGTTGGCATCGTAAGTCGTGCCCTGGCCGCCCACCAGACTGGTGCAACCAGTGAACATATCATCGTAGTACCAGGTCACAGCCGCAGTGGTCCAACCAGAGCCCACATATATGGTGCGCAAATTGCTGCAGCCTTGGAACATAAATGTCATATAGGTCACCTTGGATGTGTTGAAGCTGCTCAAGTCAAGACGTGTTAGCCCAGTGCTGCCATTGAACATGCCAGTCATATCAATCACCTTGGACGTATTGAAGTTGCTCAAGTCAAGACTAGTCAATTCTGGACAAAGAGCAAACATATTTGACATATCGGTCACCTCGCTGGTGTTCAGGTAGTTCATGTCCGTAATTGTTTGAAGATATTGCATATCAACGAACCAACAGCTGGTGCTCGTCGGGCGGGCATTGGCGAACGAGAAGTCAAAGACAACCTTGAACACAATGGCATTGTGGTCGTTGACCCAGTCGGGAACGTTAGTCCCTGTGTTCAGGTCGTAGGTCGTGCCTGTGCGGGTGCTGCGCAGGTTGTCGTAGTAGAACGTCAGCGTCATGTTCGACGACGTGTAGCAGGCGTAGGACTCCTTCGGCTTCTCGGAGAAATAGCCCGGGTTGCTCGTGCCGCCGTCGATATGGGCATAGGTCTTATCCGTCGGGTTCGAGGAACTGTAGGTTGTGCCCTTGCCACCCACCAGGCTGGTGCAGTCGGAGAACATATTAGCTGAGTACGTCACGGCAGTAGTGCTCCAGCTATTGCTCACATAGACAGTCCGCAGATTAGTGCATCTATTGAACATGGTGGGCATTCTGGTCACCTTGGACGTGTTGAAGCTGCTCAAGTCAAGGCTCGTCAGGCTGCTGCAGCAATAGAACATCGCGCCCATTTCGGTCACCTTGGATGTGTTGAAGTGGCTCAAGTCAAGGCTCGTCAATTCTGTGCAGTTACCGAACATCCAACCCATATTAGTGACCTCGCTGGTGTTCAGATACTCGATGCCCGTGATGGATTGAAGGTTTTCCATGCCATAAAACCAAGAATAGGTAGTCGTCGGGCGGGCATCAGCAAACAAGGAGTTAAAGACCACTTTAGTGACAGGAGAGGTCCCCTCTTCAGGATCAACCAACCAACCGGGATCGTTGCTGCCCGTGTTCAGGTCGTAGGTCGTGCCCGGGCGGCTGCTGCGCTGGTCATCGTAGTAGAACGTCAGTGTCGTGTTCGACGGCGTGTAGTTGGCATAGGCCTCGGCCGCCTGGATGCCCAGGGCGCACATCATGGCCGCCACCAGGGCGACAATTCGAATAAAAAATGTAGGATTTTTCATATTCTTTAGTTTTAAAGTTAATATTTTGTGCAAATATAAGAAATTTTCGGAAAAAAGGGGAATAATCGAAGATTTTTTGGCATTTGAGGCTGATGCACCAGCCCCACGCTTAGCGGCTAAGAATGATTATCACGCTCGCTCTGCTTGCGGAAATTCAACAAATTGATTTTTTAAATTATTTTCGTTTAATTTCCCGTGCGCCAGCACGGTAAAAAAACATCCGCACTGCAACGAGCGCGGATGCCTCTTTAAACTCTATCCTTTAAACTTTAAACTGCGAGCACAGCGAGCATTAATTCCAGCTGTGGCTGAGCAGGTAGTCGATGAGCGCGGTGACGTCGGCGATGGAGAGGTTCTCGTCGAGGTTGCAGTCGGCGTTGTCGGTGTTGATGAGGTCGGTGTTGCCGCTTAGCAGATAGTCGATGAGTGAAGTGACATCGGCGATGGTGACGTTGCCGTCTTCATTGGCATCGCCGCGCAGCAAGCCGCCCTGCTTGGTAAGCCTCCACATGGTGATGTGTCCGCCGGGATAGTACTGGTAGATGATAACCTCGCGCGGTCCAACGACCTCGGCATTGAGCCAGTTGGCCTGGTAGGTGTTGGCGTTGGCCGTAGCGGTCTGCTCAACGTAGGCGAGGGGTTCAGTGGCATTGACTTCGGCCACGGCAAAACCGTCGAGGTAGTTGCTCATCGTGGGATATACCACCAGTTCTTTACGGTCCCAAATGAAGGGGAAGGCGCCGTTGCTGTTACCCTTGTTGGGCAGGCTGATCTCGGTTGCGATAAAGTTGTCTCCAGCGAAGGCGAGTTTCTTGGGCGTACTGGAACGATTGACATAAAGAATGGCGTCATTGCCATTCAGGTCGGTGTAATAGTTGAGCACCGTTCCGCTGTTGGGACCCACGCCGTCGCAGGAGGCCAGATAAGTGGCATCGGTGTCGAGTTCACCATCGCTGAAGCCGATGCGGCTGACCGAGGTGCTGCTGTTGGCGCCCACGAGGTAGAGTTCGCCGTCTTCCATCAGGTTGCCTTTGGGGAAGCCCATGTTGTCGCTGCGCCCGAAGTCGGTCACCCCGGCCGGCAGGATATATGTCTTTACTTGGCCCGTCGAAGGATTGATGACCTTAATGACAGGGGAACTGCTATTCCAGGGATCAGGGAACTTGGCGTCGCTGACAACGAGGTTACCGGCTTGGTCGCGAGAGAAGGCCGAATTCTGGCCACCCTCAAAGGTCTCACCCGTCAATCCGTTCTGGTCCACCACAAGGATGGTGCTTGTGCCCTTGTCATTGATGTAGAACTTGCCGTTCATGCCGAAGCCTTGACGTGCATCGGCAGTGTTGAGGAAACTGACATTGCTGATTTCCCACACCTTCTCGATGTTATAGGTAACAGGGGTGGGCTGGTTTGGATCCTCGGGGTCTTCATTAATGCCCAGATAGGCAGGCTGGCTTTCGTTTCCGTAACCGTCGATGACACAGACGGCATACCAGTAGCCGCTCTGATAGGCGGTGGGGATTATGTATTCATTTTTATAGGTAATGCCAAGCAAGTAGTCGCTCTTGATTCCGTCAAAGGCAGTGCTCTTGGCTGCTTCAATGCTCAAGTCGGCAGGCACGGCATAGACCGAATACTTGACCAGAGTACCTTCCTGCTCCCTCCAAGTGAGGCTGGTGCCTTCCTGGGCAAGGTTGGCTGGGGCATTGTAACCTGGTGCGGTCTTCCATGTCACGGCAGGAATCATGGCCGGATGCTGGAATTCGTTAGAGAGCAGGTAATTGCCCAGACCACTGACGCCGCCATTGTTGCCATTGATGTTCTTGGCACTATAGAGTACAGCGCCTGGAGCATTGTTCTCGGTATATTGGCGGGAATAGTTGATTTGCTTGACGACTTCGGCCCAGCCGCTGGTTGTGTTGCTGCCCTCGGCAAGGAACGTGATGCTGTGGCTGGCGAAGTGGTGGCGTCCGTAGTGTTTGGCGATATAGCTCCACCAGTCGGTCAACGGACCAAAGGGGTTCGTCGAATGGTTGGTCTTCCAGTAAAGCTGGGGCGAGATGTAGTCGATGGTGCCTTGTTCCAGCCATGCCAACGGATCGCTGAAGATGCCGTTATATTGCCAGTCGCTGCCCTTGGGGCAGGGGGTGACACCATGCTGTGCCGCCGATGTGGCGGCGGTTCCAGCTACACCGGCAGGACTGATACCGAAGCGCACCTCGGGCTTGGTCTCCTGTATCATATTATAGACATCCCTGACCATCATGTTGACGTTGTTGCGACGCCAGTCGGCGAAGGTCATGTCGACGCCAGAATTGTTCCACAGGTTGTAGTCCTCGGCGCTGCTGTTGGTGGGTATGCCGTTGGGATAAAAGTAGTCGTCAAACACAACACCGTCCACGTCATAGTTGGTGATGATTTCGCGGATGACATTGACGATGCGCTCGCGCGTGGCGGGAAGACCGGGATTGAGGATGGTGTAGGTCGTGCTGCCGTTGTTGTAGGACAGGAGCATGCCTGAGTTCTTCAGTTCCTGGTCTTGCGGGGTGTTCCAGTTGGTGCCGGTACTCCAGCGGTAAGGGTTGACCCAGGCGTGACACTGGATGCCGCGGGAATGGCACTGCTCTACAGCATAGGCCAGCGGGTCATAGCCCGGATTCTTGCCGCGCGTACCGGTCAGATAGCTGGACCAGGGTTCGTAACTGGACTGATAAAAGGCATCGCACATCGTGCGTACCTGCAGGAACACCGCATTGAAGTTCTGGGCCTTGAAATTGTCCAGATATGCGTTAAGCTCGTTCTTTTGAGCGGTGACGTTGTTGGTTGTCGTGGGCCAGTCGATGCGATAGACGGTGGCAATCCACGCGGCACGCATCTCACGCTTCTGTGCCTCGTCGGCATTGGCATTGATGCCTGCTGTCACAGCAATGGCGATGAGCAGCAACAAAAATCGTTTCATCATCATTTTATTGTTTTTTAGTAGTTTTGGATTGTTTTTTAGTTGATTGCGACAAAGTTACGAAAAGTCGAGAGCAAAACAAAGAAAAACAATCTTTTTTTGCCGAGACGGAGCAACTTCGCCGCTTTCTCGGCAAGAGGTGTCGTCGTTATCTCGAATTGCTGATAAGGTCACGAAGTGACCAATCGGGTCGATGACCCGATTTCAATGAGAAACACCATGCAAGTCCATCGAAGATGGACGCAGCTTGGTGTAAAGAACTCAAACAAGGAATGTGCGTCGAAGACGAACTTCACCTCGCAAGACATTTGTGGTTTAGAGTATTTTGCGTTATCTTTGCAATTCAATATAAAACATTAGGTTTATTTAAAAAATGAGTGCTGTCAGTTCAATGTATCATGTTGTTATCAACACTTACCGTCGTCAAATGACCATTCCTAACGAGACGAGCGAACATATGTATCGTTACATTTGGTCGATTGTCAAGAGCCGAGGTTGCAAACTGTATCGCATTAATGGTATTGGCAACCACGTTCATATGCTCATTGAGTTAGCGCCTACTGTCGCATTAAGTGACCTTGTGCGTGATATTAAGCAAGGTAGCAGTAAGTGGGCCAAGCAACAAGCTTATTTCCCTCAATTCAGTGGCTGGGGTAAGGAATATGGCGCATTCTCATGCAGTTGCCGTGATAGAGACGTAATCACCGCTTATATCATCAATCAGCGTGAACACCATAAGGCGAAAACATTCGAGGACGAGTATAAGGCTATGGTTGAGATGTCGGGAATAGAGTGGAATGATAATAGATTGACTTGAAGTTCCTCTTCGAGGCACATGCAATGTAGCTGGTTTTGCACCAAGCTGCGTGGGTTTTCAACCCACTTGCATGGTATTTCTCAATAAAGCCGGGCCTTCGACCCGTCATGCATCTTCGATGCAATCCACTCGAAATGCTTTGAAAGGCATAGCTTTTTGAGGTGAATTTCATTCATTGCCACAATTTTTTTTCAACTTTGTGCAACTTTTTTGATGTGTTGGTGCATCTAATGCATGAAAACGGGCTTCTAGCGATAAGCTCTAAGCCGTTAACAAAAGCAATTACAAACAACTAAAACAATAAGAAAATGAAAAAGACGATTTTAGCACTTGTGATGGTACTGATGGCCGCAATGGCGGTTCAAGAGGTACAGGCCGCTCCGGTAAAGCCGGTAAATCCGGTTAAGCAGGCAGTGCAATTCAAGAGTGACTCGGTGATGGCATCCACTGCCGAGGAAATGGAAAAGGTGCGCGAGAAAATCAACGAGGCCCTCGACGACACTCTCACGACGGGTAGCATGGGCAGTATAGGCATTGGTGGTGAAAACGACCTGACGGCTGAAGACATGCTGCAAATGAGCGCCCAGTGGGCCGAAGTGGTCAAGAAGATGGGCTACGCTTCAATCGCAGGCCTGTTGGCTCTGGTATTGCTTGTACTGCTGTTCCGTTATCTGAACCGCCGCAACAAATACCGTGTCATGGAGCGTGCCATCGAGAACAATTATCCGCTCAATGACCTCTCGTTTAACGACGCCAAGCGTAGCGCCATCTATGTTCAGCAGCCTGTTGTCAGGGCCGCCGCTCCGCAGCAACCCGGACAGGTGCCCGTGGGAACGCCCATCCAGGGCCAAACTCCCGACAATCCCATCGTGGTGAGCAATGTGTTTAACTGGCGTGCTTTGATGCCTGGTATCAGAGTGTTCGGGTGGGGACTGTTCCTCTTATTATTCGGAATCTTTGTCGCTGGCGGTAATGATCCGTTCACGGTGGTTGGTGTGGCGCTGATGTGCGTGGGCTTGATCAAAGGTTTTATCCTCTACAAGGAGCAGCAGTCGCTGCAGGAAGCAATGAAGCATGCACAGCAAACGCAGCCCCGTCAGTCCATGCGCGAAGGCATCCCCGTGCCGCCGCCCCTTGATGACGACTACAAGGAGGATGACAACAATCCCTATCAGCCCTATTAATCCTCTCAACCACTTTACACCGTTCATCTAACTAACGCGCCAATGGCGCAAAAAAGGAAATGTTATCCAAACTTGATGAAATAAGACTGCTGTCGCAATGCGCCCTGGCCGACAACCGGGACGCATTCGGCAGGTTGGTCGAAGCCTATCAGCCGCGTGTGCGACGGTTCCTGCTGAACCTGACCATGGGCGATGAGATGCTGACCGACGACCTGGCACAGGAAACGTTCATCAAGGCCTATGTGGGCATTCGCGGATTCAAGGGCCTGTCGTCATTCGGCACCTGGCTTTACCGCATCGCCTATAACGAATTCTACAGCCAAACCCGCAAGCACAGCGAGGAACATGTCGAGGACATTTCTCGCTTGGGTGATGTGAGTACCGCTGCCAGTGATGCCATCGATGCATCGATGACAGTTCAGGAGGCGCTGACACGGCTGAATGACAATGAGCGTGTCGCCATCACTCTCTTCTATATCGAGGACCAGCCGTTGAAGCAGGTGTCGAAAATCATGGATATGCCTGAAGGCTCGGTCAAGTCATTGATTCATCGTGGAAAGGCCAAAATGAGACAATTTATAGACAATTAAACCGTTAGAAAGATATGAATACCAACGAAGAAGACAAAAAACTGGCGCAGATGCTCAAGCAGGGCGCGCATGACCCGGGAGAGAACCCCTGGTTCACCCGCCGCGTGCTGAACAAGCTGCCCGAGAAGCGGACGCACGGCTCGTGGGCGACTACAGTGGTCTATGCCATCGCCCTTGTGGCATGTGTAATTTGCTGGCTGATGATGTGGCGAGGCCAGGACTGGGGTGTCATCACTGTGCGTGATGTCCTTTACAACGTGATGATGGGCGTAGTGACCATCACCGTCTTGTGGCAGACTGTCGCCTCGTTTATCCACGCCGCTGACGTGTAACTTGCGAACAACAAGAACAACAGATAATAACCGAATATAATGGAAAGACGATTTATTTCGACATTGAAGGAAATCCCGGGATATGAAATTGTGGAGACAAAGGGAATTATCCAGGAGAGTTCATCCTTCAAGACGGCCGAAGGCAAGCTGAAAAAGCTTGTCGTTGAGGCTGAGGAGTTAGGGTGTAATGCGATTGTCAACATACAGCAGACGGCAGGCTATGGCTATCATGTCATGTATGCCGACGCTGTGGTCATTAGGCCTAAGAGCCATCCGGCACCTGAACTGCCTGAGGTCCCCGACTACACCAACACCGACCACAACCTGTTCTAACGGTTTTAAGGCAAGGAAAAGAAAAGAAGGACAATACCAATCAGTGTATTGTCCTTCTTTGTTACGTATCGGTCACAGGATTTTACAGCCCCATGAGTTGTCTGCTGCGGGTCACCAGGTCGGGGTCCTTGATTTTCTTGAAATCGTTTAGGATCCACTCGGGATTGACTTCCTTGAGGACTTTCAACATGCCTTGCGTCAGTTGGCTATCAGGATGGTCGCAGCACCACCGCATTAACTTCTCGGTGTCGCTGAACATACGTCCTGCAACCAGCATGTGGAAGTCACCCTGCAATTGGGTGGGATCAGTAATATCGCCTTGAGCCTCGACGAGGAGAGCGTTGAAACGGTCATAAAATGTGCCATCGCTCAGGGGTGTCCAGGAGAATACCTCCAGTTGTCGTTTGTAGCGCCAGTAATTGTTGAGCAGCGTAGTGTCGGAACTATAAACGATACCGACCTTGCCCACCGAGAAGTTACCATCCTTACCAATGGTGACAGGCAACTCGTGGTGGATGAACCACAGGGTGGAATCGGTATCCACACCGTCACGTTGCTCATTATAGGAAATCCAACGGCTCACATGCATGGGTTTTCCGAACTTGTCGGGCATCACCATGCGCATTGAGTCAATGCCCACAAGGCGAGTATGCTCATCGTTCTCGTCCCAGTAAGACAGATTCATGCCGCCACATTCGCCCAAGCGCATGAAGTCCAACATGCCGTTCTTCCCGTAGGTTGCCAACCAGCATGTGCGGCTGTCACCATAATAGGACTCGCCCAGCAACAGGGCAATGCCATTGTCGGGGTTATAACGCACGCCCCATACGCGAATGACGCTGGTGATTGTGTCCACTCCCATCACCTTGTCAAGCCCTAAGGCAATACAGGTATCCATGCTAAGGATATGATGGGGCAAATTGGCACCATCGTCATTGAAGTTAATGTCGTTGGCCACGTTCAGCGAGTCATCGCAGATACCCACACTGCACAGGAAATCGCGCCCGTTGTTGATTTTGTCGCCTGGCTGCCATTTGCTCGTACACGACACGATGGCAAGTGCCATTAATATTGTCAATAAATGTTTCATCGTCTTGACTGAAAAGCTATTAACTATTCTCTATTAACTAATCGGTGAGTTTGCGGTAACGCACGCGGGTGGGCTCTTCCTTGCCCAGACGCTTGAGCTTGTTTTCCTCGTACTCGCTGTAACTGCCCTCGAAGAAGAACACGTTGGAGTTGCCCTCAAAGGCGAGGATGTGGGTGCAGATGCGGTCCAGGAACCAGCGGTCGTGGCTGATAACCACGGCGCAGCCGGCAAAGTCCTCAAGACCTTCCTCCAGGGCGCGCAGGGTGTTCACGTCGATATCGTTGGTGGGCTCATCGAGCAAGAGCACATTGCCCTCTTCCTTTAATGCCAACGCCAACTGCAAGCGGTTGCGCTCACCGCCTGAGAGGACGCCGCACTTCTTCTGCTGGTCCACACCGCTGAAGTTAAAGCGCGACAGGTAGGCGCGGGCATTGACATCGCGGCCGCCCATGCGTAGCAGTTCCACGCCGCCCGAGATGACCTCATAGACACTCTTGTTGGGGTCAATGCTCGTGTGCTGCTGGTCCACATATACCGCCTTGACGGTCTCGCCGACCTCGAAGGTACCGCTGTCGGGCTTCTCCAGTCCCATGATGAGGCGGAAAAGCGTCGTCTTACCGGCACCGTTGGGACCAATGACGCCCACGATGCCGTTGGGCGGCAGCATGAAGTTGAGGTCGTCAAACAGCAGTTTGTCGCCAAAGGCTTTGGCAACATGCTGGGCTTCGATGACCTTGTTGCCCAAACGGGGACCGTTGGGGATGAAGATTTCGAGTTTTTCCTCTTTCTCCTTGACGGTCTCGTTCAGCAGTTTATCGTAACTGTTCAAGCGCGCTTTTCCTTTGGCTTGGCGGGCCTTAGGTGCCATGCGCACCCATTCCAGCTCGCGTTGCAGCGTCTTTTGGCGCTTGCTCTCGGTCTTTTCTTCTTGGGCAAGTCGTTGCGTCTTCTGCTCCAGCCAACTGCTGTAGTTGCCCTTCCAGGGGATGCCCTCGCCGCGGTCGAGCTCCAGAATCCAGCCTGCCACGTTGTCAAGGAAGTAGCGGTCGTGCGTGACGGCGATGACCGTACCCTCGTACTGCTGCAGGTGCTGCTCAAGCCAGTCGATGGACTCGGCGTCGAGGTGGTTGGTGGGCTCGTCGAGCAACAGGACATCAGGCTTTTGCAACAGCAGGCGGCACAAAGCTACACGGCGGCGTTCACCACCGCTCAGGTGCTCGGTCAACTGGTCACCCTCGGGGCAGCGCAAGGCGTCCATCGCCCTCTCGAGGCGGCTGTCGAGGTTCCAGGCATCGGTGGCGTCGATGATGTCTTGTAATTCGGCCTGACGGGCAAACAGCTTGTCCATCTTGTCGGGATCCTCATAGTACTCGGGCAGCCCGAACTTGAGGTTGATGTCCTCAAACTCCTTGAGTGTGTCCACCACGTGCTGCACGCCTTCCTGTACCACCTCCTTGACGGTTTTGGTCGGGTCGAGTTGCGGGTCCTGGGGGAGGTAGCCCACCGTATAGCCGGGGGCGAACACCACCTGGCCCTGATATTGTGTCTCCAGGCCGGCGATGATTTTCATCAGCGTCGATTTACCCGCACCGTTCAGACCGATGATGCCGATTTTGGCACCATAATAGAACGAGAGGTAGATGTTCTTGAGAATCTGTTTTTGGTTCTGCTGGATGGTTTTGCTCACGCCCACCATCGAGAAGATGATTTTTTTGTCGTCAACTGTAGCCATATTAGTCTTGTCGATTTATTTCCTGATTGCAAAGGTAATCAAAAGTTTCCACTTGCACAAGGCATGCCAAGCATTACTTGGAGATGAAGCGGGACTTGAACTCTTCGATAGCGGGGTCTTCAAGGCCCTCGGTGCGATAGGTTTCTTGTTGGCCCATGAAACTGAAGTGTCCGTCAGCGGTTATCTCGTAGTTGTCGTCCCACTCAACACGCCACATCTCGGTGAGTGTGTGGTCCTTGAGGAAGAGGCTGGTAAGCGTCATCACGCGGTGAACGGTGAAGCGACGTGCCCCGTCGAAGGTGATTTCAGCATCGGTGGTGTAGAAACGGTTGCCGCCGAAGCGCATGGGACCTTGGTGCTCGCTGGTGTGGAACCGGCCCAGGTCAATGCTGTGGATGCGTTGGCCGTCTTTGCCGCGAGTCATCATATATACCTTGAAATCGTTGGGGTCTTCGCTTAACGGCACCAGGTAGGCTTCCAAAGTGAGTTTGCCGTCAATTTCACGCACGCCGATGACCTGTGTGTTTTTAGTAACGGCATCACCCAATTCCTTGCATTGCTCTTCGGTAATCACGGGAAAGCCAAAGGCGGGGATGCTGTCTCGCGAAAGGATATTGTGTCCCAGTTGCACCTCGTCAGGGAGTGCGGGGAGGTTGTTGATTTGCTTTGCGGTATTAATGCCGCCACAACCGGTCAGCAAAATGCTTGCTACAAGAGTTATAATCGTTTTCATATAGATGCGAATAGTTAATCTTTAAAGGTGTTTGGTCAGGGGTTGAGAGTCCCATGAGTTGACAATGGCATTGAGCCACTGCCGCGCATCGGCGTCCTCGATACGGTCAATTTCCTGCTTGAGCGCAGGACGGTCTTCGGTTGGCAGCTTGAAGTAGCGCAACAGTCTCGACCCCCTGTTGGTGGGCGCCGAAATCCACCTCAAGAACCGCTGCGGATTCATTTGGTAGAGTTGTGCCACGTCCCACGGGAATGGATTGTACTGGTAGTCGGGGTCGTAGGTTTCATCTACCTGTGAGGCGAACTCATTCCAGGTATCCATGATGCCAGGGTCATGCATCGAGCACACCAGCATGTCCCACGACTTGATGTCCATGGCTGAGTAGTAATCTACATCGCCTTTCTGACCCGTTACGCGTTGTTGCTGAAGCATGAAGTATCCCTTGTTGTTAATGATGTAGTCCTGCTCCCATTCCTGCTGCCATTGTTCAGTGCCCTTCAAGTCCTTGTCAAAGTCCATCAGGCATCGGCCCATAGTGCGGTGCAAGGTCACGCGGTTGCCATCGAAGGCGAGATAGCTGTCGAGTGTGAAGGCGCTGTTGTCATCGGGGTCACCCAGGTTGACGCGCCACACCATGTGCAACTCGCGGGCGTTGATGGCATCAAGGACACGTCCTTGCGCGTCATAGGTAATCAGGTTGACGCAATAGCCCACATTATCGCAGGTATAATAAACCGCCAAGGTGTTCCCGTTACCAGCATCACGCACACCGAGCAGTTGCCACAAACCCATCTCGTTGGCAAATCTGTCGCCGGCGGGTTTGAGCAGTGCTTCATACTGTTTCCTGTTCAGCCCTGTGCCGGGAATCTTGTTCTTTTGCTTGCTGTCGCCGCAATAGATGTCGGGCAATGCGAGGCTGTCGCCCAGCAGCAGGTCATCGGTGAGTGTGACGCCCAGACTGTCAAGGAATGCGAACTGTCGTTGCATTGACTCATTGCCGCTGCGGCAGCCAGGCAGCATCACGATGACAGCAATGGCGGTCAGCAATAGGGTAGGGATGAAAGTCTTTCTCATTATTGTCATTTGGATAGTATCATTGTTTGGTAAAACCAGTGGTCGGAGTTTCTCTCTGTAGGAGGGAAGAAACGTAGATGCAAAATTAAGCAAAAAAACGGTGCGTTTCATAATAATGTAGTAATATTCGGTCTGTTTTTTTTGAGAAATTTGGCTGCGCCTGAGCAAAAACACATTTTATGCCTTTTTGCGTACGGCTTGCGCAAAATTTTGTGTAATTTTGCGCGATAATGGAAGGAAACAGTAAGATAGACATACAACACCCCGAGGCATGGGAACTGCTCGTCTCGATTGAGGACCGCCAGGTGAGCTACATCCTCTTCACTCCCCATGTTGCTAATTCACTCATCATGGGCCATGTGGAAAGGACCGAGGATACGTTGCGCGCACTCGAGGATGCCATCTATGACACGCCCGAACTGCTGAATGAGTACAAGCGAATCAGGGTGGTTGTCAACTCCCGTCATTTTATCCTGCTTCCTGAGGATACCAGCGATGATGATTGTATGGCTCTTGTACGCCATGCTTTCCCTGGCGATGACGGTGATGCCGCCGTCAGCCACATGCCGCACAATGGCGTGAAAATCGCCTATTTGTTGCCTCATGGTTTGCAGGCGTTTTTGGGACGCACGTTCAATTATCCGTCGGTTTGCCATCGTCTGGTTCCTGTTGTCGAGCATTGCAAAGAGAGCTCTGAAGGTACTGACGGCTCACAGATGTTCCTCAATATGTTACCCGATGCAATGGATGCAGTCGCTTATCGTGATGGTAAAATCCAGTGTGTCAACACTTTCTCCTTCTCCAATGTTCAAGATGCAGTTTATTATGCCTTGAATGTATGGCGCACTCACGGCATGGATCAATTGCATGACAGGTTGCAGCTCATGGGTGATGACGCGATGCGTGCCGAGATGACACCCGAGCTGCGTGAGTTTGTGAAAAATGTGATGCCTGCCGAATTTCCTGCTGCTGCCATGCGGTTGGGGCGCAATGCGTTACAGGCACCACTCGAACTGATATTACTTGCCTTATGCGAATAATCAGCGGAAAATATGGACGCCGTCGTTTTGACGTGCCCACGAATATCACCGCACGCCCCACGACCGACATGGCGCGCGAGAACCTGTTCAATGTATTGGGAAATCTCATTGACTTGGAGGACAAGACGGTGCTCGACCTGTTTGCAGGAACAGGAGCGATGAGTTTTGAGTTTCTTTCGCGGGGCTGTGCCCACGTCACCGCGGTGGAGAAGGCGCGCACCCAGGCTGAGTTTATCAAGAAGGTGCAGCAACAGCTTGGCGACCCCAATCTCACGTTGGTTCGTGATGACGTGTTCAAGTTCGTCGCCTCGTGTCGTCAGTCGTTTGACGTCATCTTCGCTGATCCGCCTTATGACTTGCCGCGCTTTGCCGATATCCCCAAACTGGTACTCGATTCCCCGCTGGTGCATGACGGCACATTGTTCATTATGGAGCATCCGCGCGAACACGACTTCAGCACCTTGCCCCATTTCTCGCAACAGCGCGTCTATGGCAAAGTCAATTTTTCCCTGTTTGAAATCAATAACGATAATCCCGAATCATAATGAAAAACCATCACCCTTGGCGGCAACTCCTTGCCGCCGCCCTGCTTGCCACGGGGTTGCCCCTTACCGCGCAACGCTCGGCACCGACCGACACACTTGCACACGTGCTGTCGCCCACGGTGGTTACCGCCGATCAGGTGAGCCAGCAGCAGGTCACCAACCCCTTGGAGGCCATCAACGGCCGTGTGGCAGGTGTGACTATCCAGAAGAGCAACAATGGTGCTGCCGCGATGAGTGCTGTGCGTGTTCGAGGCACTACGTCCATCACCGGAGGCAACGACCCGTTGATTATTATCGATGGTGTGTTTGGCGATTTGAGCACCTTGTCATCGATTTATCCGTCTGATATCGAGAGCTTCACGGTTCTTAAGGATGCGAGTGAGACGGCACAGTACGGCTCACGAGGAGCCTCGGGTGTTATCGAGGTTGTGACCAAGAAAGGAGCCGCCGACCGGGCTACCGTAACCTATAACGGCAGTGTGGGCGTCACGCATGTAATCCGCAACCTCAAGATGCTGGATGCCGACAGCTATCGCAAGGCAGTCAGCAGTCAGGGCGGCATGCTCATTGACAAGGGCTATAGTACCAACTGGCAGAAGGCAATCCAGCAGACCGCCTTTTTGCAGGACCATCATATTGCCTTCATGGGCGGCGGTGACCGTTCGGGCTACCGTGTGTCGCTGGGTTTCATGGACCATGACGGGGTTATCCTGCACGACAAGTTGCGCAACCTGACGAGCAATATGAATATGCACCAGCGCATGTTCGGGGACCTGTTGGCCATCGAGGTGGGCATGTTTGGCAACGTGCAGAACCAGCAGACCGCCGTTTATGATGTCCAGAAGACTTTCTACTCTGCCCAGGCATGGAACCCGACTTTCGGTACCCTGCGCAACAGCGGTGGGGGATGGGACGGTTTTACCTACGCCAACCAGATAAATCACCCTATGGCGCTTATGGACAACCGCACCCGCGATAAGACAACCCACCTGAGCACCCATGCCAAACTCACTTTTAACCTGACGCAGGACTGGACGCTGTCCATCTTCGGCGCATACAGTCACAACGAGGTCGAGGTTTCGCAGTTCCTGCCGACAAGCATTTGGAGCGGTGGCAAGGGCTACCGTAGCAGCGCCAAGACCGAGTCCTTGTTAGGCAATGCTACGGTGACGTGGGACAAGACATGGGGTATGCATCACGTCAATGTGAGGGGCCTTGCCGAGGTTGAGCGAGACACCCATACCGGATTCTATACCACAACGACGGGATACTCTAACAATGACATCGGCATTGATGCCATCCAGGCTGGCGCTGTGACCATTTGGGATGGTACAGGGAGTTACCGCAATGCGCCGTCGTTGGCCTCATTCTTGGCACGTATCAATTATGACTTTGGCAATCGCTACTCACTGACGGTCGCTGCGCGTGCCGACGGCTCGTCCAAGTTCTCCAAGGGCAACAAGTGGGGCTTTTTCCCCTCGATCTCTGCATCGTGGAATTTGGGCAACGAGACCTTCTTGCAGGGCGTTACCTGGCTTGATGACTTGAAGTGGAACATCGGCTACGGCTTGGCCGGTAACTTGGGTGGTGTGGACAGTTACATGGCACAGAACTTACTGACGCCTGCAGGCATTGCTGCCATGGGTGAGTCCCTGGCTGTGACGCTCGACCAGTTGGTCAACGCCAATCCCGACCTCAAGTGGGAGGTGAAACGCAGCTTCAACACCGGCCTAAGCGCCGCCTTCCTAGGCAACCGCATTATCGCCGCACTCGATTTCTATACGTCCAAGACGACCGACATGCTCTACCTCTATAATGTGGGCGTGCCTCCATTCAGCTACAACAAACTGCTCGATAACCTGGGCTCGATGCGCAATAGCGGTGTTGAGTTGGCCTTGGGCCTTACGCCCCTTACGACCCGTGACATGGAACTGAACGTCAATGCCAATGTCGCCTACCAGTACAACAAACTGCTCTCGCTGAGCGGTTATTACAAGGACTACTGGCTTGAAGCACCTGGTGAGGTCGATCTCGTGAACCTGAACGGAGCGGGCTTCCACGGCGGCAACAACCACATTGTTTATCAGATGGTGGGTCAACCGCTGGGTGTGTTCTACCTGCCGCATTGCACGGGTCTAAAGAGTGACGGGCAGGGTGGCTATGTGTATGACATCGCCGACCTTGACGGCTCGGGTGATATCAGCATCGCCAACGGCAAGGACCGCCGCGTATGTGGCCAGGCCATGCCTAAGGTGCTGCTGGGCAGCAACATCAACTACCGTTTCAAGCAGTGGGATGTTACCTTGCAGATCAACGGTGCCTTCGGCCACAAGATATACAATGGCACGGCGCTTACCTATATGAACATGAACTCGTTGCCAGGCTATAACGTTCTGGCAGATGCTCCCGAACGCAACATCAAGGATCAGACGGCAACCGACTATTGGCTCGAACGCGGTGACTACATCAACTTTGATTACCTGACGGTGGGTTGGAACGTGCCACTCGGGGCCAAGGCGCAGCGCACCATCAGCCGCCTGCGTCTGTCGTTGACCATCGGCGACTTGGCCACCATTACCGGTTACTCCGGTTTGACGCCCATGATCAACAGTTCATCGGCTGGCGGTACCCTGGGCGTTGACGACAAGAACGTGTATCCTGTCACCCGTTCCTATTATTTAGGAGTTAATATCACCTTTTAGACATCTGCAATCATCATGAAAAAATATATCGCATATAGCCTGTTTCTGATTGCCGCGGCCTTGTCGCTCGTTTCGTGTGACAAGTTTTTGGAAGACACTCCCACCGACCGTCTGCCGGATTCCGAGGCCTACAAAACAATCGATGACCTGCGGCACAATGCGTTGGGTGCGATTTACCTGAATATCGGTGGCAGTGCAAACTCCCAAGGTCTGCAGGGTACCGCCCGTGGCGTGTGGGACTTGAACACCTTTTCAACCGATGAGGCGATAATCCCCACCCGCGGCACCGACTGGTATGATGGCGGCATCTGGCAGAACCTTTTTCTGCATCGCTTTGGCAACGTCGATTTCACTGGCGACACGTGGAATTACCTGTTCAAGGAGGTGCTGGCGTGCAATCGAGCCATAGAACGCATCGATGCCTATGCTGCCCTTCATCCTGCCGATGATGTATCAGGTCTGCGTGCCGAGGCTCGGGCCCTGCGTGCCATGTTCCTGTTCTATGCCATGGACCTTTACGGACGAGTTCCCCTGTTCATGAGTTCAAGTCCCACGGTGCAGGAAATGAAATTGCAGGACCGCTCGGTCGCCTTCAAGCACATCGTCGGTGAATTGCAGGCTGTGGAGGATGACCTTCCTGTGGCTCGCAGTCCCAGGTTTGGAGAGTACTACGGACGCATGACTCGTAACGTGGTGGACTTCCTATTGGCCAAGGTGTTGTTGAATGCCGAAGTCTATGCCGATGATGACTGGACCGATGACAAGCGCCCCGATGGCAGCACAATGATGTGGAATGTCGAGGGGAATATGATGAACACCTGGAAGGCTGTGGAGCGCTACTGCGTCTTTGTTTCGGCCAGTGGATATTCGCTGGCTGCTGAATTCAAAGATAATTTCGACATTAGCAACGAGGAGTCACCCGAATTGATTTTCACCATCCCGATGGATATCTACGACTACTCCAACCGCTTCACCCAGCAGTTCCGCTCGCTGCATTACAACCATGCATCGGCTTTGGGTCTGAATGGCGAGAATGGCCCGTGCGCCACCATCGAGGCAATGAACACCTTCGGCTACAGCAAGGGAGTTGATGCCGATACACGCCTGTTCTGGACCTACTATTATGGTAATATCTTCCACGACGAGACGGGTGCGGTTGTCACGCTTGATGATGGTTCACCGCTGACTTATTACCCGCTGGCTGTGAAACTTGACCTCTCGAATGACCCTTATGAGAAGACAGCAGGAGCGAGGATGCGCAAATATGAGATTGACCTGGCTTCGATGAGTGACGGCCAGTTGCGCCGCAACGACATCGTTTTGTTCCGTTATGCCGATGTGCTGCTGATGCAGTGCGAGGCGATGCTGCGTGACGGCAGGGCTGGTGCCGAGGCCGACGCCTTGCTCAATCAGGTACGTTCCCGTTCCCGCATGGAATCGCGCACTGCTACCCTCGACAACGTGCTCGAGGAACGTATGCTGGAACTGGCATGGGAGGGATGGCGCCGCAACGACCTCATCCGCTTCGGTCTGTTCACACGACCCTATACCGACCGACCCCAGACCGATGCCGACCGCCACGGCTACACCCTCGTGTTCCCCATTCCCGGTGAGACGCTCAGCGCTTGTGGCTGCGCCCAGAATCCTGGATACTAAAGAGGGGCCATGAGTCGTTTAAGGTAAAGAAGAGAAATGAAAGACGAGAGTAGATATATCACCCGGCTGGAACAGCACGACGTGAAACCCACGGCGCTGCGCATCCTGTTGTTGCGCACGATGATGGCGCATGACGATGCCTTCTCGCTCCAGAGCCTTGAAGATGAGTTGGAAACGGTGGACAAGTCAACCATTTACCGTACCATCACCTTGTTCTTGACTCATCATATTATCCATGCCATCGATGACGGCACGGGCATGTTCAAGTATGCCGTGTGCAGCCCCGATTGCCATTGCGGCGAGGATGACGATACCATCGATCACCTGCATGCTCATTTTAACTGCGAGAAGTGCGGTCGCACGTTCTGCTTGCAAACAACTCAGGTGCCGCTGGTTGCCCTGCCTGGCAATTTTCAGGTTCACAGCATCAATTATGTACTCAAGGGTCTTTGCCCTGATTGCACCAGGAATTAGTAATTATTTGTGACTACTTGATTATGAAAAAACTATCACGCTGGTTGCGCAACATATTGATTTTCTTTTTCACCTCGACCATCCTGTCGGTGGTGATACTCAAGTACATTCCTGTTTATATCACCCCCTTGATGCTCATTCGTTCGGTCGAGGCGGTCATCAAGGGCGAGACTCCCGAAATCAACCACCGGTGGGTGCCGCTGGAGGAAATCAGCCACAATCTGCCGCAGGCGGTGATGGCAAGCGAGGACAACCTGTTCCTGAAACACAGCGGCTTTGACCTCGAGCAGATTCAAAAGGCGCAAATCGAGGCGCAGGAGGGCAAACGCCAACGCGGAGCCAGCACCATCAGTCAGCAGACCGCCCGCAACGTATTCCTGTGGCAAAAGCGTTCATGGCTGCGTAAGGGACTGGAAGCCTATTTTACTTTCCTGATAGAGAAAATCTGGGGCAAGGAGCGCATCATGGAAGCCTATCTCAACTCTATTGAGATGGGAAAGGGCATATATGGCGCCCATGCTGTTGCCCGCATCAATTTCAAGACTTCCCCCGCCAAATTGACCAAGGATCAATGCGCTTATATCGCTGTTTCGCTCCCTAATCCCTTGCAGCGTGACAGCGCCCATCCCACGGCCAAGATGCGCAAGATGCACAACACGGTCCTCAAACGCATGAAGCAGATTGATACTTTCCCGCGTGACGCCTGTGCGCAATGACGGTTAAAGTGAGCAGAAGAAAGTGACGAGGAAGGGGACCGAGAAGTCCACAAGGAAACCATGGAACAATGATAACAGCACGAAGTCATCGCCGCTGGTGCGAGTGATGATGGGCAGCGTTGTGTCCATCGTTGTGGCACCGCCCGACGAAATCGGTGACAACGGCCCAAAGTAGCGTACCAATAACGGCGCGCCCAGCAGAGTGAAGACCTCGCGGATGATGTTCGCCAGCAGGGCGACAGTGCCCAGGTCGGGACCACGGTATTGGGTGATGAGAATGCTCGACAAGGAGTAGTAGCCAAAGCCTGAACCTACTGCCAGGCAGTCCGTCAGGCTACGTCCCGGCAAACCGAGCGAAGCGATGGCTGTGGCTGCAAGCGTGCCGGTAATGGTCATCAGCGGCAACAGCATCAGGCGGGGATTCAACTTGGTGAACGACTTCAGCAGGGTAGTGTTGTTGCCCACGGTCATGCCCACGCAAAACAGCAGCGCACACAAAGTCATGAAACTCACGTTTCCATAAGCGTTCAAGTCGGGCAGCCAGTGCATCACGCCGCACACGATACCGAGCACGAAAAAGCCCACGATGATGAGGCTTCCTTTCATTTGCCGTCACCTCCTTTCTTGCTTGATACCCATCGCCATAGCGCCCATGAGAACAGCACCGTGCCCGCGAGTCCTGCCAACGATAGCCACAGGGCTTCCAGACCCAGATGGCTGATACCGTTAATCACTTGAGGATTCTCGCCAACTTCCACGCCCAGGAAGAACAGCAACAACCAAATGAGCACCGTCACCATGTGAGGCACCACCCGCAGCCGCCGTTTCCTTAACAAAAACCCGACAGCCATCCCACTTAACATAATGGCAACAATCTTGAGCATATCGCTGCAAAATTAAGGAAAAAATACTACCTTTGCCACATTGAGTAAGAAATAAAAAATGAAAAATGAGGAAATTGCTGTTATTGTCTGTCATTGTCGTTGCGCTGGTTGCTTGTTCCAATCGTGGTGATGTTAGTAACGCTACGAAGGATCAGCAGTTGGATACTGCGGCTGTGATCCAACGCGTGGAGGAAATCTACGGGGCAGTTTTTAAGGTATATAACGAGGAAGGCTCATTGGACAACCTGGGTTTACCGGATGAGCGCCGTAACGAGTTCAACGCCCTTTACTGCAGCACAGAGTGGAATGAGGCTTTCAACAAAGTTGAAGAGATTCACAGACTACTCAACGGCTGGTGGGAACGCGACTATTGGATCATGGGAGACGGGTTGGGGCTCAATTTGTCAATCAGTGACATAAAGGTCGTATCAATGGACGAGGATAAGGCTGTCGTGGAGTTCCAGTTACATAACTCTGACTCGGCACTACCCGTGCAACCCGTGCGTGTCATCATGGTGAAAGAAAACGGCATCTGGAAAATTGACACTTTCATAGACCAGGCAAATGATGATTGGAAAAAAGAAATGCAAAGAATTATAAAAAGTACCTATTCTCATGTCAATGAGATTCACAGCATTCTCAACGAATTTAGGAAAGCTATGGAGCAAGACTGGCACAATTTGTCAATCAGTGACGAAAAGGTCGTGGCAGCGGACTATGACAATAAAACAAAAGATGATGACGTGGTTTACGTGGATCTGTCAAGTGACGAAGTCGAGGAAATGGACTATGACTATACAAAAGCTGACGTGGAGTTCCAGTTACATAACTCTGGCTCGACACAATCTGTGCGTGCCATCATGGTGAAAAAAAACGGCACCTGGAAAATTGACACTTTCATAGACGAGGCAGGCAAGGATTGTAAAAAAGAAATGCAAGAATATGTAAAACAAAATAATCATAGAGCCAAGAACAATAAATAAACAAGATGAGAACGATAATGAATTGGATAGTGATGACAGTGGCAGTTGCCGTGTTGGGTGCCTGTTCACCCCGGGCTGGTGTGGAAGGAGCCACGGACGGAAGCCTTGACACCGGGGCGGTGATTCAACGCGTTAATGATATCTATACACAGGTGTTTGACCTTTACGGAAAAGTATCAGCAACTTCTGATTTAAGTTCCCTGGAAAACATTGATTCCCTCTATTGCTCGGCCGACTGGAATGCATGGGTGGCCCGTGTCAACGACTTTGACCGCCAGCATGAGGAAGACGGCATGATGGGTTTCTTTGATGCCGATTACTGGATTATGGGTCAGGACTGGCAAGACTTGTCGGTAAGCGATATCCGAGTGATTGACTTGTCAGACTCGACCGCTACTGTAGAACTCAATTTGCACAACTGCGGCACCATAACCCCCGTTCGTCTGGAAATGGTGATGGAAAATGGTTTGTGGCGGATAGATAATTTTATAGATGTCAAGTACGATGTCAATTGGAAAGCCGGTATGAAGGAATATCTGGCAGAAAAGAATGTTAATCAATAGTTTCAATGACGATGAGAAGAATAATACTGGCCATAGTGCTTGTGATAACTGCCTGGACTATAATACAGGCCGTGCCCGCCAAGTCGGTTCCCTTCACCTACCAGCAAAGCGACGGCACGACGGTGACCCTGGTCATGCAGGGTGGGGAGTTCAACCACTCGCTGATGACGCTTGACGGCTTGACGGTCGCCCGTGCTATGAACGGAGACTATTACTACACAGTGCGTGGTTCGATGAGCGATGTGCGTGCCCATGACAAGGGCCATCGAAGTATTGAGGAGCAGGCCTTTGTTGTCGCCTACCGTAACCAGATGACGCTCATTGGCATGCACCGTATGCCGCGCCGTGCTGATGAGAACACGTCGCCTCAAGTGCCCACTATGGGCTCACCGCGTATCCCCATCATTCTTGTCAACTACTCTGATGTTCAGTTTATTGATGAAGACCCCGTCGCCACGTTTGAGAATCAGTTCAACGAGATGGACTACAGCTGCCTGCACTATTTTGAGTCCCAGTCCCGTGGCAAATTTTCGCCTCGTTTTGAAATTTTGGGCCCTGTTCAGCTTCCTCAAACACGTGAATTCTATGGAGCGAACATCTGGAATTACGGCATGGAACTGGATCAACAGTTGGGTACGATGATATATGATGCTTGTACGGGCATTGCTGATGATGTGGACTTCTCGGACTATGACAACGATGGCGATGGTTTTGTCGATGTTGTGGTAGTCCTCTATGCCGGTGTGGGCGAGGCTCAAGCTTGGAGTACTGTGCCTGAATCGGTTTGGCCTTGCCAGTGGGACATGCAGGAGTCTTATGATTGGGGCTGCAGCACCATCGGGCCATTCCAGCTTGACGGCGTCACGATTGACCGCTATGCCGTGTTCAACGAGTTGGAGGGCTCCTCCAATGCCAGCACGTTTATCGACGGTGTGGGAACCTTCTGCCACGAGTTTGGTCACTGCTTGGGCCTGCCTGACTTTTATCCCACCAATGGCGCTTACTACTATGGCATGAACTCATGGGATATCATGGACCATGGCTGTTACCTCAACAACGGTTACCGTCCTGCAGGCTACACTTCCTATGAGCGTCATTTCATGGGGTGGATGGACCTCATTGACCCTGAAGAGAATACGCGCTATGTCATGTCGCCGCTTAACACCGATGACGGTACGGCTGTCAAGGTGACCAATGATGCCAACCCTGATGAGTATTACCTGCTCGAGTACCGTGTCAAGACGGGATGGGACGAGTATTTGCCTGCCGAGGGCATTATGATAATCCACGTAGATTATGATAAAACTGCTTGGGATGATAATACTCCCAACAACATTGCCACTCATCCCCGCATGACTATCATTCCTGCCGATAATGTGTTGTCAGGGTCCACTAACAGGTATGACCTGTGGCCTCAGGGAGCCCTTGACTCGCTGACCAACAACTCCACGCCGGCTGCCAGAGTATATGCTGGTGAATACATGAACAAGCCGCTGACAGGCATGACTGTTGATACTCAATCTCATACGGCTGCCTTCTGGTATATGAAGGCGAAATACCTGCGTGGTGACGTGAATCGTGATGGCGAGGTGAACATCGCTGACATCAATGCGTTAATTGACATCATTTTGGGAGGCAATTCTTATTATGACGGAGACGTGAACGGCGACGGTGAAGTGAATATCGCCGACGTGAATGCGGTCATTGACTTGATACTGAGCTAAAAACAAATAAACCCATTTGAGTATATATTGATAATGAAAAAGTATTTTATTATTGTAACCCTCGCCTTGATATCGACAGGGGCGAGTGCCGCGCCGATTGATGTGACGACTGCACAGAGAATGGCGCAACAGTTCCTCTCGGGGCCTTCGGGGACCAAGTTGAACGCAAGTCACTCTGCCATGCGTCTGTCGCATGCCGAGATCTCATCGGTCAAGGCCGACATGGCCGATTACTATGTGTTCAATGCCAGCGACAACAAGGCCTTCGTCATTATTGCCGGTGATGACCGTGTGGGCGACGTCATTGGTTATGGCGAGGGGCCCATTGACATGAACGACATTCCTTGTGGTATGCAGTGGCTGCTTAATGACTTTAAGAAGCAGATGGAATATCTGTATGCCACGCCTACAGCTCAGGTCATTCGTCAAACGCGCTCTGAGACCACGGTCATGCCATTGCTATCGTGCCTTTGGAGCCAGAGTGAGCCTTACTACAACCAGTGCCCGCTTTATCAAGGAGAGCGCAGCGTGACGGGTTGTATCGCCACGGCGATGGCTCAAGTGATGTACTACTGGAAATATCCCGATCAATTGCCCGCGTTGTCAGGTTACACGACACGAAGCCTCAGAATCAATGTGTCGTCCTTGCCTTCCACTCATCTGGACTGGGACAACATGATTGACTCCTATATTAGCGATTACACCAGCCAGCAGGCCGACGCTGTCGCCAAGCTCATGCGCTATTGCGGTCAGTCCAGCAGAATGGACTATAGCCCCAATGGCAGTGGCGCTTACGTTTATCAGCAGTTCCAGGGTATGTCATCATTCGGCTATGGCACCCATGCTTCAATGTTGCAGCGTAGCAATTATTCCCTCGAGGAATGGGAAGCCCTGGTGCTTGAGGATTTGACGGCAGGCCGCCCTGTGCTCTATTCGGGAACTGACCCCATGGCAGGCGGTCACGCCTTCGTTGTTGATGGCTATTATGACGGCTTGTTCCATCTCAACTGGGGCTGGGCAGGCACCGGAAACGGCTATTTCAGGCTTAACGGCCTTGTCGTGAGGGGTTACTCGTTCCTGGATTCTCAGGAGATATTGCACCACATCTGTCCGCGTCAGGAAATTGAGCCTGAGGGTGGCCATGACTTTGAAAAAGACGGTATTTACTATGTGTATGACGAGGAGTGCAACAATGTTATTGTATCTTATCGAGACAAGCGATTTGATAGCTATAACGGCAATGTTGTCATTCCAACCGAGGTAACCTATGACGGAGAGACCTTGCCTGTTATCGGCATTGGCGAAGATGCCTTCAGAGACTGCACGGGACTCACATCGATACAGATTCCTGCAACTGTGACCACCATCGGTGAAAGGGCTTTCAGGAACTGCATCGGGCTGACATCGGTAACGCTGCCTGACGGCATCATCAGTTTGGGAAATCAGGCTTTTGTCAATTGTGTGAACTTGACAGGCATTGATTTGCCCGCTTCGGTAACCAGGATAGGTAAGCAGGCATTCTTTGAGTGCCAGGGTATGACTCATGTAGGGGCAGCCAGTCTGGAAGCATGGCTCAATATCGATTTCGTTGACCAGTATGCCAATCCGTTGTGCAATGCCCATCATCTGAGCATCGATGGCCAGGAGGTCGTTAACTTGGAGGTTCCCTCAACGGTCAATAAGGTAAAACACTTCGCTTTCATTCAATGTCATGGTTTGGAGTCTGTTACGATACAGAACGGCGTTACCGCTGTGGAGGAATCGGCATTCGCCAGTTGTGAGGGCATCACGTCGCTGACCTTGCCTGCGGGCATGACAACGCTTGAAAAGCAGGCCTTTAGCGGCTGCAGTGCACTGACAAGTGTTTCTATTCCTGCCAGTGTAACAGCCTTGCCCGACGGTTTGTTCACGAATTGTACGGCTCTGACCAGTGTGTCAATTCCTGAGGGTGTCGTTTCGTTGGGCAAGAATGTGTTCAACGGCTGCTCCTCGTTACAGAATGTAATCATTCCTAACACTGTCACTTCGATGGGTGTCAGTGCCTTCCAGGGTTGCACCGCCTTGCGGACTGTCACATTGTCCAACTCGCTGCAGGCCATTGCCGAGAAGACCTTCTCAGGTTGCACTTCTTTGACTCGTTTGGTTATTCCTGATGCAGTTACCGATCTCGGGTATCAGGCTTTCAAAAAGTGCGAAAGCCTGAAGAATTTGACCTTGGGCTCTTCGGTCAGCACTTTGGGAATAGAAGTGTTCCATAGTTGTCCCAACATTACTGTGGTGACGTGCCGTTCTCTTGTGCCTCCTGAGACTCCCAATCCTGACTGCTTCACCCGTACCATTTATAACAAGGCCATGTTGCGTGTGCCTGAGGCGTCTTATCATGAATATAAGAACAGTGGAATCTGGCCATGGTTCAAGAATATGGTGGGCGTCGATGTCGATGGCATCATTGGTGACGTGAATAAAGACCACGAGGTGAATATTGCCGACATCAACTCCGTCATTGATTACATCCTCTTGGCAGGCGGAAACGCTGCCTGTGACGTGAATGGTGATGGCGAAGTGAACATTGCCGATGTGAATGCAATCATCGACATCATCCTCAATCCATGAGACATGTTGGGGTGCGCAATACTATTGATTGATTTAATCCAACGATTAGTCTAAAATAGTTGCTGATAAATAACGATTTTGTTAACTTTGAGGGCTCTTTTGTGGCTGCTGTGCTGCATAGGAGCCTTCAACCATTATAAACTTCCAAGACGTATATTTAATTCGTTTCATAATCAACATTTTAATTATCATTCACAATGAAAATCATGAATTACGTGAAATCATTGATGCTTGTGATGTTTGCCCTTGCAGCGGTCAACATGACGGCATCCAATGTGGACGCAACGGTCGCTTTGAACAAAGCGGTCCAATTCTTGAACGCACAACCTGGATCCAGGTTCATGGCGTCATCTTCGACACTTGAACTGGCATATACAGAGAAATCATCTGTAGATGCACAGGTGAATGTGTTCTATGTGTTTAACTCCAAAGACGGCAGTTCGTTTGTCATCGTTTCAGGTGAAGACCGTGCCGAGGAGATTCTTGCCTATGGAGACCATGCGCTTGACATGGATATCATTCCCAGCAATATGCGTTGGTGGATTGACCAGTACAGGAAACAGATTGAATATTTGCAGCAGCATCCTGAACTGGATGTGGTTACCCCCACTGAACTCAATGCTGGTAAATTGAGGCTCACGGTTTCTCCGCTGCTCACCTGCAAGTGGGATCAGGAGTCTCCCTATTGGAACCAGTGTCCGACCTATGGTGGCTCAACCTGCCTGACAGGTTGTGTGGCTACTGCGATGGCACAGGTGATGTATTACTGGAAATATCCAGCCCAGGCTCCGGCTCTTGCAGCTTACACCACGAGTACACGTCACATCTCGTTGTCAGCGCTTCCTGCTACGACTCTTGACTGGAACAGCATGACCGATACTTACAGTAACTCATCTTCGTCAGCCGCAAAGAGTGCTGTTGCTACGCTGATGCGCTACTGTGGTCAGTCCTGCAAGATGGACTATGACAACGCCAATAATGGTGGTAGCGGTGCCTATTGTGAGGATCAGCTCGACGGCATGAAGTTGTTTGGTTACAATTCGGGTGCCACTTGCATCGACCGTGATAACTATAGCGCAAGTGCATGGAATGCCATGATGCAGGAAGATCTGGCAGCGGGTAGGCCTATTTTGTATGCCGGTAATGACTACTGGGCAGGCGGTCATGCCTTTGTGGTGGACGGTTACAATGGCAGCAAGTATCACATCAACTGGGGCTGGAGCGGCGATGGTGACGACTATTTTGCTCTTGATGCCTTCAGCGTTGACGGTTATACTTTCTCGTCCTATCAGCAGATGCTCTATCAGGTCTTCCCTGAGGGCTCTGTGATTGAGACTTATGCTCCCGTGATGGCCGATGCCAGCAATGTGGGTACCACTTCGTTCAAGGCTACTTGGACCGATCAGACACCCAGCGAGAATGTGAATGACTACACCCTCTATGTGCAGGCCTATGACCCCAATAGCCAGACGTTGTTGACCGAGACTTTCGGCGGTGTTACCGTTACCAACGACGGCACGGCCCGCATCGATAACACTCTTGATAATTACTGTGACAATGCCGGTTGGACGGGATCATACGTCTATCAGGCTGGTGGCGGTGGCCTCAAGTTGGGTAACTCGAGCAATGGCGGCAGCGTGACAACTCCCGCTCTTGACTTGAGTTCTACTGGTGGCACCATCACCGTGAAAATTAATTCCAAAACCTACAACACCGATGCAACCGTTCTGACAATCTCGTGCGGCAATGCCAGCCAGACTATTACGCTCTCCAGCACAGCAACCGACTATACTGTAGTCCTGAGTGGTGTGACCGCAGCTGCTGGCCAAAAGGTGACAATTGCAAGCAGTGGCAGCAAGAAGCGCTGGTACCTGTACAACGTTGAGATAACGTCAGGTGGCAACAGCGCTAAGCTCAATGCCAGCGAAACCGGTGATGCCAACAGCCGTGTTATCACGGGTATTACCGCTAAGAACTACACCGTCAGCAACTTGACGGCTGGTGGCAGCTACAAATTCTATGTGGTGGCTAACTATTCCGATGGTACCACCAAGGAATCTAATGTCAAGACAGTTACCCTTGAGGGTAGTGTGGCTCCCACTCCTGAATTGGTCGTTGATCCTGAAACATTGACGATGACAGCTAACGTGGGACAGACCTCAACGGCAACCTTCGACATCTTAGGCGCTGATCTCACTGGCAATGTGACCTTGACGCTGACCGATGCCAATGGTGTTTACTCCATCAATCCTACGACTATCAGCAAGACCAATGCCGAGAATGGTGCAACCGTCACTGTGACCTATGCACCTACAACGGCAGACAACCACAATGCTATCGTAACTATCGCCAGCGAGGGTGCCGAGGCTGTAACCGTGACTATCAACGGCACTGCCACAATGCCGCTGGGTAATCTTGTGATGTTGCCCGCTAATGAGCAATATGTCACCACCAGTTCGTTCCGCGCCGACTGGACCGACGAGACCAATTCTTCCTACGTTCGGGATTACACCTTGTATGTGAACCTCTCTGGCCAGTCACCTATGCCTGGTGATTTGCTGATTAATGAGACGTTCGGTGGCGTGACTGCTGAGAATGACGGCACGACGCGTATCGACAACTCGCTTGACGACTACTGTGACAATGCAGGTTGGACGGGCTCTTATGTTTATCAGGCAGGAGGCGGTGGCCTGAAGTTCGGCAACTCGACTAACGGTGGCACGCTGACTACACCCGCCCTCGACATCTCCGACTGCGGAAACGCGATCACCGTTGAATTCAACGCCAAGAGCTATGGCACCGATGTGACCACGCTCAACGTTTCCTGTGGTGATGTCAGCCAGACTGTCACCCTACAAAATGAAGCAGTAATGTATACCGTTGTGCTTGAAAACGTGGCTGCGGCTGCTGACCAGTATGTGACCATCTCAAGCACAGGAAGCCGTCAGCGCTACTACCTGTACAACGTGAAGGTCTATAATGGTGCATTCGTTAAGTCAGTGAGTGAGAGCGGCGACGCTACCCAGCGCATGATTACCGGTATCACCGACAAGTATTATGTTGTTGAGGGTTTGACCGCTGGCGCCACCTATGAGTACTACGTTATTGCCAACTACAACGACGGAAGCTCTGTCCAGAGCAACACCGAGCAGGTGACTCTGAAGGACGCTCCTGTGGTTCCCGATCCTGAGCTGATTGTTGAACCCAATGGCTTCGCAATGACTGCCAACGTGGGCGAGACGGAAACTGAGACCTTTGACATCCTGGGTGCCGACCTGACGAGTAACGTGACCATCACGCTTACTGATGAGAGCGGCATGTTCACAGTCAATCCCACCACCATCAGCATTGCTGATGCCGAAGAAGGTGCGACCGTGACAGTTACTTACGCTCCGACTGCCGCCGGCAGCCATGCTGCGACAGTTACTATCTCGAGCGAAGGGGCTGAGGATGTCACCGTTTCGCTGAACGGCATCGCAACTATGCCGCTGGGCGAACTTGTGATGTTGCCTGCTGATGAGGAGTATATTACTACCAGTTCCTTCCGCGCTGACTGGACCGACGAGACCAATGCGGCCTACGTTCAGGATTACACTTTATATGTTAATGAAGTGGGAACCATCGGAGGCCTCGAACTGTTAATAAGGGAGACCTTTGGTGGAGTGACGGCCGAGAACGACGGCACGACGCGTATCGACAACTCGCTTGATGACTACTGCGACAATGCAGGTTGGACGGGTTCCTACATTTATCAGGCTGGCGGCGGTGGCCTCAAGTTCGGTAACGCGAGCAACGGCGGCACGCTGGTTTCACCTGAACTGGACATGACCAACAGCGGTTGCGCTGCCACTGTGGTGCTGAAAGCCAAGAACTACGGCACCGATGTCACTACGCTCACAGTTTCTTGTGGCAGTGCAAGTCAGACCATAGTGCTGACCAATGAGGTTCAGGAATATACGCTTACGCTCGAGATGTCGGAAGCTGCTGCCGGTCAGTATGTGACCATCACCAGCAGTGGCAGCCGTCAGCGCTACTATCTGTATAGCGTGGATATCTACAGCGGCGGCTTCGTTAAGGCTGTGAGCGAGACTGGTGACGAGAACTATCGTATCATCACCGGAATCACCGACAAGCACTATGTGGTTGAGGGTCTTACCGCAGGCGAAACCTACGAATACTATGTTGTTGCCAATTACATCGACGGAAGCCACGCTCAGAGCAACATTGAGCAAGTGACTCTGCTCGAGGAGCAAGCCCATGACTTTGAGGTGGGCGACGTGAACCACGATGGCAAGGTGAGCATTGCCGACGTGACGTCACTCATCGATTACCTGCTGGGTACTAATGAAGGCGCGTGCGTGATTTGTGCCGATGTGAGTGATGATGGCAATGTGAGCATCGCCGATGTGACGGCGCTCATCGACAAACTTCTGGGTAACTGATCATCGTACGACAGTAAACCGCAATAAATGACCGCGGGCGTGCTTTTCGAGAGCACGCCCGCAGTCTTTATTTTGTCTGCTCAAAGAGCCGTTAAAACGACTTAGTTGCCCAAGATGACATCGATGACGGCATTCACGTCAGCGATATTGACCTCGTTGTCATTGTTGACGTCTCCCTTCAAGACGGGAGCAACACCAAAGATGGAGACTTTGATGACCTGTCCCAGCATTGCTACCATGTCAATGTCGATGTTGGCATCCAAGGCTGTTCCAATGAAGCGGGCAGTCAGGTCGATGGGTACTTCACCCAACAGGGGACCTGTCCAGTCGCCTTCTCCATAGTTGGGATCATCACCAGCAGTGATGTTGATGGGAGCGTTGAAAGTGATGGTGGTGTAACCGTACTCGTTAACGCCTTCAACGCCTTCTACAGAGATGTTGCCCACGGGCAGGGTAACGCCGTCGGCCACAAGGCAGAAGTTCTTCAGGCTCAGGTTATAAGCACCGTTCTCTTTGGTGACATCAACCTGGACTTGGTCTTGCTCGGTGGCAACGTCATTGATGACCACCTTAAGGTGACACATATAGGAAGTAGCACTCAGTGCCAAAGAGCAGCTCACGGCTGCAAGCATTGCAATTATCTTTTTCATATTCTTAATTCAATTATTGGGTTGATAAGTCTTTATTTAAACTGCACCTGTCAGTAACATGTCGATGAGTGCGGTCACGTCAGCAATGCTGATGCCTTCATCATTGTTAACATCTGCATTGGCAAGGTTGATGGCGCTGGCATTACCAGTCAGCAGGTAATCGATAAGTGCGGTCACGTCGGCGATAGTAACGTTGCCGTCACCATTCACGTCACCACGTTTAACATTGGGAACCGTCACGTTGATGATGTAGGCGGTAGCAGTCTGCAAGTCGCCTGAAACGACGCAAATGGCGATGCGGTAGCTGCCATCGGCATTCTGCTCCATCGACTTGGTGAGCACGGCGCTGGCGCCCTCAATGGTGGCGGTGAAGTCATCAAGGTTAGGCTCACTGTTGAATTCCATGCTGTATTCAGTGACAGCGGGATTCCAACCAGCGATAGTGGCACCCTGGTAGCGCAGGTCGGTCATGTTGCCCAGGTAAACCAGTTCCATGTCGTCAACATACAGGGCGTCACCACCGCTACCTTGGCCCGGATTGCCGTTGGTCGAGAAGGTGACAAAGATTGCCTCGGTTGCGGCATTGTTGGCTGCATAGCTGTCGTAGTCGAAGTCAAATGTGAAATGTGTCCAGTCACATGCTGCGATCGATCCGCCCACGATGCTGCCTGACAGGTTGGTGTAGGTCTTGTCAACGGGCTCCTGATAATAGGTGCCGTCAAAGGTCTTCACACTGACACTAGCCTTGTTGTTGGCATTGGCAGTGCCCTGGGTATATTTCAGCCACACGTTGAACTTGTCGGGCTTGGCATACAGGGGCATATAGAAATCGTCGGTGCCCTTGCTTTTGTCCATCTCGGCGTGGTTCAAGGTGCTGGTAGCGCTCATAGAACCAGCCATGAGCTGACCATTGGTCATGGTGCCGTTGGCAACAATACTAAAGATGGAACCGGCGGTCATTACGGCACTATGCGAGCCAGTGGAGCCGCTGTGGATGTCGTTGCTCTTTTCGAGCTTGACCATGCCAGCTGAATATGATGCGAACGAGCCGCCTGCGGTCTTGAAGCCGTGCCAGCGGTCGGGCTCGCCGTTGTCGGAGGTCCAAGCCTCCATGTCGCTGTTGGGCATCTGGAAGTGGTCATCAACGGTATTGAACCACATTGTGGTATTCTGGGCGGGAATGGCCACGTCGGCTGCCATCATTCCGTTGATGGTGCGGGCAAACAGTGTTGTGCGCATTGTTCCCAGGAAAGTGTCAACATCTTTTTCGGCGCTGTAAACCGTAAGGTCACCCGTCGTGGTCGAGGGCACGTCATACATCGTGATGCTGCCGAACATGGCCATGTTGAGCACGAAGGTATTCAGTCCTTTGTTGTCTTTGGTCACCGTCACTGTAACAGGCTGGTTGTAGGATTGCCCATTGCGGGTGATGACGATGTTGCCACTAAATGATTCGGCATTGACTGCCATAACGGCAAACAATGTCGCAATAAATGATAAAAACAATCTTTTCATTACTTTAGTAAATTATCTGATTTTTGTTGTTTTTTACTTGATGCGGTAAGTGAAGCCCAATGTGCCGTACATGGGATGCAGCGGCTGGACTGAATGGAAATTGCTCTTGAACAGTCCATTGAGTCCATAGGTAAGTTCGGCAAACATGCCCCACTTGGGGTGGAATTGCCAGTCGACACCCACATCGATGCCCCACTGGAACTTGCGCATGCTGGTGTCAAAGTCAAAGTCGCCACGCTCACCGGGTGCGGTACCCATTTCAATCTTGGGGCCGATGGGTGACCCTTCGCGCAGGTAACCGTCGTAGGCCCATCCCCAGAAACGACGTTGTGTAAGCAGACCCATGAACAGACCGCCGCGCAGCTGCACCTTGTCCCAAGGTGTGAACACTGCTTGCACGGGGAGCGTGAAACGTCGTTGGGCACTCTTGATGCGGACGTTGCCGTTAAAGATGCCGCTCAGAGATTCATCGCCACGTACTACCTCGATGTCGTAGTTCTTGACACGACTGTCCACATCCATGCTGCCCAGCTCATAGCGCAATCCTGAATGCAGCGACCAGCGTTCGTTGATCGGTAAAGTAGCCTCAACACCTAACGAATAGTTGAAACCAGGGTCAAAATTATTAATGTGGCGTACCTTGTTGTTGAGATGCGTCGGCAATGTACCACCCACTACAAGTCCTCCCCGAATATCGACCTTTAGAGAGTCAAGTACCGTCGCGTTCATGCACATGATGCTGGCGGTAAGCAGGATGGTTGTTATTATCTTGTTGATACTCATTGGCTTTCTCTCTTGTCAGTAGGTCTATTCCTCATGGGTGCAGATGAGCTGCACCTTATCCACACATAACCGGCTGCCGATAGCACCGACAAAATCGCCACCCCGTCGACTCGAGGAGAAGACGATGGCAAGGCTATAACCGCGGTTGGCCAACAACTGCTCGTCGATAGTTCCTTGATAAACAAATTCAGCATCCCAGGCTGTCCACGTCGTGGTGGGCTTGTAATATCCCAGGTTAGCAATGGCCACGATCTGATTGCTCGACAGCACGTCGTCGCCGTAAAGCACCACCTCGTTACCCTCGGCGTCATGGTTACGGTAAAAGACCGCATACACGTCGGCCGAATCAACGCGGCCCTCGATGGGATTGCCATAGAAGTCTTGAACCGTGGGTCCGGGTTCATAGGTATAATAGCCCGTAAAGCGAGCGGGATGGCTGGTAAACGGCAGGCCAAAACGTGTGGCATGCAGGTGATCGCTCATCGCAATCCTGATGTCAAAAGTACCCAGGAACATGTTGCCTGCTGCCAGACGTTTGTTGGCCATCCTGCCAAATGGACCGGTATCGCGCGTAGTCAGACACACTGCAGCACCGTCATAACCCTCGACCAATGGGGTCGTGGGGTACTCTTCGGGCAGAGCCGAACCCATCGAGATGCGGTATCCCGCGTTGGCGGTCGCCCAATCATTGCCCAGCGTGCCGTCGGGTAGGGTGTTGTGCCACATGTAGTAGCGCATGGTTGACGGCTCGAGCTCATAGTGCTCAAAGTTATAGCATAGGGTGTCGGCTACCACGACCATCGTAGGCACCACATTCACGCGGTAATGACGCTGCCAATGGCCATCCTGAGAGGTGACGGTATAGGTTACAGGGCCCTGGCTGAAGTCATGCGTGGTGCCGCTGGCAGGCGATACTGTTGCGCCGGGTGACAGGGTAAGAACCGGCGATAAAGCGCTCACGTCGGCATCGCCACGCACCGCAAAGGTGATGACGCTGTCGGTCGAGAAGACGATTTGGATGGAGTCGGTGGGTTGGAAGAAGAACTGCGCGGGATCATCCACTTGCAGCGTCACCGTCTCGATATCTGCTTCACAACCATCGGGTTCGCTGCCAAAACATGATGTGTTCAGTAGTATCAACACAATGGCAGAGGCCCAAATGGCCACATGATTTCCAATATTTTGCCGCATTGCTATCGTTCTTTTGTCTTTTCCAGCCTGCAAAGGTAATGCAAGCCGAGCAGAGAACAAAAGATTTTAATCTTTTTTTATCTCGAGGCGCCGTTACCTTAGCCGTTAGGCAACGTAATGCAAGCCGAGCAGAGTGTCAAAAAAATAACGTTTTTTTGCTACTCAACAGGGCTCAACTCTAAGGAAAATAGGGGCATTATTGCTATTTTCAAGATTTTTAGGATGAAATGTTCACACGGTGGGTGAACCTTCTATAAAGGATAAAGCAAAGCTTTATGGCGAATTTTTCTGTAATGATATTGTTTATTGAGATAAAATCACTAATTTTGTGCGCTTGAATATTGTCTCTGCCACATGAGGATGACCTTCATATTTGAGGTACTCCATTGTGTGCAGGGCATTTGGGCATAACTGAACTTGACCAGGACCACATACAATATATGGAAAGACTTGTTAATAGACTCTTTGACCTGCGGCTCTTCAGGTCGTTTAAGGTGAAAACGACGCCGCGGTGGATAGTGCTCCTTCTTGACATGCTCATTGTCATCGCTTGCTACATCGCGACTGTTGTAGCCGGCATCTATTCGATGCACATGGTGATACCTCCCCAGACTATCCTTCTCAATGGTTTCCTTGTTCTTGCTGTATATTTTGTAGTTACCTATGTTTCAAAGAGTTATACTTGTGTTATCCGTTTGTCGGTAATTGAGGACCTGTACCGCATTTTCATGGCAATCGTTTTCTCGACGTTGCTGTTGTTCGGCTTTAATGTCGTGAAGATGGCGTTGACGGGAAAACCTTTCCTCAAGTACTGGGATATCCTCATCATTGGTGCCTTGGCATTCTCAATCATGATGATTGAGCGCCTGTGTATCAAGTATTTGTATATGCGCATGAACAGCGCCACTGAGGGTCGTAAGCGGGTCCTCGTATTGGGAACATCATTCTCCTCGGTATTCCTTGCTAACGCACTTAAGGGTGAAATTGGCGGAAAGTACCTGCCAGTTGGACTGCTCAGTATCAAGGGAGGACAAGATAACCCCGAAATCAATGGCTTCAAGGTTTATAAGTTTGATCCCGCAACGATGGCCGAGATGTTCGAGAAAAACAATATCGATGCCTTGATTTTTGATTCAAAGAGCAACAACCTGATGAGCAGCGGCTTTGCCGATTACTTCATCAAGAACGATATCGCCCTGTTGGCCATGAACCAGGTGGCTGAGTTTGAGCAGGATAAGGATACCGATAAAGGTATCTCTACATTCGTCAAGGAGGTCCAGATCGAGGACTTGCTGGGACGTGATCCTATTGTGCTCAATAATCCCATGGTGAGTGAGCAAATCAAGGGATCATGTGTGCTCATTACCGGCGCTTGCGGCTCTATCGGTAGCGAAATCGTGCGCCAGGTGGTGAACTATGGCGCCAGCAAGGTGGTGCTTTACGACCAGGCTGAGACGCCCATGCATGACATCTCGCTGGAGATGAAGTCAAATCCCCGTGCTCACATCGAATTGTTCATGGGTGACGTGCGCAACCGTGACAGGCTCGAAGAGGCATTCAAGAAATTCCGTCCTCGTTATGTCTTCCACGCCGCTGCCTACAAGCATGTACCCATGATGGAGATCAACCCCACCGAGGCCATCCTTGCCAACGTGATGGGTACGCGCAATGTAGCTGACTTGTCGCTCAAGTATGACGTTTATAAGTTTGTGATGATTTCCACCGACAAGGCGGTCAATCCTACCAACGTGATGGGTTGTACCAAGCGTCTTGCCGAGATTTATTGCCAGTCACTTTATTATGACGCTCAGCGCATGGGCAAGAAGACCAAGTTCATCACCACCCGATTTGGTAATGTGCTCGGCAGCAATGGTTCAGTTATTCCGTTGTTCCGCAAACAGATTGCCGCTGGCGGTCCCGTTACCGTGACGCATAAGGAAATCATCCGTTACTTCATGACCATCCCTGAGGCTTGCTCACTCGTTCTTGAGGCGGGTTGCATGGGCAATGGTGGCGAGATTTACATCTTTGACATGGGAGAACCGGTCAAGATTTATGACTTGGCTCGTCGCATGATTTCTCTGGCCGGCCTCAAACCCGATGTGGACATCAAGATTGTGGAGGTGGGCCTGCGTCCTGGCGAGAAACTCTATGAGGAGCTGCTTAATGACAAGGAAAAGACGACAGCCACTGTCAACAAGAAAATCATGGTTGCCAAGGTAAGGACCTATAATTATAAGGATGTATGTGTCAATATCGACAAGATTATTGCCTTGGCAGCACAGGGCGATGTTCACGGCATGATCTATGCCATGAAGGAGTTTGTGCCTGAATATAAGAGTCAGCACAGTCAGTATGAATCTATCGACAAGGAGATAGAGGGCTTGGAAAGCAGCCCATTGCAGACCGAAACGGTTAATCCGGGCCAGCCTACAGCCGAGTGATGCCGGGCGGCATCGTCATCAATTATTCTTCGTATTCCTCATCTTCAACGCGGTACACGTTGTAGCTCTCGCGTGGTCTCCAGTTTTGGGTGAGAAGCCACATGATTGTCACGGCGAACACGAGCGTGAGGATAATCATTGCAAGTAACATGTATTTAGAGAGCATGCGGCCCATTACGGCTGCATAAATGTCACCCATGCGGCTGATAACCAATTCCATGGCCGTTTCATAGTCAACCCACAGGACGATGCTCTTTGAGAACGGAATCAGGGACATCACGGCATAGCTGGCGATGACGCCCTTGCGGCCTCGGTAATTTCCGAAAAACTTACGCAACATCTCGGCGATGCATCCGAATCCTACGCAACCCACGGCGAAATACTCATGACCCTGGTCAATCAGGTAGTTGAACAGCAGTAACACAATGGCGCACAAGATTGCGACACCGGGCATTGGGAAACGCTGGCACAGTTTGAAATAGGGCCAAGCTGCTAGAACTGCAGCGAAAACTGCGCTATAGGTCCATGCGAAGGGGTGGAAGAATCCCAAGCATTCAACAGCAAACAACGCCAGCACGTATGCCACTACTAAAAGCAAGTATTTTGGTATCTGATTCATTTTGTCGTAGGGTCAAATTTGTTACTATAAACCGCAAATTTAAGTCAAATTCCCAATAACACCAAAAGAAAAATCTGCTATTTGATGTTTTGCCATGGTTTTCGGTATGTTTTTAGCTGTTTGGGGAGCGTTTTATGCTCTGTTTTGCAGTTCTTTGGCGATGTTCACAAGAGATGTGACTACACGTCGAAATCCTTTTTCTTTTCCCGTTTTGCTCCCGTGTTCAAGATTTTCTGTGTATATTTGCAGCAGTGAAAATAGTACGCACTTCGATATTGCCATTCAGGGGATTCACTGCCATCAATCTGTTGGGAGTGCTTTTTGTGCACCCAGGGGTTTACCTGAGCAACGAGATGATGAACCATGAGCGCATCCACTCGGCGCAACAGCGTGAGATGCTCTTTGTGTTTTTCTTTCTTGCCTATTTTATTGAATGGCTCATCAGGTTGCCCATGCGCGGCAATGCCTATCGAAACATCTCGTTTGAGCGCGAGGCCTACGCCAATCAGCGCAACATGAATTATCTGCGCCACCGCCCCATGTATTCCTGGCGTCACTACATGAGTGACAAAAAACGTCGTCATCAACCCAAAAACAATAGTATATGAAAAGAATCACATTATTTATAATGATGGCTGTTGCCATCGCCTCTCATCTTTCGGCAACCTTAAGCCCGCAGGAGGCCATCGACAGATTTGTTGCCAATCCCTCGTTGCGCTATGCTTCGGTTGGCGTGCAGCTCATCAGCCTTGACTCGATGCGTTCGGTTGCCAGCTACCGCCCCGAGCAGGCCAACATCACAGCTTCGACGATGAAGACTGTGGTCTCATCAGCAGCATTAGGCTTGTTGGGTCCCCACTTCAGGTTCGAGACCCCCGTCTATCTTGACGGTGAGCTCAAAGACGGCTGCTTTAAGGGCAACATCATCATTCGTGGCACTGGAGACCCCACGTTGGGCTCTGTGTTCCTGCCCGATCAGGCAAACATCGTGACCGAGGTGGTCAATGCCCTGCACGAGTGGGGCATCCGCAAGGTGGAAGGGGCAGTCATCGGTGATGATGGCTATTACTGCTTCCCCTATTTTGACGAGGATTGGGACGTGGGTGACTTAGCCTTTGACTATGGCGCAGCGGTTCATGCCTTGAGTTTCCATGATAATCTCATGACGGTTAACTGCACCATGGATTCCCGTGGTCGTGTGTCGAAATCCACTATCACTCCGCCCGTGCCGGGCTTGAAGGTCCTCAGCCGTTGCCGTGCCAGTCGCGGCCGCAATGCCGTTACGGCTTATTTGGATTACAGCGTGCCGGCCCTGGTCTTTACCGGAGAGACGGCTGCAAGGTCTTTCAATGATACCTATGCGAATCCCACCCCGGCTCCCATGCTGGTCGATAGCCTGGAGCGTGCTATCAAGGCCAGTGGCATCCATTATCATCAGGACCTGTACACACGTGACAATCTTGACCATGCCGAGACCGTGCTGCTGGCGCTGCACAAGTCCCCCGAACTGACCGAAATCATCACCTCACTGCTCGACCGCAGCGACAACATGTTTGCCCATGCCCTCTTGCGTGCCATCGGTGCCCGCGACTATGAGACGAAGGGCCTGGAGGCCATGCCGTCTGACCTTGATGTCATTGGCGTTGCTGCCGTGAAGCACTGGCTGGAATTGCAAGGCGTTGACACAGAGCCATTGTTCATGCGTGACGGCAGCGGACTTGCAAGGGCCAACAAGGCATCGGTGAACTTCTTTGGAGATATGCTGTCGATGATGGCGCATCGCCGTTTTGACGGTGTACGCCTGTGTGACTTGATGCCTAAGGCTTCCGGCCGAGCGGGCAAGACTCTTAAAGCCAATCCGTTGAGCGACAAGATTGTACTCAAATCGGGCAGCATGCGCCATGTGCAGTGCTATGTAGGTTATTATCCTGCCGATGAGCCGCAGTATGCCTTTGCAGTGCTGGTGAATAACTTCACTTGTTCACAGGCGAGCATCAGGGAACAGATAGGCACGTTCTTGTGCCATCTTTTCGAGAGCATGGAAGATTAAATCTTCAGTGAGCGGTTAGCGTATAGAGCGCAGCCGTGGCTGAAAGGCATTAGGGTAGTAGCGTATCTCAAAGTTGGGTGCCTGCCCAATCATCACCATCACATCATATTGCACCGCCATAGCCAGGCGGTAAAAACCGATGTAACCATTGGTGGCATTCACCAAGTTATTGATTTTCTTGGCTGTAATGGACTGCAAGGGATCATAGCGTGTGTCGCTGCTGCGTGTTTTCACTTCGATGATGTGCAGACGGTTGGTCTTGGGGTCGTGAGCTACAATGTCGATTTCGAAATGCCCCATGCGCCAGTTGGTTTCACGCACAGTGAAACCTTTGCTGATGAGGAAATCTCGTGCTGCTTGTTCTCCTTCTTTTCCCAGTTTGTTGTGTTGTGCCATGACCGATTGTGTTAGTCTGGTGTGCCAGTCGGGCTATTCCTTCTTCGGGCCGTGGCCGGCGTTCTTGCCCCAACGGCTCTCTTGACGTGCTGTCATTTGGATTTCAGCAGGATTGTCCTGCGGATGCCACAGTTGCGGGTGATGCAGCTCCTCGGGCATGTATTCCTGGTTGACGAAGTGCCCTGGGAAGTCATGGGCGTACATGTAGTCCTTGCCATAGCCCAGCTGTTTCATCAGCCCCGTCGGGGCGTTGCGCAGGTGGAGGGGTACGGGTGCATTGCCAGTCTGCTCCACCATCGACAGGGCATCGTCAATGGCAAGGTAGGCGCTGTTGCTTTTTGCACTGGTGGCAAGGTAGATGGCACACTCGCTCAAGGGAATGCGTCCCTCGGGCCAGCCGATTTTATTGATGATATCAAACGTGGCGTTGGCAAGCAGCAGCGCGTTGGGATTGGCAAGTCCAATGTCTTCGGCGGCAAGGATACACAGGCGGCGTGCAATGAATTTGGGGTCCTCACCACCGGCGATGAGGCGTGCCAGCCAATAGACAGCCGCATCGGGGTCGCTGCCGCGGATGCTCTTGATGAAGGCCGAGATGATGTCATAGTGCAGTTCGCCTCCTTTGTCAAACGCCAACGGGTTTTGCTGCAACCGATTGGTGACAATCTCATCGTTGATGATAAAAGACTCTCCCTCTTGCAGCGATTGTGAAATCAGGTCCAGAATGTTGAGTAACTTGCGGGCGTCTCCAGCTGCAAAGCGCAGCAACGCCTCGGTCTCCTCGACACGAACCTCGCGCCCTTCAAACATCTTGTCGCTCTTGAGGGCGTGGTCCAGCAGTTGCAGCAGGTCATCGCGATCCAATGGGTTGAGTACATATACCTGGGCGCGGGAGAGTAGGGGACGGATGACTTCGAACGACGGATTCTCGGTTGTTGCTCCTATAAGCGTCACCGTACCGCGCTCCACAGCACCCAGCAACGAGTCCTGTTGGGACTTGTTGAAACGGTGAATCTCGTCGATGAACAGGATGGGACGACCCTTGGAGAATACGCTGCGTGCATCGGCTTGACAGCGTTCCAGCACCTCGCGCACGTCTTTCACTCCCGACGTCACAGCGCTCAACGTGTAGAACGGCACCTGAGTCTGTTCGGCAATGATGCGTGCCAGCGTCGTCTTGCCCACGCCCGGAGGTCCCCACAAGATGAATGAGGAGATGTTGCCGCTTTCAATCATGCGGCGTATCACGGCTCCCTCACCCACCAGGTGGCGTTGCCCTATGTAGTCGTCAAGCGTCCGTGGACGCAACCGTTCAGCAAGAGGTTCGTAACTCATGAGTTTTTAGGGTTTAGTTTTTAGTGGGCAATTGATGGCGTGGCGTTCAATCTCTCGGACGATGGCTTCGAGCCAGCGGGCATCTTCCTCGTCAAAGGTTGCCAAGTCTTTGCTGTCGATGTCCAGGACTCCTACTACCTGCCCGTCGGCATCATGCAGGGGAACGACAATCTCGCTGCGCGACAAGCTGCTGCAGGCGATGTGACCCGGAAACTGTTCAACGTCGGGGACAACGATGGTGCGGTTCTCTTGCCATGCCGTGCCGCATACCCCTCGGCCGGGCTTGATGCGGTAGCATGCTACTGGGCCCTGGAACGGCCCTAACTGCAACACTCCGTCGTTGACCAGATAAAATCCTGTCCACCACCAACCCATGGTTTCATGAATGAGTGCTGCGGCGTTGGCGAGTTGTCCAATCAGGTTGTCCTCTCCCTCAATCAGGCTTGCCACCTGCTTGACCAGCAATTGATAAGTTACTTCTTTTTCCATACCCCACAAAATTACAAAAAAAAGCCAACTCTCACAACAATTTCCCCAAACAATTGTCCTCTCTCACCATTCCTGTTAACAAAAAAGTAGAGACGCAAATTCTTGCGTCTCTACCTGTTCAAATATTAAAGCTAAAGCCTAATTGCTATAGCGTATAGCTTTAATTACTTCACAACCTTAACGGTGCTGGTGGTACCGTCGGTGTAGGTGGTCACCTTGATGGTCAAGCCCTCGGGCTGAGCCATCTCCTGACCAGCTACGTTGAAGTAGCGCTCGCTGGCAACAGTCTTGCCTGCGTTCATCTCCTCAACGTCAACAGCACCGCCGCGAGCAGCATATGCGCTGTAGCCTACCAGGTCACCAGTGTTCTCGTCCATGATGAGGTGGATACCGAGTACGTAGCTGTAACCGTTCTCAACGAAGTAGGTGTTGTTACCCTCGGTAAGCGGGTTCTCGTCAGCATCGCCGAGATAAGCAGCAGTGCCTTCCTCAGCAGCACCATAAGCAACGCCGTCGATCAAGAAGTAGAAGTTACCAATGTTCATGAAGGTGGGATAGGTTACATCAACCAGGTTGACAAAGTCACCATTGGTACCCATCTGCAGCTCGAGGTAATCCTCGGTGCCGTCTGCCTGTACCATTACCAACCAGTAACCGGTCATGTGGGGATCCTCGGGCTCGGGAGTCTCATAGAGCCAAGCAATCTTACTTGCATTCTTGATGCCATCAACGGTATAGAATGCCTGGACACCGATGTTCTCGGTGAACAGGGGCTCGTAACCCTCCATGTTGGTGCCATACATGTAAACGCCACTTGCGCTAAAGTCAACAGCGTTCGAGAAGAGTGCGTAGTCAACCTCAGTGATGTCCTCATCGGGATTGAGGTCGAAGTAGTAATCCTCACCAGTGAAGTGGAACAGCTCGGGGCCATTGCCATTGTCAATGTAGAGGCTATAGCTGATGTGCTCGAGATCGATGGGGTTACCATCAACATCGGTGTTGGGCAGAGTGAAGTAGAACCTCGAGTAGCCACTCTCATCACCACAGTCATACCAGTCGTCAGCGGTAGGATCAGCGGGAACGGCGGGAACGATGTTCAGGATCCTGCCCCAAGGCAGTGCATAGCCATACTCGTCACGGTTAGCGAACTCGAGAGAGGTCATGCTCAAGTCATCGCTGTAATAAGTCATCAGACCAGTAGCATTGTAGCTCTCGGGGAACTCGGCGTAAACGTCGCCAGCGCAACCCAGCAGATACAGGCAATCGTCGTCGATCATCAGCTGGATCTCGGTGGTGCGGTCATCAAGCTCATAGCCCAAGTAGTATTCACCTTCTTCCTCGTAAACATAGGTGGAACCCCAACCGAGGACGATACCATAACCATAGTCGTCATAATAAGTCAAGTATTGGCCGGTGGGGATGGTGATGATACCAGTCATCCAGTCATAGGTACCCTTTACCCAGGTGCCGAAGCTGTCATGCCACCATGAGGGGTTCTGTACGTAAACGTCGCCGTTGGTCATGTCGAAGGCAACATTGATCTTACCGTCGGTAGTGGTTTCGCCAATGCCAAGCCAGCTTACGTAAACGCAAGCACTGTTGCGGCTGTAGGTGTAAACCTGGCAACCCTCGGGAATCTCAGTGATAGCAGTGGGAAGCTCGGGCTCGGGCTCGGGCTCAAACTCACCGATGGTGATGTCATCGACGTTCAGACGGAACATGTCGGTAACGTTGTAGTGAACGATGCATACGCAACCTTCCTGGCCCTCAAAAGCGCTCAGGTCAAATGAGTAGGCTTTCATCCTGCCGGTAGCAGTGATGTCCTCAGAGATCTGGATGTAATCACCGTTTACAAATACATAAACAGTAAACACCTCAGCAGCATAGCTGGGATCCTGGCCACAAGCATAGAAGCCGAGGGTGCCACCCAGTTCAATCCAAGGCGATACCAACCAGTTCTGGGGATAAAGCGGGCCAAGGTCATTGATGTAGCTGGCAGATGCCATGCAACCATAACCACTGTGGGTCTTGATGCCACCTTCCTCGCTGTAAGTCCATTCCCAGCTGTAGCCGTCACCGTCTTCGTCCCAAACGGTCCAGTCATTTACCGAAGCCTCATCCTCAAAGTCCCAGAACAAGGTGTTGCCATTCTTCAGGGCGTGGTTGGTCTTGGGGCGTGCGGTAGCGTCAAAAGCCTGGAGCTGCATGCCCTGGAAGGCCTCACCACCACGCAGGTTGAGATTCTGGTGACGAAGCTCGCTCTTAGCCTTTGCCTCATGGGCATTCACGTTGCTTTTCACGAGCTTGCTTACACCTGCAGATGCGCTCAGGGCAACTGCAACTGCAACCAAAAGTACTGATAATTTCTTCATAAAACAGAATAAATTAATTGGTTAATAAAAAGATTAATAAAAAGTTATAACGCTTTTAGTTGTTATGCTTAAGTGTTGAATGTTAATATTCTGATACGGTTCGATGGGTAGTCACATATAATAATGTGGCAAAATTACTGAAAGTATCAGTATTAATCAAATCATTTAACAATCGTTTGCGTTTGTTAGCGTTTGTTGGCAAACAAATGAAACCGTTGTCCATTAGCCGTGTATGCCGCAAGTCAACGCATCAATTATTGTAGTTCAGATTGTTTGCCGGTGTCATGTTGCCGTCTTCGGTCACCTTGTAACCGGTTGACTTGCCGCTGTACTTCTTCAGGTATTCAACCACTTTGTTCTTGGCAAGGCCCTGGCTATCGAAGATTGTGCTGCTGTTGGCAAAGCTGGCCCCTTTGGTTGTGACGTATTTGAAGTTGAAGTCGCATTTCAGGTCATACTTTTCCTTGGTGAGTTCAGCCTCGCTCTTGGTGCTGAAGACGTATTGCACGCCAAACTCGGCGGGGAACTTGTCGCTTGTGACTGTCTTGGTCCACTGGGGCGCCGTGACCGATTCCATCACATTGCGCCCGTTTTCGGCCTTATAGGTGATGAAAACGTTGCACGCGTCAAGCAGATCTTGAGAAAAAGTCATGGTGTAGGTAGCAGTGACTTTGGTCTTCTCTTTTGGCTCGTCGTCACCGCATGCCGTGAGCGCGATGGTGGTTGCAAGCATCAGAGCAGCAATGATAAAGAATTTCTTCATAGTTGTGGTGTTAAGTAATTTGTTATTAGTTAGTTGCAATCATAAGAATTACGGCAGAAATTGGTCGTTGAGCATACGCAACAGGTGCCGAATACTGCCGCAAAGGTACTACTTTTTCACAATAGCCACAATACTACTGCCAATAAACATAAGAACTAAAGAAAATCAAATCATAGAAGAGTTGCGCGATAATTTTGCGATAATTGTGTATATTTGCCCTGTCATTCATGATCAGGTGACAGTGCTTAGAGTGATGGAAATAAGCAAAGAGAAGAAGTATTGTTTTGGTTTTTAATTACTTATGATAAGGAAAGCAAATAATTGCGACATCAAGCGTATTCTTGAACTTTTGCACCAGGTGAACATGGTGCATTACAGGATACGTCCCGACCTGTTCAAGCCCGATACGACCAAGTATGACTGGCAAGAGCTGCAGGCGTTGTTAAACGATGTGCATAAGCCTGTATTTGTCTATGACGACGGATTGGTCCTGGGCTATGCATTTTGCCAGATTACCGAGATCAGGGACGACCTGTTGTTGCAGGACACCAAAACGCTGTATATCGATGATATATGCGTTGATGAGAAAGCGCGGGGCAAGCACGTGGGTAAGGCCCTGTTTGATTATGTTCGTGAGTATGCCTCATCTATAGGTTGTCGCAACATCACGCTCAATGTGTGGGAGGGAAACGAGGCTGCATACTGTTTTTATGAAAACATGGGAATGCAGGTGCAAAAGACCACCATGGAGCTCGTTTTGTGAAACTCCTGCGTGGCATTGCAGGCAATGCCATGACTTTGCGATGTGCAATTAAACCATCAGGGAGTTTTAGTGTCAAAAGTAGCAGTTTTATTTACAAATCATTGATAGAAAATAATAAAGAACAATGAAAAAATTATTGATGTTGGCGCTTGTCGCCGTATTCACGTTGACCCTGGATACCTTCACCGCTTCGGCAAAGGACAAGGCTTTGGGAATGAAATTGGAAATCGTCGAAACCGATAACAATGACAACCAGTTCTCGATCTTCACCTATCAGGAAAAGGGCGGCGCTGTTGGCTACTACATGGGAGTCGGCAAAGAGTTTGACCCTTCTGAGGTGTTCGGTTACGAAATCCTCGGTGGCACGCTCAGCGTGACCCATATTGATGAAGTAGGCTTGTACTTGGGATCGACCGTCGATAAAGCATTGAAAACGCTTGATGCGATGCTTGCCTTGTATGACAAAGATGTCGATTTTCAAACAGAGTTTCAGGGTCGTTTGACAACAGGAAGCGGGCAACTGGAAGCCCCCACGACGATCCCCTGTGTCGTGAAAAAGAAATTCCTCAAGGGCAAATTCCTGCGTTTCTATTTCGTCAGCGGCAAGCACAACGCCGAAGCCGATTTGGACAAGTCATCACTCAAGTTCCTGCGCAAAGGCCTGGAACTGGACAAGAAACGTCATTAAATTGATATACTGAGAAAAAACAGAAGTCGTTGAATTTTTCAGCGGCTTCTGTTTTTCTTTGTGTGCAGACTATAGGATAACGAAGCCGCCCGCCGAGAGAGCGCATTTCATTCTCGGCAGGCGGCATAACCCTTCGCACATCGGGTTTAATCAGAATAGATGAGCACGGCCAATAAAGTAGAGCAAGAAAATCTTTTCAGAGCCCCACAAAGAGCTATCAATTTTGTTCAATCTGAGGATTATAATACTCTCCTTGATGATTTGCGCAACAGATGTAAAGAAGTGAAGGATGCTATTTTAGTCGCATCTCATATTGATAATGTTAATATACGTGGCAGGCTGATTGAGGTTCTCATCACATCAAATCAACAAGAGCGCGATCATCTATTAAGGAATTTAGGAGAGGTTGAACATCTTCTTCCGACCTACGACACAAAGAATGATTTAGGAGACTATGTCAGATGTTTTAAAAATTCTAACTCATACACAGATATTAAAACAAAAGTTCTATATCTTGATTCTAACCCTAAGGCGTATAATGTTGATAAATTCCTGAAGTGCATGGGTAAAGATAAATCTGTATTTATGTTCTTCTTTGTAGGAATTGATAAAACAGGAATTGTCAATACAGTGTTAGCTTCTGTTTTCCACAATAAATTACAGAAGACCACACTTTTGCAACATCATTGGGCAGGTAAAGGCACAAGAGGTGCAGCTCAATTCAACGGTAACACCATTAACGAATTACTTAAAGAGGATCCATTTGTCAATATAATAGACGAAAAGGAATCTAAACAATTCCTAAAAAAATTATTGGATAGATAGTTTTCGTATAGGCAGTATATAAAGTCTTATTCATATTATCAAGATTAACAACAAAATTATAAACCCACTGATTTTCTGTAGCAATGACGAATATTAGTGGGTTAATTGCTCTCGATATGGAACCCTCAAGCCACGATGGGAAAATGCTTCAAAGGGACGGTTTAATTGAGCACATATCTAATGGGGACCAACGTTTTATATGCTGCAATCATATTGTTTGGCTGTAGGATGAATATTGAACGCCAACATGGTCTTTTCGCTGTTTCAAGTAAAATGGTTATCTTTGCGGGAGATAGATATCTTTGAGTTATGGTGGATTATGGATTAAAGGGTAGGGTGGCGCTGATTACGGGTGCCAACAACCCGCAGGGAATTGGTGCGACGACGGCATTGGCTTTTGCCCGTGAGGGGGCAAAGGTGGCTTTGGTGTACAAGAGAATACCTCGGCCCTATGACAAGAACAAGACCGACAGGAACGGGGCCGACAGGTATTACGAGGCCAATGCCGGCAATTCAGATATCGTAGAAGGCAAACTCAAGGAGATGGGTGCTGATTATCTCGTCATCGAGAGCGACATTTCCAACGAGGCTGCCGTCGAGGAAATCTATTCAGCAGTCTTGGAACGATTCGACAGAGTTGATGTCCTGGTGAATAATGCTGCCGATGGGGATTTGGATGGCCTTGACACCATCGAAAGCATTACCCAAAGTGTGATTGACGACACATTCGCGGTCAATGTCCGGGGCAGCATTCTGATGATGAGGGCATTCGTGAAGCATCGTGGCGACTATGGCAGAATCATCAATCTCTCCACCGACGCGGCACAGGTCTTCGCCGGGCAAATCACCTACGGAGCAAGCAAAGCGACGCTTGAAGCGCTTACCCGCAGTATCGCCCTCGAGGTGGCAAAATATGGAATTACCGTAAATTGTGTCGCCCCAGGACCAACGCAAACGGGATGGATTGACGATGAACTGGAGAAAGCCGTAATTCCGATCATCCCGATGGGCCAATTAATCCAACCTGAGGACATTGCCGAAACGATTCTGTTTTTGGCAAGTGAGCAGGCCAGGATGCTCACCGGCCAAGTCATCAAGGTCTCCGGCGGCCACGCCCTTTGACTGAAAAGAAACATCGTTGATTGACAATTAAAAGAGCGGATTTCCATTAAGGGAATCCGCTCCTCATTCTTAGTCTAAACACTTATGCATTACCATTCGATGGGGAAGGTGATCTTAAAGATGACATTCCGCCCCATGTTGAAAACACCTTGACGACCCGTGACAGGATTCACGTCGGCATACTTAAGTCGGCTCAGGTGGTTCTGGTATGCCTTGTCGGTGAGGTTGTTACCGGTGATGCTCACACAGGCCACACGGTTACCCTTGTACATGATGTCGGTACCCATTGAAGCATTGAGCAGGCAGTAGGCCGGCGTGGCGGTTTCGGTGTCATCGGCTTTATAGTAATGATTCTGCTTAAAGTTGTAATCCACCCCAAACGAGACAAACGCATTGTTGAGCATTTCGCCATCGTGCAGGATTTCCCACTTGACGTCGGCTTGCCACCTTGGTGCGGGTGTGAACGGCAGATACTTGCTTTCCTCGGGCTGATGCAGTTGTATTGCGTTGACCAAGCCGAAGCTGCTGCCTACATGCAGGAAATGCCAGGGATGGATGTCGATGGCGGCTTCACCGCCCAGCAACTGTGCATCGCCGCTGTCGTAACGGTAGGTCATGAACTCGTCGTCGATGACCTCTCCCGTGCGGTGGATGAAGATGTAATTGTCAATGCGGTTGCTGAATAAAGACAGTTGTGCGTCAATCCATGAATCGGTGTATTCCAGGCCGAGGTCAAACTGCAGGCTGAATTCGGGCTTGAGGTCGTGGTTGCCCACCTCATAGCGCAATGAGCCTTCATGTACGCCGTTGCTGGCCAGCTCGCTGATGTTGGGCGCGCGAAATCCTCGGGCGGCATTGGCGCGGAGGTCCAACTTGTCGGTGGCATGCCACACGGCACCCAAACTGGCGGTAAGACCGCTGAAGTCACGCTTAAACGCGTCAAAGCGTAACGCTCCGTCATCCATCAGTTCGTGGCTGTTCAGGTGGCGGTTGTCAAAGCGCAGTCCGCCGTTAAATACCCACTGTCCCAAGTCGGCGATCGCTGTGGCGAAAACACCAAAGTCAAACAGCTTATAGTCGGGAATCAAATATTCGTCACCTTCATTGACCGAACGTTGCCACATGCCGCTCACACCGCTCGTGATACGTACGTCGCCCAGGCGGCGGGTCACGTAATGAATGTTGTAGTTGACAGTGTGCAGCTTGAGATACAGCCCATAAGCATCGGGTTCCTCATATTCCTGGCGGCGGTTCTGCTGATAAGCAATCACGGCATTCAACCGGCTGTTACCGATATTAAAGGAGTTGTCAAGCACTGCCTTGTAGTGATACACCTGTTGATAGGGCAAGCCATGCAGGTAGGTCTTGACACCGGCAAAATGTCGTAATAGTATTCCTGTCCCGGGGACTCGCTCGCCCTCGGCAATGCTTGGAGTTAGTTGATAATAAGAGCCCAAGAGCCGTGTGTGGCCCCACGCCTTGTTGATGCCTAACATACCCGTGAGGGAACGGTCCTTGAACTGTGAGTTGGGCACATAGCCATCAACGGAGTTCTTGTAGGCATGCGCCATCTTTTCGCTGTAACGCATATTCCATGATAAGCCCTGCCTGTTGCCGCCATAATTGAGTGAGTAATTGAATAGGCCGTTGTTCGTCTGGTACTCGGTGTTCACATTCAGGCGCATCTTGTTCAATGGAACTACCGGGTCGGTATTGAGCTTCATGACACCCGCTAGGGCATCTGATCCATAGAGCAGGCTAGCGGGGCCCTTGAGCACCTCGACCGAGCTTACTGCATTGTCGTCAATTTCGACGCCATGCTCGTCGCCCCATTGCTGCCCCTCTTGGCGCACACCGTCGGCAACGACTACTACGCGGTTGTATCCAAGTCCGCGGATAACGGGTTTGGATATGCCACCTCCTGTAGTTACCTGTGAAATACCCGGCAGTTTGCTCACGGCATCAACAATATTTGTGCCCGATGACATACGTAGGTCATTGCGGCCGATAACGGCTGCAGGCATTGACATGTCCTCCATCTTGATGGCCCCGGTGGGACCAGTGACAACCACTTGTTTGAGTTCTATGTGGCGAAAGAACACGTCGGTCGAGTCAAGCACGACCGTTTCTTGTGCCGCCATCGTGGTCATGCACGACAGCAACAAAATCAAATAAAATGATCTCATTCTGTAATTATAGTTTTTGTTGTGATACTTGTTAATGAGACTCCACGATTGAAGCCTTATGAACTTGGAAAATCACAACAAAACAGGAGGAGCACGCAGTGAAGGGTGGACGACAGATCGTGAGAACGATTCAGTGACTTGGCAAAACTCCACTTTGACGACCTGCTGGTTGGCCTGGTCAAGCTCTTGCTGCTCGGGGGCAACGACTTGTGTACCTATGAAGCGGCACAACAGACATTCGTCATGATGAGGTGAATCTGCCGTGATGTGGCCGCAATGATGCAGGCCCGTTTGGCACTGATGGCAGTCTATTAATTCAGAAAACTCCTGCAATGAGTGGACATGAACCGACGATGATAACACCATTGGCAAATAAACCAACAGCATTACCCAGGCAAAGAACTGTTGACGTCGGCTGGGCTCTGAAAATAGTTTTTCACGTCCTATCACGCCGCAAAGATATATTATTTTCTAAATCGCCAATAAATTTGTCCAATTTATTCCTGCAAAAATCGGGCCATAAAAGATGAGAATATATTAAGGTTTTTAAAGTGCTATTATTGCTTTTTTATCGAGGCAACATATTTTGAGGGAGTTAATCCTTCATGTTTCTTGAAATAGCGAGTGAAGTGTTGTGGGTATTCAAATCCCAGTTCATCAGCTACTTGTGATACCGACATGCCACCGATCATTAGGCTCTTGGCCCGGTCGATGAGGAAATCCTGGATAACGCGTGTGGGACTGTCACCAGTGGCGTTGCGAATAACATCTCCGAAATAACTTGGCGAGAGACACAGCTCAGACGCGCAGTACTTCACGCTGGGCAGTCCATAGCGATGCTGCAACTGTCGCTCATAATAGTCCTTAAGCACTTTTTGGAAGCGGGCTAGCAAGTCGCTTTGCTGTGCCGACGTTGTCTGGAACTGCCGTTGATAGAAAAGTTGGCAGTAGTCGCACACGAGCACAATGTAGTCTTGCACGATGCGGTCAGTCAACGCTGTCTGTTCCCTGTGACTGATGAATGTGCGGATTCTGTCCATTATCTGCCACAGTACTTGTTTCTCTCCCTCGGTGGTGTGTAATGCTTCGTTCACATTATATGAAAAGAAGTGATAGTCGGTAAGCCGTTTCTCAAATAGCGTTCCACGCATGAACTCGGCGTCAAACAGCAACGCCCACCCGTGATACACCTCACGGTGACCGTCATCTGCTTTGCCGATAATCTGTCCGGGTGAGGCTGCCGTGAGGGAACCTTTAGAAGTATCGTAGCCACCCATGCCGTAGGTCGATTCAGTAGGAAAATTATCCTGTACAAAGATGGCGTATACTCCTAGTTTGTTCAAAGAGTGGCGTATTTCACCTAATTCGTCGAAATGGACGACGCTCACCATGGGATGCCACACATCAGCACCTACATCCAGAGCGAAGTCATTCGCTTTGTTGATATACAAGAGGTTCTTCATATCCGCTTGCAAAGATAGATATTTTACCTCAAAAACGGAGTTTTGATGATAAAATATAAAATGGGTAGTTTTTCAGCCATTTCAGGTACATGGCACAGGATAGGTATGATCTAATTTTGTAAACGAAAACATTAATGAACAAACGATTATGAAAACGATGATCAAAAACATGCTGGTGCTATTCGTCCTGATCATGAGTGGCTGTTCCAGTGACAATGATGAAGTTATGGCACAAACGATGACACAGAAAATGAACATAACCATCGATGGAGTGACACAATCGGTGACACTGCTTGATAATGCGGCTGCTCAAGCGCTCGTAGCAAGGTTGCGAGAGTCGCCGGTCACTGTGACATTGAACGCAAGTGGCGGTTTTGAGATATGGGGGTCGTTAGGCTTCTCGCTGCCTACAAACAATGAGCAGATTACCGCCCAACCTGGCGATGTCATTCTCTATAATGGCAGTAACATCTGTTTGTTCTACGGTTCAAACTCATGGAGCTATACACGTCTGGGCCATATCGACGGACTCACGGAAAGCGAGCTGCGTACCTTCCTCCATGCGGGAGAGAGCAACATTAAAGTCATGCTGTGGCTTCCTGCCGGAACGACAGCACTTTTGGGCGACGTGAACGAAGATGGAGAAGTCAGTATCGCCGATGTGACGGCTTTAATAGATATGCTGTTGGGGCGCGGTAATAAAGTTTGACAGTAACATGGCTAAGAATAATCGTACAAACATATATAGAATATTTAGTAATTAAAAAGAGATAATGAAACACGGTATATTCACTGTAGTGCTCATGAGTTTACTGCTTATGGCTTGCAATCAAAATGAAGAACAGATGAATGATAACATGAATTTGACGAAGGAGTGGGACAAGGTGTTCCCGCTGAGCGAGAAGGTGAACCACCGCAAGGTGATTTTTAAAACACAATACGGTCTGACTTTGGCCGCTGACCTTTATGAACCCAAAGAGGCCAAAGGCAAGTTGGCTGCCATCGCAGTTAGCGGCCCGTTTGGAGCCATCAAGGAACAGTCGAGCGGACTCTATGCCATTCGCATGGCTGAACGAGGCTTCGTGACGCTGGCTTTTGACCCGTCATACACTGGTGAGAGTAGCGGTGAACCCCGTCGAACGGCCTCGCCCGACATCAACACCGAGGACTTCCTGGCCGCCGTTGATTATCTGTCAAGCCTTGAGAATGTGGATGCCGAGAAGATAGGTATCATCGGCATCTGCGGATGGGGTGGCATCGCCCTGAACGCCGCCGCTGCCGACCCACGCATCAAAGCGACCGTGGCGAGTACAATGTACGACATGACACGCGTTGCTGGCAACGGATATTTCGATAGTGAGGACACTGAGGAGTCCCGACACGTTGCCCGTGAGTCACTGGCCAAACAACGTCTGGCAGACCCCAAGGCCATGGCTGGTGGCGTTGTAGATCCTTTGCCCGATGATGCACCGCAGTTCGTCAAAGACTACTATGATTACTACAAAACCCCGCGTGGCTATCATGCTCGCTCGGGCAACAGCAACGATGGATGGCGCACCATCGGAACCCAAGCCTACGCCAACACTCGCTTCCTCTACTACATCAATGAGATTCGCTCGGCCGTCCTCGTGATGCACGGCGAGAAGGCCCATTCACGCTACTTCGGCGAGGCGGCTTACAAGTATATGCTGGAAGGCAAGGCCGAGGGCTACAACTTTATCGGAAAACCAAATCCCGTGCCTGAGAATAAGCAGTTGCTCATCGTCCCCGGTGCCTCACATTGTGACCTCTACGACGGAGGCAAGGGCAATGTCATCCCCTTCGACAAACTGGACTCATTCTTTAAGGAAAACCTAAAGTGATATGAGGGGATTCATCTCCATCTTAATGACAATCATGATGATGGCCATTAATGCACAGACAAGCACGAAACAGGAAGGGATCGGCACGGTGGATTTTACCGTATGGCCAAAGGGCGAACTGAACAGCGATTATGCCCGCTATTTCACTGGCAACAGTTATTTAGCCGACATGGGTGGAGACATTTTGAATGTAACTTTCGAGCCCCGCTGTCGCAATAACTGGCACATCCATCATGGGGCCGTTCAAGTGCTCATCTGTGTCAGCGGTCGCGGGTGGTATCAGGAGTGGGGCAAGGAGGCTGTGGCAATGACTCCTGGCACCGTCATCGCAATCCCTGCCGAGACGAAACACTGGCATGGGGCAGCTAAGGACTCATGGTTCCAGCACCTGACCTGCCACAAGGATGTACAGGACGGAGCTTCTAATCAATGGCTGGAACCCGTCACTGATGAGGTGTATGGCAAGCTAGAGTGATATTTTCAATCTTTTTAGGTCTTCTTCATACTGGCGTGCATCGGTAAACAGCACGGCAGGCATTCCTGCTGCCCTAGCACCGTCGATGTTGGCTTGTCGGTCATCGGTAAACAGGCACTCTTCCTTGATGAGTCCGAACTTTTCGCACATGCGGTCGTAAATTGCCACGTCGGGTTTTATCAATAGTTCCTCGCTGGAGATGAGCCTGTCATCCATCATATTCAGGATGTCGAATTTCTCGATGACGTCATATACCACATTGCTCCAGTTGGTGAGGCCATACAAGCGGTAGCCGTTGGCTTTGAGCCGTGTGAGCAGGTCACGCATTCCAGGCATTTCGACGGTTACCACGTCAAGCTGCCTGTCGTAGTACTCCTGCAATTGGTTTTTCCAGTGGGGGTATTTCTCCTGACACTCCCTAATGATATCGATAAATGAATCCTTGCCCAAATCGCATCGACTGACAAACTCCTCGCTGCAGACAAGCGCCTCAAATCTGCGACATTCCTCCTCATCGTCAATGATGGTCTTCAGAAATACTGGGAAGTCATAACACACCAGTACCTTGCCGAAGTCAAATATAAGATTCTTAATCATTTAGAGTGACAGTTTTAATGATTACAGATTACAAGATAGGACAAAGATAGTCAATAAATCCGAAAGTAGCAGAGTGGGGGATTGCTTAAATACCCGCCCATAGGGCGGTTCATGTAACAGGCGAACAATGATGACACGGGGGCTTTCGGATTTATTCTCTCAAGGTCAACGGGGAGCAGCCACGCATCCGCTTATAAAATTTATCAAATGCTGCCGATGTTGAAAAGTTCAGTCGGTCGGCTATCTGGGCAATGGTGAGATTAGTTGACTTAATGAGCCATGTGGCTTCGATGGCCAGCATCTCGTTGATATATTCCATCACTGTTCTTCCCGATATGGTTTTCACTATGCGGGAAAGGTAGGTGGTGGTGATATTCAATGAGTCGGCATAGAAACCGATGTTATGTTGCTCTATGTAGTTTTTCTGCAACAAGGCGTAAAATGAAATGAAGATTTCCTCAGATTGTTTCGAAATCGAAAACCGTGTTTTTTCAAACGCTTGGATACTGATTAAATCGTCAATGAACACGGAGTAAAGCATTTCCAATATCTCATTTTTCAGCGACAAAGTCTGTGATATGTACTCGCTTATCAGCATCATGACCGAATGCACCCTGCTCGCATCGTCTTTTGTCAGCGACAATTTTGATTTGCCGAACTGTGACAGGGGTATCATTGATGCCCTCAACAGGTTGCGGAACGCTTGCGCGTTGTGGGTCATCTGTTCGTCAACAAACAAACAAATGTCTTTGAAATCGTCGCTTACATCAATGATGTGCACCAAACTGCCGGGATAGTAAGTGTAAATGTCGTTCTCGGAAAATGAAAGTTGATGGTCACCGTTCATGAGCGTCATTTTCCCCTGTATAATCAGAGTGAATGAGTAGCACTTGAGCGATTCGGTCATCTCATTGGTTGTCAATGCGCGCGTGTTATTGAAAAAGGCACAGGCCATTTTGCCATTCCATAGTTCATTCAAGTGTTCCTTGCCGAACTTGTTATAGTATTCTTGAAGATTATACATATCATTAAAAATCTTTGACGAGGCAAAGATAGTAAAAAAGTATTAATGTTTCGTTTGGGATAATCATTGGTTCGCAGAAAATTTTGCCGCATCGTGGCATCGCAGTATTTTTGCAGTGCATATAAAACTATTATAAATCGTATCAAAAATGGATAAGAAAAAAACAATTGAAGCATTACAGTTCTTCGTTACCGGCCTCACCGAGGGCGCTTTAGTTCACAAACTGCAAGGACAACTTTTCAAGGCGCAAGGTTTCGGCCAATTGGGCGACAAGTACATTAACCACTTCACCGAGGAGATGGGTTGGGTTGAAAAATTCGTTGACCGCATCCTTGACCTTGGCGGCGATGTGAAGTTTGAAGGCGCAAAGGCTCGCGACCTCATTGCTGCTCCCGTGGACTACATTAAGGCCGATCTCGCCATTCAGGAGAAAGGCGTTGATATGCTCTACAAGTGCATGGCTGAACTTCGTGACGACCCCACCACCTACGACATCATGAAGGCCTACCTCGCCGATGAGGAAGAAGACCTCTACTGGTCACAGGAACAGCTTGAACTCATCGAGATGATTGGACTTCAGAACTGGCTTATCAAGCAACTCTAAATCAAGCAACGATGGAAGCAAAAGAACAAGTATTAGAAGTGATGCGCAAGGCAGGTGTGCCTTTGAACGCAGGCAAGGTTGCCGAGTTGGCGGGACTTGACCGCAAGGTCGTTGACAAGGCATTCGCCGAGTTGAAGAAAGAGGGCGCCATTGTGTCGCCCGTCCGCTGCAAGTGGGAACCGGCAAAATAACAATTTAGACTTCTTTACGAAAAGGGCATTCTGATAGTTGCCCTTTTCGTTTTATAAGTGATATGGACGGACTTGCCCTCGCCCTTACTGTACCCTTCGCCGGCACAGTGCTCGGCGCAGCATTCGTGTTCCTGATGCGCGACACAATGTCGGGGCGGCTGCAACGCTCGCTTCTTGGCTTCGCATCGGGTGTGATGGTCGCTGCGGCAGTGTGGTCACTGCTTTTGCCGAGCATTGAGATGGCGGGCTGTGACGGCTTTGCTTCGGTGGCGCCGGCTGCCACGGGCCTATTGGCGGGTATGGGATTCCTGTATTTGATTGATGTGCTTATTCCCCACCTCCACCCCGGCGACAGCAGTCCTGAAGGCCCGCAAAGTCACTTGTCGCGCACTTCGATGTTGGCGTTGGCCGTCACCATCCATAACATTCCCGAAGGGATGGCAGTAGGCGTGGTAATCGCCACCATGCTGCAGGGCGTCTGCGATATGACCGCGGCGAGCGCCCTGGCGGTTTCGCTGGGCATCGCCATTCAGAACATACCCGAGGGGGCGATTATCTCAATGCCCCTAAGAGCCGAGGGAAACACGCGCAAGAGAGCTTTTGCCATTGGCGCGCTCAGCGGACTGGTTGAGCCTATAGGGAGCATCACAATCATTTTGCTGGCTTCTACGCTGCAACCCATATTGCCCTTCCTGCTCGCATTTGCGGCAGGCTCAATGCTGTATGTCGTCGTTGAGGAACTCATCCCTGAAGCCTCACAGGGCGAGCACAGCAACCTCGGCACCATCGGTTTTGCCATCGGTTTTGTGCTGATGATGGTGCTCGATATAGTGTTAGGATAAAACAATAATAAATAAAGAGAATACAATGGAAATCAAAGCAGTTAAATTCAGACGTGACGGGTTTTATACTCAACCTTTCGTCTTCGGCGGCGAGGAGGGAATGGAAAAGTTTGACCACAACATCCGCTATCGTGGCAGTCTTCAGAACTTTTTGATAGACACAGGCACGGAGGTGATTTTGGTTGATACTGGAATTCCGGCAGGCACACCCGAGGAAAACCCAGACGAGAGCTCGCTGGCCTTCACCGGCAAGGACATCTGCAGTTATATGGATGCGCTTGCCGCCTTGGGCTACCGTCCCGAACAGGTAACCAAGATTCTGCTCACCCACAAGCACGCCGACCATTCAGGCGAGTTGCGTTCTTTCCCCAACGCCAAGGTCTATGTCAATGCCGACGAGATGGGAGCCGATGAGCTGCAAGGCTTGACCAATCTGGTTCCTGTAACCTTTACCGATGGAGCCTACCACAACTTCCCCGAGTCGCAGAAGATATGTGACGGCATCTACTTCATCAAGGCCAAGGGTCACACCCATGGCAACAGTATCATCGTGGTGGAAGATGGCGGGCTGTTCTACATGCTTCATGGTGACATCACCTACGCCGACGAAGCTTTGCACGAGAACAAACTCTCGGTAGTCTTCGATGACCTGCCCGCAGCGCGCGAGACACTTGACCGTGTGAGAGAGTTCATTCGTAATAACCCCACTGTGTATTGCAGTACCCATTCACCGCAAGGCTATGAGAACCTTGAAGCCAAGCGCGTGATGGACCTCGACAATCCTGTGCCGACAGTGCTTGCCGAAGTGGACTTCTCTGAGAAGGAGGCCTCGGGCAAGTATGTCTGCTCAATCTGCGGCTATGTGTATGACCCTGCCGAGCACGACGGCATAGCCTTTGAAGACCTGCCCGACGACTGGCGCTGCCCCCGCTGCAAGCAAGGAAAGGAAAAGTTCAACAAAGCATAACACACCAAACTCAGGTGTAACACTTTTAGAGAAAAGCGATTTGCTACCGTGAGGTGCATTTCCATTTTTTAGCCAAAGAGTGCCGATAAGGCACTCTTTTTTTGTTGTCTTTAATACCTGCCTATCCAATGACGGTGTCGAGATGTACACCGAGAACGATAGCCCCAAGAATAGCAAAAACATGGGATTATTATTTTGGGCATGACTAAAAAGGTGTAAAAACAGGCCGTAGAGATCATTCTGAGGGGCCATAGAATGGTTTTCTTGCATATTGCTTGGCTAGGTTAGAATAATATGCTGTATTTTTGCAGTGAAAATGGTTTTGATATGAAGAAGAACAAAAATCAATACGCGCAGGCCAACAAGGAGTGGCTGGTGGCGAAGTCAAAGGAGGACGGTGTGATGGCACTGCCTAAAGGCGTTTACTATAAGGTGCTGGCCGAGGGAGACCACTCGAGTGCGACTCCCACGCCCGGCAACGTGATCACCGCCCATTACACGGGTAAGACCATCGATGGGGCGACATTCGACAGCAGCCGTGGTGACGTGCCCCTGGCGTGCCGACTGCGCGACCTCATTGAGGGCTGGATCATCGCCATGCAGCAAATGCACATCGGCGACCGATGGGAAGTCTATATACCTGCCGAGATGGGCTATGGAAAATTCTCGCAACCAGGCATCCCCGGCGGCTCCACCCTCATCTTCGAAATCGAACTGCTCGCCATCAATTAACAGCAAGAGGCAAAAAAAAGTAACAGCACAAGTGTGTTGCGAGAAATCGCTATCTTTGCATCCTAAAACGGAAGATAACTAAAACGTTGAATATTAATATGAACAATCGCATCACTGAGGGCTATATGCCCTTTATGGGTTACCAGACCTACTATCGTATCGTAGGCGAACCTTCAGAGAAGGCTCCCTTGTTGCTGCTTCACGGCGGTCCGGGCAGTACACACAATTATTTCGAGGTGCTCGACTGCATCGCCGATTCAGGTCGGCAAGTCATCTCATACGACCAGATCGGCTGCGGCAATTCTTATCTCGACGGGCATCCAGAACTGTGGACATTGAAGACATGGATTGACGAACTCATCGCCATCCGTGAACATCTTCATCTGGACGCCGTTCACATTCTCGGACAGTCGTGGGGCGCCATGCAGGCTATTGCGTATGCGATAGATCAGAAGCCTGCTGGCATCAAGTCGCTGATTCTCTCGTCTGGTCATGCTTCCAGTTCGCTGTGGGCCAGTGAACAGCACCGGCTCATCAAGTATCTGTCGGCAGAAGATCAGGAGGCTATCAGACGGGCAGAAGCTACAGGGAAATGGGATGATCCAGATTACTTGCGTGCCAACGAGCACTATTTTGAGCTTTACGTGACCAGCGTTGATGAACACTCTCCAGAGTGTCTCAGACGTCCGAAGCGTGCAGGTTCAGAGGCTTACCTCTATGGTTGGGGCCCCAATGAGTATCAGCCGCTTGGCAGCCTGAAAGATTTTGAATATACCGACCAGTTGAGCCAGATATCCCAGCCGACACTGATTTGTAGTGGTACGCAGGATATCTGTACGCCCGTTGTCGCCGCCTCGCTCTACGAGCACATTCCTCACAGCCGTTGGCATCTGTTCCGCCATTCCCGCCATATGTGTTTCGTAGATGCTCATGAGGAGTATTGCGAGGTGCTTACCGATTGGCTGCAAGAGATGGATTGAGGTCTCGTAAGGCTTATACCCGTCGGACTAATTAACCACATCTTCGACATCGAACTGCTCGCCATCAATTAAAATGACATAAAATGGAAAAGGAAATACAACTGATGAGGCTCTCTGAGGAGCACACTATCGCCTTCAAGGAAGAAATGCAGGAAGCGTTCCAGCATGGTTTCCAGACATATAATAAAGACGATGGAAAAGACCCCAACCAGTGGCAGGTGCTGCCTGATGAGGACTTTTACAGGTCATTGAGGGCTGAGGGCGCCGAAGCCTACGAGGCTGTCGATGCCGATGGTCAGCGTGTGGGAGGTGCCATCATTACCATCGATAGTTTGACACATGAAGGCGAGTTGGCGTTCCTCTATGTGAAGGTGGGGGTACAGAGCAAGGGCATTGGCCAGGCAATCTGGAAGGCCATTGAGGCGATGCATTCCGAGGTTGAACTGTGGGAGACATGCACCCCGTATTTCGACCGCCGCAACATCCACTTCTACATCAACCGCTGCGGCTTTCATGCAGTCGAGTTCTTCAACGAACATCACCCCGACCCGAACATGCCTGAGCAGTTTGACCAGGAAGACGGCCTGTTCCAGTTTGAGAAAAGAATGAAATAGCATCCACCCTGCCAACAGAAACGAAAATTATGCTGAAACGTCTGATACTGATAATACTTATAGCATTAGCAAGTTTGACCATATTTGCTCAACAGGAGGCGAGAACGGTCAAGGGTGTTGTCATTGAGGAAGACGGGACGCCAGTGATGTACGCTTCAGTGTCTTTAATACAAAACGGGAAAGTCACCTCAGGCGTGTTGACCGACACAACTGGTATCTTCATATTGAAAGGTCCGTTTAAGGGCAATGTCAAATTGAAGGTCAGCGCTGTAGGCTATGAGGACGTTTTGAAAGAACTGCAGTTAAACGACGGAAAGATACATGATGTCGGTCAAATCGTATTGTCAGAAAAGGCAATGCAACTTGAGGGTGTTGTAGTGACAGGCCGTGCCGCTGACAAGTCTGTGACACTGGAAAGAACACGTGTGAACATCGCTTCATCTATGAGTGCCGCTACAGGATCCGTACTGGATGCGCTCAAGAGCTCTGCTGCCGTCACTGTTGACGGCAACGGACAAGTGGCCATTCGCGGCAACAGCAATGTACTCATTTTGGTGGATGGCATACCTACAACTCTTGACGGCCTCGGCGCCATTCCTGCAGCCAATGTTCAAAGCATTGACATCGTAACCAGCCCCGATGTGAAATATGATTCGGAAGGCACAGGCGGAATCATCAACGTCATATCAAAGAAACAGGCCCCAGAGGCATTCACCGCAATGGCATCAGTCAACTACGGGGTCACTCATTTCTTGAACGGCAATCTGGCCATGAGTTACAACGTCGGGCGATGGGGTATCAGAATGAACTACAACGGGAAGTTGGAAAAAGACTGGATAGAAAGTGAACTGCATCGGCACATCCTGAAGACGGCCAGTAGCTTGGACCAGATTGTGGACGCCTCGAAGAAGACCACCGGCCACAACCTCGGGTTGAACGTCAGCTATAAGGCGACAAAAAGGGACGTGATGACACTCGACATGAAGGTGGGCTTCCCGAGGATGAACAACTTCCAGACGATGCACAACCACTACGTCAATGACGGCATCCCCAGCGAAAAGTTGAGACAGACCGACATCGCCTTCAACCGCGAAATGGTGGAAGGCTCCCTGGGCTACAAACGTCTTTTCGATCCGGGGCGACGGGAGTTCAATGTGATGGTATCGCTTTCGGCTATCAACGGCCACCGTCCTTCGTACTATTACGAGGACGGTCAAATGGTGCAGCGTTCCAAATCGGGAGGACATCCGCGCATTCCCACGCTTCAACTGGACTATATGACACCTTGGGGCCGTGGCAAGTTGGAAACAGGCGTGAAATTGACTTATCGACATAACAATATCGACCACAAAATGTACGAGTTTGATGCGGCAACGGAATCATGGCAGCTGTCGCTTCCTCTAAGCAATGACCTGCGCCACCGTGAGTTGATTCCAGCCGCCTATGCCATGTACTCGTCAAAACTCAATGAAAAGCTATCGATGAAGGCGGGCCTTCGACTGGAGTACAGCCATGTGACGCTGAGGGGTAAGAAGGATAAACTGGACGAATCGAGCAACTGCTATTTTGTGGCGCCGAACCTGGTGCTGAATTATCGCGTCAGCAAGCCCTGGCAACTGTCGTCCAGCCTGTCGCGGAGGATTTCCCGTCCCACTTATCCGCAACTTAATCCCTACATCAACCTCATTGATAACCAGACCTATGAGGTTGGCAACGTCTATCTGAAGCCCGAAAAGGTCAGCAAATTCGACTTTGGTTACATCTATACCGGCCAAACGCTGAAGGTGAGCGGCAATGCCTATCTTAGCTACACGAATGATTACATCAATCAGATCGCCTATCTCGACCAGAACATCCTTGTCATGACCTACATCAACGGTGACATGGACTTAAAGACAGGTATCGAACACAACATCCGATGGAACGCCCAGCGATGGATTGGCATTGACTTGGGTTCGAACATCTTCTTCACTCGGTCATGCGCCGATTGGAACGACACGGAAATCCGCAATAAGGGTTGGACGACCAACAGCAGCGCTACCTTGAACATCATGCCGCTGCAAGGAATGACCATTCATGCTCAGTACTTTGTCACTACTCCGCAATATTTCCCGCAGTTTACCACCAAGACTGTCCACTACTGCAACCTTGGCCTGCGCCAGCAGTTGCGTAAATACTCGCTGACAATTTCGGCACTCCTCACCGATGTGTTCAACACCAGGCGATGGGACATCTCGTCAGACAATCCCGTCTATACCCTCGTCAACACCAGTTGCAACCGCAGCCGCGTTTTCTGGCTTGGTCTCAGTTGGAACTTCCACTCATTCAAGCCCGTGGGTGGCCAGAAGAAGCAGGAGGAAGACCGCAGTCTCATCAGATTAGGTGAATAATTCTCTGCCGCTAATTACTCACTTCTTCCTGTTTTCCAAGAAAAACGGGCAGCGTTTGCCTATGCACTGGTTGTTCCTGCGGGAAAAGCGGCAAATGACATCCGGCCTCTCCATTTCCACGCCGAATTTCTCCTTGGTGAATTCAATGGCTGAGAGGATGGACAGATAGGAATCTCGTTTGCAGCAACGGGGACCGCCGATTTTCCCGATTTCGCCCAGCGACTTGGCCGTCATCTGATGCGAGATGGTGAAAGGCTCCTGTGCCAACGGGGTGGACTTGGAGATGATGGATACATACATGCCCGAACTGATGCCGGCGCCACAGGCTCCCCAGAAACCGCAAGCACCGCCAGGAACACTCTTTCCGCGGTTCATCATCTCAGACAAGGCCGAGGGCAAGTCAACATCTCCTCCAGCGTTCTTGTATGCTGTCAGCAGAGCCGCTCCTACCATCACATGATGCTCTGGGCCGTGCATGTGGCAGAAAGGCTGCATCATCATCCTTTCGATAATCTCGATGGGGTTCTTGGATGTTTCGGCAAGGCAGAGGCCGATGATGGCATCCATCCCTCGGGTATGGCAGTCATTGCAGACGTAATGCCCCGTGATGCAACGCGTCTTACTGTTTTCCTGCTTGTGGCAGATTGCGCACTCCATGAGTTCATCTGTTTCCAGATACACCAAGGGCGCCTTGCAAATTAAACATTCTTCCGTCATAACATCTTTGTATCATTTGGGCTGTAAAGGTAAGAAATTCTCCTGTGATTAGTGAATACAGGAGATATTTTTCAATTTATTTAGCGCTTATCCTGCGCAACTTGATATTATCTGTTTTTAAGGTAGCTGGCTGTGCGGCGGGCGATGTTGTCGCGCAACTGGTCGCGGTATAGCCAAATCTCGCGGGAATGGTAACAGCCTGCCTTGCCGATGAGGGGCAAGATATAGTCGGTACCTGTGAAGCCATCGACAAACAGCAGGCCAGAGGTCTCGTCGATGTGCACGGTGAGGGTGTCAGCGTTCTGTTGTCTGATGGGAATGGCGGGCGACGGAACCGATATCAGTGTGGCGGGTATAGCGTCGGTGCGCCAGTTGACGGGATTGATGACCACGTCGCTGTGCTCAAAGCCGCGAATGGCGCAATCTGCGTCTTTTACCGAGTTGTAGCAGATGGTAACTCCGGTGTCGCTGTCACCGCGAGCGGGAACGATGCGAGGGCAGGCGTCGAGCTCATCCTGTGAAATGGCGATGCCAATGGCGTAAGCGGCAATCATCTTTTCATAGGTCTTCTTGTCCATTTCCTTCATCAGTTCGAGCATGATCATAGCGCCTTGGCTGTAACCTGCCAGCACAAAAGGCCGTCCACCATTCAGGTGTTTCAGGTAATACCCGAAGGCGCGCCTGACATCATCGATGGCGACGGGCAAGCGGGCGAGGGTAGTGCTGTCGCTCATGAAGGTCTGCAACGAGCACTGCCGATAGTAGGGAGAATAGTAATTCAACGTATCGCTTACAAGCCGGTCCACGCCCTGCATCTCGCCCAGGAGCGGCAGGCGCGTGCTGTCGTTGTAGGTGTCGCTGTAATGACTGATGACACCGCCAGCCAAGGGATAATCGCCTGTTTCGGTCGAGATGATATAAAAGATGTCGGCCGGCGCATGCCTGTCGCTGATATACCACTGTGACGAGTCGGCATACTGAGGCGCAGCAGGGAGAACATCAAGGTGATAAGCCGGATGAATCTGATGTGTCTTACATTGCGCAAACAGCAGACACACCATCAGGCAGACCATAATCCTGAAGATGCTCTTGATGACTTGAATTTGTGATTTTGTCTCTCTCATATCGTTGACATAACTCCCCGCAAAGATAGTGCAAGCAGAAAACAATGCCAAATTAATTTGAGCATTGTTGAGGAGCCGCCTATCTTCGGCCGATTGCCAACGTAGTGCAAGCTGTGGAGAAAACAAGAATAAATGATTGTTAGATGACAATGAGGCAAAAAAACAGAGGTCAGCGAAAAACTCGCCAACCTCCGTTAAATTGTGTCCAAGATGAGGACACAAATATGTTATTTAATGATTGATGGATTTCGATGGTGATTTATAATTATATTGAAATTCAAGTATTTAGCAAATTAACAATTAACGGCTAATACCTTTAAAGTATCTTAAATACCATTTAAGTGTGCAATTTGTGTGCAATTTTATTGGTGGTCTATTTTTAGATTTGAACCCAATTATATGACTTGTTATCAAGTGTTTATATTTTATCTACAAGAGATAAAATATCTGTTAAAAATTTTGAAATTTCAATATAAATGATTATCTTTGTGGGCAGATTATACAAAATGTTATTGTTATGGCGACCATATATCTAAGATTATCAAAGAAATGCAATGACTTGAACAGGAAAGAGGTTATCCTGACATTCCGTCATGGCAGGTATATTTTCCAGCGTGCAGGAACCCGGATCTTCATCGTTGACAAACCCGCCTATTGGGATGGTGAAAAGATGGTGTTGAAAGCACGCTCAATGACACCAGAGGCCAAGTATCACCGAGAACAAAAGGATCGTCTTGACGAGATTTGCAAGGTGGTCAATCAGCGATGGATGGAAGCGGATATGGACAACGTGAGCCCGACTTGGCTCAAGAACGTAATTGCCGAGTTCTATCAACCGGCGAAAGGACTTGGTGATGACCCTTCAATAGATGTACATCGTGACACAGTGACCTCCACATTCCCGCAGTTCGTGGCAAGCCGTCGCGTGTCCATGTATCGTGAGAAACACTTCTGGACGATGTGGCGCATGCTGCGCAGGTATGAGCTGTTGCAGGGAACCGTTTTTGAGTTCGAGGCCTTCTCACACAAAGACCTGGAAGGCTTCAGGACTTTCCTTATCAAAGAGCATGAATATTGGGTTCGTGATAAGGAAACCAAAAAGATGAAATGCAGCAATCGCCGCTATCTTAAGGCATTTGATCAAGTGAATGAAGAATGCCAGAAATTCGGACGAAAGATTGAGAGCCGCTGCCCAGAGCCCCGCAGCAAGAATACGTTGAATAACATTCTACTGATTCTTAAGTCCTATTGGCTCTGGTGCATGAAGGAGGGTTATGCCGACCGCAACCCCTTCCACAAGTTCACGATTGACAACGCTGAATATGGCACCCCCTTCTATATATCCCAAGAGGAACGTCTCCAGTTGGAGGCAGCTCCTCTTGAAGGAATGGTTGCCCTGCAGCGTGACATCTTCGTGTTTCAGAGCTACGTTGGTTGCCGTGTGGGTGATCTGTACAAGTTCACCTATGACAACATCGTGGATGGCTGCCTCAAATACACTCCGCGCAAGACCAAAGACAACAACCCGGTTCTTGTCGAGGTGCCGCTCTTGTCTAAGGCGCAGAAACTCATTGAGAAGTACTATGATCCACAACGAGGCACTTTGTTCCCGTTCATTAGCCAGCAGAAGTACAACGTGTACATCAAGAAAGCGTTTCAAGAGGCAGGCTTAAACCGAAAGGTTGCAGTGCTGAATCCACAAACCCGCCAGTATGAGATGAAGCCGTTGTACGAAGTCGCCACAAGCCACATGGCCAGAAGAACCTTTACCGGCATAGCCTACGGCCTCGTCCAGGATCCTAACATCATCGCATCGATGACTGGCCATGTCGAGGGAAGCAAAGCCTTCAATCGCTACCGCAAGATTGACATGAGCGTCAAGAAATCCTTGATGGACCAGCTGGAATCATAAAAGTCTCTGTAAACCGAAACAGGGAGCACTTGTGAGCTGTAAACCGATTCAGTGATAAAACCGCCAAACTGACAACCCTGTTTAGGCGAACGATAATATTAGTGTAAACCAACTTAGTTAACCGCTCTCAAATCTGTCAGCATTTTCTAGGGATAGACAAATGAATTCTTAGATATTTAACTTTATTAATGTTTGTGGTGCCTAAATATGGCACTCGTTTGGTCTATCTTTGCAGCGCGATAGTGAAGGTAAATTATTTCATCATCTTTGATGATGATGCTATTTTCAAGAAAAATGTTTATCTTTGCGGATTGCAACCAGCCGACGACCAATTCACATAGAACAATACAACAAACTCCTTTGTAGTTTTGAGCTTTGGTCGGCTCGCTGGGCTACATTGGAGTTTGGTTTTTATATCGCAAGCAATAGCCTTGTTAATAAATAATTAGATAGCGTATGATACCTGCCTTTGAGAAATTCTTTTATCCAATTCTCAAACACATTGAGGATGGAAAGCAATATAGCTTGAAGGATCTGCGCAATTTTTGCGCCGACCATTTCGCTCTAACAGAGGATGATCTTGCCGAGAAGATTAAGAGCGGTCAGTCTCGCTTGTACGACCGTGTACAATGGACAATGGCCTATTTTTATCAAGCAGAGATTGTTGATAGGATCAAGCGTGGTATTTATCAAATAAATTCTAATGGCAAGGATTTGCTTGCAAAAGGCATTACCGACCTTTCAGTCAATTACCTGAAAGAGTATTCTCCTGCGTTCCTCGCATTTACACAGAAGTCAAATAAGCCTGCAACACCTCAGAGTCAAACTCCTGCCAATAATAATGGAGAAACTGGAGATGATCTGAAAACTCCCATCGACATCATTGATGAGAATTTTCAGATCGTAACGCAAGAGTTGGCCGAGGAGCTGCTCCAACAAGTCAAATCTCAAAGCCCGAAATTCTTTGAGCACCTCGTAATTGAATTACTGGTGAAGATGGGCTATGGCGGTCAATTTGATGATGGTGCTTTTGTCACTCAGGCTTCACACGACGAAGGCATTGACGGCATCATCAAAGAGGACAAACTCGGCTTGGACAAAATCTATGTCCAGGCCAAGCGTTGGGACACAGGCAGCATAGGTCGAAAGGAGATCCAAAGTTTTGTTGGGGCATTATCCGGCCAAGGAGCGTCTAAGGGCGTGTTTATCACTACTTCTTCCTTCTCCAAGGAGGCCCGCACTTTCCGTCCTCAAAACAACATAAAGATTGTTTTGATCGATGGTATCGAGTTGTGTCGCTATATGATAGAGTATAATATCGGCGTGTCAGTAAAGACCGCCTATGAAATAAAACGCATAGATTCAGACTATTTCGAGGAATAATACTATGAGTAAAGCTGAAATCAATTGTTGTTGGCACTTCGCGCAGTCGCTTGGCGGTCAAGACCAGGGACCAAACGACGCTATGGGCGAGAACTTCAAGAAAAGTCCCTTTGACTCGCTCGTGCGTGAAGCAATCCAAAACTCCATCGACGCGCAGGCCAAGCCCGACGTGCCTGTGATTGTCTCCTTCAACTTCAGGAGCACCACTTCGGGCAACTATCCCCGTCTATTTGAAATTCGCAAGCACATCAAGGGATGCCTACAGATGTACAACGACAGTAGCTCGCGTAAGAAATTCGAGCCCATGCTAGGCTACCTGAGTCGTGCTGCAAACGAACATATTGACTACCTTGAGGTGAGCGACGAAAACACGTCAGGCATGCCATACGTAAAAGACGATGTCAAATGCCCATTCTACTCCTTCGTGCAGAGTGCCGGTAACTCGTCGAAGAGCTCAGCTTCGGCTGGCGGCAGTTTCGGTTTTGGCAAGGCGGCTTATTTCAATATCTCAAAAATCCGCACCGTCCTCATCTCCACGCTCACCGACAATGGACAACACTTCTTCCAGGGCGTGTCATCGCTTTGCACCCACAAAATTGATGGCGAGAAACGTGAACCCGTGGGCTACTACGGCAATTATGCAGGACTCCACGAACCAGTTGACGAGGTACCCATTGACAACCCCGAACAAATTCCGGCAAGTTTCCGTCGCGAAAATGTGGGTACGTCCATGTTCATCATGGGTTTGGGTATGACAAGAGAAGCGCTTGTTGAAACCATGCGTGAAATCAACGAAGCGGTTGTCAAGCATTTTTGGCTTGCCATTATTCGAAACAAACTCATCGTCAACGTGTCGGCACCGGGCGGTCATTATTCTATTGATTCCAACACCCTTGTCCGATACGTCGAGAGCATTTTCCCCGACTATGACGATGTTAAGCGTGGTCATAGCAATCCACGCCCCTACATTGACGCGGTTCTCAATGCAGGAACCGACGACAAGCATCTCGTCTTTGAGGAGAAAATCCCATACTTGGGCAACTGCGCCCTGTATCTCATCAAGAGCAAGAAAGGCAACGACTACGTGCTGAACCTGCGCTCCACTTACATGCTTATCAACCATCAACGCAACGGCACCGACTACGGCTTCTACTCGGTGTTTGTCTGCACCGATGAAGACGGCAACGAGATCCTTCGCAGCAGTGAGAACCCTGCACACACCGAGTGGGACGCTCGCAACGCTCCCGCCCAAGACAAAAACACCGTGCGCGATGCACTCAAGGCTAAAGAAGAATTTATCCAACGGTGTATACGTTCGGTATTTGTGCGTGATGACGTGACCGAGTTGAACTTCGGCGGACTTGACGAGTTCTTGTCAATTCCCTCATCTCTTGACGACGAAGATTACAACCCTGACTTCGGCAAGCCAACCGGCAACACCACCGACAAAGAAAACCCTTCGGCCACTACAGAGATTCCCGAGCCTGCACATCCTACCATCACCCCGCCCAATGCACCCATTGGTGTGGTGCAAATTCCGCCCCCACCAAGGAACCCAGCCCCACCCCCCGTCCCCGAACCTGGCCCAAATCCTGGCCCAAATCCTGGCCCAAATCCTGGTCCCAATCCCGGCCCCGAGCCTGGCCCGAATCCTGGTCCTGAACCTGGTCCTAATCCTGGTCCCGAACCTGGTCCTAATCCCGGTCCCGAGCCTGGCCCAAATCCTGGTCCCGACCCCGTTCTGCCGCTAAGAGTCAGCTATCGCACCTTTGCGCAGGATGGCGATAAGGGCATTGAGCATCGTCTTGTGATTCACCATAACCGCGCAAGCGATCGTGTGATGATCTCAATGATTTCGGGTGGCGAGAGCAGCGACGAACCGCTCTCAATCAGCTATAGTGATAATGGAAACATCAAGGGCAACACCCTAACGAATGTCACCCTCGGTGACGAGGGCAAGACTATCATCCGTGTGCGGTTTGCCGACGATATGCGTCATGCCATAAAACTGAAAGTCAATGAAACTAAATAACGTATCACTCCCATATCCGGTGCTTGGCAACAGCGACGACATCACGCCCGTATTGCCTGCCGACAGCATAGCCGTGTCATTGAGCTTTGACAACGACACCTATACCTTCACTATAAGTCTTCATCAAGACAACCCCGACATCGCAAAGTTGATTGTCGATGGCTATGCGGCTTACACCTGCGAGGTGACCTGCCCACGCACCTACCTGCGCCGTTGCTTCCGCAGCGAGACGCCCGAAATCACCATCAACCTGCAGCGTCGTGAGCTTTTCGGTCGTGTGGAGTTCAGGAGCTATGTCACCGTTTTCAAGACCATTGAGGACTACTCCAACTCGTGCCAGAACGAGGACTACGGCGACGCAACCTTCCGCATGGAACCCGGCGACATCCTAGCGGCTTTTCCCGTGGCGAGCTACGTCACCGAGCTGAAGTACGACTTGCTCTATTCGGCTGGTTCCTTTATGGTGGTGCTTGACGGCGAAGACACCAAACACACGTGGTTTGACGCCAATGACGACAAAATCAAGGTCTATCTGCCGCACGACATGTTTGAGCAGTTCCGCACGATGTCTGAGAACCGCAACTTCAACGAGCTGTTCCATGCTTCGATCGTGTTCAACGCCTTGTTCAAGATATTGAGCGAATACAACGAGAAGACGCATGGAGAATACTTGTGGGCCGAAGCCGTCAAGTATCGCATCAATAGTGAGCAAGAACTTGCCGACTTCAATATTGAAGACCACTCGCAAGCCTATGAACTGGCGCAAGCCCTGCTCGCCGACCCGTATAAACGATTGTTCAACCACTTGCTTGAACGGCAAGAAAACGACTTGTAAAAAATATGGCACTGCAACCAGTTTTCAAAAAAGGATATATTGACTATCTAAAGAATCATATCAACCCCTCGCTATACATGGGCGACCATTTTGAGTATGACCGCTCGCAGGTTGTCCCGCTCTATGGCGTTCCAAAGCCAGAAGGATTACTTGAGCAACTTGACTCAAAGCCTGATGGCGACCTGCAGACGGCTATTGCGATATACGAGGCATTCCCCAATTTGACACCACTTTTTGCACAACAAGACGATCTTTGGGTTTACCTCACCCATGCCGACCTTTTTAAATACGTCAAAGAACGATGGCCACTCCAAAACGAAACTGATGACGAAAAAAAACGTAGATTTATTGAGAACCATTGGTTCCATAATCCCACAAACTTTCTTCGAACGACATTTGCAGGACTTTGGTGGAATGTATTTATGACTGTTGACGAAAACAGGGAAGATAAATATGAGCTTACCAAAGTGATGTATAATTGTGGGCAAGATTGGCGAATCATGCGCTTTGGTGAGTTATCATTGGTTAGAAATAAAGAGTCAATGACTGGTGTTTTGGAATTTCTTGCTGAGAACCCAGAAATTGTGAAAAACAATTTCGATGCAAGAGGACAATTTATTTCTCGATACTTTAATATCTTGGGCGGCACTAAACAGCTTTCAGCCCTAAACCGTGATCAATTCAAAGCAATATTATATAATCTCAAAGATAGGATTCTCAATATTCAAACTGTTGAGGATATACATCATAAAGAAATATCATTATAATGATTAAAGAATTTCATCTCTTTGCCGGAATAGGTGGAGGTATATATGGAGGTATTCTGCTCGGACACAAATGCTGCGCCGGAGTAGAAATAGATGACTATTGCCAAATAGTTCTAAAACAACGTCAAAAAGATGGCTGGATGGAAGAATTCCCCATCTATGGCGATATTACGAAGCTCAATGGAGAAAATTTTAAAAATGAATTTGACATTCTTTGTGGAGGCTTCCCATGCCAGGCATTTAGCTATGCCGCTCATGGCAATAACATTGAAGAAAAGAACTTATGGCCTGAAATGTTTCGTTTCGTACAGGAATCAGACGCTCCAATAGTTTTTGGAGAAAATGTTACAATAAAAGCCATTGAGGTAGCAAAAAAAGATTTAGAAAGCATTGGATACAATGTAGAACGATGTCGAGTTGCTTGTATGGATATTGGAGCAGACCACAAACGTCCTCGATTCTGGCTTTTAGCGGTCAAGGATGAGAATGTTTTTAAGAAAGTTGCAAACCATGTCAGAAAACTCCCCAAATTCTCAAACCAAATTTGGACTGCAAATCCACATGATATTATATATCCTGCGGAAGTTCCAGTATTAGCTCCTCAAAAACGTGGTGTTGGAAATGCGCAAGCACCGATGGCAGCAGCTATTGCTTTTAGAGTTTTGGTAAATCGCCATCTCAACCACAAGTTTTCTTCTGTGAACCCACACATAGAAGAAATTGCAACAATTCTTGATATGCACGAAACTTGGATTAAACATCTTGATCCAACCGACCCCATATATGTCCACACCCCAACTACGATGGGCAACTATCATTATGCCTCTATGATGAAGCATCCTTCATGCGCAAAATATGTGCGTATTTTTGGCAAACCAACAGCATTGCACGCTGAATACTTAATGGGCTTTCCTATAGGAGCTTCTTCTCCATACCCAATAACGAATAACAATTTTGAATTATGGTACTCGCAGATATTCAATCAGGATTAAATGTGTTTTCTGAGGCATTGACTTCTCAAACGTATATGAATACGTTCAAGCCTCAAAGTAGAGACAGTTTGCTGTCAGATGGTTTAGGTACTCGAGCCAATTCTATTTGGAAAATGGCCCAATATATCATTGCTTACTATGATAAGACAAATGAACCATTGGAGAAATATCTTTCCGGCTGGGATACTCTTGTCAAAAACTACAGAAATCAGATTCTTTTTATTGAAGTTTCTAAAGGGGAATGGCAAATGTATGACTCTTATTGCAATCTTTTAGGTGGCAATGACTATATTCAACTTTTTATTGCTGATAAAAGAGTACAAGCCAAGCTATTGTCTGGTTTTAAACCAAAAGGCAATGAACCATTGCAGCTTGTTTACTTTGGTGCGCCAGGCACGTCTAAGTCCACTACCATAAAGCGCATTATTGGAAATGCAAGCCAACACCGCATCACGTTCCATCCTGACACCGACTACTCAAACTTCGTAGGTTGTTATAAGCCGTTATCAGTAGATCTAAATGAGCAAAAACCTCGCTATCTTTCAAAAGAAAAGTTGAAAGAAATTTTTGAATTATACAAAAGTGATGGTCAAAGTTATCCTGGTCAGCGATTTGGTTATGATTATTGGGAATCCTTACAAAATATCTCAATCAATGGAAATACTGGTGAAATTTCTCAAATATTGGGAGATAAGTTTGCTGAGGTTAATGTAGGTAGAGCCATTGGCAAGCTGCATAGCAATGATAATAACACTACTAGTGATATTACTTATGAATTTGTTCCTCAAGTATTCATAACTGCATATGTGGAAGCTTGGAAAAAGCTCTCCAAAGTAGATGATAAAGAAACGAGAAAGGAAGTCTTCCTAGTAATCGAAGAAATCAACCGTGGTAACTGTGCGCAGATTTTCGGAGACTTGTTCCAGCTACTTGATCGTGACGATAACGGATACAGTGACTATACCATTGAACCTGACAGTGACCTGCAGCGCTATCTTGCCAAGGCGTTCCATGGCACCTCGCTGCCTGAGAACATCAAGAGTGGAGAGGTGATGCAGTTGCCGCCTAACCTTTATATCTGGGCGACAATGAACACGAGTGACCAGAGCTTATTCCCCATTGACAGCGCCTTCAAGCGTCGTTGGGAGTGGAAATATCTGCCCATCAAAAACGACCTGAAGGGGCATGTCATCCGTGTGGATGCAAGCCATAGCTACGACTGGTGGCAATTCCTCCAAGCGGTGAACACACGCATTGAGAAGCTTACCGAGCTTGAGGACAAGCAGCTCGGCTACTGGTTTGCAAAACCCAACAAAGGTGTGGAAATCTCGGCCGAACGTTTCGTGTCCAAAGTGGTGTTCTACCTGTGGAATGACGTGTTCAAGGACTACGGCAGCGACGGCAATTCTCCCTTTGTGGTCAAGCAAGCCGATGACAAGAAGGTGAAGTTCAAATTTACTTCGTTCTTCTCGCCAGAAGGCGATCCGCTGCCCGAAGTGGTGACGATGTTCATTGAAGGTCTCGGCGTGAAGAACCTGGAACTGAAGAAAGCCGCCGAGTCGGAGGCATCCGAGAGACCGCAAGAGCCCCATGCCGAGGCAATCGCTGTGAGTGAACCTGCCGCCGAGCCATACGTCGCTCCTCAAGCCAACAATACCGCCGATACCGCCGATGAAGCCGATGACAACACCGGCGATGACACACTTTTCAAGTCACTTTACAACCATTAATAGGCGAGGATCATGAAGTTAATAGTAGAAGGCTACCCCTACAAAGCGCAAGAGGTGGAACGTGTCCTGCAAGGCATTGACGTGCCGCAGAACAAGGATGGACTTGTGCGCGTGAACTATGTGGGCTACTTCTACAACAAGCGGCTTAACGACTGTGTGTTCTTCTTGCCCAAGGTGGTCATCAACGAGCAGCGAAAGCTGCTCAACCGCTACATGCCCGAGGAACTCATCGACGTGGAGCAATGTAAGGCATTGCAACGTGCCGACCGCGACTTCATCTACGGCCTGTCAGTGTGGATTTACCGCGCCGTGCGGGAATTCCAGCGTCAGAACGAGGACAACGACATCGTGTATGTCAACACCTACTCTCGCCTAGATGGGTCAAGCAACCGGGTTCAAAACACTTTGCTTGATGTGATACTATCGCTCATCAGGTTCAACAACGAGAACCGCGACTTCTTCATGTTCATTATGAAGAACATTCATAGTGGGTACAACAAAATCAATTGGACCAAAACCATCGCCGCCAACCGTGCCGTGATGCAGCGTGGCCGACCCGTTTACACCGAACTGATTAACAAGAAGAAGCAGGTGAACTTCGACGAAGAACTGCTCATTATCTATTATTCGGTGCTCAACTACATCAGCGAGCATTACGGCTTCCGGGTGAACGTCAACGCCCACTATGAGTTGATAACCGGATCTCAGTTCAACCGCTGGTTGGGAGGCTATGGTACATTGCGCCTGCGCCAAATCAAGTACAAGTACTTCAGCGACAAGGCTCTTGCCTTGTGGAAGCACTGCTACGCATTTTTTGATTTGGCACAACTCATCAACTCATCACGCCAACAGAACGATTACATGCTCGTCAAGAACTTCAACATCGTTTTCGAGGCGATGATTGACGAGCTGCTCAGCGATAAGGAACTTGCCGAAACCGAGCTGAAAAACCAACCCGATGGCAAGTTGGTTGACCACATCTATGCCTATAGCGGACTGATTAACGACAATGAGCGCATATATTATATCGGAGACTCAAAGTACTATAAGCTGGGTGAACCAATCGGCCCCAACTCGGTCTATAAGCAATACACCTATGCCCGCAATGTCATCCAGTACAATCTCAAGCTCTTCTTGCGAGACGAGAAAGATGAGCGTGGGCAGGGCCTGGGTGCAGGCACCGAATATCTGATCTATCGTGATCCTGAGACCGAGGGCTATAACATTACACCCAACTTCTTTATCAGTGCTCGCCTCAACGAGCAGTATAACTACGATGATCCCGAGCTAATCTTCATGGGTGACGAGAAGCCGATGAAGCACTTCGAGAATCGCTTGTTCGACCGAGACACTCTGTTGCTGCAACGCTATGACGTGAACTTCTTGTTTGTCGTGGCGCTCTATGCCGGCGACAACGATTACGCCAAGGGCGAGTTCAAGCAGTTTGCACAACGCAAGTTCAGAGAGAAGATCATTACCTACTTGGAGAGAAACTATCAGTTCTTCTCGTTGCAGAAGTGGCCCAACAACACCGAGTCGTTGCACACCATCGTCAATAACCATTTCAGGGACATCATCGGGAGGACGTTCCGCCCCTACAACGACACCGAGATACTATATCTCGCCTGCGAAGCCGATGAGAAATTTGTAGAGGATAACCTGGCTCTGCTGTCGCAACTGAGCAACGATTTCATCATCCGTGATTACAAATTGGGTACCGACCCACGCGACAGCATCAACCGCTATACGGTCATGCATCAACAAATCCACACACAACCGGCCCAAGGGGTGCCTCAGTTGAATATCTCATTGCAGAACTTTGCTGACGAGACCATCCTCATAGGCGGCTATAGGGCTGAGAAGAACCAGCTGCAATGGATCATGCGCAACAACGTGTATAACGTAAGAGAAAGCATCACCCGTCGAGGCAACGTCAAGCGCATTCGTGAGACCGCGCTATCGGCCCGTGTGCTGGTGCTCTACAACATATCTGCACCCAAGCAGCTACCGCACGTGTTCCTACTTGGCAACCACCATCGTTATGTCATGCAAGCAACGATGGAAAAGATGGGTTATGAATCCCCCGATGGCAAATATCTGCTTTACGAACTGGATAAAGAGATTCCGTTTGAAACTTTTGACGTTCTTAAGGTGATCAATTACGCCCGTATCGCTGAGATGGAACGCCGTCGCAGATATAAATTGGACCTCAGTGAAGGGTGGGATGATAAATGGTACGGCACTCCTTTATACTATAAAGGCAGTGAACTGATGCGCATCCTCGCTGGAAACTTTGCCACCGGGCCTGTCGCTCATGAGCCGGAACCGCAGTTTCCAAACAAGGATGACGAACTCGAACCACCTGAAAACAAGAAACCTGCAGCCGGGACATCACCCATGACGGAATCTGAATCAGCGATTGCCGCTGAGCCGCCAGTGACGAGCGAGCAGTCCACCGTCGAAGTGCCGCAGGTCGAGGGCATTTGGCGAGCCTTCAAGAGCGTACAGTTCCGCAAACGATATGAGAAACGACTGATTGATGGTGGCGAACGCAAGTCGCAAGCCGTGTTCAAGATGCAACACTTCTATAACAAGGTGAAGGATGCGGATCAAGGTGGCATCTTCCATCGCAGGTTGAACGACTGCATGACCTTTGATGAAATGCACACCATCCTCACTGATTTGTTTGATGCGTGGCGAAACAACCTAAAATATCCATGGGTGCGCGACCTGTTCTTCAATTATCTCAAGTATCTGCGTGAGTTGTATCTTGCCAACGGCAACCTTGATGACTCGAAAGAGAAGAATCTTACCAAGTCAAGCAAAATCCAACTGACGTACCGCGACGGTACCGTTGAGCAGCTGAATCCAATGGCCGCTTTGATGAAAGTCGTGCGCATGATAGGGCCCGACAAAGTGGCGCAGATGAACCTGCGCGTCCTTGGCGACAAACTTATCTTAAAGTACAAGCCGTTCAATGATAAATATTACAAGCTGCTTGAGGGGGACTGGTGGATTTTAACTAAAGGGACACCGAAGGCGAAGTACCAAAACATTTACTCCATCCTCCAGCGATACAGTAGCCAGGGGATAAAGATAAAGTTGATCTGATATGAATAAACCGACGCTTCAAGAAATAGAAGAAGCCATCCGCACGCTGGCATCAGCAGGCATGCTACTCAACGCCGAGCAGACCATTGCAGTCAACCGCGTACGCCAAGAAATGGAGCAACAGGCCGAGGAAGAAGCTCGTAGGCGAATTGAGGAAGAAGTTTTGCGCAAAGCGGAGATACAAAGATTGGAGGAAGAAGCTCGTAGAATTGAGGCAGAACGTATGCGATCCAGGATTCGAGCTCTTACAGAGTACGAGAATAGCCTTGTTGATGGACTGTGGCAGATTTTCAAACAACCATGGCTACACAAAACATTCAAAGAACGTTTGTGTGAATTGGGTATGCGAGAGTCTGTGTGCAGTTCGCGAATTAGCCACCTCAAATATAAAATAGTACAGATTGACGGAGACAAAACCAGTAGAAAACTCGTTGAGAATTGCTCAACTATTGCCGAAATGAGAAAACTCATTGACTCATTCCTTGCAATTTGGGGATATGAGGAACGTTTCGCTTGGCGTAAAGAATTCTTTCACGACTATTTGTCGTTCTTGACGTTTGTCATTTTTCGCCCTGATACGAAGAAAAAAGATTACGTTGAACCGGCCCCAAAACCGCAACCTCTTAATGAACCGACTCCCAATTCGCAGTCTCAAATGGTTGTTAAAGAACCTCAACAGGCTCAACCAACTTTGTTCCCCAACGAAGAGCCACAAAAGAGACGTCGCCAAGTACAATTGGTTGATGCAAATTGGCGTAAACTAACGCTTGACCCGTTTGACGCATTGAAGGCGGTTGTTCTTCGAGTAGGTTGTGAGAAAGTCGCTAAAATGGGCATTCAAGTTGGAAGAACAAAACTATTGCGTCTTACTCAACCGATAGGCACCAAGAATTACATTCAACTCAACAGGTATTATTGGTTGCAAAATAGGGGAACCGATTACGAGATATTTGTCAACATCTTGAAAATCATTGAGGCCGATTATCACGTGCATTTTAAAGAATCAAAATTGATATCACCGAACAATGCTTTATATTGAACATAATCTACTCTACTACGACTACCGCTTCAGCCATTTGAAAACGGCGAAGATGCGTGGACAGGTCGCACCGCACAAACCATTGTTGTTGCTTGCGGTGATGGAATTGGTAGAGGCTGGCAAAATAGACTCGCCACAGATTATGTTGAGCGATGAGTTGGTGAGTAAGTTCAACCACAACGCACGAATCCATGTCCCTGACGTGAAGCATTATCACCCGAACATCGGGATGCCCTTCTACCACATGCACTCAGAACCATTCTGGCGACTCGTGCCGAGGGAAGAAGGCGTATGCCCCAATGTTACATCGATCTCCGGCTTGCGACGTCACTACGTTTACGCCGAGATTGACAAAGACCTGTTCAACATCTTAACCGATGTCAAGAACCGGTTGACTCTGCAGACGACACTGATTGAAACCTACCTCAAACATGACTGATATGGACAGCAATCAATTAAAGAAAATATATGCAGCAATAGAGGTCTTGCGCAATATTGGAGTTGAGCCCAGTGCTGATCAGCTATCTCGCCTCAGTCAAATAGAGGAAGATATTTTGCAGCAAGCAGCAAAGGCTTTCGGCAACGAGGTGAATGCCATGCGCCGACCTTTCATGCTTCAACTTGATTATGAGCCCGACAATATACCGTCAGTTACCATTGTGATTGACGATAAGGCATTGCCGATTGCTTTACCGACACCTATAGTCGAAGAAAAAGTTCCAGAAAAACGCCAAGAGGCAACTCCTGAGGTGTCGAAGCAGAATGTGGATACGCCGCTCATAATTGAGCCGAAGAGAATCATTGAGACAACAAGCATTATTGAGCCGAAGGTGAAGTCAGAGCCTAAACCAAAGGCTGAACTTGTGCAAGACCCCGAACCACCAAAGTCCGAAAATGTTGCATCCACACCGGCTGACGATTTCTTCTCGTCGCTTTACGACAAGCCCAAAGATGACGGCAAGCCGAAGCGCGTTAGACAGAAATATTCTCTCAACGGCAGCGGGTTCATGAAGAAAGAAGACTTGGTGTTTGAGATTATCAAGCTCTATGTAAAGCACCATCCCAATGCTACCTTCACGCAATTGCGACAGATTTTCAACGATGATTATTGTGCAGACAAATTCAAATCAATAGGCTTTCTTGTGTCAGAGGATGACCTTGAAGGTTGGTACTATAGTGGCAAGTATAATTTGTATCACGGCAATATGCCAGAATTTAGACTAGTTTCCGCTGACGGCATCGGGTTTTATAACTACTCATCATGGACGCATGAGACTATTATACCAATCATAGAGCTCGCTGAGTCATTCGGTTACAGAATAACAACCGATAAATAAACCACAACTATTGATATGCCGAAAGGTGTCATGTGAAGGAACTAATCACTAATCTAAAACATACAGGCGATGAAAAAAGTTAAAATCACAATTCTTAAAACGACGCTCAACGAGGAGTTGGCACGAGAGTATGGCGCCATCGGCATCAAGGCTTGCCCGATGATGAAGGAGGGCGACGTGTTCATGGCAGACTATGCCAAGCCTGAGGGATTCTGCGACGAGGCATGGAAGGCGATTTACCAGTATGTGTTCGCGCTCGCCCATGGTGCGGGCAGCGACCTGTTCTATTATGGCGACTGGATCCGGAAACCTGGTGTAGCCATTGTGAGCTGCAACGACGGCCTTCGCCCCGTTATCATGAAACTTGAGGCTACCGACATCGACGCCAACCTGGAATACACACCCATTGATCGATAACCCTAGCTAGACGGTACCATAAAAATCAGCCATTTTCGAGATTTTTCCTGAAAACGGCTGATTTTTCTTTTGCTATTCCGGCCGATACCCGTTCAATTCCAGAATTGCAAATGATAATTACGTAATTTCCGCTGCGTAAAACATGAAGTGACACTATACTGCTGACTAGTAACATGTTAATACCTCGTCTATTTCGATGCTGAGTTTTTTCACGCACTAAAAATCGCAATAAACTGCGATTTTTGTTAGTTTTTCATCTTTGAGGCCTTCAAATCACTCAAGAATCGCAATATGTTGCGATTTTCATTGATCTGAAACCCTTAGGATTTCTGCTTTTTAATCATTGCAACCACTGTTACTGTAACAGCCGTTGCAAAAGAAAAACGGAGCATGCTGTTACACTTATTGCGCCAAAATGACTTGATAATAGAAAAGCTATAATCAGCGGAAATTGGTGCTTTTTTATATGTTTCCGCTGGAAATAGAGCAAAAAAGTGTCTATAACCAGCGGAAACTGGTGTTTTTCTACATGTTTCCGCTGATTATAAGAAAATAGTGGTGTTAGAAAAACGAGGAAAAAAGTTAACTTTGCATGGCAAAACTGTAACAGCATGCTCCGTTTTGCTGTAACAGTTTCATCCGTTTTTTCACAACACAATAGAGTCATGAAAATACAGTTCGCATCTGATTTGCACTTGGAGTTCCGCGACAACTGGCGATTTCTAAGGGACAACGGCCCCATGGACGTGAAGGGCGATATCTTGGTCTTGGCTGGGGACACGGGTTACCTGGGAGATGACATGTACAGCGTGCACCCGTTTTGGAACTGGGCGTCCGAGAACTTCGAGCAAGTGCTGGTCGCACTGGGCAATCACGAGTTTTATAAATACTACGACCTGAAGACGATGCAGGATGGACTGGTGGGCGAAATCCGGCCCAACGTCCACTACTACTATAACAAGGTCGTAACGATCCAGGACGTGGACTTCATCATATCCACCCTGTGGGCCTATATCGATACGGACAACGCTTTCGTCACCGAGCGAGGCGTGGCCGACTTTTACCGCATCGTCTATGGCGAGAACCTGTTGAAGTATTCCGATTTCAACAACGAGCATCAGCGCTGCCTCGACTTCATCAAGAAGTCTGTCAACGCCAGCCAGGCCAAACACAAAGTCGTTGTTACCCACCATGTCCCATCCTATCAACTGGTTGCCACGGAGTTCCAAGGCAGCCGCATCAACGGCGCCTTCACCGTTGAGCTGGCCGACTACATCGCCGAAAGCGGAATCGACTACTGGATTTACGGCCACTCCCACCGCAACATCGACAAAACCATCGGCACCACCCGCTGCCTCTGCAACCAATTCGGCTACGTCTCCCACAACGAACACCTCACCTTCGACAGAGGGAAAGTCATAGAAGTGTGATCGAAAATGAAGCATACTGTTCATTTCCTAAGAATTAATATAGCTTTTCTGGTTTATGCGAACATACGGTTCGCAAAAATTTTATACTTTTGCCACCGTCAAACAAAAGTGATAGAATCATGCCAAGTAACAAGAACGCTTTCAACCGATATCTAATCCTGGACGAGCTGCTCTCAGACAGGATGCATAACTATAGCATTCAAGACTTGACTGATATCGTTGAAGTAAGGCTTTCAAAAGATGGACTTGAGGGTGTTACTAAGCGATGCATTGAGAAAGATATTGTCGATCTTGAGTATGCCCCTGTCTTTGCGGAGATAGAACGCTATAAGTCAGAGGCAGGCAAGCGATGTGTCCGTTATGCAGACCCGGCGTTCTCGATATTTAATAAGAAGCTGAGCAACGAAGAGCGGAACTTGCTTTGTGAGGTATTGGAAACCATCGGTCAGTTCGATGGGCTTGATAATTTCGAGTGGTTGGAGAAATTCAAGGCAAAGCTTGGTATAAACGAGCATGAAAAGATCATCTACTTCAGCAACAACCCGTACCTCAAAAACAGCAACCTGTTGGGCACGTTATTCACTTATATTGCCAATAAGGTTGCCGTGAATCTTACCTATCGGACTTTCAGTGTGGATACGCAAAAAGCGATTGACTTCCATCCGTATCTGCTAAAGCAGTATAACAACCGTTGGTATGTTATCGGAGGAGCTGATAGTGATGGTAAGATACTTACTTTTGCCCTGGACCGCATCATTAGAGTAGAACCGATCCTTGATAGGAGCTATCGCCTTTGTCCTGAAGATTTGACCGAGCGATATGAGGACATTATCGGCATCACTTACTATGAGGGTGAACCAGTTGAGGAAATAGTCTTCTGGGCTAGCGACAACGTAACGGGTTATATTGAAACCAAACCCATTCATGGCAGCCAAAGGAATCTTAAGGACGAACGAAGTTCTGAATTGTACACCAAGTATCCATCCTTAAAGGGAGGAAAGTTCTACAGCATTAATTGCATCCGTAACTACGAGCTCGTCCGCGAACTCTGTTCCTATGGACCTGATGTCATCGTACTTTCACCCGGGCACATCCAGAAGGCCGTCCGAGAGCGGATCCAAGCCATGATGGAAGGTTATGCCAGCTTGCGAACATAGAGTTCGTTGGGCGGTTTTACTTTTGTGGCGTTAAACAAATAATAATAGCAATATGGAACACCTTTTCTACGATTTTCAAACAAAACAATTCTCATTGAAGGAAACAGGTTCAAATGAAGTTGTTTTCGATACTCATGATAGAATTGGCTGGACCAATGGGAAAGATGAGTTCACCTGTGGCATCTTTAGGTTCGAAATACGGACCAACTTCTATCCCACGGCTCGCCATCAAGAGTATATATGGATAAATGTGTTCGTGCATGGTGTACTTCTCTTGCCTATTTCATTGGCAGCCTATAATGGCCGTCTTGATAAAAAGTTTATTTCGATGGCTCAATATGGCAAGGACAATTATAGATTATTTGGAGGGGGTTTCTTGTCACCACATACAGTTGTAATGTCCAATCGAGATCACTCATGGAGCACAAACTATGACCATGTCTGGATAGGCGCATTAGCAAATGTGCGTGACATCTGCAACAATTATAAAGACTGGATGCTACGAGAAATCCGGAAACTTATCTCCAGCAGTGCTACAATTGGTTTGGAAAATAATCCATATCATCTTCGCACTTTGCTAGAACTGACTGAAAATTGGTCTTTAGTGTGTCCATATGTAGCCCTGCACCTTCAACCTCTTGTAGGCAATTACTGCTTTGAAAGGATGGCTGCTTTGGTTCAGAGAATTCAAACGCTTGACAAGACAACCGATGGCCAAGAAAATGTTCAAACGTTAGTCAAGAACGGAGATTTATACTGGAACTATATCAAAGGGCTATGCTTGGCTATAGATACAAAACAAGAGGGATCTTAATTTTTCTCAGATATCAGAACATACAATTCGCTAACAATTATTATCTTTGCAACATAAAAACAAGGCGGTCTTTGAAAGAGTGATGTGAAACAAATTTTGAATTCTGGTCCGATGCTACTGTCGGATGTCATTCTTCTAAAAAAAGAATTGATAAACCAAGGTTATATTTTATTACAGTCTTTGACTGATTTGTAGAGAACCTCATTTTAAACTGTTCAAGATTACAAAAACAAAGAAAAAGAGTTCGCATCACATCTGAGAAGACCGCCTTTTAATAAGTCATGATGGAGAGAGACAAAATATTCGAACTGTCACAGAAAATGAAAACGGTGAGACATCTTGCCTTTATTCTGAACAAGATGAAATGTGAGGAGTTTGGCACGATGGAATTCCCAATTACAGCCAAACAATTGCGTCATTTCTCCAGTCCTAAAATAGCTGACAAACGATACAAGACGTTCCAGATTAAGAAAAAGAGTGGAGGAATAAGAGAGATTAATGCACCGTGCTATCAACTTAAAATAATTCTTTATTTTTTAAATAAGATACTCAAGGCTGTTTTCACACCCAATGATTGTGTAAATGGCTTTGCTGAGGGTCGCTCTGTTGTGAGCAATGCACAATGCCATGTAGGTCATCACTACGTATTCAATATTGATCTCAAGGATTTCTTCCCCTCGATCCCACAACCTCGCGTGTGGGCAAGACTTCAATTGCCACCCTTTAACTTTAGCCAAGAAATAGCGAATGTGGTGGCTGGGCTTTGTTGCCATCCCAATGCAGACGGGACTAATGTGCTTCCTCAAGGAGCAGCTACATCACCTTTGCTGACGAATGCAATTTGCGATACGCTTGATAGGAGAATGAAAGGTGTTGCAAAACGATTCGGCCTTCATTATAGCCGTTATGCTGATGACATGACTTTTTCTAGCATGCACAATGTGTATCACGAGGGAAGTGATTTCCGTCTTGAGATCAAGCGTATTATCGAGGAGCAGGGATTCAAGATGAATGAAAAGAAAACAAGATTGCTTCGTGATGGACAGCGCCAAGAAGTGACCGGTCTAACCGTAAATAGCACTGTAAATGTAAGTCGGCATTATGTTAAATATCTTCGTTGGATCTTACATATTTGGGAGACTGAAGGATACTCTAAGGCTTATAGTAAGTTCTATCCTAAATACAAAAAAGAAAAAGGCTATATCAAGAAAGGTGAACCAGTCATGGAGAATGTGATTGGCGGAAAACTCAACTACTTGCGCATGGTTCGCGGTAGTAACAATGCGGCATATCTTAAACTACAAGCACGATACGACAAGCTACAACAACTTGTATTTATAGATAATGAAACCGATAAAGGAGAGTCCTATATCTATGTGCAGCCATATAAAATGGCTGAATTTTGCCAAGATTTCTCCACTAGCATCGTTCTTGAAATTTCTGCAAGGAATAAACTTGTGGGTCGTTGTGTGCTATGTGGTATGGACAAAACCATCGCAATCAGCAAATCGACTCAAAAGAAGTTATGTCCAGATTTGGAAAAGAAGAAGCCTGGCGATGTGATCACTTCTGACTTATTGCCGGAATGCCATGTAACCCTGTGCCGTTCTAAAGGCAAAAACTTTTGGCTTATAACTGAGTTTAAACCATTACGATCAATATATCTAAGTATCCAGAATGCACAAGTCAATATTGATGAACTTCTGGATATCTGGGACACACTTGGTCTTGATTCAGCCGTTAGCGCTTTTATGAACAGTATTAATGTTAGTAACTTCAAGAATAATAATTCCAAAGAAGGTTCTAATATTAACGAAAACGGGGTTCTATCTAAGGAGAATAATCCTGGCGTTCTTGAATCATCCCAAGAGAAGCATGAGCAATATATTGTAGGCTTGGGTGAAAAGCTTCCCCAAAATACTAAAAAGGTCATTGATCAACATAGACAATATGATACTGGAACTGATAGTAGCATTATCGATGTTGATGATGTCGATTGGGACGTACTTGAGTACTCAATTTGAGCAGTATTAGATACGAATAAACTCAAACAGAACAAATGGGCAATAGAGAGAAACAATACTTCCTAAGTTTTATACTTCATAACAAAAGCCTCACAAGGGCTCAGATAAAGAAAAGAGATTTGCTTTTAGCAAGGTGTTGTTCGTCAGATATAATTGACAGTGAAGACAATATGAATTCATTGACCACAGATTATTCTTCAACAACCCTTACTTCAGATATTACCAGTCAAAATACAAGTACGCATCATACACCCCAACGGATTGTTGCTTTTTTGCACCAATTTACCGACAATAATACCCTGGCCTTAAAATATACCTCTCACTTTTGGGACAGAAAAACTGACACCGGAGAGTATCCATATGCATCATTTGATGAATTCAAAAAAGAATATCTTAAGATTTTAGAAGCCGCTGAAGGTCATCCATTAGATGAGATAAGGCTTCTATGTAATCATTTATGGCAGATTATTAGAAACTTTTTAGTTAATGATGATGCAAAATATTCTTGGAGTCAATATAAACTTAAGATTGGTTACAATCAATATCTTAAGGAATGGATGGACACGAACCCAGGCAATCAACCATTTTCAATGCCAATTTCCACGTTACCAGAGATATTTCAACCTAAGTCGTTAATTAACGGAAAAATGCTAATTTATTTTAGTGATGTAGTGGATATATTCAAACGATGCATTGAGTTCCGTGATAACGATTTGTTTTTCTCGGTGAAGGAAATATTTAAGAGTAGTCCAGATCACATAATAAATCAAGAACAACTTAGCACCCTCAGAGGACGCTCATTCTACACAGACACGGAACTTGTTAAAGATGCATTAGGAATTATTGCTCGCAACATTTTCCAGCGTTCAGAGTATCCAAATATAAAGATTAGCAGTAAGCTAATAACTGAAAACGATAACGAAGCAATTCAATTAAGGATTTTGCAAGAAGCCTCTTTTGCAGACAAAGATATTAATGATGCAAAAATCGTTGCTAAAGGTGGAGAAGGCGATCTTTGTCGAATAAAAGAAAGACTGTTGAATCTCTGCGACTTCTCTATTGAAAGTAGATTTAGAATAAATGAAGAATTGAAGCATTGCAGAATTAACTATTTATCGTCATCTAGTACACTGTTACCCAGAGTTGAAGAAATAGAGGCTGAACAATGTCCTGGATTCACATATATATTAACTTTTTATTCTTACAAGCATGAATAAAGTTATCATTGTAGATGATAGGCCAGAGAGAAGAAAAACGTTAATGGACAATAATGGCTTATCAGGTCTTGTCAAGTGCGAGAATGAAGGATGGCTCTCAATAAAAACGAAATTGCCAACAACAAAGGACGATTTAGAGTTAGAACTGTCAGGATATTCACTTATTGCTATCCATCTTTCATGGATGGCACAGGCGAATGTTCGCAATACCATCGAAGAGTATGCCAAACGTTTTAATAAATTTTTTATAGTATTCAGCGGTGGTATCACGCAGAATCTTCTTATGAATAATCGCAAAAGATTAAATATAAATGTAGCATATTTCTATCAGCAGAATCTTGTTGAAATATTAAGCCGTTTTGCGAATAATGAATGTGCTGAACCCCTACTTGAATTGCTATATGGAAAGTCATGGAGATTGTCATTATTAATGCAATACCGAAATATCATGTGGCTTGGTGGCAATAACGAAAAAGAATATGAATTAAGAACACTCATTAGCGAAAGCGGGGATGATCATCCATTATCATCTGATTTTATTGAAAAAGAAATAATAAAAGAAATACGTAACTCCAAAATATAATGAAAGTTCTTGTATTACATAATAATAATTTACCTGAGTACTTATTGTTTCCTTCATCTCTGAATGAAAAAGGAATTGATTTATCACCTCATCCATTTGCTCTTCCTCCTACTGATGTTCCGGATTTTGATACGTTTACATGTTCAGAACTGGAGTTCTTGAAAGATAATCATTATGACTTGATTATATTACCATATAATCTAAGTGAAACTTATACAGAATTTTCAGGGTTAAGAGTTGCTGCCCACATCCGTTTGACTCCAGAATGGAATTGTCTTAGAACACCGATTCTATTTTTAGGACCCGACAACATTAATGAGATAATGCTTTTCTCGCCTTTATGTGCATTGTTAAACTCAACTAATGTTTTTAGGTCGTCCGTAAAAGAAGAAGAGCGGATCTCAAATATGATTAAAAAAATATACGATCTAGTTCCTGCTAAATCTCAAACGAATGAAGAAGTGATGAATTCTTTTGAATATCAGTCACTTCTACAATATCTAAAGACAATACCAGTTCCAGCTAACTACGCTACTCATCATTCTATTGCAAATGAATGGGCTATTATACGCTGGAAAGAGATGTTTTTATGGAAAGAAGGGGAAGAGCCATCGTTGCCTAATGAAGATTTTGCTAACATGCTGTACTTTAAATATCTAATGTGTTCAGCTGGACAAAGAGAGCATTATGGCAGGAAAAAGAAGAACCAGATTCCGAAAAGTCATATTCTTAAGAACCGCAGAATTGTATATATCGATGATGAAGCAAATAAAGGATGGGCCGCTATTTTGGCAACTATCTTATCTGGATCTGGTGCAGAATTAATTACATATCCTTTTTTAGATTTACAAAAATCTATTAATAAAAACGATCTTATTCAAGACATTATAAGATTCCTTGATAAAGATTATGAGGATAATGGCTGCGCAGATTGTTATATCATTGATTTAAGGCTCCATGATGAGGATTTCCAAGAAACCTTAAAATACTCAGAATTAAGTGGTCATAAAATAGCTAGGTATATTGTAAAAAAAGACAAGGACAAGGATAATAAAAGAGTTGGGCTTAATCCGTATAATCAGATTGTTGTATTTTCTGCATCAAATAAAGTATGGAATTTGAAAGAAGAGCTTTTAGAAATTGGAGCAAGTGGGTATGCCATGAAGGAATCACCTGAGCAGAATTTGTCTAGAGATGAATCATATCGCGGTTTTAATGAGTTCTTTAATGCAATAAAGGCAGCTTGTAACATGAGCTATTTGAAAGAATGGTATAACGAATTAGAGCAGCTTCAAAAGAAACTTGGTTATTCTGAAGATGATTTATCATTACTTTACGAGTTCTTGTCATTAATAAAGATTGATAATGGAAAAAACCGGTCAGAATTATTGAGAGCCTGTGTGCTAACATTATATGCTTTCTTTGAGACTTACATTGAAAGGGAAGAATTTAAGCTGATTGGCACGGAATTATTTAAGGGCTCACTCTCGGTCGGACATTGGAAAAGGCGGGTTCTCTTTCAAACTCAGAAAGAGAATAGCAAAAGAAAAAAATATATAGGTGTACAGTGCTATAAACAACCGCTCTTAACTGTTAATCCTGGATGGGAAGACCCTGATGAAAAGGCAAAACCATCGCAAATTATTATTCCGTTATACTTGTTCTATAATATTCTTTCAGACGACCTATCAGATATACTCCAACTGGTAAATGAAAGAAACAAGGGCGCTCATGAAGGGATTTGTTCATTTAGTATTGAACAGTTTAAGAAAGTCTTTAATAATGTAATTCTTCCTATGCTGAAGAAACGATAGTAATGTACTCATTAAGAGTCAGAGAAAGGGATATTGTGCCCTTTTGTGTGCAACACAGTAGATTGATAGTAAGAGTTATTATTTGGCATGGTTTTTGCTGCAAAAGTCAGTAAAAACCGACAAGAATTATGGAGCAACCTCTAACATCATCTCAGCAAGTAGCGTTTGATAAAATCAAGGATTTCTTAGGCAATGATAGCGACATCTTTGTCCTTAATGGTTATGCCGGTACCGGTAAAACTCACTTGATCAAGTATATCACCCGCTATCTGGATGAAAACAAGACGCCCTATGAAGTGCTGGCCCCGACAGGCCGTGCTGCTAAGGTTCTGCGTGACCGCGTCGGGAAGGGCATGACCATTCATCGCCTCATCTTCAATCTTGATATCATTTGCAGCAAGGAAGATGAGGAGGACGAATCCACCAGTTCTTATCAGCTATATTTTCCTATCGTAGAGCAGGCTCAGGATTTCCAAATCATGATTATCGATGAGAGCTCGATGATTTCCAATGTGGAGAGTCATAACGACTATCTAAGGTTCGGCTCAGGTGTGCTGCTGAATGACCTGCTCCAATACGTCAAAGTGTGCGGCATCGAGAAGGTGATTTTCGTTGGCGACCCGGCTCAGCTGCCACCAGTCATGGATCCTCATTCCTACGCCCTCGATGTGGATTACCTATCGAGCCTTGGCCATCGAGTCGAGAGCATAGAGCTGACTGAGGTTGTAAGACAAGAAGATAGCAACGCCATCCTGGCTCAAGCGACCAAATTGCGTGACCTGTTGGCGCTCCCGCGTGGTGCTCGTCATAATCTGTCGCTGGATGCGGATGGTAAGGACATCATTGAGTTACAGGCTGGAGCATTGCCTGGGACCTTCACTGATGAATTCCCCGTGCCGGAAGTTGGCAACGGAATTACCGTCTGTTTCTCTAACCGTCGTTGCTTTGAGGTCAACCGTGCTATCCGGTCCATCATTTTCCCTGGTGAAGAAACTGTCCAGGTAGGCGATATAGTCATCATCAATAACAACAATTACAAGAGCTACGGACTTCAGGTTTTCAATGGAGACATGGCCAAGGTAACTCGTGTTGGTCAAGTAGATATTCACCCCAATATCCCTGTAACAATAAAGGGAGAGAAACGTCACATCGACTTGGCATTCCGTGATATCGATCTGTACTTCAGCAAAGAAGACATAACCATCACCTGCAAAGTCTATGACGATCTCTTACACTCCGGAGAATCGGACTTGAGCGTATGGCAGATAAACGCCGTTTATATTGACTTCATTCTGAGGAATAAACAGTTGAAAGAGGGTTCGCCCGAGTTTAAGGAAGCGTTAACCAACGACCCCTATTTCAACGCCCTGAAGGTCAAGTTCGGCTATGCGGTGACTTGTCATAAGTCTCAAGGCGGTGAATGGGACACCGTATTTGTGGACTATGCCGGTCGTTGCGGTCTTTCGGATGACCACTTGAGATGGTGCTACACCGCCACCACACGTGCCAAAAACAGACTGTTTGCTATAAATGCACCGCACATCACCTCGTTCGACAAACTTAGCTTCACGGCAATCGGCAAGTTCGGGAAAGCACCCAAAAACTTCTGGCAAGAGGATTCCACTTTGGCCACAACCTATCACCCTAGCACAGACTTGATAGGAGTAAGGCTGAAACACCTCGGCATTGAAGAAGCGCTTCGGGGCACTGACTTCAAACTGCTGAACGTTGGCACCTACAACTATCAAGACAAATTCGACTTTGTCTCGTCAACGGGGGAGCAAGTTCACATCGAGGTATATTATGACGGAGCAGGCTTTTTCAAATTAGTGCCTATTACCGGTGACGGCTCTTCTAGAGATATGCTTGCCCAGCTGATTAATACAAGCATGGCAGAGCCGAGAAACTTCAACTATGAGCCCAGCAATGAGCTGATGCGTGAGTTGTTCCAGCGTGTTACCACCGTTGCATTGGATACTGATGTCAAAATCGTCAATGTGGTTGAGATGCTGAAACAATATTACGTGGAATATCATCTGATTACCGATGCACGATTTGCCCTCATCAAGTTCTATGTGAATGAGAAAGGCCTTTCTGCCGCTGTGCCCATGTCGGAACTTGGAGCTGATGATGAGAAATTGAAGAGGCTCATCGAAGGCATGGTAAATGAATAACAAAAGTAACATAAGGGAGGATTAGATATGTCATACAGGGATGTCAATGAATTACGCAAGAATGGCCAACTCGACGAGGCTCTCGAGATGGCTAATGCCGACCTTGAAAAGGACAAAAGTGCGTGGAGTTATCGAGCTCTGTTCTGGGTGTTGCATGACATGTGCAAACAATGCCTGGCTAATGGCCAAAAAGATCAAGCCACAGAATTGGTCAAGAGAATGAAAGAAATACTTCCCAGCATGGAAGCAGGGCAAGATAGTGTTGCCGAAAAGCAAGTTAACTTCTTGGAGCAACAACTATCACCATTCACGGCAATCATCAAGCAGGCTGACCAAGATTCCAGGGATAGCCGCACAGTCGTTAAAGCATTCGGTGATATCAAGGACATTGTTTGTAACGACGAGATTGGATTGGATGACTTCCAGCAGAGGACTGCGGGTTGGATTCTGTATCGCTATGCCAAACATCAGTTAGAAAAAAAAGCGACTTACAACGTGAAGCGCGCCTTATCGCTTTATCTCAAACTCAAGGTCGAGAAGCCATCACCACTGCATTCGTCCATCTTGCGTATGGCTGTTGAACTCGAAACCGAGTTCAGGAATGATTTCAAGTTTACGACATTTCTTGAGATGTGGGGATTTGAAAACTTTTCGGAAGAAGATTGGGAACAGTTCACGACTGATGATGGCAGGAAACTGCCATGTCTTGTGGAGAAAGCAATAGGCCGTTACTGCAAGGAACTGCTCGATGATCATATCAACTTGGTCCCTGACGAATTCGTTCAACTCATTGAAAAGGCTAGGAATAAATTCCCTAGAGATGGAAAGCTTGAGTTGAATTATGCTCGTCTGCTTGCTGCCCGTGGTGATATTGACGAGGCTGTTACTGCCTATAGAAAAGTGACCGAAAGACTCCCACAACCCTATATATGGCAGGAACTTGCTGACATCATCGATGACCGAGAAATCAAGCAGGCCATTCTATGCAAGGTCATTACAATGCAACGCGACGAGCAGTTCCTTGGTGATACACGGCTGAAACTTGCTGGACAACTGATTGAAGAGGGGAACTATGCAGCCGCAAAACGAGAACTGGAGACCTATCACAAAGCTCGACAAGAGCGAGGATGGGCGGTTAGAGATCCTTACTATGAACTTGCTGGCAAAATACCTGCCGGCACTCAAGCCCCTGCCAACAACCAGAGCCTATATGACAATAAGCTAGAGCGGTTGATGTCTTTCATGTATCCTGACGCCCCGACTGCTGTAATGTTTTACAATGGCAAGACTTTCAACAACAAGAATGGCAAGAAAAGGGCAAAACTGATTGCTCCCGATGGCACATCTATAATACTGCCCCCTGGACGTCTACCGCGTCATCCATCATGTCAACCTTACTATTTCTATACGGTGAAATATATCAATGGGGAGCGCGGTTTAGAAGCGTTAGAGATAAAGCCTATTGACACTCAAGAAGGTGTGCAGCATTTTGAGGTAGTGAGCGGAGATGTGAGGGTCAATACCAATAAAGCAGGTAAAGCCTTCGGCTTTGTGGGTGACTGTTATATTCATCAGTCACTGCTCGCCAATGTGACTAACGGCCAGGAGCTGCAAGTATTAGCAATAAAGGAAAGAGACGGTCGCCTTAGCGCAGCTACATTGCTATAAAGAAGGTCACTTATCAAGTCAAAATTATAGAATTCTTGTGAGTTAGAAACAAGTTCTGGATAAAAAATTTGGATATATCCGAATTTTTCATTTAATTTGCACTCGAAAAATAATGGAAAACAGATCTTATGCAGTTTAAAATTGTTGAAAATGAAAGTCTTACAGGTGGAATGGCTCATATTTATTCTATCTTGATAAAAGATGAAGAGTTCACACTACTTGAACAATTCTTTAACGACAATGAACAATATGCGGATGATTTGAATACCATACTTGAGAAATTGTTTGTAATGGGCCATGATATTGGGTGCAGGCGAGATCATTTCAAGCATGAAGAAGGGTTACCTGGTGACGGAGTCGCAGCTCTTAGGGTAGGAAATCTAAGATTGTATTGCCTGTATTTTGATAGAACGGCTGTAATTTTTGGCTCTGGTGGTTTTAAGCCACCTGAAGCACGCGCCTACCAAGACGTGCCAGAATTGAATGAAAAAGCCAAGCAAATGAAGGAGATTGCTTCAATTATCAATAAAGCAATTATTGAGAAAGACATCGTGATTAATGATGATGGAAGTTTAACAATCAACAATTGGGACTATGATTAAGAGAAAAGCAACAGGTGTAATGGGCAGGATGCTTGCAAACATGGACAGCAAGAGTCTTGCACGCACTCGTAACAAAATGATGGTTGCTGCGCGGATAGCTGATGCTCTGAAAGCAAAAGGAATTTCACAAAAACAGATGGCTGCGCAAATGGGTAAAACCGAATCTGAGATTTCTGAGTGGTTGTCCGGGGATAGAAACTTTACTATTGATACGCTGACCGATATCGAGGGATTCCTTAATATCCAACTTCTTGATACTAAGTTTATCAGAGTTTATCGTGTAATTAATGAACCATTAAAGAAACCGGCCGAAGGCAAGTGTGTGGTATTACCTCATTTATGTAAATGGAGTAGCGAATTAAAAATAGCTGAGGAAAGCAGCATGATAATGTATGAAGTAGGTTAAGTTATGGAAATCAAATACAATATACAGCGGATAACTGAAACGAGGTATTCTTATGACTTGCCTTTTGGATCAGACGTGCCTGAAAAAAGGGATATTTCTTTTGGGTTCAGTCACAGTATAAGTGCAGATAAAACAGCATCAGCAATTATCATAGAACTTGTCGTGACAATAAATGATGATAAAAGCGGCAACAAACTAGCAGAAAACGGAATTCAGGCTATTTTTGGTGTTGATCCTTTTGATACAGTAGTTTTGGACGCCGATAAGGATGGTATCAAAGTCAGTGAACCGCGATTAATGGATACATTTATCAGTATTGTTATAGGTGCATTGAGGGGCTTTTTGGTGAAAAACTTCAAGCAAACACCTCTTGAAGGATGTATTCTTCCTCTCATACCAATGGAACTGATTCATAAGATTTTTACGACAAAAGAATAATCTATCAATTTGCACAAAAACGATAATCATTAGAAACATCAAGGGCAATTTTGGATTGCTCTTGATGTTTTTTCATTCGCATTCTAATGATTGATATCGAAATAGACTTGTGGACTCACATTCTGGATTAATAGTTTTAAGCGAACATACGGTTCGTGGCTCTCAATTATCTTTGTACCAAAACAAATAAAAATCAATAATCATATGGATAATAGAGAACGTTTTATAGAATTGCTGAGAGGAACTGGGCGCGAGGGCATTGAAGAAACCATTAAGGTTATTGAAGAGTTGGGATTTTTTGAGGCTCCGGCAAGCAGCCGATTTCACCTGAATCAACCAGGTGGGTTGGCTGATCATTCTCTCAATGTGTGTAAGGTGGCAATGGGAGTGCGTGATATGATGATCCAAATGGCCCCATCATTAGCAGAGCGGTTACCAGTGGAGAGTGTGGTCATCGCCTCACTGCTGCATGATACGTGCAAGGCGGACATATACAAACCTGCTATTAAGAAGCAAAAGAACAAACTTGGCATTTGGGTGCCCGTTCAAGGCTATGATGTAGAGTACAGCAACTTTCCGCTTGGACACGGCGAGAAGTCGGTAATAGTGTTGCTCCGTGCCGGCTTAAAGCTCACTGATGACGAAATCATGGCCATCCGTTGGCACATGCATGCATGGGATCTACCATTCCAGTCTCCAGATATAAAGGGAAACTTCCAAGCAGCAAAAGCAGCCTGTCCTCTTCTGTCATTAATACAAGCTGCTGATGGGCTAGCATCTCATTTGCTAGAAAGGGGATGATATGGATAACGCGTTAGAATACATTCTTACTCATTACCAGCTGCCGAAGTATAAAGATTTCAGCTGCCGTGCCGTATTGAAGGCCTTAGTCAATACACTCAATTATGCTGAATTGAAGGAACTCCAAGGCAAACTGAAACGCGGCACTTCTTCATCGAACATAGGAAATGAGCTATATAATGAGATTGAAAAGGTTCTTAACACAAATCAACCCCAAAAGAATGAGCCCATTTCCTACCTGCTGAAACAGTACACAGACAAACGAAGTGGCAAAGTGGCTATTTCAAGACCAAAGCTCCAGGATAGATACGATAAACAGGATTTTCATTCCCAACGTAAAATTCTCAAAGCCTTCCTCGCTGGTTCTAAAAGGGATCGTGTGTGGGCATATAAAAAGCTAAAATGCAACTGGGATGCCTTTTTCGCTGATGACATAAAAGCATTATGGGAAAAGTACCACGATAAAGACTGCGAACGGGTTGTGATACGATTCTTGCCGACAGATTACATAATCGAGAACTTGCCATTATTAGACTCCGATGAAAACTATTCATGGCTTTGTACTCGATTAATCAACCATCCCCAATTTCAGTTTGATAAAAAACGCTTTTCGAAATGTGATCATATCTATTGGGGACCAGATGATGTCGAGTACCTATACATTCTTGCCATATCAAAGAGTGGTATGGAGAAAGGAGAAGCGACACGGATTCTTTACAAGAGGCTTATTACTCAGTTAATTAATCATAAAGAAATACCAGAGTCTTACACTGAAATTGGAGACAATTCAACAATGTGGAGAGGAATGGAGTTAGTTAGGAGGGTTGACGGCTTGGTTCCAACCACAAAATGGTTTAAAGTAGTAAGAAGGGTATTGTGGTGCATGGGGAAACTTGGTCTAACCGAAGAGCTGATTGCATTTGAAGAATGGGACAAAAGAGTGCAATATTGGTTCGACAGAAGAATAAGAGAAGAGGAGTATTGGCTTTGTTATTCCGCACAAGAATACTATAGTTTGTTCCATACGATTGTTATGGAGAGTATTCCAGATAGATTCAGGTACTTAATCAACGAAGAATTGGAATCTCGAAAAAAACGAATTGAATTAATGAGGAAACCAAACTTTGATTCTTTCATTGATGAATTCAATCTTGAAATAATAGATAATAGCGATTCGAACAAAGAACTACCATTCTAATAAATCGTTACACAAATAATTTCCAGTATGGGAGCAACAGCAATATTCAAATGTAAAATGTGTGGTTTTGAAACCGATGAATTGTCATTGGGCCCTGGTTTTGCCGTTTTTCTGGAAACTTTTATTTGCCAAGACTGTCACCATATAATGGAAAAGCCAATTAATGATGATTGGCAGATTCTTGAAGGCTACGAGGAATGTGACAGATGCAGGAAGAATAATCTGATAAAATGGGATTACACCTGCCCGAACTGCGGTGATTTCATGAAGCTAGAACCCGTTGGCATGTGGGATTAATAAGATACAGCAGAAAGCTCTTTATTAAAACTATTTGAAAAATGAGAACAAACGAACAAATTGAGCATGACCTTGCCGAAGCTTGGCGTACTTTAAATCCTGAGTTATTAATCCGACACCTTGCTCCAGAATTTCGCTATGATTCTATGTGGGTTTTTGAATCACTTGACCACGATGAATATGTTGATTATATTCGAAGTAAGTTCAGTGTAATCAAGAGATCTGGCTCTAAACTTACAATACAAGAAGTGCCTGGAAGGTATGCTATAGCAATAACACAAGATAATAATGAGCTCTCATTTTACATTGTCCAAATTAAAGACGGAGAGATCGTCAAAGGTGATCTGATGGCATTTATCTGATAATACGAATATGAGAGTTGGCAGGTCCGCTTGATAAGGCAATGGAATAAAAAACTATAATTAGCGGAAATTAGTGTTTTTCTATATTTTTCAGCTGATTATAGTGTAAAAAAGTATCTATTATTAGCTGAATGTTTACGCTACATTTGTTTTGTAACCGATGTTACAGTAAAGCTGATTGCAAAAGACAAAACGGATCAAACTATTACAGTATCCATGGGCGATTGGATGATTCCGTCTGTTTCGTTTGAAGTATTCGCCGTTTTTACGTATTTTTGCAGCGATATTCATTAAAGTGAGAATATGGCTGGGAGAATGACGGTATTATCGCTGATACCTACTTCTTTGGCTTCAAGAACAGGTTTGAGTCGTTGATGTGGATTCAACGAACATTGCCTCGCGTGGCGAAGTTGTAGTTGAGTATGTTACATGCCGCATCTATCTCAATGGTTGTGTCATGAACAAAAAACCAATTTCTATATGAACATTTTTATTAATCGAAGTTTTTTGATTTTCGAATAAAAAGAAAGACTTATGATAAGCGAAATACGAAAGAAAGAGTTGCGTGACGAAAACATAAAAAAGGACCGACGCCAAAACAACAAGCAACATTGTCAAAAAATATTAGAGGGCATTAATAAATTTGACAACACAACAGCCGAACGAGCAATTTGGGAACTGCTACAGAATGCACGTGACCTTAGCGATCATGCGCATGCTAGAATTGTACTTGATAAAGATAAGTTGACTTTTTCTCACAATGGCAAACCTTTTGATTATGACACTTTCACGTCTCTTATCAAACAGGTATCATCTGAAGAAAAAGAAGATCCTAATTCTGCTGGTCAATTTGGCACGGGTTTTATGACCACGCACAAGTTTAGCCGCAAGATTCACATTAATGGCTGCATGAAAATTGATGAAGGAGAATACGCAGAAATAGATGATTTCATCCTTGATCGTTCGGATAATGAGATTCAAGCAATGATTGAGGCAATGACGAAGCAGTTGGAATATGCTGATGGTTTGCTTGAAAAAGAGACCACTCCTGTTCCTTGCTCTGAAACATCTTTCGTTTACGAACTTGACTCAGTTCATTTCCCTGCCGCCGAACAAGGAGTGACTGCGGCTTTTGATCTGATGCCGTATGTCATGACCTTCAATGAACGTATTGAAGAAGTTACTATAATTGATCGAAAAAATAGTCGGCAAGAAACATTCACTAAGAAAGGTTGTAGACCTATTGATATAGAGAAACAGCTTCATGCTATTGATATTGAAACAACTGCAAGTCCATCTCGAACTATTTTCTTTCTCCAATCTGAAGATAAAAAAAGTATCATTATATTACCGCTAAAGACTGAGAACGAGGCTATGGATATTTCAGGTATACCACGATTGTTTATTTTCTTTCCGCTTCTTGGCACACATACATTTGGTTTTAATTTTATATTCCATAGCGAACGATTCTATCCAGAAGAACCTCGTAATTCAATAGTCCTTCCAGAAGATAATATCGATAAACAAAACAAGTATAGATCAAATGTACAAGTAATCAATGAAATGCTTCAAATGCTATTTGCCTATCTGGAAAAATATGGAGAAAGTATCAATAACTCAAAACTAATTGCACCTATAAACATTGATCTTTTTCGTTTTGAGAACTCGCATCAACTGACTAGAGAATTCTATTCCAATCTGAAGAATGTTTTAGTCAATAAATATCTATCAATCCCATTTTTGCGTGTAAATGATGTGAAGGTTTCTGCCTCTCAATCTGAAATCGTACGTTTTTTGTCTTCAGAGATTGTAACATTTCTCCGTACTGATGAGGGTGCAAAGTATCTTGATGTGGTTTATACATATGCTAGCATGGTTTCAAATCTTCCTCCAAAAGATGAAGTATTGAGTTGGTCTGAGATTGTTGCTCAATGGGATGATAAAACCGCATCACGTTTTATAACTATCGAAGATATTGTTAACAGTATTATTGAAAAGAGTGATAATACCCAATTACATGATTTTCTTCTTTTCTTGAAAGATAGTGGACAATCCTCCTATTTTAGTACGAAGGAACTGATCCCTAACCGGGAGGGAATCCGGAAGACAGCTAGTGATCTGCGAGATGCTGAAGATATCCCATCTATCCTTTATAATATTTGCAAACAACTAATACCCGCTGATACCAATAAGTTCGTTGAAGTGGATTATGCAGATATTTGTGAATTCACAAAATATGGCCGTGACGACATGAAGAAAAGCATCAATGAGTATGTCAATAGCCAAAAACTCATTGATACTCCTTTCAAAGAAACACTCAATGCTCTTTTGGACTATTGTTCAATATTCCCAGTGCAGAATGGATCATCTATTAGGAATAATTCGATGCCACATATCTGTACTTTTTTCGGGCATACGTATAGGGAAGCATTTGTCTCTCCGCTTTATGGTGTTAAAACCGACACTGAACAATCTTTATATTATACGGCTTTTGAGACACTTGTGGATTATACTCTTAAACAAATACAAATTAAAGGTGAGATTAATCAATTAGAAGGAGAACATTCGTGGTATGATGAGCACAAGACACTACATTATGATATTCTTTCGGCTCTATGTAATCGTGATAGGCCTTCAAAATATCAAACGGAACTATTCAAAAAATATGCCATAATACCTAATCAAGTTGGGAAACTTTGTAACCCAGAAAACTTGAATGTTCTTTTGGAAAGGGAAAGAATTCCACAAGATGTACAACACACTTTATTTGAGATATATCAGAAAGTTTTTAAATCATCTTACGAAGAGAACCTAATAGAAGAACAATATGCATGGATGTTTGCCTATGAGGGAATTGATCCCAAGAAAATTGGTTCAGAAATAGAAGAGGCATTAAAAGAGTCACAATATTCAAACCCTGTAACAATTGAGATAATAGATCTTTTAGACAAAGATGGAGAACAAGGATATTGGCATAAGTGGTTTGATAATATTAATATTAACAAGCCACACATATTCCTCAATCGTCTTAAGGGACAAGAGCGCACTCATACTTATAAGTTTATGAAAGCTTCTCCAGAAAAAAAAGAAAAAGTCGCCGAACTTGTTGATGACCCTTATTTCGAGATAATTATTGATAAGGCTCGAGAATATTTACAAAATGAACGCGACCGGCAACTAGTATTTAATCATATGTACTATATTGGAAAGGCGATTGAAGACAAACTCCGTGAGAGACTTCAAGGAGAATTACTACAAGTTGAGTTTCGAAAGGAAGGAGAATCAATGGAGGTAAACGACATTCAGAACGGACAGGATATAGTTATTCGTTATAGGGGCCAAATTATATATTTCGTAGAAGTAAAAAGTAAATGGAATTTTGATCAGCCAGCACATATGAGTACTAATCAAATGAGACAAGCTGTTCTCAATTCTAATTGTTATGCCCTTTGCTGTGTTGATTTAACTGATTATAGTGCTAACATTGCAGAAGTAATAGATGCGGATACCATTATTCGTAATACTTTTGTTCATTTGGATATAGGGCACCAACTCAGCCATTTTTATTGATACTATTGTCAAAGATGATAATGATGATGAGTATTACATAAAGATTCGTAACTATCAGAGCGACTTAAACAAAGGTTTCTTCCGAAAAGGTTATAATGGCTTAGAAAAGCTTATTGAAGCGATTATAAGCAAAACTGAAATATCGTAAGAGCACCATCAAGGTGTTATTGATACAAGGAAAAAACCAGGAATTCAATAATAAGCTAAAGATAGCTATTGTTTTAGCGCCGAATTTATTTGGTTTTATTAATAGATCAAGGTAAGGAGGGAAACGCCTGTGATTGGCGATCCCTCCTTTGCTGTCTTTATGCACGTTCCTCTGCTTGACGGGAGAGGAATGATACCGTGAAGCCGCATTGATGAAATAAAATGTTGACATTGTCCTGTCGCTACCACCTTTTACACCGCAAAGTTAGCGGGCATCGTGATACTGCAAGGCCATGCACAGCTGCCTCGAAATAATCCACAAAATTTTAATAAAATCGGCTGTGCCTTGGCAGAAACCAAACGAGTTTGGCTCTGCTCTCGGCTTGCGCGCTTTTTGACGCTACGCATAAAATTTGGCTTGTCCTGAAGGATGGATTATTTCGGTCAAGCCTTGCAGGCGTATCACTAGCAGCCCTTTTCGAGATTTTTCCTGAAAACGGCTGATTTTTCTTTTGCTATTCCGGCTGATTCCCGTTCAATTCCAGAATTGCAAATGATTATTACGTAATTTCCGCTGCGTAAAATATGAAGTGCCTCCATACTGTTGACTAATAACAAGTTAACACTTCGTCTGTTTAGATGCCGAGCTTTTTCATGCCCTAAAAATCGCAATAAACTGCGATTTTTGTTAGTTTTTCATCTTTGAGGCCTTCAAATCACTCAAGAATCGCAATATGTTGCGATTTTCATTGATCTGAAACCCTTAGGATTTCCTGCGTTCCAATCATTGTAACCACTGTTACTGTAACAGCCGTTGCAAAAGAAAAACGGAGCATGCTGTTACATTTATTGCGCCAAAATGACTTGATAATAGAAAAGCTATAATCAGCGGAAACTGGTGTTTATTAATATGTTTCCACTGATTATAGCGACAAAAAGTGTCTATAACCAGCGGAAATTAGTATTTTTCTATATGTTTCCGCTGATTATAGCAATCATAACAATGGAAATATTTTTCGCTGTATTGCAACTTTTTGGTGTGCTTAATACGTCTAATGGACAAATAACTCAATTTTGACATATTAATCCAAATAGAACTTCGACAATGAAAAAAGATCGTGTAATCGCCATAACACTTTTATGCGTAATGGTAGCAGCCGGCGGACAGAAGACTGTAG
>JAFRRT010000016.1 GCA_017427945.1 Muribaculaceae bacterium | reverse complement strand
TGTGGTCCCACTTGGGCTTGAACCAAGGACTCCCTGATTATGAGTCAGGTGCTCTAACCAACTGAGCTATAGGACCCACTTTGATGTCGTTTCCATCGAAAGCGGTTGCAAAGATACAACAAATATCGTGAACCGACAACCCCCTGTCATTTTTTTCACGTCAAATAAAGGCTATTTACCCGACACAAACGGGAGATTGCTGAATAAAGCAATGATTTCACATTTTTTAATACTTTTATTGGTTTTCATTAGAGAAATATTTCGTTAATTTGCATCGAAGTCATAGACGACAAGTCTTTGAAGTCTATGATTCACTTTCATAATAATTTAGCTTTTATGGGGTAAATATAGTTTTCAAGTATTAGTAATTATGAGGGTCTCAGCAGTGAATGCTCGGACCTTTATTTTTTGCTTAAAGGAAGATGGTATGATAGTATTCCCTCAGAGGATTTGGGAAGGGGCCATAGCGAGAAGGGTGAAGATGCCCTCGCGGCCCAGGTTCATCATCAGGTCGAGGATGCTCAAGTCGGGGAAGAAGCTTCCCTGCGTTTGCCACATCTGGTAATACGGGACATTGACGAGCGGCAAGGTGTCAGGCTTTTTCATGGCTATGCGGCCGCGCAGGTCAACCACGCCGTCAAGGCTTTCGCCATTCTCCAAAGCACGAGTCGTTAAAGGCAAATCCATGAAATCAACAATCACCTCATGCAGTTGGGCATTGAACTCGTGCAGGTAGCGCTGGCTGCCGTTGATGACGCGCGAAAGATCATCGGCTACATAGTCGAAATAGGGCGAGCGGCCGTAAGCCGAGAATAAGGCGCCCCAATGCAGACGGCGCCAGTCGCCGTGCTCCGAGATGAGCACGTCGCGCAAGGGCGTCATCATGTTGTTGGTGCTGCCGACAAGGGGCACTGTGAGCGTCTGCACGCCGTTAGGTCCGTCGATGCGGTAACGGTGGTGGCTGTGGCGCAGCGGCAGGCGTGTCTCGTCAAGGTCAACGAGCAACGTGCCGGCCTGGAGCGCAGCGGCATAGCACCGCACACTGGCGGCGCACATGCTACCCATCACCACAGTGCGGGAAGATGTCACTTCTTGTCGGGGTTGGGCATCTTGAAGATGCGGTTCCAGCGGATGCCGCCGTCAAAGAGCCTGTGGTCCTTGTCGAAGGAAATGAGGATAATTGAGGGGGTGCCCACGATGTGGTCCTCGGGCACGAAACCCCAGTAGCGGGAGTCGAGCGAGTTGTCGCGGTTGTCACCCTGCATCCAGTAGTAGTCCATCTTGAAGGTGTAGCTCGTGGCAGGCTCGCCGTTGATGAGAATCTGGTTGCCTTTCACCTCAAGGGTGTTGCACTCGTAGTTGCGGATGCAGCGCTCATAAAGCGGCAAATTCTCCACGGTCAAATCAATCTTGGCGCCTTTCTTGGGAATCCAGATGGGTCCGTAGTTGGCATGGGTCCAGCCATAGTCCACACCCACGGGATAGGTGATAATGGTTTCACCCGGGTCGGGCTGGATGCGCTGGATGCCCACTACAAACGGTTTGCCCTCGAGCGTCTTCTTCATATCGGCCGTCAGCGGCAGGACATATCCGTCGGCTACAACATGGCGATCCTCCATGCTGATGCCGAGTTCCTCGAACAGGTTCTCATCGATATATGTGCCATCGGTCTGCACATAGTAGAAATACTGCACATTCTTGGGCTGAGGCACTGCCTTGCCATCGACATAGACGATGCCGTCCTTGATTTGCAGCGTCTCGCCGGGCAGACCCAGGCATCGCTTCACATAGTTGTCGCGGCGGTCAACGGGACGGTAGATGATGTCACCGAAGATGTCCTTGTTGTTGCGCACCGCATCACGCCCGCGCTCCTGGCACAGGGTGTAATAGTCGGGGTTGGGCATCTTGACCGCAACGGTGTCGCCAGCGGGGAAGTTAAAGACCACGATATCCATGCGCTCCACATTGCGCAGACCTTTCAGGCGGTGGTATTCCAGCTGCGGGTGCTCGATGTAGGACTTGCAGTTAAAGAAAGGCAGGGTGTTCTGCGCCAGCGGGAAGTGGAGCGGCGTCTGCGGCACGCGAGGGCCGTAGGTCACCTTGTTCACCCACAGGAAGTCACCGGTGAGCAACGATTTCTCGAGCGATGAGGAGGGAATCTGGTAATTCTGACCGATAAACAGGAACAGGAAATAAACCAGTACCAGGGCATAGACGATGGCGTCAATCCAGCTCATGAGGGTGCGCAGCGGACCTTTCTTCATGCCTTTCCAGGCACCCCAGGGGATGAACTGCGTCAGGTAGATGTCGGCGAGCAGAATCAGGCCCAGCAAGAGCCAGGGATTGCCCACCCAGATGGTCCATAGCACATAGATCAGCGCCACGATGCCGAAGCGCCACCAGCGGGTCTTCTTTACACGGCCCAAACGCTCCTTGAGTGAACCTGTCTGCCTTACATATTCCTCTTCTTTCTCTTTCTTCTTATCGATATCGTTTGCCATTTGATTACAGTGTTATGAAAAAATTTGCTGCGAAATTAATAAATAATGTGGAAATAAGCAGTAACTTTGCCTTTGAAGAACTTTTTTTTAGATTAATTATGAAAATCAGCAAGATTATAGCGCCAGGAGAGACCATCATCTATCAGCCCCGACTGACCAAGTGGGCCTACCTGCACCTCGGAAATTTCATCCGCAACCTTACCACGACCATCTTTGTGAGCGACAAGCGCTTTTTCCACAGCCACGGCTGGCTTCACCGCCATGCCCATGAGATTGTCATCGGCAAGGTAGAGAGCATCCTTGTGGAACAGAACCTGTGGGGCCGCATCTTCAACTACGGCACCGTCAAGGTGTCGGGCACCGGTGCGGGCACCATCGTGCTGCGCTATATCAAGCGCCCCATCGAGTTCCAGCGCCAGGTGCGCGCCATCCAGGGCGCCGGCGATTACCAGACGCCGCAGACGACCTAAACAGCTTTGATTACATTCATCCAACAATAAAACATTCATCACATGAAAATTCTGAAGATTATGTTCGGGCTTGCATTAGCCATGATGGTTGCGGTTTCATGCAGCCCCAAGAAAGAGGCACCCAAGGTGCTTGTGCTTTATTACTCGCAGACGTCGAACACCAAGGGCGTGGCACAGGAAATCGCCACGCGCCTGAATGCCGACATCGAGGAGATTGTTCCCGTGCAGCCCTATGACGGGGAATTTGAAGCCACGATTCAGCGCTGCATGAAGGAGCGTGAAGAGGGCATCAAGCCCGAAATCAAGCCTCTGGTAGCCGACCTTGCCAAGTATGACGTGATTTTCATCGGCTACCCGGTTTGGTTCGGCACATTCGCACCTCCCGTTGGGGCTTTCCTGGACAAGGTGGACCTGAGCGGCAAGAAGATCGTTCCGTTCTGCACCTTTGGCAGCGGCGGTCTTGAGTCGAGTGTCAAGGACCTTGCCGAAAAGCAGCCCAATGCCGAGATACTGCCTGGTTACGGTGTGCGTGCCGCACGCATGGCAGCAATGCCCAAGGAGGTTGAGCAGTTCCTGACGGTGAGCGGTTTCATCGAGGGCGCATATGTCTTGCCCGAGGATTTCCCCGAGCAGCACCCTGTGAATGCCGACGAAGAGGCCATCTTTGATGCTGCCGTTCATGGCTATCCCATGCTCAACGCCAAGGCCACGGCTGTCGCTTCACGCGCCATTCCCGAGGGCACCGAATACCTATTCACCGCCAAGGACCTGCCTCGCGAGGATAAGCCTGACATGCCGCCCGCAGGCGAGTTGAAGGTCTATGTAACGGTCGAGAAGGGCGACACACCCGTGTTCACCAAGGTCATCAGGTAAGGCCGCACTGCCTTAAGCAAACAAACGCTTTACAGCAATATCATTCGGTTTAACCCAATTATGCCTATCATTGAGGTCACATCGCTGGAGCAACAGGGCGTGGAGGTGTTCAGCACTCTCACCGAGGCCCAGTTGCGCAACCGCCTGGAGCCGGACAAGGGCATCTTCATTGCCGAGAGCCCCAAGGTCATCCATGTGGCCCTTGATGCGGGTTATGAGCCGTTGTCGCTGCTGTGTGAGCGACGACACATCACGGGCGATGCCGCCAGTCTCATTGAGCGTTGCGGCGACATCCCCGTTTATACCGGAGAGCGCGACCTGCTCGCCTCGCTGACGGGTTATACCCTGACACGCGGAGTGCTGTGTGCCATGCGCCGCCCCACCCCGCCCCCTGTCGCCGACGTGTGCCGCAACGCCAGCCGCGTGGTGGTCATCGACGGCGTGACCGACACCACAAACATCGGTGCCATCTTCCGCTCGGCGGCAGCCCTGGGCATCGATGCCGTATTGCTCACGCCCACGGCCTGCGACCCGCTGAACCGCCGCGCCGTGCGCGTATCGATGGGGTCGGTGTTTCTCGTGCCCTGGACGTGGATTGAGGGCCCCGTGACACCTACGTTGAACGCGTTGGGTTTCACCACCGCCGCCATGGCATTGAGCGACGACAGCATCGCGCTTGATGACCCCTTGCTGAAGCAGGAAGCCCGCCTGGCCCTCATCATGGGTACCGAGGGAGACGGCCTGGCCCATGAAGTGATTACCGAAGCCAACCATGTCGTGCGCATCCCCATGCAGCACAACGTCGACTCCCTGAATGTCGCAGCCGCCGCTGCTGTCGCCTTTTGGGAACTGCGCAAGAAATAATCAAAACCTTAAAACGATAGAGTCAAATGAAAAAGAAATCCTCAAAAACGAGAAAAATAACTTCCAAAGCCAAAAAACCTCTCGCAAAATTCAAGATGCCAAAAAGATTGCGCGCTTGGATAAAGGAGTCTCAATTTCTTGCCACTACCCTATCAATCATTTTGACCTTCGGCACAGCAGACTTGGTTGACCGTTGCCAGCGCGCTAAAGACCGCAAGATGTCGGCCATGATGGTGCTCAGCAGCATCGACAACTTTTCAACGAATGTTGACGAGATGGCAGTCGACATGGCGCGATGCGACTCCATTGGCACCTGGTTGAGGAGCTTGCCCAAAGATGACCTTGACAAGATTGAGCCCCAAGAGGTGAGAGGCATCCTCAACGAGATGTTCTCACTCATCAACTTCATGTCCCATGACAAGACAGCCGAGAACATCTTCAGCAACAGCTTCGAGACTTGGAAAAACATGGGAAATAGCAACTACCTGTTCATTGACAACGTGGGAGACTGCTTCTCCAGGATGAATGCCGACGAAAACAATTGGAATGAGTGGGTCAGTGATTATGAAGCAACCGTCTCAAAAGTCATCGCTAAAATCCAACCCGGTGAGCACACCCTCACAAAACTGTTGAACGATAACTCCTTCAGACAAAAAACCGAAGATTTTCATGTGCGCAAAGCATGGCTCGACTATGTCGCCGCCAACGTCAGATATCTCAATCGCAAGAACATGGAACTCATGGGCATTGATCCTGAAGAAGTCACAGCATTTGCCAGTGAACGTTCGCGCCAACTCACATTGGATACACCAGCACCCGCACAATCGGATTTCAGAACCGACACTCTCAAGCCCAGTAACCTGAACACACTGCGGCCCCTCATCCAGCACATCGACAGCATCATCAATGCTCCCCAAAGCAATAACACAAAGAAACGATAGAGACAAATGAAAAGAATGAACGTCAGATTAAGGATACCCAAGAGCCTGCGCAAATGGGCCGACGGTTCCTTATGGAGAGAATTGCTGTTAACCATTATCGCCACAACCATCTCGATTGTGTTGACCTTTGGTACGGTGGCATGGATGGAACACCGCCAGCGCATCAACGACCGCAAAATGTCGGCCCTGATGGTCATCAGCAACATTGATAAATTTACCAACGAATTGGACCGCCAAGCCGTCCTGATGTCACACAGGGATTCTATTGCCACCTGGATGCTGAGCCTGCCGTTAGACTCGCTCGACATGATTCCTGCCGAGGACATGATGGGGCCCGTCAACGAGGTTCTGGGCTTTGACATCCTCGCCCATGACAAGACCGCCGAGAGCATCTTCAGCAACAGCATCGAGACATGGAAGAACATGGGTAATTTCCAGTTCCTGGACAAGGTGGGCGAATGTTTCTCGGAGATGAACGCCGACGAAGAATACTGCAACAACTGGGTCAAGGACTTTGAGCAGGCTGTGAGCGAAGTGATTGAGCACCCCGAGGATCACCGCGGAGAGCGCACGCATACCAAACTGCTGAGCAACGAAGTCATCAGGCAAAAACTCGAGAACATACACCCGCGACAGTACTGGCTGGAATATGCCCGCGACCATCTGCGCTACATGAACGAGCTGAACATGAAATACATTGGCATCACCAAAGCCGATGTAGAAGCGTTTACCAACAGCAATACCAAAATAGTGACCGATGACAACGAGCCGGCAGTATCAGATTATCGCAAGCCGCTGCTCACGCCCGACAGCCTCTACACTATTAAAGCCGACGCCGACCGCATCCGTGCCATTCTCATGAATGCAAAATAGCCGGCTCCTATAAGGCATGACAATCCACGGGTGGCAAGAATTGTGAGAATTATTTCTCATAATCCTTGCCACTCTAATTCTTTGTTGTATCTTTGCAGCCACATTTAATGAACTATATATTAATTACAGTGGAATTTGGGCTGCTTGCAACCACTTGAAAAAATGCTAAAATGCAATAATCAACTACTTTATTGATTTTCTTTTAGCGTTCATGTTCCACAAAATCAGTATTTTGTAACAATGAACAGTAAGAATTATCTTTTCACGTCGGAGAGCGTGTCTGAGGGACACCCCGACAAAGTTGCTGACCAGATCAGCGACGCGATTTTGGACAAGTTCCTCGCCTTTGACCCCCAGGCCCATGTGGCATGTGAGACAATGGTGACCACAGGTCAGGTCATCATCTCGGGTGAGGTGACTACCAACGTTTACATCGACCTGCAGCGCACAGCGCGTGAGGTAATCAACCGCATTGGCTACACCAAAAGCGAGTACCAGTTTGACGGCAACTCATGCGGCATCCTCAACAGCGTGCACGAGCAGAGCGGCGACATCAAGCAGGGAGTGGACAATGCCGAGGACGACCAGGCCGAGCAAGGTGCGGGCGACCAGGGCATGATGTTCGGCTATGCCTGCAACGAGACTCCCAACTACATGCCGCTGACCCTCGACCTGGCCCACGCCCTCATGCGTGAGCTGGCCGACATCCGCCACAACCATTTGGATTTGATGCCCTACCTGCGCCCCGACAGCAAGGCCCAGGTAACCGTCGAATATGACGGCGACACACACCGCCCCGTGCACATCCACACCATCGTGGTGAGCACCCAGCATGACGCTGACGTTGACCAGCCGCGCATCGAGCAGGATGTGCGCGATATCCTCATCCCCAGGACATTGAAGCACTTCAGCGAAGAAATACGCGCCATGGTTGACGACAAGACCGAACTGTATGTAAACCCCACAGGCAAGTTCGTCATTGGCGGACCGCACGGTGACACAGGTCTGACGGGCCGCAAAATCATCGTGGACACCTACGGTGGCCGCGGTGCCCATGGCGGCGGCGCCTTCTCAGGCAAAGACCCCAGCAAGGTGGACCGCAGTGCCGCCTACGCCTGCCGCCACATCGCCAAGAACGTCGTGGCTGCCGGTATCGCCGACGAGGTGCTGGTCCAGGTGGCCTATGCCATCGGACGCGCCAAGCCTGTGAGCTTCTTTATCAACACCTACGGCACCAGCCATGTGAACAAGACCGATGCCGAGATTGCCGACATTCTCAAAGAGTTGTTCGACATGCGTCCCAAAGCCATCATCGAGCGCCTGAAACTGCTGCAACCCATGTACACCGAGGCGGCAGCCTATGGCCACATGGGCCGCAAATATGAGTTCAAGGTCAAGAAATTTGAATCGCTCTACAACGAGGACAAGGAGGTCGAAGTCGAGCTCTTCACTTGGGAAAAGCTCAACATGACCGAGACGCTTCGCGCCGCTTTTGGGCTCCTGTAAAAGAGGATGAGGCCCAATCAGGACTAATCGGGCAAAAAAAATTAAAAGCCACGGGGTGACCGTGGCTTTTATTGTTGTAATAACGGGGATGTTACTTAGCCTTCATGGCTTCCTTAATCTTGGCCTCGATTTCCTCGGCAAGCTCAGGATTGTCGGCTACCATCTGCTTGGCAGCGTCACGGCCCTGGCCCAGCTTGGTACCCTCGTAGGAGAACCAGGCACCGCTCTTCTTGACAATGCCGAACTCGACACCCAGGTCGAGGATTTCGCCCACCTTGCTGATGCCCTCGCCGAAGCGGATTTCAAACTCGGTCTTACGGAAGGGGGGAGCCACCTTATTCTTCACGACCTTGACGCGGGTAAGGTTGCCCACCACCTGGTCGCCGTCCTTGATTTGGCCGGTGCGACGGATGTCAAGACGCACACTGCTGTAGAACTTCAAGGCGTTGCCGCCCGTTGTGGTCTCTGGGTTGCCGAACATCACGCCCAATTTCTCGCGCAGCTGATTGATGAAGATGCAGCAAGTCTTGGTACGGCTGATGGTGGCAGTCAACTTCCTTAACGCCTGGCTCATGAGGCGGGCCTGCAGACCCATCTTGCTCTCGCCCATTTCGCCCTCAATCTCGGCCTTGGGAGTCAAAGCGGCGACACTGTCGATGACAATAATGTCGATGGCGCTGCTGCGGATAAGTTGGTCGGCAATCTCAAGCGCCTGCTCGCCGTTGTCGGGCTGGCTGATCCACAGGTTGTTCACGTCAACACCCAGCGACTCGGCATAGAAACGGTCAAAGGCATGCTCGGCATCGATGATGGCAGCAATGCCGCCCATCTTCTGTGCCTCGGCAATGGCATGGATGGCGAGTGTGGTCTTACCCGAAGCCTCGGGGCCATAGATTTCGATGATGCGGCCGCGGGGATAACCGCCCACGCCTAATGCATTATCCAGGCCTATGGAGCCTGTGGGTATCACTTCTATGTCCTCGATGTGGTCATCACCCAATTTCATGATGGAGCCACTGCCAAAGGTCTTGTCGATTTTGTCCATTGCCACCTGCAGGGCTTTGAGTTTCTCGGGGGAAACCTCCTTGCGCTGCTGGTTCTTGTCGTTCTGGTTAAGGATTTCTTCTGCCATAATTATTTATTAATGTATTAATCTGATTTTTTGCAAAGATAGTTCATTTTTCGTTCCTGCGCAAATCTTTTTTGTCGCAGGCATTTTTTAATGATTTTGAATTATTTAACATCTGTCCAAAAGTGTTTTAAGGAAAAAATTCTTACCTTTGCAGCCAATTAAAAAGAGATGATGATTCTGCCCCTAACGGGGAAACAAATTAACATGTTCAGTAAATGAATTCCTTGCAAGACAAATTGCATTTAGGGAGTGCCGTCCGTCACAGGCACGGCAAAGAGGGAAATCCGCGCGTCTGTGTGCGGAGTTTTTTTTTAATGCAAGTACTTACTGCGACAAATATGGAGCGACATGGCGATGGGTCATGTCGCTTCTCTTTTCCAACTGCACTGCCGAGGATTGAATACCTGACCGCATCAAGATATGAGAGCCAATGGAAAAGGTCAAACCGGGTTCTGCCTTTTTCATTTGTCTTACCAACTTCAATTTTTCAGGACCCGACTAAATCTATATTGTTTTAATGAAACGCTTTACAATTTCTCTCATGTTTGTACTATCGCTCCTGCTTGCAGCCGGTAGTAGTGATCTCAAGACAAGCAATGTCTTTGGCGACCTGAACTGTGATGATGAGGTGAATGTCGCCGACATCAATGTGCTTATTGACATCATTCTGGGCGGAGGAAGCAACCCCACTCCCGACCCCATTTCTCCCAACATGACCATTGCTGAGTTTAAGGCAAAACACTGGCAGGATGCGAGGAACTATGTTGACACGGTAACCGAGGATGAGGTTATCCATGGCTGGGTTACCAGCAGCGATGAAGCGGGCAACATCTACAAGACGCTCTTCATCACCGACGAGTCGGGTGCCGGCCTAGCCATCTCAATTAACAAGAGGGACCTGTACAAAGATTATCCCATCGGGCAAGAAATCATTCTTCCCATGAAAGGGTACTATGTGGGCAAATACAATGGGCAACAGGCGATAGGCTATCCGCAGTGGTACTCGGCGGCCTCAACCTGGGAAACGACATTCATGCCCGAAGAAATGTGGGAGTCGCTGGTCCAGAAAAACGGAACTGCCGACCCTGACCGCCCCGAAGCGCAGCCTGTTGATGTCAGTCTCAAAGACTTTACGGGCAAGAATGACAGCGAGACGCTACGCGCATACCAGGGCAAGCTCGTCCGCATCGCCGACGTCACCTTTGTTGACGCCGATGGCGTGACGACATTCTCGGAGCCCGCATACGCCTCCAACCGCACGATTGTTGACAGCGAAGGCAACAGCCTGATTGTCCGCACCAACAATTATGCCGACTTTAACGACATGATACTGCCAACAGGAAAAGTGGAAATCGTGGGTATATTGACCACTTATGGTACCCTATGGCAACTGCAGATGCGCAACGCCGATGACGTGACCGTGACCGGCGGCAGTGAGACCATCGAAGCCGTGACGTGGCTTGACGAAGGCTTTGACAACTCCATTCCCAACAATTGGCGCAAAGTGATTGTCAGCGGTGACAAGAAGTGGTATCAGACCATGTTCATGGCCAACGGCTATGCCGCCATGACGGGCTACAAGGGCACGCAGCCGCCGTTTGACTCTTGGCTCATCACGCCCCCTCTCGACATCAAGAACGCCACTGGCACGACCCTGACCTTCCGCACCGAAGTCAACTCCTACGGCAGCACAACCACCCAGTTTGAAGTCTATTTGCTCAATGCTCTCGATCCCTCGGCAGCAACCGTCAAAGTTAAGCTCAATCCTGTGCTTGCCACCGCTCCTGCAAGCGGTTACAGCGACTGGGTTGAGAGCGGTGAGCTCGACCTGAGTCAGTGGGCCGACGGCGTGTATTACATCGGCTTCCGCTACTATGCCACCCGGGACGCCAACTATGCAACCTGGTGTCTGGATGACGTAAAATTCGGCCTGTAATTCATTGAACAAGTGCCCGTCGCAACCAGGATAACGGTTCTAACCAATTTCTCATCGTGACGGGCACTCTTTCCATAAATAGTCGCGAGTGTTGAACAGCATTTCACACCAAGAATAGGCGTTTGAAAAAAGAATAGAAAAATTAACACCCCAAAGCGTTGGGGAAACAAAAAAAATGCCTATCTTTGTCCGATTATAGACATTATAAGACTTATCATTATTAACCATTTAACATATCATTGCAATGAAGAAAATTTTTACATTATTAACCCTTTGTTTGTTGGCAAGTGCCGCATGGGCAGTTGACATCACATTTGATGCCACTGTCGATATCGGTACTGGCAGCAGTACAGCCAGTGCTTTCGTCATTGAAAAGGAGGGCATCAAGGTTGAAGTAGCTCAAGGTGTGGCTAACGGCACACATTACCGCTTCTACAAGAACCAGCCTGTTACTATCACATCAAGTGTGGGCTCTATCAGCAAGATCGTATTCACCTGCGTTGCTGCTAATGAATCTCAGTATGGTCCTGCTGGTTTTGGAACAGTGACCCCTGGCACTTACAGCTACAGCGGTACCGAAGGCACATGGACCGGAGCAAGCGATAACGTTGTTCTCAACCCCACAGTTGGCCAGGTTCGCGCCACCAAGTTTATCGTGACTGTTGAAAATGCTGGTCTTGCCGCTCCGAGCATTTCGCCCGCCGGTGGCACCTTCTATCAGCCGATTTCGGTTACCATCACTTGCCCGAGCAGTGGTGCCAAGATTTACTACACCACCAACGGCAATGATCCCACTACCAGCTCCACCCAGTACACTGCTCCGTTTACCGTGAGCAGCAACACCACCGTGAAGGCCATCTCGGCCCTCGATGGCGAGGTGAGCGGCGTGGTTAGCGCTACCTATGAGTTTGCCACCGCAACGAATGTTGCCAACATCGCTGCTTACCAGGGCATGGCTGACGGCACTGTAGTTGTCTTCTCCAACCCCGTGAACGCGTTGGCACAGAACGGCAAGTACCTGTATGTTAAGGACAACAGCGGCTATGCTTTGATTTACGGCAACAACGTGGGCCAAACCTACAGGAACGGTGATGTTATCCCCGCTGGCTTCGTAGGCACCAAGACCACCTATGCCGGTGAGCCCGAATTGCAGGCCGAGAGTGGTTTTGCACCCGCAAGCTCCAACAGTCCTATCGATCCCGAGCCTATCAGCGCCGACCAAGTTGGTCACAACAAGTTTGCTCACTATGTGACCATGGAGAATGTCATCTTCAGCACCGAGGACAACAGGAACTACACCCTCACCGATGCCAATGGCAAGACTTGCGCCGTTTACTTCGGTAGCATGGGCGTTTCGGCTCCCGCCGACTTGAGCGTCGCCTATAACGTGATTGGCGTGGTTGGTTCCTATGGCAACGACAATACCATTTATCAATTGTTGCCCACCAGTGTTAAGAAGCCCGGCGACAGCTACGGTTTCCGTGACATGGCAAGCACCGAAGACAACACAATGGTTGAGTTCACCGATGAAATCATCGTTGTAAAGCAGGGCGGTAACGGCAATAACTACCTGTATGCAATGGATGCCAATGAGCCTCGCGGCTATGGCCTCATCTACGGTAACGTAGGCCAGACCTACAACCCCGGTGATGTGATTGCCGGCGGCTTTAGCGGCAAGAAGACCACCTACAACGCCGAGCCCGAGCTGGCTACTCCCTTTGAGGGATTCGGTCCTGCAATCCGCACCGTGAACATCAAGGACTATGTGAAGACCATCACCTGCAGCCAGGTAAGTCATGACACATGGGCACAGTATGTACTGCTCAAGCAAGTCACCATCAACACTGCTGACCAGAACTTCACCGATGCAACCGGCAGCTGCCCCTACTACAACGGCACATTCAATACTCCTATCCCCAGCGACGTAACCAAGAAATATGATGTTTATTGCGTTATCGCTTCCTACGGCAAGAACAACACCATCTACCAGGTGTTGCCTCTCGAGTTCGTTGGTGATGGCGGAGGTCCGCAACCTCCCATTGATGTTCCTTGCATTGAGGACCTGTATGGTCTGTCACAAGGCCAGATGGGCAAACTCACCAGGCCGCTGACCGCGATTTATCAGTATGGTCCCAACTTGTACGTGAAGGACGATTGCGGCACTTACAGCCTGGTTTACGGCACGCTGACCTACAAGGACTTCATCAATGGTGATATCATCGACGATGCTATTGCATCATGGACCACCTATAACAGTGCAAAACAGATGGTTCCCGTTGACTCAACGTTTGTCACCACCCACTATGTTGAGCCTGTTCAGCCCGAAGCAATGCCTTGCGAGGAGCTCTCGACCGATATGATACACAGGTACATCCGCATTGATGACGCTAAGATCTTTAAGGATGGCAACAATACCATGGTTGACGATGGCACCCTGCCCGTTATCCTGTACAACAAGTTTGGCATTGATATTCCCGAAGATGATGCCGACCACACCGTTTGGGGCTTCTTGACCATTTATAGGAATGAGATCGAGATTTATCCCATCGCCATCGACAATGATCCCACTCCTGACTATCCCAGAGAGGATGATATCCCCGGTGACGTGAATGGCGACGGCGAGGTCAACATTGGCGATATCAATACACTCATCGACATCATCCTGGGTGGCAACGACAAGACCGAGGGTCGTTCCGACGTAAACAAGGACGGCGAGGTCAACATTGGCGACATCAACGCTGTTATCGACATCATCCTGAGAGGTTGATCATTGACACCTATTAGCATGCCAGCGATGAACGTCAAGCGACACGAAAAGCACAATGCCTGTGGCTTTCCGGTCAACGGAATGTGCCACTGCCTGCGGTCGCTGATGCATCTCGCCGCCATGCAATCATGAATCAATCGGGACTCACGCCATGTGGGTCCCGATTTTGTTTTTAATCATTAACTGACCTTTAATCATTATTTCTTACTTTCAACACAATGAAGAAAATCTTCACTTTTATTACCCTGTGCCTGTTGACACTTGCAGCATCAGGACGGGATGTCGTATTTGATCCTACTCTGGATACCGGCAATTATACCGGAATACCAGGCTACTTCTCTATCACCAAAGAAGGTGTGACACTGGAATTCAGCTACGGTGCCGCCAGTGGAACCCAGTACCGCCTGTATAAGAATCAGACATTGACCGTTCACACCGACATGGGCTGCATCCCACGCATCGTATTTGAGTGTGCCGCCGAGGGAGAGGCTCAGTATGGCCCAGGATGCTTGGTTGCTGATGCAGGTGATTATACCTATATAGGAAAAACTGGCATCTGGACAGGCGAATGCAGCAAGAATATCAAATTCACAGCGGCGAAAAGCCAGGTGCGCTTCACAAAGATTATCGTGACGGTCATTGACGACGGTTTGATACCCCCAAAAATCACACCGGCAAGCGGCACCTACTATGACCCTATTGAAGTGACCATTACATGCACCGATGCCAGCAGCGTCATTCACTACACTACCAATGGCAGCAACCCCACCGCAGAAAGCATGGTGTACACCGGACCTTTCTTGCTGAACGAGAACACCACGGTAAAAGCCATTGTGGTGCTAGATGACGAGGTGAGCGACGTGGTCAGCGCCGAATATCGCTTTGAATTCCCGTCTGTGGTTCAGAGCATTTGGGAAAGCTTCTTGATGGAGGACGGGACGATGGTGCGCTTTGCCAATCCCGTTTATACGATTTTTCAATACAATAATTATCTGTGGGTCAAGGACGATTCAGGTTATGCGTTGTTTTATGGCAACTGCGGACAGACCTACAGAATGGGTGATGAGATTCCTGCCGGATTTGTGGGACATATGAACACCTACAGTTGTGAACGCGAGATGACAAATCTCAGCGGGTTCAAACCCGCCGTCAATAACGTCCCCATCGAACCTGAGCACATTATTCTCAGCCAAGTGGAACCCGAGTACTTCGGTCATTATGTATTCCTGGAGAATGTCACCATCGACCCTGAAAACAGAATCGTCACCGACGACAACGGCAATGTGGCAGCCATTTACTTCAACATGGGTGTTCCAAGCAGCCAGATTGTGCCTGGCGATTCATACGACGTTTGGGCCATTGTCGGCTCTTACGGACGCTCAGGCGGGGATTGTATCTATCAACTGCTGCCCATCAAGGTCGAGAGACACTGTCCGCCAACCGACTTGTGCGACCTGTATCTGTTAGACGATGGCACGATGGTCACAGCATACTCTGAATGTCAAGTGGTCTATCAGTCGGGGAATTATCTATATTTCAAGCAGGGAGAGACCTGCTATGGCCAAATTTACGGCAACACTGGGCAGACCTATCATCCTGGTGATATCATTCCGCCAGGATGGAGTGCCAGAAAGACCACCTACCAAGGCTTGCCCGAATTCACAACACCCTTGTCAAATTTCATGCCGGCATCACGAAACGAGCCGCTTGAACCTGAACAGGCCACACCTGAAGATGTCAATCTCGAGCATTGGGACCACTATCTTGAATTGCATGACGTTACCGTCACCTTCATTAGCGGTTATTATATCTCGATTACCGACAGTCAAGGTCACTCCTGCAAGGGATACCTGCGTTTCATTGACGATATCAAGGAAGGCCACTATAACACTATCAGGGGCATCGTAGGCGTTTATCGCGACGAATGTGAGTTATTGGTAATCGATTATTCCCCCAAGGCCGAACCTGTGCCTGTGACTTGTCTTGAAGAACTCTTTGCCCTGGAACAGAGTGATGTCGCTCGCTTTGTCAAGCCCCTTGTGGTGGTTTATCAAAACGGGGCGTTCACCTATGTGAGGGATATCTATGGCTGTTCTTCATTAATGTACGGCATGCCGAATGTCGACTGCGTGAACGGCGACTCCATCGTAGGTTGCGCCAAGTGGACTCAATACCAAAGTATCAAGCAGCTCAGCCCTGAAGATACATGGCAAAAAGTAGGACATGGACCTGAAGAGAAGGCTCACTACATCACTATTGATGAAGCATCACCGGATATGAGTCACGATTATATCGGTGTCAAGGATGTCATCTTCACTACCGATGAATATGGCCGCAATGTTATCGATGACGGAACCGGGCAGTTGCTCATTCACTATCCGTTTCCTATCGATACAATCCATCACTGGGGTTATCTAATCCTAGACCTGAACTGCGACTATGAGGTGAACATCGACGACCTCAACTGTCTCATCGAGATCATCATCTCAGGCAAAACCTTTTATATCGACGAAGGAGCCTATGACAATGGGCGATATGATGTCGAGGGATTCTTATCGTTCAACCGAGGAGAATTGTGGATATACCCCACTCAGATTGAAAGCGGTGTAAGCTACCACCAAAGACTGCTGGGTGACTTCAACCTCGATGGTGAAGTCAATATTGCCGATGTCAACATCATGGTCGACGTTATCATGGGACTATAATACCGCAAGGTTACCATATCCATTAACGGAATCGGGAACCCGCTCGCCAGCGAATTCCCGATTCTTTATGTTGTTGATATTCTCCCTGTTTACTTGAAAAAGCGGCCGACGACTGGCAGTTTGGCGAGCATCGGACCCAGGTTCTCCTTGCGGAAGACGAAGCCAATGAAGAGCAGGAGCAAGAAGGTGCGGTAGGCTAGGGAGAGCCACGTATTCTCAATCGGCAACATCATGGCGGCAAACAGGACGGCTGCCACTACAGTGTAGATGGCGATGTCGCGCAGCGGGTAATTCACAGGGAAATACTTTTGGCCGATGAAGTAAGACAACAGCATCGAGATGGTGTAAGCAATCAGTCCGGCCCATGCACATGCCATGTAACTGAAACGCGGAATCAGGAGCAGATTGATGATGAAAAGCACCACAGCACCAATGCCCGAGAAATAAGCGCCCCAAATGGTGCGGTCGGTGAGCTTGTACCAGAATGAGAGGTTGAAGAACACGCCGAAAATGATTTCGGCTGCCATCACGATAGGCACAACGCGGAGTCCGCTCCAGTAGCTCTCGCCAATCAGGTACTTGAGCAGGTCAAGATAGGCCATTACCACCAGGAAGGCCAGCAGGGTGAAGATTATGTAGTATTTCATCGTCTGAGCATAAACTTCCTTGCTGTCCTTGTCCTTCACCTTGCTGAACACGAACGGTTCGTAGGCAAAACGGAAAGCCTGAGTTATCATCATCATGATCATCGCTATCTTGATGCAGGCACCATAGATGGCCAACTCGCTGAAGGCATTGGCACCGGGATAAACCTTGGGGAACATGATCTGCGAGAGGCATTGGTTGAGCTGTCCGGCAATTCCCATGACGAGGATAGGCCAAGCGTATGCCAGCATCTGGCGACACATCGATGTGTCAAATCCATGATTGATGCCCCTGAGTTCCTTGTGCAGGAAAAGGATGTTGACCATCGAACAGAAAAGATTGATGTAGAACACCCACACCACATCGTAGTGGAAGGTCTCACCATAGATGCCGAAAGGATTCAAGTGCAACATCGGCAACCCGAAGAAATAAATCAGGTTGAGCACAATGTTCAGGCCGATATTGGCTATCTTGAGGGACGCGAATTTTATGGGACGATGCTCACATCTCAAGTAAGCGAACGCAATGGCAGTGAAGGCATCAAGGGCAACAGTGAGATACATCACCACCACATACTCGGGATGGTTGCCGTATCCCAACAATTCCGCGATTTGTTTGCAGAAGAGCGTCACGATGACAAAGGTGACTAAGCCCACCAAGCCTACCATCCTGAGCACAGTAGAATATACCTTTTTCCGATCCATGCCTTCCTTGTTCATGAATCTGAAGAAAGTGGTCTCCATGCCGAATGTCAGCACTATAATGAGGATTGCCACGTAGGCATAGACGTTCGTTATGATGCCGTATTCGCCGCCTGTGGAAGCGAACTTCGAAGTCTGTATCGGCACGAGCAGATAATTGACAAAACGTGCCACAATACTGCTCAAGCCGTAGATGGCGGTGTCTTTTGCCAGTGATTTCAGGTTAGCCATTATTCAGTTAATAGTTAACAGTTGATAGTTAATAGTTTACAGTTAATAGAAAGATAATTTGTTGTAATTGTTTGCAGTAGAGCAGATGCCCAACTTTTAACTATTCTCTATTAACTATTCACTAAAAGATGCTGCCCACTTCGCCAGGGCGCTCACGTTTCAGGTGGTTGTAGGCCAGAGTGGTTGCCTCACGACCGCGCGGGGTGCGGTTGATGAAGCCCTCCTTGATGAGATAAGGCTCATAGACCTCTTCGATGGTACCAGCATCCTCGTTCATCGCCGTGGCAATGGTGTTCAAGCCGACGGGGCCACCGTTGAACTTGTCGATAATGGTCAGCAAAATCTTGTTGTCGATCTCGTCGAGTCCATATTTGTCGATGTTCAATGCCTCGAGGGCATAACGCGCAATCTCGAGGTCGATGCGCCCGCTGCCCTTAACCTGGGCGAAGTCGCGCACACGACGCAGCAGCGAGTTGGCGATACGGGGCGTGCCGCGACTGCGCAGGGCAATCTCTATGGCGGCCTTATCGTCAATAGGCACCGACAACAAACGCGCCGAGCGACGGATGATACCCTCAAGCACCTTATGGTCATAGTATTCCAGGTGGCAGTTGATGCCGAAGCGGGCACGCAAGGGCGAGGTCAGCAGGCCGCTGCGGGTAGTGGCGCCAATGAGGGTAAACGGAGCGAGCGTGAGCTGCACCGAGCGGGCACCGGGTCCCTTGTCGATCATGATGTCGATGCGGTAGTCCTCCATCGCGCTGTAAAGGTATTCCTCGACAATGGGACTCAGGCGGTGAATCTCGTCGATAAAGAGCACATCGTTCTCATCAAGCGACGTGAGCAAGCCCGCCAAGTCGCCAGGCTTGTCAAGCACGGGACCCGACGTGACCTTGAAACCTACGCCTAACTCGTTAGCAATGATGTTGCTCAACGTAGTCTTTCCCAAGCCTGGAGGGCCGTGGAAAAGCACATGGTCAAGCGACTCGCCACGCAGTTTGGCTGCAGCGACAAATACGCGCAGATTCTCGATGATCTTGTCCTGTCCGGCAAAATCCTCGAAACGCACGGGCCTCAATGCCCTTTCAAAATCCTGATCGGTCTTCAACGACTCCCTCCTGATGTCAAATTCCTCGTCCATAGACCGCAAAGTTACTATAAAGTTTTCGGTTATCGGTTTTAGTTTCCACTTTTTTGATGGCGACATTACCGCGGGCCTTTGAATTGTTTGAAGTTTTGCCAGAGAGGGTACGTCAAAGGCATCGATAAAAAACGGGAAACCGATTGTTTCCCGTAGCGATTTTTCACCTGTGCCAAATTTTGGCAAAATAGTCGGTCGAGAATGATGACATTTCCGACAAAACCTCTAACTTTGCAAGATGAAAAAGCAATTTAAACGACTAAAGTAATGAAAATGACCAAAATCTCATTATTGATGATGGTGTGGCTGTCGCTCACGTCCATGACCACGCTCAATGCATGCAGTGGAAAGGTGAATAACGCCGCAGTCAAGCAGACGACCGTTGAGCAGGCGCAGCCATCAACCAGTGCCGCGACCAACGGCGAATTAGTATTGGGTGCTGCCCGCACTGACAAGTATGTACCGCTGTTGAAGGGCAAGCGCGTAGCGCTGCTGAGCAACCAGACAGGCATGGTGGGCGATAAGCACACCCTGGACCTGATGCTGGAAAACGGCGTGAATGTGGTGACGATTTTCTCGCCCGAGCACGGTTTCCGCGGCAATGCTGACGCCGGTGAACACGTGTCGAGCAGCGTTGACGAGAAGACGGGCATACCCATCGCCTCGCTCTATGACGGCAAGTCACCCATGCCCAGCCGCGAGGTGATGGACGGCATCGACGTGATTGTGACCGACATTCAGGACGTGGGCCTAAGGTTCTATACCTATTATGTGACGATGATTAATCTGATGGATGCTGCCGTGACCTATGGCAAGCAGTTCATGGTGTTCGACCGTCCCAACCCCAACGGCATGTACGTTGATGGTCCCATTCTGGACATGACGCTCAAGTCCGGTGTAGGTCGCCTGCCTATTCCCACCGTGCACGGTATGACGCTGGGTGAATTGGCGCAAATGGCTAACGGCGAGGGCTGGCTTAAGGACGGCAAAAAATGTGATTTCACGGTGATTCCCTGCGAGAACTACACCCACCAAACTCGCTATGAATTGCCTATCGCTCCGAGTCCCAACTTGCCCAACATGCTCTCGATATACCTGTACCCCTCGATGTGCTACTTTGAGGGCACAACGGTGAGTCTGGGTCGCGGCACGGACTGGCCCTTCCAGGTGTATGGCCATCCCGACATGACGGGCTATGACTTTGAGTTCACGCCCAAGAGCCGCTTTGGCGCCAAGACGCCCCCGCAGATGGATAAGCTTTGTCACGGTGTGGACCTCCATAATCTCAATGCCGAGGAGGTCATTGCCAAGGGCATCAACTTGGAATACGTCATCGATGCGTACCGCAACCTCACTGCCGGCGGACACCAGTTCTACCTCAAGAGCAACTTCTTTGACCTGCTGATGGGTACCACCAAGGTGCGCGAAATGATTGCCCAAGGCAAGAGTGCCAGCGAAATCAAAGCCACCTGGCAGGGCGATGTGGAACTCTTCAAGGCCCAACGCAAGCCGTACCTCCTCTATGAGGAGTAACTTCTCTAAACTTTAAACTCTAAACTCTAAACTAAGATATGACTCCCTGGATTGTACTTGCCACGATAGTTGGCTACTTCATTCTCCTGTTTATCATTTCGTGGGCTGCGTCGCGTAAGAGCGACACCGCTACCGCCTTGAGCGGTGGCCGACAGGCCCCATGGTTTATCGTTGCCATCGCCATGCTTGGCGCTCCCATCTCAGGTGTGACCTTCATCTCGGTGCCCGGCTATGTTGTCGGATCTGACTACAGTTACATGCAGATGGTGCTCGGCTTTGCCGTGGGCTATTTTGTCATCGCCTATGTGCTGTTGCCGTTGTTCTACAAGCGCAACCTGGTGTCGATTTACGGCTACTTGGAACAGCGCTTTGGCGGTAATACCCACAAGAGTGGCGCCTGGTTCTTCTTCATCAGCAAGATGCTGGGAGCCGCCGTACGATTCCTCGTGGTATGCGTCACGCTGCAGATGCTGGTGTTCGGGCCTTTGCACATCCCGTTTGTATTTAACGTCATCGTCACCATCGCCCTCATCTTCCTCTATACTTTGCAGGGCGGTGTGAAGACCGTCATCTGGACCGATACACTGAAGAGCTTCTGCCTCATCTTGTCGGTGGTACTGTGCATCGTGTTCATTGCCCGCGCATTGGGCTACGGTGCCGGTGACATGGTAAAGGCCATCGCCGCCGATGACACATCGCGCATCTTCTTCTTTGACAATCCCAAGGAGGGCACCTACTTCTGGAAACAGTTCATCGCCGGTATCTTCATGGTTATTGCCACGACCGGTCTCGACCAGGACCTGATGCAGCGCACCCTCGCCAGCAAGAACGTAACCGAGTCCAAGAAAGGCCTCATCGTGAGCGGTATCACCCAGATTTTTGTCGTGGGACTTTTCCTCGTTCTGGGTACCTTGCTGGTGATGTACACGCGCCACGCCGGTATCGAGATGCCCGAGAAGAACGACGCTCTGTTCGGTATGGTGGCTCAAGACAGCTCAATGCCTGTTATCATGCTCATCTTGTTTGTGCTGGGATTGATTGCCGCCGGTTATTCGGCTGCAGGCTCGGCACTGACTGCATTGACCACCTCGTTCACCGTCGATATTCTGGGCAGTGACAAGAAACAGGAAGAGGCGCAACTGGCACGTACCCGCCGCCTTGTTCACATCGGCATGGCAGTGGTGATGGGACTCATCATCCTCGTGTTCTACGCCCTGAACAACGACAGTGCCATCAAGATGGTCTATACCCTCGCCAGCTACACTTACGGTCCCATCTTGGGTCTGTTCGCCTTTGGCATGATGTGCAAGAAGCCCGTACGCGACCGACTGGTACCTTTTGTCTGCATCGCTGCCCCCATCCTCAGCTTCTTTATTCAGATGTGGCTGAAGAACAGCTATGACTACACCTTGGGCTTTGAGTTGCTGTTGCTCAATGCTGCCTTGACCATGATTGGCTTGGCACTGCTCATCAAGAGGAAATAGTTTCTTGTTGGCAAAGGCCATCCTTTAACTCCTGACTAAAAAACCATGGCACGCAATATTGTTGCCCGTTATGTGTGGCTGGTGGACACCATCAGCCGCTATGGGCGTATCACGCTCAAAGACTTGAACGATGCTTGGCTGCGCAGCGAAATCAGCGAGGGCAAGCCGCTGGCACGGCGCACGTTCTTTCATTACCGCGACGGTGTGGAGGAGATGTTCGACATCAACATCCAGTGCGACAAGTCCACCTTTGAGTACTATATCGAGGATTCCGGCAACGAGAGCAATAGCCGACTACGGTCATGGCTGGTGGACTCGGTCTCGCTGAGCGGCATGTTGAGCAACGCCCATGAAATCAGCGGCAGGATTATCCTTGAAAATGTGCCATCTGCCCGTGAGCATCTGCCACTGATTATCGATGCCCTGAAGCAGAACCGGCGCATCCGCTTCTCCTACAAGAGCTATATGCGTTCGCAGCCCACCGACGGCATCGTGCTGGAGCCCTATTTCGTGAAAATCTTCAAGCAGTTGTGGTATGTCATTGGTCTGAATGTCAAGGAAGGGTCTATCAAGACCTATTCTCTCGACCGCATCAGCAATTTGAACCTGCAGCAGGACACTTTCACCATGCCTGAGGGCATCAACCCGTCGGAGTTCTTCAAAGACTGCTTCGGCATCATTACCAACCAGAACAGTGCCCGCCGCATCGTCCTGCGCGTGGAGCCCACTCAGGCAAAGTATTTCCGTGCTTTGCCGCTGCACCACTCTCAGCAAGAGGAGATTCATGACCAGTACTCGATTTTCTCCTACAAGATGCGCATTACTTATGACCTGAAAGAGGAAATCATGTCACACGGCTCGACCATTGAGGTGCTGGAGCCCCAAGAGCTGAAAATGCTAATCCAAAACGAACTCGTTGAGGCATTAAAGAACTATCAATAGAAAGAATCATGAAACGTCAATTTCTCATATTACTGGCCTTGCTGCCGCTGCTGCTGGCGGCACAAACGGGAGATTTGCCCCGTAGCACGCCCGCTGCCGAAGGCATCAGCACCCAAGCGGTCATCAACATGATGGACTCGCTGATGGCGCTGCCCGAGTGTGACATCCACCACGTGATGGTTGTGCGCCACGGCAAGGTGGTCGCCGAACTGCATCCCGCGCCCTTCCGCGCCGAGGACAGCCACACGCTCTACTCGGCAAGCAAGACGTTCACCGCGCTTGCCATCGGCTGTGCTATCGACGAGAACCTGCTGCGCCTCGACGATAGGGTGATGACCTTCTTCCCCGACAAGCGCACCAACCACGTCAGCGACAACATGGCGGCGATGACCGTGCGTGACCTGCTGATGATGGCATCGGGCGTGGCACCCGACTGGACGATGCGCAACAACAGCATGGACTGGGTCGAGGATTGGCTTGCCAAACCAGTTGACGACAAGCCCGGCAGCCGTTTCCAGTATGACTCAATGTGTACCTTCATGCTATCGGCCATCGTGCAGCGCGTGACGGGACAGACCATGCTGGAGTACCTGCACAAGAAACTGTTCACTCACATGAATATCACCGTGGCTGACTGGGAGACCAGCCCCGACGGCATCAATACAGGTGGCTGGGGACTGCGTGTCCAAGCCGAGACGATGGCAAAACTGGGTCTGTTGCTCCTGAACAAGGGTAACTGGAACGGCGAGCAACTCGTCAGTGCCGACTATGTGGAAGCCGCCTGCTCCCGCCTTATCGACGGCGGTGCCAAGGAAACTGTGCCGCCCACCGACGGCAATCAGGGCTATGGCTACCAAGTGTGGCAGAGCAAGTGGCCCGGTTCCTATCGTGCTGACGGTGCCATGGGCCAGTACACCGTTGTAGTGCCGCAAGAAGACCTCGTAGTGGTCATCCTGGGCATGAAACTCTACGGCCACGAGGAACTGGCCTGCATCTGGAACCAGTTGATGCCGGGCCTGAAAGACGCGCCACTGCAACCCGAGAAAAAACTGCAGAAGAAATTAGATAACCTCTGTGCTAACGCCTCTCTGCAACTGCCGCAAGGCAAGAAAAAAACAGCCCGCAAGGAACAAAACCTTTCCATAGGCCCTAATCGGCATGGTTTTTTATATTTGTCAATTTCTGGCAATGAATTGGCGAAAATAGACCCCGAGAGCGGCCAAAAAGATATACTTAGTTTGGGTTATGATCAGTGGCTTTACACTCCGCTGAACGGCCATCCCGCCTATTCCATTAATGCCATTAACCGTATGCAGGGTTTCGCCAATGGTTTCACGGCAGCAGCTGCCTATGCATGGACCTCGTCTACGACGCTTGAGGTACGGGTTCATTATGTGGACTGGATCAGTGGGACAACCTTGGTTTTTGACTTTAACAAGATGGAAGTGAGCATCTGCGATACTTATCCCAATTCCAAATCTGAAATTATTCCGTTTACCATCCAATGACTCGTTTCTGCATAGCCGTCATATTGTTTTTTGCTTTTGGCTTTACTTCATCTGCTCAGGTGGGCGAGTTGCCGCGTTCCACGCCTGAGGCTGAAGGTGTAGAAAGCGAATTAATCAACTATTTCTACCAACAGCTTAAAAAACTGCCTGATGTGGACATCCATCACATCATGATTCTGCGTCATGGCAAAGTCATCAGTGAGCATCATGCCGAGCCATATCAAGCCGAGCAGCTGCACACACTCTACAGCGCGAGCAAGACCGTTACGGCACTTGCTGTTGGGCTGGCGGTAGATGACGGCCTGTTGTCAATTAATGACAAGGTATCCAAATATCTGCGCGACAAGATGCCCGCCAAACTGACTCCGGCACTGGACAGCCTGACGGTGCGCAACCTGCTCATGATGTCCTCAGGACGAAATCAGGACCTGGACATCTTCATGGGTGAGGCCGACTGGCTCACCACCTGGTTCGCCGGTGACTTTCATAGCCCTGGACAACGTTTCAAGTATGACTCGATGTGCACCCATGCGTTGGCGGCTATCGTGACACGTCTCACGGGCAAGTCATTGCTGGACTACGTGAACGAACGTATCTTTACACCGCTGCACATCACCCAAGCCGACTGGGAACTTGCGCCCGACAGTGTGGAGACGGCGGGATGGGGACTACGACTGCAGGCCGAGAGCGAGGCCAAAATTGGTCTGCTCTTGTTGCAGGGCGGCAAGTGGAACGGCAAACAACTGGTGAGCCAGCAATGGATTCACGACATGACGCAGCGACACATCAGCACACGTGAGACTCCTGAACCCAAACTGTCGCCGTGGCAGAAATTCGTTAAATTCCTTCGCTCCATCTGGCACGCTGTGCGTTCCTGGTTTACGGGCTATAATATTGATGATTATTACCTGGGCTATGGTTACCAGACGAAATCCATTCTGCAGCCTCGGGCAGAGTCGTACTTTGCTACAGGCTATGGTGGTCAACTCATCGACGTCGTTCCAAGCCTTGACATGGTAATTGTGGTCAATGGACGTGCTGCCAACTATGGTGTGGAAGTAACCGGCATATATGATTACCTCGTTGTGCCCATTATCAGCGGTGAGTATCCAAAGGTAGATTCCGAACAGACGTTTGCCATCGAGCTTCCCCAAGGTGTACCGACCCACGAGCAGGAAAACCGATTGTTCAAGTCAACGATTACGCTGGAGGACAACCTGCTGGGTGTCAAGACTATCGAGGTGGCTCCCATGGGCAGTGACCGCGTCTTCACGATGACCGACTGGCGCGGACCGCTGCGGGCCATTGCTGCATGTGGCGAGTGGCGCATCACCACCAGCGACGAACGTCCCATCTACATCATGGAGAGCCGCAAGCAGTTGGTAGGTACAAAAAGGCCCTTTACCAGTGCTGCGGCCTATGCCTGGAATGGTGACACGCTCGCTCTGCGCCTTGACTGGCTCGACGGTGGCGATAACCGCCGCCTGAAGATGGCATTTGACGGCGACCGGGTTACCGTCTTCGCCAACGACAACTACGACGCGCTGATTGCCGACACGATTCAAGGGAAATTAGAAATCAGGTAACAGGAGTTTTTTCCAACCAAAAGCAAAATGAGGGAAATAACTGACATAGCCGACGTGAAGCAACGCTTCCTGGGGCACCTCATCCTCGAGAAGGGTATGAGCGCCAACACAGCACAGGCCTACAGCGACGACGTGGACAAACTAACCTCTTATCTTAACGACGCTGGCGTGGGTATCGAGCGCGCCACGACCGATGACCTGGAACGTTTTGTCTGCACCCTGCAGGACGTGGGCATCCAACCCCGTTCCCAGGCACGCATCATCAGCGGCGTGAAGGGCTTCTACAAGTTCCTGCGCATGGAAGGCTTTATGGACACCGACCCCACCGAGTTGCTGCTCACACCAAAAATCGGCCGACACCTGCCCGAAGTGCTCACCACCGAAGAGATTGACCGCATGATTGACGCCATCGACATGAGTAAGGCCGAAGGGCAACGCAACCGCGCCATCATCGAAACGCTATACGGCTGTGGTTTGCGCGTGAGCGAACTGATAACCCTCAAACTATCTCAACTCTATATCGAAGAGCGTTATGTCATCATTCAGGGCAAGGGCAACAAGCAACGTCTGGTCCCAATCTCCCCTGTCGCCATCGAGCAGATTAACCTGTATCTGGAACAGACACGCTCCCATCAGACCGTTCAACGAGGCAGCGAGGACATCCTGTTCCTGAACCGCCGCGGCGCGATGCTCACCAGGCAGATGATTTTCCATATCGTCAAGCAACTGTGTGAACTTGCAGGCGTGCGCAAGGTCATCAGTCCCCATACCCTGCGCCATAGCTTCGCCACCCACCTGCTTGAGGGCGGTGCCAACCTGCGTGCCATCCAACAGATGCTGGGCCACGAGAGCATCACCACCACCGAGATTTATGTCCACATTGACCGTACGCGCCTGCGTGATGAAATCCTCACCCACCATCCCCGCAACAACCTTTCGCGCAACACAACTACGTCATAGGCCAATCACCAACCAGCGGCAAGTGAAATCTTTGTATTATCTTTGCAGCAACTACAAACAATCATCATATAGGAATGAAGCGACTTTTATTGTTCTTTGTGGCGGTGCTAACGTTGGCTGGGACGGCCAGCGCCAATAACTGGTGGGAGAACTACCCTCCCGACAACCGGAATGTTGTGCTCACGTCCACCAATCTGCCCATCGTGTGGATAGAAGTGGGCGGCAACATCATCGACCGCGACGAGCGCATCACGGCACGCATGAAGATCATCCATAACGGTGACGGCACGCTCAACTATGCCGACACTGTCGCCCACCCCAATCAGACAATAGACTATGAGGGCTATGTGGCATTGCGCTACCGTGGCAACTCCACATTCTCTAATGGCGACAAAAAGCCCTATTCCTTCCGTCCATTGGACAAACCGCTCGAAGAGGGAGGTGAGAAGAAGAAAGTCAACATCCTGGGAATGGGCAAAGACAACAACTGGGCCCTGCTGGCCCCCTACTCCGACAAGAGCATGATCAGGGACCTGCTGGCCTTTGAGGTGTCACGTCCGTGGATGGAGTACACGCCCCAGGGACGCTTCTGCGAACTGTTTCTCGATGGAACCTACTATGGCGTGTATATCCTCTCAGAGGTGGTCTCCAAGGGAAAGCACAGGTTGAATCTCGATGACCCTGGCGAGGCGAATGACGAGTTAACCGGCGGCTACCTGATGGAAGTTGACCGACCTGACGGTGCTACCCACACGTCCAGCTATCATCCCGTGAACCATATGGGCACCCCATATAATGACCGTTATATTACTTTCCAATTCCAATCACCCGACTACGAGGATTTAACCCTCGAACAAATCAAATACATCACCCGCCGCATCAACTCGATGGAGAACGTCCTGTGGAATTACAGACCCGCAGGAGACACCAACTATGAAGAACAAATTGATGTGTTAAACTTCATCGATTACCAAATCGCTATGGAGTTGGGGCACAACGTGGATGGCTATAGGTTGAGCGGCAAGTTCTTTAAACGCCGCGATAGTGAAGACCCGCGCTTCAAAATGGTATTGTGGGACATGAACCTGGCCTACGGCAATGCCGACTATTATCAGGCTTGGCGTACCGACACCTGGACGTACAAGAGCAACGTTACGATGTACAACTATGGCGAACAGCAGTTGATTCCTTTCTGGTGGTATAAACTGAATACAAGTTCGGAATACACCGCTGCCCTCAAGTCACGCTGGGCGCAGTATCGCCGCAGCAACCTGCGCGAGGACCGCTTGATGGCAACCGTGGACTCCCTGACCTCAGAGCTCAATTCACATGGCGCCATTCGCCGCAACACTCAGGCATGGCCCCGCTGGGGCGAATATGTTTGGCCTAATTACTACATCGCCGAGAATTACAAAGACGAGATAACCTGGCTCAAGCAGTGGCTCCACGACCGCATTGCCTGGATGGATGAGCAACTGGAATTTGACCCATATGCCTTCATTAGAGGAGACGTGAATGAGGATAGAGAAATAAACATCGGTGATGTGACCAGCCTGATTGACTATATGCTGAGCGGCAATGCATCAAATATCAACATTGATGCAGCCGACTGCGACCAGAACGGAGAAATCAACATCGGAGATGTATCACGCCTGATTGACTACCTGTTGAGGGGAAGTTGGTAATATAAGGCATTAGAACTATAGGTTTTTTGATAATCTAAGGGACCTAACGACATTTTCAAATAGAGATTATTCATCGGTAACACCTGCAGGGGAAAATCCTTGCAGGTGTCGTTTTTCTATTATCCTTTCAATCCGCCTGTTAACAAAAGTTAATAGATGGATTTTTGTGTGATTTTTCAACAAAAAGCCGTATTTTTGTGAAAATTCCAAAGAATAAATGACATAATCATTAAACTATTAATACTTACAACTATGAAAAAGATACTACTTACTTTACTATTGGCGTTGGCAACAATTGTTGTCCACGCCGAAACGTTCACCAACGGTAATTTCACTTATCTGATTAACACCGATGGTTCAGTGCTTTGTCAAGGTTTGAGCAGTGCCGGCGCTTCGGCTACCACTATTACCATCCCGGGCTATGTTTACGATTCCAACAACCAGACGCGCCGTCGAGTGATCGGTATCAACAGCAGTGCCTTCAGCGGGAATAACAACCTCACGACTGTCACAATCAATTATGGTGTCAGAGACATCTACGGTTATGCGTTCCAGAACTGCCAAAACCTGAAAACGCTCTATCTTCCCAGCAGCATCGAGTACATCTACAGTTATGCGTTCAATAACACATCGCTGCAGTGGGTGCATTGTGCTGCCGAGACGATGCCGTCGATCAACTCCACGGCATTTAATACACTCAAGTCCACTGGCACACGCTATTGGCACGAGGGCACTGTGACAGGCCGCACAGCAGCCCAAGCCAACAGCACCATTACTGCCAAGTTCACCGTTGATTTAAGCCCCACCACGGCCTGCGACTTGACCGCGACCATGGGCAATAGCAGCAACAGCACCTTGGCTGACACTTACTACATTGTCACCGAACCCACCAGCGATCCCAACAGCGGATCAATTCTCGGTATTGGCAAGTGCAAGATGATTTATGCCAGTCCTCGTGCCAGCAACACTTCAGGAACACTCGCATTCCGTTACGACCAAAGCGCCGAGAAGGATAACATTACCTATTATATCACCGAGATTGCTGACCAGGCTTTCTCGGGCAACACAACCATTAAGGTGCTGGACATGTCGCTCACCAGCAAGGTGGAGAGAATCGGTGTTTCGGCATTCTACAACTCCGCCTTGACCTCGGCCATCATCACGGCCAAGACGATTGCCAACTTCGCCTTCGACCAGTCCACGAGCCTGGCTTCGGTGCAGCTATATGGCGGATACGAGTCCGACGGCGTGCAGTCATTGGGTGCCTATAGTTTCCGCAACACTGGTGTGACGACGGTCTATATCCCCAGTTCGGTGACCGGCTATGGCGCGGGTGCCTTCTGCGCATGTGCCAGCCTGAACAAGTTCACTTGCAGCAGCAACAACAGTTATTACACGGCCGATGCCACCACGGGCTGGCTGTACAGCAAGAGTTACGCGACGCTGTATCAGGTGGGTGGAGCCAACTATGCCTACAGCAATCAGTTCAACACGGCATGCACCACCATCAATGCGGCGGCATTTTGGGGCAATACCAAGTATTCGAGCGTGACGATTCCCTATGGCGTTAAGACCATCGGCGACGATGTGTTTTACAACTCGGCGGTAACGACATTGGTGATTCCAAGTTCGGTCACCTCTTTTAGCACCTATTGCCTACGCAATATAACCTCATTGAGGCACCTATACATCAACAAGAGCACAATTCCCAGTTCCCTGACCAACACCAGCAGCTGCTTGGTCAATGTCCCCACAGGCGGAATCCTGCATGTGCCTCGCGGTGCTATCGCCAACTACACTGCTAATGCGCGCTGGAATGCTGTATTCAGTGGCGGCAAATATGAGTCGGCCTATGACAACTACCAGTATAATCAAGGCAATTACATCTACTACACCGTTACCAGCACCAGCACCTATAGCGACACCCAGGCTCAAAGCGCCTCGACCAACGGCCAGGTGAAAGTCGTCAAGGGCTATAGGGCCTACTATCCGACTAATGAAATTGGCGGTGCCCTGGTATTCCCCACGTCAATCACCATTAACGGCAAGACCTATATGGTCACCGAGGTGGACCGTGAGACCTTCCGCAACGTCACTACCGTCACCAGCGTGAGCGGTGGCGCGGGAATCAAGAAAATCGGCCAGTTGTCATTTGCCGGCATGACGGGCCTGACAGGCTCGTTCAATATTCCCAACGTGGTTGAATTTGGCGACTCATGTCTGTTCAATGCCCTGCCGACATCGATTAACCTGGGCAGCAGGCTTCAGAAGATCGGTATCTGCGCCTTCAGGGGCTGCACCAGTCTCACCGGAACCGTGTATGTGCCGCCCACCGTAACATCAATCGGCAGCTATGCTTGGTGGGGATGCAGCGCTTTATTGGAAATAGTCCTCAGGAGCACTCAGGTAACCACATTAGGTTCGTATCTCTTCAACCAATCCGAAAACATTAATATGTATGCTCAGCTGTGCCAATACAGCAATGTGGCCAGCCAGACAAGCTCTTGGCTGACCAGCACAGGCATAAACCGCCATCTATTCCCCTGCTTCACTCCCACCAGCGAATGGAGCGTCATCTCGGTTCCTATGAACGACAATGTGATGTTGCCGCTGTATGGCGAGTATTATATCGCACCAGAATTTGACCGCAGCACCATGACCTTAGGCCTCACACAGCTCAATAACAACAATGGCATCCAGGGCTATGTGGGTATGCTGATGAAGGGAAATGTAGGAACGATTTATTATTTCCGTCGGCCTTCGACATTGAGCAACTACACCGTCATTGACCCCGACGTGAACTACCTTAAGGGTGTTTATGGCACATCACAGTCCTTATCCGCCAGCCAGTGTGTATATTATCTGGACAATAGCGTGAATCAGTTCCGCAAGTGGGTCAACACCAGCACGCCTATGACGGTTTATAGCGGTGGCGGTTACCTGCAGTTGCCAAGCAGCGTGGTAGGCTCCTCAACGGCCAATGTGAGGTTCGTTCCTGGTGATTCACCGCAGAATTACAGCCTCTATGTCGCTGGCGTTCAAGTCAATGAAGCCAATTGCAGCGACCTCTCGTTCATTGATGGCGTTAGCGGAACCATCTATTATACGCCCTCGACCAACACGTTAACCTTGAGCAATGCCACCATCCAGGTACCCTCGGGCACTTATGCAGCTGGACTCCAGTGCTACATGACCAACATGAAGATGAATTGCCAGGGCACAAACATCATCAAGACCACATCTAGTGGTGTTTATACCGGATTCTCTTTAAATGGGAATGTTACTTTGACAGGATCAGGTACAATTAAGGTGAGCTCGACAGGTGGTGACGGTATTAACTTCGGTGCTTCCTGTACATTGACCGTACAAAACAGTATGCAGATTGAGACGACAGGTGGCCGTTATGGTATCAATGGCAACGGTGTAGGAAAGATTGTTCTCAATGGTGCCAGCACCAAGTTGACTGCCAATGGTGCAACTGCCAGTTACTACAGAACTCCGACCACGCTCAACGATGGTCTTGCCATCACAGCGCCCACCGGAGCCTACCTTAACAGCAATAACACTGTCGTCAATTCCAATGGAGGCATTATCAAGAACCAGAACGTGATCTTTAGTAAACCCACTTCCACCCGTGGAGACGTGAACGGTGACGGCAACGTGAGCATTGCCGACGTGACAGCATTGATTGACATCCTGTTGAGCGGTTCGACAGCTCCCGCCGGTGCCGACTGCAACCAGGACAACAACGTGACCATTGCCGACGTAACCGCCCTCATCGACTATCTGCTTTCAGGAAGTTGGTGATTAGGTTTTAGGCTTTAGGTATAAAAGCTAAGCGTCAAACTATAGCACCTGCGGGGATTTTTCCTCGCAGGTGTTGTTTAATCGTGATATATGTATTATCTTCGCCGCATGGAACATCCCAAGTTCATTATCACCAGTAGCGGGCACCTGCGGCTGGGTATGGTCACTTTGCACCGTGACCTGCTCATGGCGTATGAACAGTGTCTGGGTGGCGGCTTTTATGAGTTTGACTATGCGGGTAACCGGTTGCTGCTCTCGGGCAAATCATTCGACTATGGCCCACCCCGCTGGGGTAAGGTAGAGACACTCAAGATACCAGAGGCTTTTAGTGGCGTGACCATACTGTATCGTGACGCTTGGGGTGATGAACTTGACATTAACAGTGCTTTCACCATCGAGTATTATTGACGCAATCAATGAAAACAACAGAATATGAATCAATTCTTAAATGAAATAAAAGCGGTTTTACCCAAGGATAGGGTTTACACCGACGAGTTGAGGACACTGGCGTGGGGTACCGACGCAAGTTTTTATCGATTGACGCCCAAGGTGGTGATTCGCGCCAAGGACGAGGACGAGGTATCTCAGATTGTCAAAATTGCCATTCGCCACAGACTGCCTTTCACCTTTCGCGCAGCGGGAACATCGCTGTCAGGGCAAAGCGTGAGCGACAGCATCTTGATAGTGGCAGGCAAGAACTGGGAAAGCTATTCCATTGCCCCCGATGCTAACAGCATCACCCTGCAGCCAGGTATTGTGGGTGCAAGAGTAAATGAAATCCTGAAGCCTTTGGGCCGCGTCTTTCCGCCTGACCCCGCCAGCATCGGCTCGGCGATGGTGGGGGGCATCGTCGCCAACAACGCCTCGGGCATGAACTGCGGTACACACGCCAACAGCGACCGCATGCTCCTGTCGGCGCGATTGGTACTGCCCGACGGCACTGTCCTTGACACCGGCAACGAGACGAGCCGCGAGGCATTCCGCCAAAGCCATCCCGACTTTATTGCCAAAATCGAAGCCCTGCGGAACCGCATACGCGCCAACGCGTCGCTTGCCGACCGCATCCGCAAGAAATACAGCATCAAGAACGTGACTGGCTTGAACCTGAGGCCGTTCGTCGCCTATGATGATCCGTTTGACATCATTGCGCACTGCGTGGTAGGCAGCGAGGGCACGTTGGCCTTCATCAGCGAGGTGACGATGCGCACGTTGCATGACTACCCCTGCAAGGCCTCGGCGATGCTCTACTTCTTCACGATGAAAGAGAGCTGCGAGGCGGTGGTAGCACTTAAACAGCTGAAATCGAGCGATGAGGACATTGCCATGAGTGAGGAAAACCTGATGGTCAAGAGTGCCGAGATGCTCGACTACCTGTCACTCGCCTCGGTCGATGACCCTGTCTATCTGCAATACAAGCAAGACGTTGACGCCGGCAAAATCGAGGGTGTGGAACCCGGCGACTATCACAATCTCACCGCCATCCTCACCGAGACCAAGGCGATGACCCCTGAGGACCTTAACAAGCGCATTGACGCCATCAAGCAGTGCCTGTCAACGTTCAAGACCTATATACCTGTCGAGTTCACCACCGACCCTGCCATCTATGGCAAGTACTGGGCCATCCGTTCTGGTATTTTCCCCAGTGTGGGCGGTGCACGTCCCGTAGGCACTTCATGCCTGATCGAGGACGTCGCCTTTGCTGTAGAGGACCTGCCCGAAGCTACCGTCAAGTTGCAACGGCTCATCGCCGACCATGGTTATAAGGACGCCTGCATCTACGGCCACGCCTTCGAGGGCAACTATCACTTCATCATTAACCAACTCTTCAGCGACGAGAACGAGGTGCAACGCTATGCCGCAATGATGCGCGATGTAGCACGCCTCGTGGTCGAGGAATATGACGGCTCGCTCAAGGCCGAGCACGGCACAGGCCGCAACATGGCACCCTTTGTCGAGTATGAGTGGGGCAAGGAGGCTTTTGCCGCCATGCGTGAACTGAAAGAGATTTTTGACCCACGTTATCTGCTCAATCCCGGCGTCATCTTCAACGATGATCCCGAGTGCTTCATCAAGCATTTCAAGCCCTTGCCCGAACTCAAAATGAAGGGGTTGGATACACCCGTTGCTGCCGATGATGGCTGTCACGATAGCTTACGCGAAACCCAAAGAGGTGTTCTCAAGGCAAACAAGTGCATCGAGTGTGGCTTTTGTGAGGTAAATTGCCTGACGTGCGGCTTGACGCTCTCATCGCGCCAGCGCATCGTCATTCAACGCGAAATTTCCCACTTGCGCGAAACGGGCAACGATCCCGACCGATTGGCTACACTTGTGAAACAATACCACTATCAGGGCGACCAGACGTGTGCGGGCGACGGTCTGTGCGCCACTTCGTGCCCGATGAAAATCAATGTCGCCGACTTGACCCACCTCGTGCGTCAGGAAGCTCTGCCACAGGGTAGCATGGGCTACAAGGCGGGAGATTTTGCCGCACGACATTTTGCTGGTATTAAGAGCGGTTTGCGCGTCGTACTCGACACGGCGCGGCTGGGCCACAGCGTGTTAGGAACTGGTGCCATGAAGGGTATTGCCGGTGCTATGCACAAGGCTGGTACGCCCCTGTGGACTCCTGCCATGCCTGGAAAAGCCAGTCAACCCCGTGCATGCAAAGCAGGTGATAGCGATCTCAAGGTGGTCTATTTCCCCTCGTGCATTAACCAGACGATGGGTCTCGCCAAGGGCGCTCCCGTAAAGAACACCCTCGTCGATGAGATGGTGCAGCTGTGCCGCAAGGCAGGCTATGAGGTCATTTTCCCCGAGGGATTGGAAAAGATGTGCTGCGGCACCATCTGGGAGTCGAAGGGCATGCTTGACATCGCCGACCGCAAGACCGCTGAACTCGACGAGGCCCTGTGGAAGGCAAGCGAGCAAGGCAAGTATCCCGTAATGTGTGACCAAAGTCCCTGTCTGCACCGCCTGCGCAAGTGCATCGACCGCATGAAACTCTACGAGCCGATGGAATTCATTTGGGAATACCTGCGCGACCGCCTGGAGTTCACTCCCATTGACCGCCGCATCGCCCTGCATTTCACCTGCTCGACCCGCGAGATGGGCCTGGTGGACAAAATGACGCAACTGGCAAAGATGTGCAGCAACAACGTCTTCCTGCCCGAGGGCGTGGGCTGCTGCGGCTTTGCCGGTGATCGCGGCTGGACACATCCCGAGGTCAACCGCTGGGCGCTGAGGAAACTGCGCCACCAACTCGAGATCAACCGCGTCGAGATGGGCTACAGCAACAGCCGCACCTGCGAGGTAGGTCTGCAGACCAACGGCGGCATTCCCTACCAGAGCATTGTATATCTCGTTAACGAAGTCACTAAACAAAAACTGAAATAATGATTACTACAGGACTTAGACATACCAGCCGATTGCTGGTCACCGAGGGTGACACGGCTATCGCAAGAGGGTCGGGCAATCTGCCCGTGCTTGCCACGCCCGCGATGATGGCACTCATGGAGAATGCCGCCATGCTTGCTGTGGCCAACTATCTGCCCGAGGGTTGCACGACCGTGGGAGGACAAATCTGCGCAACACATCTCAAGCCCACCCCCGTGGGCGAGACTGTCACAGCCACCGCAACTGTCACAAGGGTGGATGGAAAGAAAATCGAGTTCAGGGTGGAAGCCTATTGCTACGACACCCTGCTGGGCGAAGGCACCCACCTGCGTTATATTGTTGATAAAGAAAAATTCATGTCAAGATTATGAAAAGAATACTATCTATCGCAGTGCTGGCCGTCGCATTGTTTGCCTTGACGGCCAATGCCCAGAACGAGGGCGAAGCACCATTAAAGAAAGTGTATGACGAGAGCATCAATCCGCTGGAGCAGATTGACCAGGCAGTGGCACAAGCCGCAGCCGAGGGCAAGTTCGTCATTTGTCAGGTGGGCGGCAACTGGTGCCCGTGGTGCCTGCGCTTTGCCGACTTCATCACCAACGACAGCACCATCAATGCCGTCATCGAGCAGAATTTTGTCTATATCCACGCCAACTACCATCCTCGCAAGGCAGGCGAGGTGGGCCAGGCACTGATGAAACGGCTGAACAACGCCGGGCGCTTCGGTTTCCCCGTGCTGGTTGTGCTTGACGGACAAGGCAATGTCATCCACATCCAGGACTCGGGCCTGTTAGAGGAAGGCAAGGGCTACAACCAGGAGAAAGTGCTGCGCTTCTTCCAGAACTGGACTCCCGCCGCCGTGCAGCAGTAGTGACACAATTTAAGGATTAAAAGCACCTGCTTTCGGAGAATTCTATGTAATTTTGCCGGCGCAATGAGGAAAACGCTACTGGTCATATTGATGACACTGTGTGCAATGGCGATGAATGTCGCTGTGGCACAGGAGTTCTCGCAGGAACACTCCAAACCCGTCAAGAGCAAAAAGCAACGGGTGGAGCCGTCCTATGCCTGGAGCGTGAGTGAGCCTTTGGGCCTGCACTACCCCTCGACCATCGACACACTGTTCCTTGACTACCACCGCACGATGGTGCCGTCGATGGTGAGCGACGCCTGGCTGACTACCGGCAACTACGGAGCTCCGGGACAAAACCAGATTTTTATGGAGCGTCCTGCCGCGACCAGCGAATTCTTCTTCGAGGACGCCATTGGCGCCTGGCTGCACGACACGGGCACAATGCGGTATTACAACACGCGCATTCCCATGACGCTTGTGAGCCACTCGACCGGCGGTGACAAATACAGCAATCTGGACCGTACCCAACTGGAGTTCTCGGGCAATGTAAACCGCAAGAGCCAGGTGGGCGGCGCCTTCGACTACATCTACAGCAAGGGCTCCTATGACGTGCAGGCCGCCAAGGATTTCACATGGCGTCTGTACGGCTCCCACATGGGCGACCGCTACGAGATGCAGACGTTCTTCAACCATTACAACTATACCACCAAGGAGAGCGGCGGCATCACCGATGACCGTTACATCACCGACCCCGCCGAGGTGCAGGGCGGCGACACCCGCGTGGACAACAAGAGCATCCCTACCCTGCTGAGCAATGCCCACAGCCATCTTGAGGGCAGCCAGTTCTACCTGAACCAGCGCTACAAGGTGGGCTTTTACCGCTACCGCCGCGACAGTGTGACCGACACCATCATCGACCGTACCTATGTGCCGGTGACGAGTTTCATCTGGACGCTCGACTTCAAGCATGGCAAGCACCAGTTCCTGAACAGTGTCGGCAGGGAGGACACCACATTCTTTAACCACACTTATCTGGGTTTGGGCGGCACCGACGAAGCAACGCGCTATTGGCGGCTGCGTAACACTGTGGGCGTGTCTTTGCTCGAGGGCTTCAACAAGTATGCCAAATTCGGCTTTGCGGTCTATGGCACTCACGAGATAAGGCGTTACACCCAGGTAATCGACAGCGTCACCGGCACCGAGCTGCCAGTGGGCTTAGAACCCGTTCCCGCCGAGGTGGAGCACAGCAAGACGCAAAACGTGATGTGGCTGGGAGGCCAGTTGACCAAACAGCAAGGCTCACTGCTACGTTATAATGCCACGGCGCAATTCGGTGTGCTGGGCGACGTAGCTGGCGAGGTGGACATCACGGGCGATGTCACCACACGGTTCAGACTGCTGGGCGACACGGTGAGCGTGCGCGGCTACGGCTACTTCAAGAATTTGGCGGTGCCCTATCTCATTCAAAACTACGTGTCCAACCACTACATCTGGCACAACAGCTTTGACAAGACCAAGCGTGTGCGCGTAGGCGGCGAACTTGACATACCCTTCTCCTGGACCAACGTGAATGTGGGCTACGAGACACTTAACGACTACATCTACTGGGATGCCGACGGACTGCCCGCCCAGCATGGCGGTGCCATCCACGTCCTGAGCGCCCGCCTGCAACAGGGATTGCATTTCAAGGCATTCAACTGGGACAACAGTGTCACGCTGCAGACCAGCAGCAACGAGGACGTGCTGCCGTTGCCCAAGTTTGCCGTTTACAGCAACCTGTATGCCCGCTTTGTCATTGCGCGTGTGCTGCATGTGCAGATGGGCGTTGACTGCAATTACTACACCAAGTACCGCGCACCGCGCTACAACCCTGCGACGATGACATTCCACAGCCAGCAGGAGATGGAATGTGGCGACTTCGCAATCATGAATCTGTATGCCAATTTCAAGATGAAGCAGGCCCGTTTCTTTGTTGCCTGGACCCACTTCAACCAAAAACTCCAGAGCGGCACCGCCTACTTCGCCACGCCGCACTACCCCCTCAACCCGGCACGCCTGCAAATTGGCGTCTCGGTCAACTTCGTGAACTAACGCGAATTCGTTGAAAATAAGGCGCTGACACCCAACTCCTCCCCTAAGATAGGGGAGGTGGTGCGAAGCGCCGGAGGAGTATGATAATCCCGTTGATTTTTTTACCTTGTAGCATCAACGCCCCCACCCTAAAGGGTACCCCCTCTAATCTCAGAGGGGGAGTTGCTGACGCACTGGTTTACAATATACAGTTTCGTCGCAAAGTCAGCGTGTGATTTGCATTTGTCACAACACGAGATCAGTCGATGAGGGCGAACAGGTCTGACGCAATTCCCGGGGTGGCCGCGAGGATGCAGATGCCGTGGTCGTCGCGGTAGCGCTTCACGGTAGCTCCTGCCTCGATGGCGATGAGTTCGCCGGCAGCGGCATCCCATTCCTTGAGGTTGAGTTCCCAGTAGCCGTCGAGCCAGCCTGCAGCCACATAGCACAGGTCCATCGCTGCTGAGCCCAGCCGCCTGATGCCCCGCACACGCGGCATGACCCTTGCCACGCTGCCCAGGTTGTTGTCGGGGTTGGTGGCCTTGTCATAGGGGAAGCCCGTCGAAATCACCGCCCGCTGCAGTTCGTTGTTCGGCTTGACCTGCAGGCGGCCGTAAGGGCCGTATGCACCTTTGCCCTTGATGGCGTAAAACTCCTCGTCAAGGGTCGGTGCATAGACATATCCCAACTTTGTCACCCCATCTTCCTTAAGGGCGATTGAAATACAATAGGTCGCGATACCCGCACTGTAGTTCACCGTGCCGTCAAGAGGGTCAATCACCCATTGGCGCTGTGCTGTGCGATGGTCATCGCCGCTCTCCTCACTGAGGATGGCGTCGCTGGGATAGTGCTTGTGCAAGTGCTCCAGAATGATTTGCTCACTGCCTTTGTCGGCTTCGGTGACGATATCATACGCGCTGCCCTTGTCCTCAATGTTGAGGTTGCGGCTGCGAAAATGCCTCCTTAACACTTCTGCCGCCTCACGGGCCATCTGCCTGACGCTCTCGAGCAAGTCCTGTTCCTGCTGTGTGAATTTTTCCTGTTCAGTCATTTCAATATATAGGTTGAAAAAAGGGGGCGATTGCCTCGCCCCCAAAATGTCATTGCTCCTTCACTTCATCGGTACCGTCGGGTGCGATGGGAATTTGGCGTTTAAATACCTCTTTGAAGGTGATGAGCGTCTCACTGCGTCCCAGTCCCATTTTCATGAACCTGTTATGAATGATCTGCAACAAGTGGTCGTTGTTCTGAGCATACAGCTTGATGAACAAGTCATACTTACCTGTGGTGAAATAGCATTCTACCACCTCGGGTACGGTCTTGAGTCTGGCGACAACCTCGTCAAACTTGGACGGGTCGTTCAGGAAGAAGCCAATGTAGGCACAGGTCTGGAAGCCCACCGAAGCGGGGTCAATCAATGAGATGGATCCCCTGATGACACCCATGTTATAGAGCTTCTGGATACGTTGATGGATAGCTGCTCCCGACACGTTGCAGGCCCTTGCAATTTCCAGATAGGGCTTGCGTGCGTTCAGCGACAGCATCTGTAGGATTTTGTAATCGAGTGAATCAAGTTTGCTTGCCATAATACAGTAGTTATAGTTTTTAATTAAGGGTCAAAAAAAGTGCCTGTAAGCGGTCTTAAAAAAGTGAGATATTTCTTCTCACGGCACAAAGTTACAACTATTTCTTTAAAATACTGACAAATTATAAGAATATTTTTAAAAAATCTTCACATTTCACGTGTATTAAATAATTACAACAACTTTTTTAATTGGGAGGCATTAGGAGTGTAGGGCCTGGCCGCATGAGGAGGGAGGAGAGAGTGCGCCGGAGGAGTATGTCCCCTCTGACGACAAGCCACATTGTAGCATCAACGCCCCCTACCCCCTCTAGTCTTAGAGGGGGAGTTGCCAACGCACTAAAAAATCAGCACGCGGCCGCACGCAAAGGGGAGGAACTAGACACCTAATGCCTAATGCCTATCACCTAACGCCTATTTTTCAAAAATAACCAGTATATTTTGAAAATTTGTTATTTTATGCTAACTTTGTGGCGTAATCCTTAAACGTACCTATCATGAGCGAGAAAATCATAAAGATTGTTAAGAGTTGCCCAAGTAATTGGATAATTCCTGGGATTTGTTACTCTCTCTCTTTCTCATATATACACTTACCGCCAGTCCTTACATTATTTGATTCCCGCGCGGGCGCGTTAAGTTAATATAAGGCTTTTCTTGCCACCAGGCAAGAGAGGCCGTTATCATTGTTTATCACTTTATATTTAACACCCGTTGGCGGGATTAAAAAGTTAATAAAAAGATGTTCAAAAAGTTGCGCATATCGCTGATTTATAGTAATTTAGTGGTGATCAAAACATTAAATTCAAATCACCGTATGCACAACTTGTACGCAAATTTCGTAAGAATT
>JAFRRT010000015.1 GCA_017427945.1 Muribaculaceae bacterium | reverse complement strand
GTATTTGGCCTTGTTCATTGCAGTCAGATCTTTGACCGCAAAAATACAAATTCAAATCGTCGCACCTTTAAAAAGGGCTGTAGTAGACTGAATTTCAATTATTTCAAAGAGCGCTTTGTCCACTTTAACGGGACAGTAATGTTGCGGGTTTTAAATAATTTGGCTAAACCTCAGCCATTGAAAACAAGTCTTCATGGCTGAGGTTTGCACAAATATTATTGAGCCTTATGCTTCTGAATGATGAAATTGCTGATCTTGGCCTCGAATCCTGCAGGACATCCACCAAAGTCAAAGATGAACTTACCCTGATCAAATTCGATTTCTTCACCATTATTCTTGGCAACAACGCCAATGAACTGAAGAACGTTCTCACCATCTTCAAGGACTACATTCCCCTGGTAGAAGAGTGTATTGGGATCGTTGGTGATATCAGGATCCTTATTGACCTTGACAGAGCAACGGCCTAACTCCATATTGGTATTGATGGTCACGCGAACGTCATAGGCTTGGCCTTTCTCGATGTGCAAGGGAACCCCAGTGATTGAGCACTGAGCTTGCCACTCCGATACGGTTGCATTATCGGCATGGATGGTGTAAACGCCATTGTCAAATGAGAAAGTTGGATCGGCAATCTGGCTCCAGCCGGCATCGGCCCACCAGAAATTCATGGTACCTGCGGTGTTGAAACCGGCACCCAGGTTCTCGGGTGAATTTACGTCAACCCAATCCACTGTGGGCGTGGGATCCTCAGTCGGCAGCACGGTGCCATCATCGTTGGCATGGTCTTTCAGCACGATGTTGGAGATGTTGACCGTTGTACCAGCCTGGCATCCACCAAAGTCGAAGAAGAGGTTCACGCGCTCCATGTCGATACCGGGCATGTCGCTCTTCCAGAAGATGTAGTCTTGGTTGGCCTTCAGGTCGATGCGGTCGGTAAAGTAGAATACATTGTCGTCACCGTCCATCACGAGCTTCACAGTCACACCGTTCAGATCCTTGTCACTGTTGAGAATGCATGAGAAGTCATAATTCTTGTCGGCCGTGGTAGAGATGTTGGTGGTCTTGAATGCCACCTGTGCCTGCCACTGGTCGGTAGTAGCCTCGGGCAGAGTGATGGTGTAGTCATTACCATTGGCTACAAAGCCCGGGTCAGCAATCTGGCTCCAGCCGGGAGCATACCAGAAGAACATGCTGTAGTCAACATTCTTCCACATGTTGAAGTCGCTGTTGGGATCAAAGCCGCTGAACTCCTTCTCGCCCTCCTCGCTGGTGAAGATGAAGCGCCATGCGATGCTGCGGTCAGGAGTCTCATAAATGAGGACCATCTTCTTGGCGGTCAGCGTCTCGATGCGGAAACGGGGATTCTCGTACTGAGCATCAGAGCTGATGTAGGGGAAGAGGGTGTTGGCAGCCAACTGGATGTAGGTCTGCTTGGAAACGTTGCCGTCGGCATCTTCCCAGTCATACACCTCGAAACTCCACGTACTGGTCTGGTTGCCGATGGTGGCATCCCAGTCTTCAGATGCTTCAGGACCCCACTTGGTCGTACCCTTGTTCACATAGGTCAAACCGTCCTCACCGGCATTGTAGGTGAAGGTACCACCCTTGCGGTTATCGGCAGTGAAGGTGATACGGTCGTCATACATACCAAAGTCCTTCTTCTCGTCGGGCTGAGCTGACCACCAACCGTTACCGGCAGTGCCGGCAGGACCGCAAGCCAAGTGAGCCACTTCCTTGTTGTCGAAGCGCCACTCCTTCTCGGTGATACGGCGGAAGTCGTTGGTATAGTCAATCTTAGACTCGTTGAAGGTGTATTCCTTCTTCACACCGGTCTGGCTGATACCGTTGCGGTTGCCAAGGCGCAGCTCAATGGTGTGGGTACCTGCCTCGTCGTTCTTGTAACCTACCTCCTGAAGGGTAGAGTAGGAAGTACCGTCAAGAATCCAGATGGGATAGGTGCCGGGCTGCGGGGTGTAGCTGGCTATCATCTGGTTGGTCTCCTGGTCAACCGAGAGCGAGAAGTCAACACCGCTCACCGTGGGGATGCCGTTGGGATCGGCGCCCTCAAATTCGTCGGGGGAGCAGGCGGTGAAAGCGATAGCCAATAAGCAATAACCGATAAGCGTTATTGCGCTGCTTATTTTGTTTATCTTGGTAATCATAATATTTTATGTCTAATTAATTCATCAAAATTAATAGTTATTCTGAACCAGCGTGGGATCAGCATCGAGCTCAGACTGTGCCAGGGGGATGTACTTCTTGCTGGGAGTCCAGCTGTTGGTACGGTAGCCATAGCTGTCGGGAACCAGAACGGTAGAAGCCTTTTGAGTGGCACCTGCGATGCCCTCGGCACGCACGAGGTCGAAGTAACGCTTACCCTCGCCGCAGAACTCCAAGTGACGCTCGGTGAAGATGTCGTCGATGGTCACACCGTTGAGCGCAGGAAGACCTGCACGAGCGCGAACCTCGTTCACATAGCCTGCAGCCTCAGATACGCTACCTCCGGTCTGGAGAATCAGCTCAGCGGCATTCAGCAGGGTCTCGGCATAACGATAGATGCGCTTGTTGTTGTTGTAGTTCAGGTTCTTGGAAGTGGGGCAGTCCTGATTGTTAGCCGTCTGCGGACGATACTTGCCGTGCCAGATGTGGGTATCCTGATAACGCTCGGTGTAGCTGTAGCCACGAACGTCCCAGCAGGTAACATCGCGACGCAGGTCGCCCTCGGCATACATGTTGTAAGCCTCTAAGCGCATGGGCAGGAAGCCCCAGCCGTCGTTACCGCTGTCCCAGCCTTCGCCGCCGCCCCAGCCGTTAGGTGAGCACAGGGTGGGGAAGACGGTACCACCGGCAGCAAGGGGAGTGCCCCAGTCGCGCTGAGCCTGGTCGTCATTGTAGTTGATCTCGAAGATGCTCTCAGAGCACCACTCGCCACTCTCCTGCCACAGATCATAGAAGCTGGGGTTAAGCCTGTAGTTGCTGTCGCTGATAATCTGCTTCATGTAGGAGAGAGCCTGTGAATAACGTGCATTGTCGTTCTGGTACATTACCATCTCGGCGTAGAGCATGTAGGCGAAAGCCTGGCTCACGCGACCAGCCTCGGCATTGGGCCAACGCATGGGAAGAACGTTCGAGGCAATGATTTCCTCGAGTTCGGGAATGAGCTGGTTGTAGATCTCATCGGCACTCATCTGCGGAGCAGTGTAAGGCAGTGAGAGGTTCTCCAGATAGAAGGGCACGTTGCCGTAGTAGTGCCAGAGGATGTTATAATAGTACACGCGCAAGAGACGGGCCTGCATCTCCATCGAACGACGGAAATCGGCGCTGGCTTCGCCTTCCCACGTTGAATACTTGATAGCATCGTTGCAACGCTTGATGCCGCTATAGAAGTCGCCCCAAAGGGTGGCCAGCGTGTTGTTGCCGTCGGCTGCGAAGTTGAACAGACGGTGCCAGTGCTGGTTGTCGGTGTTGTCGGCACCGCCGGGGAAGAAGTCATCACCCATGATTTCACCGTCAACAGTGAGGTCATTGTAGGCTGAGCCGTCCCAATCGGGCCAGTGCAGAGGAGCGTAGGCCGCCGTAAGTGCCTCATTGAGGGCGGTCTCGGTGGTGTAGTATTCCTCAAGAGGTTCACCCGTCGGGTTCTTCACCTCAAGAAAATCGTCGCTGCAGGCAGTCAAAGCGAGAAATGCTGCACATAAACCTGCTATAATAGAAATATGCTTTTTCATATTGAAAATTCTTTATAGGATTGTTTAGAATGAGATGTTGAATCCGACAGTGTAAGTGCGTGCCTGCGGATATACACCGTAGTCCACGCCAAGGCTGGTGGAACCGGAGCCGATCTCAGGATCGAAGCCCCAGTACTTGGTCCATGTAAAGAGATTCTCGGCACGGCCGTAGATGCGCAGACGGCTGATGCCGATCTTGTTGGTGAGGAACTGGGGCAGGGTGTAACCCAGAGTGATGTTCTTCAGGCGCAGGTAGCTGCCGTCCTGAATGTACATGTCACTGCAAACCCAGTTCTTAGAGTCACCCAGGGTAGGCACGGTGTTGCTGGTGCCTTCACCCGTCCAGCGCTGGAGCACCCAGGTGGGATAGTTACCCGAGGCGATATCCTGGCGGTAGGTGGCGTCGAATACGTCGGCACCGCTCACGCCCTGGAAGAATACGCCAAAGTCGAAACCTGCCCAATCAACGTCTAAGGTCAGACCATAAGTCCAGTCGGGCACACCGTTACCGATGTTGGTACGGTCGTCGCTGGTGATCTTGCCGTCACCGTTGGTGTCCACGAAGCGGAAGTCGCCGGGATTTGACGAGGTGCCGTACATGGCGTTATAGGCTTGAGCCTCAGCCATGTTCTGCAAGATGCCGTCGGTCTTGTAGCCATAGAAGAAGGGGAAGGGCTGGCCGTTCTCGGCGCGAGTGCCACCATCGCTGAACTGGCTGATGCCGTAGTTCAGGAAGCCGGTGTCATTACCCAGGTTCACAAGCTCATTCTTCAGATAGCTGGCATTGCCCTTCATCGCGAAGTTTACATTGCCGATGTTCCACCTGTAACCAAGTTCGAACTCAACACCGCTGTTCTTCATGTCGCCGACGTTGGCCAACGGACGAGCCTCACCCACGTAGCTGGGGATGGGCATCTCGATGATCATACCGTTGGTTTTCTTGATGTAGTAGTCAACGCTGAAGGTCAGCTTGTTGTTCCAGAAGCCGAGGTCGAGGCCGAGGTCGGTCTGTTCGCTCTCCTCCCATTTCAGGTCTTCGTTAGCCAGACGGTTGGCCTTGGAGCCGTAAACCATCGCGGCGGTCTGTCCGAAGTAGTAGTTGCTGGTGTTGCCCAGTGCCGTCAGAGTGGTGTAGGCGAAGTCACCGATGTTATCGTTACCGTTCTTACCCCAGCTGAAGCGCAACTTCATGTTGTTCAGCCAGTCGCGGTGGTCTTCCATAAAGTTCTCGTTCATGATATTCCAACCCACTGAGAATGAGGGGAACACACCATACCTGTGGTTTGAACCGAAGCGGCTCGAACCGTCACGACGTACGGTAGCTTGGAACATGTAGCGCTCGTCGTAGTTGTAGCTTACACGGGCGAACAACGATGACAGGCGATGCTCGGTGTAGGGACCACCCCATGCACTAACCAGGCTCGTAGCACCAATCATCTTACCGTCGGCGTCGGTGCTGATTTCCAGGTCACCGCCGGTGGTGTAGTTGATGCTGGGTTTGTCGATGTTCACGAGGTTCCAGTGTGAACCGCCCAACTCGTTGCCCTTGAACTTCAAGGCACTTTGGCCGAGCACGATGCCGATGGTGTGCTTGCCGAAGGTCTTGTCATAGGTTACGGTGTTTTCAATCTGCCAGGTACAGTTGTCACCCTTGTAAGAAGTGGCCGAGGTGTGGTCGGCATTGTTGTTACCCGACAGGTAGTACTTCTGCAGGGTAGCTGCGTTGTAACCCCAGAATGAGAGCTCGGCGCTGTAGGTGAAGTGATACTTCAGTGCATCCCACAGTTGCAGGTCGATGGAGAACTTGGGCATGAACTTATGGCTCCAGTTCTTGGTGGGGTTGCCCTGCATGATGGCGATGGGGTTGTTCTGCTCCTGATAGCTGCCAATAAAGCCGGGAATCGTGTAAGGATTGCCATTCTCATCATAGTAGAGGTCATAAGCGCTGTAGCGGTCTATCATCTCCTGTGCCACTGCGCCCCTCAGGGTAACGGGCAGGGTGGGAGCGAGATAGAGGGCTGAGCCCAGAGGTGAACCCCAAGTTGAGTTGGCATCGATGCCTGTATTATGTACGCGCATGTAAGAAAGGTTGGCTCCTAAGTCCAACTTGTTCAGGAAGTTGCGCTCCTTGGTGGCATCGAGGAGGTTGAACTGGTTGTTGGAGCGGATGGTCAGACGATCATAGTTCGACTGTCCGTAGTTACCGCCCACGATACCGTCTTGGGTAAAGTAGCCCAGCGAGAGGTAGTAGTTCACCTTCTCGGAGGCACCGCTGACCGATACATCGTGCTGCACGATGGGAGCATTCTTGTTGAAGAGGAGCTCCTGCCAGTCGGTACCGAAGCCCACGATTTTGTCGCCATTGGCGTCGGTCAGGTTGTAAGGATCAGCATAGAGGGGAGTCATACCGTTCTCCAAGCGGCGCTCGTTCTGCAGGATGGCATAGTCGGTGGCACCGGTCACGTCGCGGTGACGCCAAGGATTCTGCCAGCCATAAGAGAAGCTGTAGTTGATGTTGGCCTTGCCGGCTTTACCCTTCTTGGTAGTCACGAGGATTACACCGTTGGCGGCACGAGCACCGTAGATAGCGCCCGAAGCGGCATCCTTCAGCACTTCAATACTCTCAATATCATTGGGGTTCACGCTCTCCATACCATACTGGTCGGTGGGCATACCGTCAATGATGTAAAGGGGATTGGAGTCGTTGATGGTGCCGATACCACGAATGCGGATCATCGACTGCGAACCGGGCTGACCGGATGAAGAGGTGACGTTGACACCAGCGGCCATACCCTTCAGGGCATCCTCGGCACGCAGACGCGTCTTACCTTCCAGGTCATCTGACGAGACCTTGGCGATAGAGGCTGTCACAACGCTCTTCTTCTGCACACCGTAACCGATAACGACCACCTCGTTGAGCAACTCGGCGTCCTCGGTCATGGTGATGTGCATGTCATTGCCGGCAAGCAAGGTCTGCTTGCCATAGCCTACGTAACTGATTTCCAACTCGGCACCAGCGGGTGCGTTGATGGAGAAATTGCCGTCGAAGTCCGTAACGGTAGTGTTCGACGTGCCCTTTTGCACAATCGTTGCGCCAATCACCGGTTCGCCGTTGGGATCAACCACGGTACCGGTGAAGGTCTGATTCTGTGCAAATGCCGCTATGGACAGCATGACTGTCAATAGCAGTGAAAGTAATCTTTTCTCTTTCATGTCACATTGTTTATTGGTTTAAAAAAATATTGTGTTGGTTAACAAAAAATTATAGTATCATGAATGGCATTTGGTTGGTGGCGAACACGATTTCTCGGGTCACTCACTTCGCAAATTTAGGTATATATAATATGTGTTGTTCACCTCAAAAACAAAAAAGTGGATGATTTTGAGGCTTAAATTTTTGTAATTACTTAATAATAAGTAATATACTGAAAATTGCCAATCGTTAAAAAGTGGTTAAAATACAGACCATGGAAATGACTATAATCGGTGGTTTAATCCAATTTTTTTGTCGTTTTACCTATTTTTCTCGAATATTTGGACTACTTTTGCAAGGTAAGCCATAAAAGTACAAAACCATTGAAATTAACCATCAAGATATCGACTTTTTTGCTCTTTTTGTTCCCGCTGAACTTGTTGGCGGGTGACATTGACCTTGAGCAGGAGTACAGGAAACTTGACGAGGCCATCAGCAATACCGACCGGTATGTCCAGGAACGTGAGCAGCGCATCCAGCAATCCAAGTCGGCACTGGAAGTGACCGGTGACGTGGGAGTGCAGTACGAGATGTGCAGGCGCCTATATGAAGAATACCATCCCTACATGAACGATTCGGCCATCTACTATATTGACCGCTGCATCACCCTGGCCGAGAAACAGGGTGATCATATCAAGGCCGACGAGTGCCGCTTATTACTGGCCTATCAGTGTACTGAATCAGGAATGTATTATGAGGCGATGGACATTTTGCGAGGTCTTGATGCCGAAAAAATCAGCGACCCCCGCAATCGCCAAAAGTATTACAGCACCATCTCCCACCTGTACAGTGAACTTGGCTACTATTGCAAGGTGCCTCGCCTGCAACGGGAGTATTATGCCAACAGTGACCACTACCGCCATTTAATCGACACGACCCTCTGTTCAAGTGACGAAGCGTTGCAAATCAAGGAGTTGGAGTGTTATACAGCTGGAGATGCCCATGGTGCGTTGCACTATAGCGACCTGCGCCTCAAACAGGTTCAACCGGGTTCTCATGAATATGCCATTGTGGCGTTTTACCGGCATTTGGATTACAGGTTGCTGAATGATTCGGTGCAGGCCCGTTATTGGGTCACCGAGTCGGCACTGGGTGATGTCAAGAATGCCGTGATGGATCAGGGCGCTTTGTGGGAACTGGCCAACATGCTCATGGCCGACGGTGACATGGAACGCGCTTACCGCTACATCCGTTTTGCATGGCAGTGCGCCGGCAAGTTCAACACCGTGAAGCGCAATAGCCAGATTTCGCCGGTATTGACTGCTATCAGCGACAACTATGAGGCCTCGCTTAAGCGTGCCAACCGCCTGCTGCTTGTTCTGGCAATCGTCTCGAGTTTGTTGTCGGCCTTGTTCTTGGGCATATTGTTCTACAGCAATAGTCAGCGCAGGAAACTCGCGAGGGCTCGTAATGAGCTGAGGGACAGCAATCAACGGCTGGAACAGCTGAACGCTCAGCTCTCGGACCTCAACAATCAGATGCGCGAAACAAACCTCAAACTTAACGAGTCCAACCGTGTCAAGGACGAGTATGTGGGACGTTTCATCCACTTGTGCTCGTTCTATATTGACCGCCTTGACGAGATGCGCAAACGCGTCAACAAAATGGTCAAGGCCAAGAATCTGGATGCCCTCTATAAGTTCACCGAAAACAGCGAGTTGCGTGATCACAACCTGATGGAACTTTACGAGATGTTTGACGCCACCTTCTTGCACCTGTTCCCCAACTTTGTCGATGATTTCAATGCACTGCTACGTCCTGAGTGTCGTATCGAAATGCCCGCCAAGGGAACGCTGAATACCGACCTCCGCATCTTTGCTCTCATCCGATTGGGCATCGAGGACAGCAGTCGCATTGCCGATTTCCTCCACTACTCGGTCAACACCATCTATAATTATCGCGCCAAAATCAAAAACGGCGCCTTGGGCGACCGTAACGACTTTGAGAACCAAGTCAAGGCCATCGGCATGTATGCTCCCGAAAATTGAGTAGATATTAGGTTTTGAGGGCTGCGGCGGAGCTCTGGCACAGAGTACCGGGATGTTTTTTAAAAGAAATATTTGGGTGGTGGAGAAAAAACTGTACTTTTGCCGTGTTACTTAAGAGCGCGTGACATGACACGTGAGAAGGAAATATACAAGGTTACGCTGGTGGGTAGCGCGGGAAACGTGGCGCTGCTGACCTTCAAGTTTGTCGCGGGCATTTTAGGGCACAGCTCGGCGATGATTGCCGACGCGGTGCACTCGTTGTCGGACTTCATCACCGACCTGGTGGTATTGGTGTTCGTCAAAATCAGTGCCAAGCCCCAGGATGAGTCCCATGACTATGGCCACGGAAAATTTGAGACTGTTGCTTCGTTCTTCATCGGACTGGGTCTGGTGGCTGCCGCCACGGGCATCATCGTGTCGGGCGTGGTGAAGTTTGTGGACTGGCTGGGTGGAGCGCAGCTGGTCGCACCCGGTAAGTTGGCGCTGTGGGCGGCATTGTTGTCTATCCTGGTTAAGGAGGGACTTTACCGCTATACGATTCATTATGGCAAGTCTCTTGATTCCCAGGCTGTTATCGCCAACGCGTGGCATCACCGCAGCGACGCCATGTCATCGATAGGTGCCGCGATAGGCATTGGCGGTGCCATTTTGTTGGGCGACCGTTGGACGGTCCTTGACCCGCTGGCGTCAGTCGTAGTGGGCTTCATGCTGGTGAAGGTGGCTGTTGGCCTGCTCAAGGGCAGCATCGGCGAACTAACGGAATGTTCACTGCCCGTTGAAACCGTGCAGGAGATAGTGGGCATCATCAAGTCGTTCCCTGGGGTGAGTGAACCGCACAATCTGCGCACTCGTCGCATCGGCAACCATATCGCCATCGAGACCCACGTGCGCATGGACGGCAACCTGTCACTCAACGAGGCGCATGACCAGGCAACGGAAATTGAACACGAACTCAAACGTCGTTATGGTGCCGATACCCATGTGACAGTACACATGGAGCCCACCAAAGACAATACACCAATTGCCTGACAATCCATAAAGGCATATTGACACGAAAAAGGACATTTTTGTGCGAAATTTCCACAAAAATGGTTGATATGTCACACATTTATTATATATTTGCCCCCAAACAACGCAATTATTAATCATTACTATTAAATAACCAAAGAGATGAAAAAGTTTTTTATGACAATGCTCGCAGCTGCCATGATGCTGCTGGGAACAGGATGCCAAAGCGGCATGCTGGGCAACCTGGGTGGCATTCTGGGTGGAGATACCGGTAACGGTACAACTACTGGCCAAGGCGGCGGTCTGGGCGATGTTTTAGGTGGCGTCCTAGGCGGTGTCCTGGGCGGTTTGGGAGGAAATACTGTTGACGGCCTGTTAGGGCTGGTAATTGGCAGTGTCACGGTGAACGAGAGTGAGCTGTACGGCACATGGGCCTATACCGAGCCGGCTTGTGCGTTCACGAGTGAGAATCTGCTTGCCAAGGCTGGTGGCGCTGTCGCTGCCGAGACCTGCAAGGAGAAGCTGCTGCCCGTGTATAACACCCTGGGCCTCAATTCCAGCAATACGCTGTTCCAGTTCACTCAGGATCATCAGTTTGCCGCCAAGATCAAGGGCATTCCCGTGAGCGGAACCTATACCTATGACCCGTCGAAAAGCACCATCAAGCTTAAGACGATGCTTTTCAGCACTAATGCCTACATTACCCGCACGACCCGCGGACTGGGCTTGACCTTCGAGAGCAAGAACCTGCTGAAGGTGCTGCAGGCTGTGGCTGCCGTAAGCGGCAACAGCACATTGCAGACCGTGGGCGACCTGAGTAAGCAGTTCGACGGCGTGCGTCTGGGCTTTGACGTTGCACGCTACCAGTAAAGGCAGTTCTCTACAGGGAAAAAAGCTTCGCAGAGGGCCAATCATGTGATTGACCCCCTGCTTTTTTAGGTATTAGGCAGTTCTGGCTGTGGCAGAGCTTTGGAACAAAGTCCCAGGTGGCTGTTTTTAACAGGAGTTAGGAGTTTTTGGGGTTGGTGATTATTGAAATTGGTTGATAAATAACAATAATCGGTTGAATTTTAGGTAAAAAAACACAATTCAGGTGTTGAAATTGAGTTAATTTATATACTTTTGCGTCTCTTTGCGTTTAATAATATATGGACAAGATCATTTCAACGTACCAACCCATCGGTCTAGACGAGATGAGTGGCATCAAGCTGATGAACCGCACCGACACCAAATTTGTGACGACGGTTGATCGGCTCATGCTGTTGTTGGAACTTGCCCAAAACGATTATCGCGTGCAAGATGTTGACGGGATACGCATTGCGGAATACTACACCGCCTACTTTGACACCCCCGACAACAACATGTATATCGTTCACCAGAACGGTCATGCGGGGCGCCAAAAGCTGCGCATCCGCTCCTATGTGGACTCGGGGCTTAACTTCTTGGAAGTGAAGACCAAGAACAACCATGGTCGCACCAAGAAGAAACGTGTCGATATGGTGGGCTTTGACCCAAAGCACCCCGACCACGGCATCAGGTTCCTGCGCCAGGACGAGCAATACCGCTCCTATGACATGTTTCTGCGCAAGCATCTGCGCTATGACCCCACTGTGCTGACCGAGCACCTTGAGAACCATTTCCACCGCATCACGCTGGTGAACAAGGCCAAGACCGAGCGTTTGACCATCGACTTCGACCTGTGTTTCCACAACATGGTTACAGGCAAAGATGCCGACTTGACAGGGCTTGCCATCATTGAGCTGAAGCGTGATGGCCTGCAGCCATCGCCCATCCTGGGGATGCTGCGCAACTTGCGCATCAAGCCGAGCGGTTTCAGCAAATACTGCATGGGGTCGGCGTTGACCAATCCCTCGTTGAAGCGCAACAACTTCAAGGAGCGGTTGCACATGATAGAGCGCCTGTTGTCCCGTGCCCAATGTTAATAACAAGCCAATAACAAAATCAAAATAAAAAATGATACTACTTCAAGATTTAGGATTAGAGAATAGTGTGGACGCCGTTCATAATGCCGCGACAAAGGCATTCGGAATCAATTGGTATGACGGTGCAGGGTTTATGGAGATGCTGCTGCGTTTCCTGTTCCTGTTTGTCATCGTGTGGTTCATTGTGCATTTCCTGTATTACCGCAAGACGCACCGCCGTGACTACTTCTTTACACTTATCCTGCTGAGTGTGAGCATTTTCTTCCTCATCTATCTGCTGGGTAGCGTGAAGGTGAAGATAGGCTTTGCCTTGGGACTGTTCGCCATCTTTGGCATCCTGCGATACCGTACCGAAACGATTCCCGTGCGTGAGATGACCTACATGTTCAGCGTCATCTGCCTCTCGGTTATCAATGCCCTGGCCGATACGATGAGCTTTGCCGAACTTGCCGTCCCCAACTTGGCGATTGCCGGATTGATTTGGCTGTTCGAGGCCTTTGTGCTGCGCGGCAACCTCTCAAGCAAGCTAATTTTGTATGACCGCATCGAGCTCATCTCTCCTGAACGTCGCGAGGACCTCATTGAAGACTTGCAGAAGCGCACCGGTTTGAAGATCACCAAGGTCAAGGTGGGTTCGGTGGACTTCCTCAAGGACAGTGCTATTCTCAAGATAGAATACGAGACCGACGGCGTTCCCACGAGCCACGTCAATAACACCCTGAAAATTCCAAGATACGAATGGGAAGAAGTCAAAGAAACCAACTGACGGCACTGTTGCTGTTAGTGTTAGCCGCCATCATCCCGACACCGTCGCACGCCGACGATGCCGGGCTTGTGCTCTCGGCAGGTGTGTCTCATAAGTTCTCCAAGAAGCTGAGTGTGGGTGCCGAGGCCGAGTTCCGCTCCCGCAACGACTTTCGCACGGCCGAACGTGTGAGTCTGGGTGCCGACGCGAGCTATAAGTTCCTGCCGTGGCTCAAGGCAAGCGCCGGTTACGTCCTGCTCTTTGACAACAACCGTGAGGAGATTACTTATCAGGACGACGGCGTGAACTACAACAACTGGCGCCCCAGCTATTGGGGTGTACGCCACCGCTTTAACGTGTCGCTCACAGGTAGCTACAAGATACAGCGCGTGGAATTGAGCCTGCGTGAGCGTTGGCAGTACACCTACCGCCCCTCGAAGGTCATCGACAACTTTGACTTTGATGAGGCCATGTGGGAGGACCATGAAGTGCGCGGCAAGGGCAAGAACGTGTTGCGCAGCCGCCTGCAGGTTGAGTGGGACATTCCCAAGTGCAAGTTCGACCCGTTCGCCAACGTGGAGTTTTACACGAGGAGCGGCCTTGACAAGACGCGCATGCATCTGGGTGTGAACCACACCATTAAGAAGAAACACAGTTTCCAGGCTTTTTATCGTTACCAGATTGTCAACAGCAGCAGTGATACCGAGGGCGATATCCATATGCTGGGCTTGGGCTACACCTATAAATTCTGAAAGATATGAAAAGAATTCTACACTATAGCCTGTTTTTGACCCTGCTGAGCCTGGTGGCGACATCGTGCGTGAACGATGACACCGACTTTGACGACATCATCGCCCAATACCAGATGGAGCCGGCAGAGATTAAGCTGGACTACAGCGAATTGACTGAGGCAGCCGATGTCCCTGTCACCGACGAGAATGACTCGGCCTACAACGACTATGTGGAAAACAGCCCGTGGAACAAGATCATTTACATCACCTTTGGCGGACCTTCGCCTGTGGTGGAAGGCACGGTTCCCGGCGTAGCTGTACAGACTAACGGCAACCATGTCACGGTGATGAACATCTCAGGGCCTGTGAAATTCGTTGTCAGTGGTAGGACGACCGACGGCTCGTTGAAGTTCTATGGTGACAAGCGTTTCCAGCTGTTGCTCAACGGAGCCGAAATTACCAATCCCCACGGAGCAGCCATCAATAATCAGGGCAGCAAATCGATGTATGTCGTGCTGGCCGAGGGTTCTGTCAACAGACTGCAAGATGGCACATTCTACACGATGGTTGATGAGGAGGACCAGAAAGCGGCCCTGTTCAGCGAGGGCCAGATCATCTTCAGCGGCAAAGGTCAGCTCGATGTTATAGCCGAGGGTCGCGGCGGCATCCGCAGCGATGACTACATCCGCATTCGTCCGGGAGTGAAAATCAACGTCTATAGCAGTGCGCTTGACGGCTTGCGCGCCAATGACGGCATCATTGTTGACGGTGGTGCCGTGAATGTAGCGACCACTGGCGCGGGCGCCAAGGGCGTGCGCAGCGGCGGCGAGATGACCATCAATGGCGGTCGCCTGGTCGCCATCAGTCAGGGTGATACCCGCCTTGGCGCCAACGATGACGGCGACAGCGATACTACGGCCTGTGCTGCACTTGTGTGTGACACACTGCTCACAGTCAATGCCGGTGTTGTCAAACTCAAGGCGACCGGTGACGGCGGTAAGGGCCTGAATGCCAAGCAGAATGTCATTGTCAATGATGGCCATTTCCAGGCCGTAGCCACGGGCACCAAGGAAATGAAAAAGCCCAAGGGCGTGAAGATTGACGGCAGCTTCTACATCAAGGGTGGCTACTTTTACAGCTACAGCCGTCGCAGCGATCCGCTGGATGTTGCAGGAGCTACCTCCATTGCTCCAGGCTACATCACCTATCAATTGACTGCCAAGCTTTTAACGATAGCCTATTAACCCAAACAAGAATTATGAAAAAGTATATTATACTTGCTGCGCTCACTGCATTGCTCGCTTTTAGCCAGGCGATGGCGGTGACAGGAGACGTGAATACCGATGGTGAGGTGAACATCGCCGATGTCAATGCCATCATAGATGTCATCTTGGGCGGCAATAGCTCCACCACGGCCGACGTGAACGGCGACGACGAGGTGAACATTGCCGACATCAATGCCATCATCGACATCATCCTGGGCGGTGGCAACACCCTTAAACCCAAGAATATTGAACTGGACTTTAGCGCTCTGGACGAGGGCACCGAGAGTTTCACCGATGATGAGGATGACGAGGACTATGAAGACTATGTCGAGAACACGGTATGGGTCACCACGGTGAATATAGCATTTGACGGCGAGACCGCGACGGTGACAGGCAACCCCACAACTGTCATGGCCTCGGTCGATGGTGCGCATGTCACCATCACCAGTGCTGCCAAGCGCGTGAAATATGTCGTCACAGGCTCGACCGGCAATGGCTCTCTCAAGTTCTACTGTGACAGGAAATTCCAGTTGCAGCTCAACGGTGTGTCCATCACAAACCCACAGGGTGCTGCCATTAACAACCAGTGCGGCAAGTCGTTCTACCTTGTTGTGAACGAGGGCACTGTCAACACGCTGTGCGACGGTGAGAACTACGTCATGACCGAGGGTGAGGACCAAAAGGGAACCGTCTTCAGCGAGGGCCAGATACTTGTCAGCGGCAAGGGTACGCTCAACGTTTATAGCGTGGGCAAGAACTGCATGTCGAGCGACGACTATGTGTTTGTTAGACCCGGCACCAAGCTCTATCTCAACAGCACCAGCGGTCACGGCATCCGTGGCAAGGACTTTGTCTATATTAAGGGCGGCGTTATCAATATGGAAATTGCGGGCGAAGGAGCCAAGGGCATCAACTGCGACAGCCTTGTGTGGATTGCCGGCGGTCGCATCACCATCCTCAACAGCGGTGCTACCCGCCACGAGACCGACAGCCTGGGCAATGATGTTTACACTACCTGCGCAGGTGTCAAGTCGGACCGTAACCTCACCATGACCGGCGGCACGCTCAACATCAAGTGCACAGGTGATGATGCCAAGGGACTCAATGTGGCAGAGCCGTTCCTGTTCAGCGGAGGTGAACTGAATGTGGTGTGCACTGGAGCGCAAAAGACGGTGGAGCCTAAGGGCGTGAAATGCGATACCGACTGCACCATCAGCGGCGGATCGTTCTACAGCTGCTCACTAAACGGCAGGGCCATCGATGTCGATGGCACACTCACTGTCAAAGAAGGCTACACTACGCGCAATGACAGCGACAAGCGCCTCTTCGAGGTGGTTTACTAAGGTCCTTTGAGTATCACCGTCGGCTCTTTAAGGGACCTAATGTGATTTATTAGTTTACTGAGCACTCCGAGCACTCGGAGTGCTTTGAGTTATACGAGAGTTTCTGGGGGAACAATTTGTGAGTCCTAATAAGGGACTCTCATGCGTGTGGTTGTTTTTTTTGAAAAAAAAAGATGAATTTATTTTGTCAGTAAGAAAAATGAGTGTATCTTTGCGAGACAAGATAAACCAGTAAGCATGATTTCATTGAAATCTAAAGATTATGAGAATTAAGGGAATTGTAATGTAAATGCTGTTTGATGAGGGACTTAAATTCCAGATTAACCAAGTCTTGACTTGCTGGAATAGTTGAAAAAAGCCCCGTTGGATGGCCGATATGACAATTTCTCTTGATGTGACAAAATGACAATACGGACGAATCAGTTATTCCGGAACTCTTTGATGAATCAACAATGTTTTAAACCTTGAATGTGAAAGAATTTTATTTGTTTTATTAATAACTTTATTTTTTATTAACAATTTAAATTTTATTCAATTATGAAGAAATTTTTATTTACTCTTGCTGCGCTGCTCATGGCAGGTGTCGTGTCAGCCGAGACCTATTTCTACATTCCTGATGTGGAACTGACCGAGGAACAGCTCAATCAGCCGGTATTGGTAGATGTTATGTGCCACATTGACGTGGCTTTCAATGCCTATGGCTGCGAACTCGTTTATTCTGACAACTTGGTAGCTGATCCCGAAGATGATGGTTTCGTAACCGACGAATCCAACGGTCTTTCAGTTTCCTACCAGAACAACAAGGGTACCACTAAAACCCTGAACACTGAGGCTAACCTTGCTGGTGACGTTTATGCCTTCATGGGCTTCACTGGTGCAACTTATGGCTACTGGAATCCCGATGGTAATGGTTGGGTACAGTATGGTGCCGTTAAGTGGGAACCCGCTGATGAAGACCTTCTCTTCTTCCAGATTTATGTAAAGCCTGTGGTTGATGGCGCTAAGGCTAACTTCGATGGTACGATTACCCTTACTTCTAACTTCTCAAGTGGTAATGACGCTCGTGCTGACGTTATTCCCATGGCTGGTCCGGAATATAATTCAGAGGCTCATGTTTGCCACATCACCTTCACCCAGCAAACTCCTCCCGAGCCCGAGAAGACCCCGTTCGTTGCTACCGCTGTTATCGGCGATGCTGAGGGTTACAATGTTCCCCTGCACTACGAGGCTAACGACCCCGCTGCTGTCGTTACCGTTACCGTTAACGAACAGCCCGTTACCGTAACTTGGGACAATGAAGGCAATGCTACCCTCGTACTTGGTCAGACTCCCGACTATGGCGTTTACAACATCGTTTTGAACGTTGCTGTTGGTGACACCGAGCACTTCGAAGGCGAAGCTGTTAAGGCCGAGAAGCAGGTTGAGATCGCTCAGCCCAGCTCACCCGAGCCCACTGTTGCTTTCAACACTCAGGAAGATGGTAGTGTAACTGTTGTTGTTACCAATGCTACTGAGTATGTAATCTACGTTGATGGTCAGGTTTGGACTGGTGGCGACAACATTCCTCAGACCTATGCTGAGCAGACAATCAAGGTTGTTGCAACTAACGAACTTCCCGGCTACAAGCCCACCACTGCAACTGTAGAAACCACTATCCCCGCTAAGGCTAAGGAAGAGGTTAACGCTCCCACTATCAAGGAGACTGTTGGTGAGACCGCTGTTACCGTAACCGTAACTCCCGATCCCAACACCGATGGCCAGCTCGTTTATAACGGTGACTACAGCTATGTACGCGGCGATGAGGACTACTATGTAACCGTTACTGCTTACACCACCGAAGGTCCGACCTGCCAGGCTAGTGCTGTTACCACCTACACCTTCTTAGTTCCCAAGAAGGTTCCCACCTCAATCGATGAGCTGATCAACGGCCAGAACGTTGCTGGTGTACGCTACTTCAACATGGCTGGTCAGGAGATGAGCCAGGCTAACGGCATGACCATCGTGGTTGTGACCTACACCGACGGCACCACCTCGACCGTTAAGGTTATGAAGTAAGCTAACACTGAGTTTAGTTCATACACATATCCCATTTAGGGATTGAAAAGTCAGGCGATTCCCGCGATGCGGGGGTCGCCTGTACTTTTTGAGTTAAGAGTGAAGGGCGAGGAATGGAGGTTGTGAGTGAGCCATTAAAGATGCCAGAAAATAATTAGCGCCCTAAAAGGCAGGAAATTGAAACATTTTTATTAATTTAGCAACGCGAAAAAAGAAAAGATAATAACCGAAATTTTGATATGATGATGAAAATGAGATGTTTGTCGTTTGTGCTGTTGCTTGTGGCAATGTTGATGCCTGGCCGCCTGTATGCACGTGTCGAGACGGTTTCTTCGCCCAACGGGGATATTGCTGTGAACTTTGACGTGAAGGATGGTATACCTATATATAATGTGTCCTTCCAGGGTCGCCAGGTCATCAGGGACAGCCGTCTGGGGCTGGAACTTGTCAGTGCCAAGAGTAACAGTGATTTCAACAATTTTGACAACAAGCAGACAGTTGACCAGAATTCGCTGTACGATGGGTTCTCGATGTTGACGACAAAGTTTAAGTCCTTTGACGAGACGTGGCAGCCGGTGTGGGGCGAGGAGAGCAACATCCGCAACCATTATAATGAAATGGCTGTGACGCTTTTCCAGGAGGCGTTGAACCGTTATATCATTGTGCGCTTCCGTGTATATGACGACGGGCTGGGCTTCAGGTATGAGTTCCCGCAGCAGGCCAACCTCAATTACTTTGTCATCAAGGAGGAGCACTCGCAGTTCGCGATGCCCGGCGACTTGACGGCATGGTGGATTGCGGGCGACTATGACACGCAGGAGTATGAGTTCACGCGCTCGCGCCTGAGCGAGATCAGGAGGCTGCTGCCCGGCACGATCACGCCCAACGCCTCACAGGAACAGTTCAGTGCGACGGGCGTCCAGACCGCCTTGCAGCTCAAGACCGATGACGGCATCTACATCAACCTGCACGAGGCCGCGCTGGTGGATTATCCGTGCATGCATCTGAATCTTGACGACAAGAACATGGTGTTTGAGTCATGGCTCACCCCCGATGCCCAGGGAAACAAGGGCTACATGCAGACGCCTTGCAACACGCCCTGGCGCACCATCATGATAGTTGATGACGCACGAAAGGTGCTTGCCTCCAGGCTCATCCTGAACCTTAACGAACCTTGCAAGATAGAGGACACCTCATGGATCAAGCCCGTGAAATACATGGGCGTGTGGTGGGAGCTCATCACCGGCAAGAACACTTGGAACTACACTGACCAGCTTCCTTCGGTAAAACTGGGCGAGACCGACTACAGTAAGCTCACGCCCAACGGCAAGCATGGTGCCACCAACGAGAATGTGAAGCGCTACATCGACTTTGCCGCTGCCAACGGCTTTGACCAGCTGCTTATCGAGGGCTGGAACGAAGGTTGGGAAGACTGGTTCGGCAACAGCAAGGACTATGTGTTTGACTTTGTGACGCCCTATCCCGACTTTGACATCAAGATGCTCAACGAGTATGCCCACAGCAAGGGCATGCGCTTGATGATGCACCATGAGACGTCGTCGAGCGTACGCAACTATGAGCGCCACCTCGAGGAGGCCTATAAACTGATGGACAAGTATGGCTATAATTCGGTCAAGACAGGCTATGTGGGCAATATCATTCCGCGTGGGGAGCATCATTACGGTCAGTGGATGGTAAACCACTACCAGTACTGCGTTGAGCAAGCCGCCAAGCACCACATCATGGTCAATGCCCACGAGGCCGTGCGTCCCACAGGCTTGTGCCGCACGTGGCCCAACCTGATAGGCAACGAGAGCGCCCTGGGAACCGAGTACCAGGCTTTTGCCGGCACACAGCCCGGCCATACCGCCATCCTGCCGTTCACGCGTCTGCAAGGCGGCCCGATGGATTACACGCCTGGCATTGTGGAGATGGATATCGCCAAGTTCTCGCCCGAGAAGCAGACGCACGTGCTTTCGACCATCTGCGGCCAGCTGGCGCTCTATGTGACGCTCTACAGCCCCTTGCAGATGGCGGCCGACCTGCCCGAGAACTATGCCCGCTTCATGGACGCCTTCCAGTTCATCAAGGACGTGCCTGTTGACTGGGAGCGTTCGGTATATCTTGAAGCCGAGCCGATGGAGTATGTTACCATCGCGCGCAAGGACAAGCACAGTGACGCGTGGTTTGTGGGTTGCGTGACGGGCAAGACCGGACATGACAGCGCCTTCAAACTGGACTTCCTTGACGAGGGCCGCAAGTATGAGGCGACCATCTATGCCGACGCCAAGGATGCCGACTACCGCAACAACCCGCAGGCATACGTCATCACCAAGAAAAAAGTGACTGCCAAGACGCTGCTCAAACTGCACAGCGCTGCCGGCGGCGGATTTGCCATCAGCATCAAGCCCCTGTAATTAAACTACGAATTACGCGAATTTTTTCAAGTAAGGTTTTAGGTGTTAGGCTTTAGGGGGCTTGACGCACTCGGCGCCTGGAATATCGGACCGCCCTAACGGGCGGGAAATTTAACAAATTATATATATAAATTTTTATAATAATTTGAATAATTTCCCGTGCGTAAGCACGGTTAAGTGTCGCGGCATTCAATAGCTTGGTGCTATATCGTTCAAAAAAGAATGGGCAAGCTGCCGAAGCACGCTTACCCAAATCCTCTCTCCACTGCGGTGTGTACGTGACTCGAACACGCGACCCCCTGCGTGACAGGCAGGTATTCTAACCAACTGAACTAACACACCAACATGTGAGTGCTATGGAGCATTTCTTTTCCAAAGCGACTGCAAAGGTACTGCAAGATTTTGGATTGACAAAGAACTTTTGGAAAAATTTTTCCAAAAAAATCTTTGTCAAAATATAATTATTTGGGAAACAGCTTATTAGTATAAATCTTCTGAGAAAGATTCCTTCATTATTTCTTTGCCATAAGGCGTCAGGATATCGTAATAATCCTCATTGTAGTGATAAAATAAGGGCACATCAATTATGCCTTGGGCGAAGCTTGCAATCTCATAGACCTGATAGACGAGATGCAGGAAACCGCTTTCGAAGTAGAAGACAGCGGGGACGTTGGGGATGTTGTCCTCGGGCAAGAACAGGTCATCTTTAGTGTATTGATACTTGAGCTCGATAGAGTTCAAGATGTGTGGGCGGATTAATTCCGGGTCAATAAGGATATCCTCGAGGGTGACGACATGATCACGCTGGGTGTCATAGGTGATGTAGTAGTGGACATACATGCCGTGGGCGGCACCTGCATAGTATTTGTTGAAAAGCAGATGGTAAAGGACAAACCTGTTGCCCAGACTCTGGAGTTCAAGCGTGCTGACCGAGATGTTAGAGGAGACTTCATCTTCGTCAAAGTCGTCAAGAATAAGATAAGGCCCGCTTTCGCCAAAAGGCCTGTCCTCGCAGTCGGAATAGAGCGCAGCCTCGATGGCTGTGTTCATGTTCGTGGTGCCCTTCTTGTCCGCCATCCAGTAGCAGATAGTCTCTTGCAGCTTGGGACAATCCTTGCCATTGAGCATTACGGGCCAAAGGGCTTTAACGGAGTTGCGTTGATAGCTGGTCTCATCTCCTGTTTCAATCTTGGCTTTGACGGTTTTGTTGATGTTAACGAACTGGCACATTTTGCCGTAGTCTGACTCTTGTCCCATGGCGGGACGTGCCCATGCCAGGAACGCGATGATCGTCAGTAAGATGGAAATCTTTTTCATTTGTGGTGAGGCTTTGGGTTGAAGATTAGAAGTCATAATCAATCAGCTGTAGGCCATAGGGAGTGAAGAGGCGCTTCATTTCCTCGGGCTTGAGCATATAGGGGTAGATAGGAGCATCAATAGCACCTTGGGCATAGCTTGCAATCTCATAGACCTGATAGACAGCGTGCAGCACTTGGTCCTGTATAAAGAAGTCGCGTGGCAGGGGCAGGAGTCCATTGTCGGGGATAAACAGATCATCGGTGCCGTAGTCGTAGGCCTGCTTGATGGACTTGAGAATGGTCGAACGCAGCAGGGTGGTATCGGCGATGACATCGGCCAGAGTGACAGCCTTGCAGCTGTCAAGGTCATAGGTGACGTAGTTGTTGGCGTAGATGCCGTGCGCTCCACCGGCCATGTAGGAGTAGGTGGATAGGCGATAAGTGAGCAGGCGGTCGGTCATTCTTTCCATAACGACATTCACCTCGCTGGTCGAGAGCTTGCCCTCGTCGGCCTTGACGGCCTTGACAGGTGTGAGGCGGTTGATGTCACACTCGGTATAGCTGGCGGGATTGAGGAGAAAGTCTGCGACCATGTCAAGTTGATTGAGTTCGGCGCTGTCGGTCATGGCCCTGAACAGAGCCTGCTGCAACTCGTCGCAGGGCTTTCCATTGATGATCTCGGGCCAAAGGGCGGTAAAAGTGTTGTCAAAGTAGGTGGTGTCACCGTCCTTGTCGCAATAGGAGTACATCTTATTAAGCTTGATGTTGCTGAACTGGCACAGGGTGGTGTCGTTGTCGGCAAGCATGTCTGCGTTGTTATTGCCGTTGCTGCATGAGCACAGGATGGTCACTGCCGTGAGGACAAAAATGAGAATCTTGTTCATAGCCGTTAATAGTTGATGATGTTACGTTGATGCAAAGGTATAAGAATTATCTGAAAGCAAGGGGTAATAAAAAAGAAAATCCTCGACTCACGTCGGGGATTGCTTAACTAATTAACCTTCTAATACCATTAACATAAACCTTAAACATTTGTTTTACTCGAAAAAGCAAATGCCTCCCGGCATCTGGATTTTCATAACCTTAAAAACTATTACCATGAAAAACCACTGCAAAAGTAGTGCAAATATGTTATACAACATAATTTTGTGACATAAAACAGCCATAATTTAACAAAGATTTACACAAATAAACCAAAATCTCCGCGATTTAGCAGAAATTAACAAGTGGATTATGTCATCAGGCTATAGGCGTATGGCCTTAGGATTTGGGTTTTATGTTTTGGGGTTCAGGCCCAAGATGAGGTGTCAACGCTCGGTAAGGGTGGCAAAATAGATCATGTCGATTTCCTCGTAGGAGAAGTCGCTGCTGAAGAAATTGCCGGTTTTGAGCTTGAGGTAATCCGAGAGGCGCTGCAGCGCCATGTCAAACATCTGCTTGTGGTCGAAGGCCAACGGCGGCAACTGGTTGATGGGGAACCAGCGGGCCGTTGCCGCGTCGTCGCCGCCCTGCACCTGTTGCATGCGCGTGAGGGTGAAGAAGGCGATGGAGATGACACGCTCGCGCGGGTCGCGGTCGGGCGTGGCAAAGGCTCCAAGCTGCTCGATGTTGGTCACCTGGAGTCCGGTTTCCTCAAGCAGTTCGCGCCGGGCGCCGTCGGGGGCGTCCTCGTCAATATTGAGGAAACCGCCGGGGAAGGCCCAGCAGCCCTTGTATGGCTCGCCACCGCGCTCAATGAGCAGGACGTTGAGGTGCAGCCCGTCATAGCCGAACACGACACAGTCGGTCGTCACGGCAGGATGCGGATATCGATAGGTGTATTCTCCCATGATGCGGTTATTTTTCCAGGAAGAAGATTTCCATCTGTTGGTTGCTGGCAGGCTTGTCAACGGCCACTGCAGTGAACGGCACCATCGTGTAGGACCCCATGTCGCCGCGCTTTACCTCATAGCTGAGCACTACACGGGAACCATCTTGCTTGACGGCAATGGGTTTGATGGTTGTTTCGCGGTTGGTCTCGGGCAGGATGACAGCCAACACATACTGTGTCTTCCAGTTCACCGCGGTGGGTCGGCCACCCATATGAGCAGCCTCACCGAAGAATCCCTTGAAGTCGGCTTGATTGTCCAGGATGAGGCGCTGCATTTTGGAGCAGTCCACGTCATTACGCACAAAGTAGTTATTGAGCGTGGTGAAGTTGATAGGCGAAGCCGTTTTGTTTACGTTTTCGGCCATGTTCATCTTGTTGAACAGGCTGCAGTTGCTGCAAACCAGCAGCAGGGCGCCCAGGGCCAGGAGAATTGTTAAGCGTTTCATCGTTTGGAGTGTTCGTTGGTTATTTTGTTATAGTAGAAGTTGAGCACGTCGCTGGCGGCGACAAACGAGGTCTGCTTACCGGCAAGCACGGTTTCTTCCTTGATGTCGAGCAAGCGTTCGATTTCGGGGTCGAAGTAGAAACGAGCCAGCAGTTGCTCGTTGATGGTCTCACGCATCCAGTAGCGCTCCTGCTCGTGGCGTTTCTCGTCAAAGTAGCCACTGGCCTTAACATGGGCAAAGTAGCGGTCAATCATGTCCCACACGCCCTCGATATTCAGGTCGTAGTAGCCCGAATAGGTGATGACTTCGGGCAGGAAACCGCTGGGGGGTAGGGGATAGAGGTGGAGGGCGTTGCGGAACTGGGCGGCTGCCAGTTCGGCGCGCTCGATATTGTCGCCGTCGCACTTGTTGATGACGATGCCGTCGGCCATCTCCATGATGCCGCGCTTGATGCCCTGCAGCTCATCGCCTGTGCCTGCAAGCTGGATGAGCAGGAAGTAGTCCACCATCGAGTGGACGGCAATCTCGCTCTGTCCCACACCGACAGTCTCGACAAAGATGGTATCATAGCCCGCTGCCTCGCACAGCACGATGGTCTCGCGCGTCTTGCGTGCCACACCGCCCAGTGAGCCTGCCGAGGGGGAAGGGCGAATGAACACGTCGGGCTCAATGGCCAGACGCTCCATGCGTGTCTTGTCACCCAAGATGGAACCCTTGGAACGCTCGCTGCTGGGGTCGATGGCAAGGACCGCCAGTTTGTGCCCCTGCTTGATGACGTGCATGCCAAAGGAGTCGATTGAGGTGCTCTTGCCGGCTCCCGGAACGCCCGTAATGCCGATGCGGCGTGAATTGCCGGTATAGGGAAGACATTTCTCAATGACCTCCTGGGCGATGATCTGGTGCTCGGCGTTGCGGCTCTCGACCAGCGTCACGGCCTGTCCCAGCACGGCACGGTTGCCCTTGCGTATTCCCTCGACATACTCGGCTGGCGTGAGCTGCGGTTTGCGTTTGCGCTTCAGGTAAGGATTGACGCTGGGCAGCTGCTCAACGCCACTGTTGACCTGCAGCCCCGTGTACTGCTCATCGTTCTCAGGGTGGTGCATTGAGGGACATTCCTCGGTATGTTGTACAATCTTGGATTTCTTTGCCATATATATATAATAATGAGTTTACTGTTTGTCGATGATGCCCACCAGGCGGATGGTCTGGCGTGGCGTTTGCGGGTCGTTGCACATCAGCGTCAACGGAATGTTGATCAGGTCGCCATCGACCTTGGATGTATCGAGTGTCACTGTAATGGTCGCTGACTTGCCGCATTTGAGCTCTTCTTTGTTGGCTTTGACGGTAATACCTTCGCCATCGGGTGCCCACAACCGCCTGATGATGAGAGGTTGCTTGCCCTTGTTGGTGAGCTGGAACGACCGTGTGGCCTTTTCACCCTTCCTGATGTTGCCGAAGTCGAGCCGGTCACTACAATCAACTGCAGCGACGGGTGCGTCGCGAAGCTGCTCTTCATTGAGCTTGGAAAAGTCTTCCATCACCTGCGCCATCACATTCACGGTCGTTGAGCCAGCCGTTGCCGATGACGGTTGATGCAGGGGCCGGCACGAGAGCGTCAAGGTGTCCACGTTGAGTCCCCATTGGGGAGCGTGCCCCGTCAGGTAATGCACCGTGAGCGCGGTGACCTTTGCAGGGGGTACCGTGTCGGGGACGATGCCGCAATGCAAGTGGGGCTTATCGCCGGCGACCTGGACCAGCAGGGTGTCGGTAGATGCGTTATAGGCACTTAGGTAGAGCGACTTGTTCTTGCCGCTGGTAAGTTCGCCAAAGGGGATGTTTCCCTGACTGACGCGCAGGGAACCAGCTTTGAGCGGATATTGTTTGTCAAGGGTGCGGTCGGTGGGAATGACGTTGCCCGTGATTTCCAGTATCGTGCGTTTGGGTTCGGTATTGGTGAATATCAACGCCTGCTTGGTGAATTGTCCAGGGCGTCCCGAGGGGTTGTAGGTGAGGGTAACGGCGGCAGTGTCGCCGGGGGGAATGGGCTCTTCGGTGTAATTGACGGCGGTACAACCGCAGCCTGTCTGCACCTTGACGATGATGAGTGGCTCGTTGCCTGTGTTGGTCAACCGCAGTCGGCAGGACACTTTTCCGTCGGCCTCCTTAATGACACCGAAGTCATGGTGCCGTTCAAGCCACGAGGCTTGCGGCTGTGCTACAACCGCTATTGCCATGGCGGCAAGCAATGCTATGGTGAAAAGACGCTTCACTTTTTGGGAATGACAGTGCCTTCGATGCGCAGTGTTGTAGAACGCTCACGGCCGTTGGTCTTGATTTTCACGGTCTTCTTGAAGGTGCCTGGTCGTCCTATGGGGCTGTAGGTGACCTTGATTTTACCTTTCTTGCCCGGCTTGATGGGCTTGGTGGGATATTCGGGCCTAGTGCAGCCGCACGAAGCCGTAGCGTCGATGATGATGAGCGGCTTCTCGCCAGTGTTGGTAAACTCAAAGGTGCAGGAAACCGGGCCTTTTTCCTCCTTGATTGTACCGAAGTCGTGGCTCTTAACCTCGAAGGTTGCCTCGGCCTGCTTGTCGTCAGCGATACCACTGAAAGCTACCGAGCAGATGGCAAAAAGCGCTATCAAAAAACGTTTAGTCATTGTCTTGTTTTGTTATGTTGGTTTAACCTGCAAATTTAGGAACATTTTTTGTGATACAACCTTTAAAACGCGAAATTTGTCATGATGTTGTTGAAGAAATGGTATTAAAATTTGAATCATCAGACTATTGTTAGTATATTTGCACAATCAAGGTACCAAACAAATTAAACTTAAAAACTATAACGTTATGAAAAAAGCAAGATTATTGATTTCGTTAGCGTTGATGCTTATTGCCGCCAGCGGTTATGCCCAGGACAGTTATCGCGAGGCAGTAAAGCAGTATCTGACAGCAATTGACCAATTTGAAAACTCAAAGTCGCTCATTTTAGATATGAGCATATTGTATGAGAGCGACGGTCAGTTGGACATTGGCCAGTTGACAAAACGCTATATTGATGAGCAGTTTGAAAATGACATGATTGATTGGTTCACGGGTATAGCGATGACACGCGATTTGACCGAGACCGATTTGAAAGAAGTGGCACTGCTGCAATCTTCGCCCGAGGCCAAGACCTTTGAAGACCACCAGAAAAAATGGATGGGAGACTTCATCGTCGATTGGATGATGCCATTCATGACGATGAGTGAAAAAATGAATTTAGATGAGGACGTGGATTTAGATGATGACGTGGTGATAGATGTTGACAAGGATTGGAGCGGCCATATATTAGATCTTTTGGGACCGCCTACTCAGCCCAATGCGGATATCGATGCGGCCTATGCCGCCAAATTCAATGACGTGATTATGGAATCGGTATTAGGAAAGAGTATGATGGATGCGCTGATGCATAGGCTCGATGAAGACGTCTCCGATGATCCCAAGGAACAAGAATCCAATAAGGCATTCAACGATTGGATGGTTACTAGTTGTCCCGCTGTTTTGCTGAACAGTGCATACGGTAATTTGACTCTCGAAGACCTTGATTTTGCCGCCACGCTTTTCTCCAATGAGTCTTATTGTAAGCTCAATAGCTACGGCAGCACTGCTGATCTTGAAAATCAAAAAGTTGGCCATTTTATGGTCAAATACGCGGATTGGATGAAGGAACAAGGCGCAAAGGTCACCGAGGATCCCGCAGTGGCCGCGAAATTCTGGCAAGCATTATTAGGCAGGCAAGGAATAGCGATGCCCTCATTTGGTAATGATTATAATGACGATGAAACTGATAAGCCTTGGTATGATTTGAATCTCGAGGATTTGGAACAAGGCGAATAATCCCAAGCCGGGATAGGCATTTGTTTATTGATATCCCATCAGCCGTTGTCAGTGACAGCGGCTGGTGCCGTTTTTGGGGCAAATACTAATAGGATAATTCGTCTTTAAACTGATGAAATGGTATAAAGTGTCAAATAATTAGACACATTTCTGAAAAAAATAATGGACAATTAGAAAATAATGGCCGTTTTTATTGGTCTGCATAGAGAAGAATGCGTAAATTTGTGGACCGCTGAAATGAACAATCGTATAATATAAAAATGAACAATATGGCTACACGACTGAATGTATTAAGATTATTGGTTACTTTGTTGGTTGTATTGACAACCATGGTGGGCTATTCCCAGGACAGTTACCGCGATGCTTTGAAAGATTATTTGTTGCTATCTGCTGAGCAAAGCGGAATGACGACAATGAAGAACTTCTGTGACGAGTTAAACAATTCCTTACTGCAGCAGAGCGACAATGTTGACCTGGAACAATTGACCGAGCGTTACATCAACGAATGTTTTGTTGACCTGTTGGTTGATATGATGGTGCCAATCATGAAGGAACGCGCTGTCACTGAGGCTGATTTAAAAACCGCCAATGCAATATTATCCACTCCTGAGTGTCAGACATTTTTAGCTCATCAGAACGAGATGAATGATAGGCTTAACTCGATAATGCAAGAATATTTGCCCTCATTCAAAAGTATGGAAGATGTCAAGAAGATACCAGTGAACCCCGACATCGACCCAGAGTATGCCGCCAAATTCAAAAATATGATGGAGGCAAGTGGTCTCGAGGAAAAGATGCTGAGTTTTATGGACCAGTTCTTCCCAAAGCAATGGCTTGAGGACTCAGATGAAACCAAGGAAATTGCCAACATCAAAAAATGGATTAATGATAATTATACCGTGGTTTCATTGAATAGTGCCTATGGAGTAATGACACTCGAGGACCTCGACTATGGCGCGAAGTTATACTCCAATGAGTCTTACCGCAAGATCGTGGATTTCTCGGGCGTAGATTTTTCCACTGTTATGAGTAGTATAGGTGAGATCACGATGAAATATCTCAATTGGATGGAGTCTCATGGCGCTCAGCTGAGTGAGAAAGCAAAAGGCCTCAAGTATTTATTTAATATGGATTGGAATGATTCTAACGAATAAGCCATAGAATCATGCAGATGAAGACTGCATCACACTACTACCATCGGTCGATGTCATATCACGGCATTGGCCGATGCCTTTTTGGCCGATTATCAAATAAAAAGTGGCGTGCAGGCTCCGATTCCCATACTTTTTATGTAAATTTGCAGGATTAAACCCAATCAATAAATAATAGGAATGATGAAGAAAATCCTCGTTTTGATCGCTGTGATGACGGCGATGGCCGCGATGGCCGACACCACGCCCATGTGGATGCGCTATGCGCGCATTTCGCCTGACGGCAACAAAATCGCGTTCTGCTACAAGGGTGACATCTATGTGGTGCCCTCGAGCGGCGGACAGGCTGTGCAGCTGACCTCGCAGTCGAGTTATGAAACCCTGCCGGTGTGGTCTCCTGACGGCACGATGCTGGCGTTTGCCAGCGACCGCAAGGGCAATTTTGACGTGTTTGTAATGCCCTCGACCGGTGGCCAACCCCGTCAGCTGACGCGCAACAGCGCCGCCGAGAAGCCTTGGGCCTTCAGCCCCGACGGCAAGTATATCTACTTCAGCGCGGCTATTCAGGATGCCGCCAGCAGCATGTTGTTCCCTGCCGGCAGTCTGACCGAGGTCTATAAGGTGCCTGTAGAGGGTGGCCGCAGTGTTCGCGAACTGGGCACCCCTGCCGAGTACATCACATGGGACAAAACGGGCGACTACTTCGTCTATCAGGACCGCAAGGGTGGTGAAGACGAGTGGCGCAAGCACCACACCTCTTCCATTACCCGCGACATCTGGCGCTATGATGCCAAGACCGGCAAACACACCAACCTGACCAATATCGCCGGTGAGGACCGCAACCCCGTCCTCAGTCCCGACGGCAAGACCGTCTATTTCCTGAGCGAGCGCAACGGCGGTTCGATGAACGTCTATTCGTTCCCCATCGACCGTCCCAGCCAGTTGAAGGCTGTTACCGATTTCACGGTAAATCCCGTGCGTTTCCTGTCTATCGCTGACAACGGCATGCTGTGTTTTACCCAGGACGGCGAAATCTACACCATGCGTCAAGGCGGTCAGCCCAACAAGGTTGCCGTGAGCCTGTGGCATGACGACAGCGACCAAATCCAGAATATGTCGCACACGCGCGGCGCCACCGACGCTGCCGTGTCGCCCGACGGCAAGATGGTTGCCTTTGTGGTGCGCGGCGAGGTATTTGTGACCTCGGTGGAATACAACACCACCAAGCGCATCACCAACACTCCTGCTGCCGAGAATTGGGTATCGTGGGGCTCAGATAACCGCACGCTGGCCTATGCTACCGAGCGCAACGGCAATTGGGAACTGGTGCTCGCTACCATCGACCGCAAGGACGATCCTAACTTTGCCAACGCCACCCTCATCAAGGAGGAAATACTGCTGCCCTCGACCACTGTGGAGCGCACGCATCCCTGCCTGTCGCCCGACGGCAAGAAGCTCGCCTTCATCGAGGACCGTTTCAACCTTAAGGTGATGGACCTCAAGAGCAAGCAGGTGACTCAGGTGACCGACGGCTCGACGTGGTATGAGACCAACGGCGACTTCAACTACTCGTGGTCACCCGACGGCAAGTGGTTCGCTCTTGAGTTCATCGGCAACCAGCGTGATCCCTATACCGACATCGGCATCGTCTCGGCTGCCGGCGGCCCCATTACCAACATCACGGGCAGCGCCTACATCAGCGAGGATCCGCGTTGGGTGATGGAGGGCAACGCCATCATCTTCCGCAGCAACCGTTACGGTATGCGCAGCCACGCTTCGTGGGGCTCGCAAGATGACGTGTTCCTGGCATTTGTCAACCAGGAAGCGCTGGACCGCTACAACCTGAACAAAGAGGACTATGAATTGTTGACCGAGGCTGAGAAGGAAGCCAAGAAGGCCGAGGAGAAGAAGGCCGAAGAAAGCAAGAACAGCAAGAAGAAAGGCAAAGCCGCCGACAAAAAAGCCGATGAGAAACCCGCCAGCAAGGACATCAATGTGGAACTGGCAGGCATCGAGGACCGCATCGTGCGCGTGACGCCCAACTCGAGCAGCATCTCGGGCTGCATGATTACGCCTGACGGTGAGTCGCTGTATTACCTGTCGGCCTTTGAGAAAGGTTTTGACCTGTGGAAGATGGACCTGCGCAAGCATGAGACCAAGCTGCTGAACAAGATGGGCGGCGGTGGTGCCGACATCCAGGCCAGCAAGGACGGCAAGACGCTGTATGTGCTGGGTAACAGCAAGATGCAGAAGCTTACCGTATCAGGCGACAAACTCACGGGCATCGACTACAAGGCCGACATGAAGATGGACCTCAATGCCGAGCGTGAGTACATGTTCAACCATGTGGACAAGCAGATTGAGAAACGCTTCTACAACCTCAATTACCACGGATGTGACTGGAAAGCCAACGTGGAAACTTACCGTAAGTTCCTGCCTCATATCAACAACAACTACGACTTTGCCGAGTTGCTGAGTGAGCTGTTGGGTGAGCTCAACGCATCGCACACCGGTGGCCGCTACTATCCCACCGCAGGCGAGGCTACCTCTGACTTGGGCCTTATCTACAACTGGAACTACACCGGCAATGGCCTCAAGATTGACGAAATCATCGAAGGTGGCCCTGTTGCCAAGGCCAAGAGCCAGGTGACGCCCGGCACCATCCTTGAGAAAATCAACGGCATTGCCATCGACGAGGAGAACGATTATACCGAGCTGCTTAACGGCCAGGCCGGCAAGAAAACCCTGCTCTCGTTCTGCAACCCCAAGACCGGCAAACGCTGGGAAGAGGTGGTGAAGCCCATTACCAAGGGTGCCCTGAGTGACCTGATGTACAAGCGCTGGGTAAAGCGCAATGCCCACATCGTCGACAGCCTGTCGGGCGGTCGTCTGGGCTATGTGCATCTGGAGTCGATGAACGACGCCAGCTACCGCGACATCTACAGCCAGGTATTGGGTAAATACAACAAGTGCGACGGTATCGTCATCGACACCCGCTTCAACGGCGGTGGCCGTCTGCATGAAGACATCGAAATCCTTTTCAGCGGTCAGAAGTACTTCACGCAGGTTGTGCGCGGACGTGAGGCATGTGACATGCCCAGCCGCCGCTGGAACAAGCCCAGCATCATGCTGCAGTGCGAGGCCAACTACAGTAATGCTCACGGCACGCCGTGGGTTTACAGCCATGACAAGTTGGGCAAGCTGGTAGGCATGCCCGTTCCCGGCACGATGACCAGTGTGTCGTGGGAGCGGCTTCAGGATTCATCGCTCATCTTCGGCATCCCCATCATCGGCTACCTGCTGCCCGAGGGCAATTACCTCGAGAACACGCAGCTTGAGCCTGACATCAAGGTTGCCAATAATCCTGAGACCGTGATCAACGGCGAGGATTTGCAGCTCAAGGCTGCTGTTCATGAGCTGATGCGTGAGTGCGGACTGAAATAACGGATATTAACTATGTGGGGCCCCAACGGGCCCCACTTTTAAAATAACAGTACTATTATGATGGATTTTATCTCAAACAACTTGACCGACATTGTAGGTTACGCAGCATCCATTTGTATGATTCTGGGTTATATGCCCCAGGCAATCTATACGATACGTACCCATGACACCGAGGGTATCGCCGTGCCCACGTTCCTGATGATGGGTTTGGGCGGTATCTTCTTTGCCATCCAAGGTCTGCTGCTCAAGAACTGGCCGCTGTTCATTACCAATGTCATCACGACTACGTCGAGCGCCATCGTGTTCGGTATCAAGATGTACAACGACTACTGGAAGAAGAAATAGTTTTCGGGTTTGCCAAAAAACCGAAAATAGTGTTTTTTTCTTTTGGCAAGTCAAAAAAATTGCTGTACTTTTGAAAAATTTTCATGGTAACACATGAAGATTCTTAGGTTTTTCATTAATTTAACTTAATGATCTGTAAGACAAAGGTCTATAAAAAGCAATCAATAACTTTAAAAAAATATGTGTTTTTATGAGACTTAAACTGTTTTTGCTATTAGCACTCTTTGTGACCCTGCCGCTGCTGGCTCAGCGGACAGGCGTGCAAGGTGTGGTGGTTGACGCCAAGAGCGGCCTTCCCGTAGCCGACGCCACCGTGATGCTCGATAATCAGGGCAATGCGGTATCGACAGGGGAGGACGGCACATTTGTCATCGACGACGCTGTGCCTGGCACCGATCAGCTGCTGATCCTCGCCTACGGTTACATTGACTGTATGCGTGAGGTTTTTCTCTCCTCGAATGTAGTGGAGGACCTTGGCAGAATCATGATTGAACCTGTCTCGTTTGAGTCGGCTCAATCACTGGAATTCCGCAGTGCGCTTGCCGATATGGCACTCTCGGAGTCGCAGCTTGAGGATGAGGAGGGCAATACTCAGGAGATCGCTCTGTTGAGTGGTGCTACCGACAACCCCTTCTATCAGGCTTCAAGCTACAACTTCAGCACGATGCGTTTCCGCATCCGTGGTTATGAGAGCAACAAGACCGAGACCTACATCAACAGCATCCCCTTCAACGACGGTATCAGGTTTGCCTTCAACTACTCGATGACGGGTGGTATGAACCAGGCGTTCAGGAACAAGACCATCGGCATGGGTCTGGAGGAAAACAGTTACGGCTTTGGTGGTATTGGCGGTGCCAACAACATCAAGACTTTTGCCGCCGACTATGCTCCCGGTACCCGCCTGAGTCTGGCCTATACCAACGGTAACTACCGCTGGCGAGGTATGGTGACTCATGCTACGGGCCTGAACAAGCACGGTTGGGCAATGACGCTCTCGGCTGTTGTCCGCTATGCCGATGAGGGTGTCTATCCCGGTTCGTTCTATAACAGTTGGGGTTACTTCCTTGCATTGCAGAAGGTCTTCAACCCGCAGCACTCATTGACGCTGACTACCTTTGGTGCTCCTACCAAGCGTGCCGCCAACTCGGCCGTGTATGAGGAATGCTGCCGCCTGGTTGGCAGCAACATGTACAGCCCTGATTGGGGCTGGCAGGAGGGCAAGAAACGCAATGCCCGCGTGGTAGAGTCGTTTGACCCCACCGCCATCCTGAACTGGTTGTGGAAGCCCAATGATCACACCTCGCTGAACACAGGTTTCGCTTACCACAAGTCATTCTACAGCAAGGCCGCGTTGAACTGGCACAAGGCTGCCGACCCGCGTCCCGACTATTACCGCTATCTGCCGTCATATTATTCCGATGACGAGGTTATCGACCTGTACACCGATCGCTGGACCAGCGAAAGTGAGTATACGCAGATTCGCTGGAATGACCTGTACCAGGTCAACTACAAGAACAATTACTTGACCGATCAGACTGGTCAGGAACTCGGCTCGACCTACATACTTGAAAAACGTCACAGCAACCAGTCGAGCTTTACGCTCTCCTCGGTGCTGAATAAGCGTTTCTCTAACCAGCTGACGATGCAGACTGGTGCCAATGCCAACTATACCGTGTCGTCTTACTACAAGACAATCAAGGACCTGTTGGGTGGCCGCTATTGGATGGATATCGATAACTTCAGCGAGCGTGACTTCCCCGACAATCCCGATATGGCCCAGAACGATATGGATAACCCCAACCGCAAGGTGCAGAAGGGTGACCGTTTCGGCTACGACTACGACATTCTTACCCTCAAGGCCCAATTGTGGCACCAGTGGGTGCTCAACCTGGCCAAGTGGGAATTGTTCGCCAGTGTGAAGGGTGAATACTTCCAGTTCCAGCGTGACGGCCACATGCGTAATGGCCGCGCTCCCGAGAACTCCTATGGCAAGGGTGATGTTCACCGCTTCTTGACCTATGGCGCCAAGGCTGGTATCACCTTCAAACTCGATGGCCGCAACAGCTTTATGGGTCATGCCTACTATGGCACCGATGCTCCGCGTCCCTATGACGCTTACATTTCACCTCGTGTCAAGGACGATGTGATTGACCTGAAGGTCGAGAAAATCTTTTCGGCCGACCTGAGCTATGCGATGAGCTATCGCAACTTCAAGGCCATTGTAACAGCCTTCTTCACCGACCAGCGCGACAACGTGGAGCGTACGGCATACTATGATGATATGCACAGCACGTTCATGAACTACGCGCTCGAGGGCATCCACAAGCAGTACAAGGGTGTAGAAGTTGGTGCAAGCTATAAGCTCTCGTCCTCGCTCACCGTGAGCGGCGCTGCTAACATCGCCCGCTACCAATACAAGAACCGTCCCACCGGTACCCGCAGTTATGAGAACGGAACGAGTCCCGATGTGACTACCACGGTTTACCTCAAGAACTTCTATGTGGCCGGCACGCCTCAAGAGTGCTACTCGTTAGCATTCAACTGGGCTGGTCCCAAGCAGTGGTTCGTCGAGCTGAACGGCGTATGGATGAATCGCTCTTATGTGAACATTTCGCCTGTTCGTCACGAGACGATGCCTAACCTGTACACCATGGCCAACAGCGAAGAAGAGTTGGCCCAGATGATTAAGGACATCAGCCAGCAGGAGAAACTTAACGAGGCCCTGATAATCAATGCCAGCATTGGTCATGTGATTTACCTCAACCGCTCGTCATCGTTAAACATCAACCTGAATCTGAATAACATCCTTGACAACAAGAACATCCAGACGGGTGGTTATCAGCAGGGTCGTATCGACACCAAGGACTATGCCAACACGGCGAACAAGTTCCCCAACAAGTACTATTATGCTCAAGGGTTCAAGATGTTCCTGAACTTGGGTCTGCGATTCTAAAACCGTTACAATCACATCAATAAACAAGATATAAATAAAACTAACAATACAAACACTATGAAACGTTTTAATTATTATCTCAGCTTGATGCTTCTGTTGGTGTTCACCGCTGCTTGCAGTGATGAGTTTGACCAGCCCCCCATGGTGATTCCCACCGCCGAGCACCACGCCAACATGACCATCGCTGAATTTAAAGCCAAACACTGGCAGGATGACAGGAACTATATTGACACTGTCAAAGAGGACGAGATCATCCATGGTTGGGTAACCAGCAGTGACGAGAGCGGCAACATCTACAAGTGCCTCTACATCATGGATGAGTCGGGAGTGGGACTGCCCATCTCCATTAACCAGAACAGCCTGTTCAACAACTACCGCATCGGTCAGGAAATCGTACTGCCGATGAAGGGTTACTTTGTGGGCAAGTACAACGGTCAGCAGCAGCTGGGTTATCCGCAGTGGTACGCTTCGGGTAACGCTTGGGAGGCTACCTTCCTGCCGCAGGCCATGTGGGAGTCGTTGGTTGAAATCAACGGTCTTCCCGACCTGTCCAAGATCGACACGCTCGACGTATCGCTTGGCGACTTCGTGAACAAGACCGATGCCGAGACCTTGATGAAGTATCAGGGCAGGCTCGTGCGCCTGAATGGTGTGACCTTTACCGAGGCCAACGGCGAAACCACTTATTCCGAGGCCAGCTCATCGACCAACCGCACCCTTGAGGATGCCAATCACAACACTATTACGGTGCGCAACAGCAACTATGCTGACTTCCGTGCCGAAATCCTTCCTGAGGGCGAAGTTGACGTTATCGGTCTTCTCGGCTCCTATGGTACGACCTGGCAGCTCGTGCTGCGCAGCTCGGCCGACGTCATTGGCGGCGGTCAACCCGGTACCGCATCCAATCCCTATACCGTTGCTATGGCCATCGAGGCACAGAATGCCGGTAAGGGTTGGGTAACCGGTTATGCAGTGGGCGCTATCGCTCCCGAGGTAACCACGGTGACCAGTAATAACGACATTGAGTGGAAGGCTCCCACCACGATGGATAACACCCTGGTGCTTGCCGATGATCCCGAATGCAAGGACTACACCAAGTGTATCATCGTTCCGCTGCCCCAGAACACCTTGTTCCGTGAGCAGGCCAACCTGAAGGACAATGCCTTCTATTATAAAGGCAAGTTTATGGTTAAGGGTACCCTTGCCAATCATGCTGGAGTACCTGGTGTCACAGGTAACAAGGGCTCTACCGATGAGTATAAATTGCCTTATCCTTATCCCGAGAAGGGCGTAACCGAACTGCAGGAAGGTTTCGACACAGGTCTTCCCAGCACTTGGGAGAATGTGAAGGTAAGCGGTGACAAGGCATGGTATCAGACCACCTTCAATGACAACGGCTATGCCGCCATGACGGGTTATAAGGGTACTCAGCCTCCGTTCGACGCTTGGCTTATCTCACCCGCTTTGGACATCGCTAATGCCACCAGCAAGGTTCTGACCTTCCGCACTCAGGTGAACGGCTATGGCAGCACGACGACCAAGTTTGAGGTTTACATCCTCAATGCCAAGGATCCCACGGCAGCTACTGTGAAGGTTCAGCTCAATCCCAAGCTCGCCACGGCACCTGCCAGCGGTTACAGCAGTTGGGTAGAGTCGGGCGACCTCGACCTCAGTCAGTGGGCTGACGGTGTTTACTACATCGGCTTCCGCTTCTATGCTACCCAGGATGCCAACTATGCTACCTGGTGTGTCGATGACGTAGCCTTTGGCAAGGGTGGCAGCGCTCCCGCCGCCAATCGTGCCGACTTCGAGACCATGCCCAAGGCCACCACGACGGTAGGCACCTACACGTCGACCAAGGGCTGGGTAGCCACCAACTGCACACTGCTTGAGGGTGGCACCGGCAGCAACCCCGTGTTTGAGTTTATCGGCTTCATGCCTGGTTCATCGACCGATCCCGCTAAGGCTCCGACCATCAACGGCGGTACCGACAAGGTAGGTACTATCGTTTCTCCGACGTTGTCAGGCGGTTTGTCAAAGTTGACCTTCAACTATGGCTGTGCTTACTCGGGCAAGGACCTCTCCTTCCGTGTTGATGTCAAGAAGGACGGCAATGTGGTCAAATCATGGACAATCACCAACAATAATGTGACTCAAAAGAATGCTTACACATTCGAGGAGGCATGCTCGGTACAAGGTGACTTCACCATCGAGTTCACGAACCTGTGCCCGACAAGTTCAACGGGCAACAAGGACCGTGTATCGATTTGGAACGTTACCTGGGAAGGCGCCAATTGATGGTCACACTTAATTGATTAAGATGATGAAAAAGGTATTATTCTTAGCCCTTACGCTGGCAGTTTTACTGCCAGCAAGGGCTTTTGGACAGACTGAGGCTCCGGCCAAGCAAGCCGTGATTATCGACACTCAGGAGGTTCGGCTTGACACCAACAAGCAAGAGCAGCCCCAGGAGGATCAGGAGCGTCGCTACACAAGATATGGCGTGATGTTCTATAACCTGGAGAACCTGTTCGACACCATCAACAACAATGGTGTTTATGACAAGGAGTTCTCGCCTGAGGGTGCCCGTCAGTGGAACGGCACCAAGTATTGGCAAAAGGAGCACAACATGGCCTATGCCATCAGCCAGATGGAGGTAAAGGGTTCGCCTGCCGAAGGTCCCGTCATCGTGGGTGTGAGCGAGATTGAGAACATCACCGTGCTTCAGGACCTCGTGCGTCAGCCCGAAATCAGAGACCGTCGCTACCAGATTGTGCATCATGACAGTCCCGACCGCCGTGGTGTTGATGTGGCTTTCCTCTATAATCCGCGTTTCTTCAAGGTGCTGAATGTCACCACGCAGAGTGTCAACAAGTATCTGCCTGACTATCCCGAGTTCCGTAGCCGTGACCAGTTGACCGTCACCGGTATGCTCGCTGGCGAGAAGGTGACACTCATGATCAACCACTGGCCCTCGCGATTGGGCGGTGAGGAGGCTTCGAGCTACCTGCGTGAGGCTGCAGGCCGCATGGCCCGCGAGACCATCGACTCCCTGTTGCGTGACGACCCCAATCAGGGTATCATCTTCATGGGTGACTTGAACGATGACCCGCAGAACAAGAGTTGCTGCGAGGCCTTGGGAGCCAAGAAGGAAATCAAGGACTGCATTGAGCCCGGCTCGTGCTACAACCCGTGGTGGAACATCCTTAACAAGGGTATCGGTACTCTGGGTTACAAGGGCAACTGGAACCTGTTCGACCAGATTATCTTCACCAATTACTTCCTGAAGAACTACGACAGCAAGGACAAGCCCACCTTGACCTACTCGAGTGCCGAGGTGCTGAACCGCAAGTTCTTGCGCAGTAGTGAAGGCGACCGCCAGGGTTATCCCCTGCGCACCTTCTCGGGCGGCGTGTTCCTGAACGGTTACAGTGACCACTTCCCGACCATGATTTATCTGGTCAAGGAAATCAAGTAACAACAGTAGTATCAGATGGTCAATAACAACCAGAATGATGGAACTGAAAAGATTAATGACAACTATGGCGCTGGCGGCTTTGCTGCCAGCGTTGCTTTTGGCTAAAGCACCGCAACCCTTGAATGGACCTGATGACCAGGTTCAGGACGATCAGGAGCGCTCTTACACGAGGTATGGCGTGATGTTCTATAACTTGGAGAATCTGTTCGACACCATCAACAACAATGGTGCGCGTGACTACGAGTTCACGCCTCAAGGCGCTTATCAGTGGAACAGCTTGAAGTATTGGCAAAAGGTGCACAACATGGCCTATGCCATTAGCCAGATGGAGGTAAAGGGCTCTCCTGCCGTAGGTCCCGTTATCGTGGGCGTGAGCGAGATAGAGAACATCACGGTCTTGCAGGACCTTGTGCAACAGCCCGAAATCAGGGACCGCCGCTACCAGATAATTCATCACGACAGTCCTGATCCTCGTGGTATTGATGTGGCTTTCCTTTACAATCCGCGTTTCTTCAAGGTGCTCAATGTGACCACCCAAAACATCGGTAAATATGTGACTGATAATCCCGATTTTCGCACTCGTGACCAGTTGACTGTCACCGGCATGCTCGCCGGCGAGAAGGTGACACTCATGATCAATCACTGGCCTTCAAGAAGGGGTGGGGAGGAAGTTACGAGCAGCCTGCGTGAAGCCGCCGGCCGCATGGCCCGCGAGACCATCGACTCCCTGTTGCGTGACGACCCCAATCAGGGCATCATCTTCATGGGCGACTTGAACGATGACCCGAAAAACAAAAGTTGCTCTGAGGCGTTGGGAGCCAAAAAGGATATCAAGGATTGTTTTGAGCCAGGCTCATGCTACAACCCGTGGTGGAACATCCTCAACAAGGGTATTGGCACCCTGGGTTACAGGGGCAACTGGAACCTGTTCGACCAGATTATCTTCACCAATTACTTCCTGAAGAATTACGACAGCAAGGACAAGCCCACCTTGACCTACTCGAGCGCCGAGGTGCTGAACCGCAAGTTCCTGCGCAGCAGTGAGGGCGACCGACAGGGTTATCCCCTGCGCACCTTCTCGGGTGGCGTGTTCCTGAACGGCTACAGTGACCACTTCCCGACCATGATTTATCTCGTGAAGGAAATCAAGTAACCCATTATTGACACATCATCAAGGGGCAGCTACCATTGCAGTGGCTGCCCCTTGTCATACACAGGCAAGGTCTTTTTAACACACCAAAGGGTGAAAGTGAGGGAAAATATGGTGAAAGGTGCAACTTTTCATGGGGTGATATGCGTCTATAGGGTGACGGGCGGGATCATGTTGCCGCCAGTTGCGAGAATATTCACTAAAAACGCTATAGAACAATGAAAAGAAACATTTTTATACTGTTGATGGCACTGGTGACCGTGATGACGGCATCGGGAGCCACATTCACAGGCAAGGTCGTTGATGAGTTGGGCGAGCCTGCCGCATTCGCTAACGTGGTTTTGCTTAACGCCAGTGACAGCGCGTTTGTCTCGGGAACCGTCACCGATGCCGATGGTGCATTCACTCTCACGGGCAATTCCGCTTGCCCTATCATCAAGGTTTCCTACCTGGGCTACAAAACAATGGTATTAGATGGCGTTCAACCCGACCTGGGCATCATTACACTGGAGCCTGAATCGACCCAATTGGGCGAGGTGGTCATCAAGGGTGAGCGTCCCGAGTTCAAGCTCACCGGCGAGGGCCTCAAGACCGATGTGGAAAACACTCTGTTGAGCAAGGTAGGCACCGCCAAGGCCGTGCTGCAAAACCTGCCGGGCGTACAGCAGACCAAGGACGGCATCGAGGTGTTCGGCAAGGGTGCACCGCTCATCTATGTCAATGGTCGCAAACTGCAGAGTAACACCGAACTGGATCAGATCAGCAGCGAGGACATCAAGAGCGTGGAACTGATTACCAACCCTGGAGCGAAATATGATGCGACAGTCAACGCTGTGATTCTCATCAAGACCAAGCGCCCGCAGGGCGAGGGCTTCAGTTTCAACACCCAGGCTTCTTATTATCTGAGCAAAGGTCCGGACTTGGCGCTTGGCACCAACTGGAACTACCGCCACAAGGGGCTTGATGTGTTTGGCAGCGTGTGGTACAATGATGACCGCTACATACAGAACGATGATGTTATTCTTGACGTCATAGGCGATACCGTATGGCACATGGACCAAGTGATGGATGTCAAGAATCACTCCAACTCGCTCTACACTTCGATTGGTGCCAACTATATCTTCAACGACAGCCATTCGGCTGGTTTCCGCTATGACACTAAAGCTCATTTCCTGGATCGCACGCGTGGCACATTCACTGCCGATGTGACCGCCAATGGCCAGTTCTACGACCACTTGGACAATGACATATACGAGTCCTCTAAGCACAATATGCCTCACACGCTCAATGTCTACTACAGCGGCCAGGTGGGTGGCACCTCAATCGATTTTAACAGCGATTATGTCTTCTACAAGGACCGCAAATGGCAGTTTAATGATGAGGTGAGCCAGGAGCAGTATAGCCGCATTGTGACCAGCCAGAGCGTGACACGCAATCAGCTATGTGCCACCAAACTCGTGCTGTCGTGGATGCTGTGGGGTGGCAACCTGCAGGTGGGCACTGAGTTTGACCACACGCGTCGCAACGACGACTACATCAACCCCGAGCAGATTGTGCCGACGGTCTATACCGAGCAGCGCGAAAACAACTATATCCTGTTTGCCGAGTATGCCCGTCCATTGCCTTTCGGCCAGATGATGTTGGGTCTGCGCAACGAGAATGTGACCACCGACTACTATAACCAGGGCGTGCGCATCGCTGAGCAGAGCCGCAACTACCACCATCTGTTCCCCAGTGTAGGCCTGATGGCACAAGCCGGTCAGGTGCAACTGATGGCTAACTATTCGGCCAAGATCAAACGACCTTATTATCATGAACTGAAGAGCAGTGTGACGTACGCCAACCGTTTCACATGGGAGAGCGGTAACCCGCTGCTCAAGCCAGCAATCCGCCACAATGCTTCGCTGATGGCAATGTACCGCTGGGTGACCTTGATGCTGGAGTATAAACATACCGATGACATCATCGTCTATGTCGGCAAGGAAGTGCCTGGCAATGAGTCGGTCTCATGGCTTTACCACGAGAATGTCGATAATGAGGATGCCCTGCAATTGGTACTGACTCTTGCCCCCCGCTTCGGCCTCTATCAGCCCTCGCTCACGATGGGTTTTGTCAAGGAATGGATGAAAATCCCGTCACCCACCGGTGTCGTCAGCCCCGAGCGTCCCATATATTTTGTACAGTTCAACAACAATTTCAGATTGTCTCCCACGCTCACCGCCAGTGCTGATTTCATGTTTACCAGCAAGGGTGACCAAGAAAATGTATCTCTCACTAGGGCTACAAGCGTACTTGACCTGAGCCTGACCAAGACTTTCCTCAACGACCGCCTGTCGGTAAAGGTTGGGGGCACCAATTTGCTGAATTCACAGGAGCATGTGTCGTTGCGCTTTGGCAAGCGCTCGCTTTATCAGCAGAATCGCCGCGACACGCGCCAAGTGGAACTGACGGTGCGCTACAAGTTCAATGCTGCTCAGAGCAAGTACAAGGGCACAGGAGCTGGTGACAGCGAGAAGGAACGATTGTAGGGTTATTAATTACTTGCTTCATTTTTCTTTGTCTCTCACGTCATGGGGCATGGTTTTACCATCGTCATGGCGTGGGAGTTTTTGTTATTTGGCTGTGTCGTTAAAATCCCGAATAATGTCCTAAAATGCGTTAAGGGGTTGTGCGAATGGGTAAAATGTCGTAATTTCGCAGAGTAAAACAGCCAAATACCTGCCACACGATGAAAATCGGGAACATAGACTTAGGCGATCGTCCGGTGATGCTGGCTCCAATGGAGGATGTCACCGACCAGTCGTTCAGGCTCATCTGCCGTGAACAGGGTGCCGATATGGTCTATACCGAGTTTGTCAGTGCCGATGCGCTGATACGCAACATCGAGCGCTCCATCCAGAAGATGACGATTGCCCCTGGCGAGCGACCCGCAGCTATCCAGATTTATGGCCGCGATGTGGACTCTATGGTCGAGGCCGCACGCATTGCCGCCACCGCCCATCCCGAAATCATCGACATCAACTGGGGCTGCCCCGTGAAGAAGATAGCGGGTAAGGGCAGCGGTGCAGGCATGTTGCGCAACATTCCGCTCATGCTTGAAATCACCCGTGCGGTGGTCAATGCCGTTGACGTGCCCGTCACGGTGAAGACGCGTCTGGGGTGGGACCACGACCACAAGATTATCGTCGAGCTCGCCGAGCAACTGCAGGACTGCGGTATCGCCGCCCTCACAATTCACGGCCGCACACGCTCCCAGATTTACACCGGTGAGGCCGACTGGACCCTCATAGGCGAAGTGAAAAATAATCCGAGGATGAAGATTCCCATCATCGGCAACGGCGATGTCACCACACCCGAGCGCCTCAAGGAGTGCTTTGACCGTTACGGCGTTGACGGTGTGATGGTGGGCCGTGCCAGCATCGGTGCCCCATGGATTTTCAAGGAGATGAAACAGTACTTGCTCACGGGCTCTGTTCCTGTCATCAGCCATAGTGAGAAGATGTCGCTCATCCGCCGCCAGATTGCCGAGAGCATCGACCGCATCGATGAATACCGCGGCATCCTGCACATTCGTCGTCACCTCGCCGCTACACCGCTGTTCAAGGGCATACGCAACTTCCGCCCCATGCGCATCGCCATGCTGCGTGCCGATACGCGTGCAGAACTGGAGGCCATTCTTGACAAGATTGAAAACGATATATTACCGAATTTAGAAACACAATTGGAGGAAGACAACAACAATGAAAAGAGGATTGATTAGTGTCATATTCGTGTTTGCTGTGTCACTGCTGGCCTGTGCACAAACGGTGCGCCATGAGGTCAAGCTGGGTAATTTCACCCGTCTGTCGGTTCTTGACAACATCAACGTGAATTACAGTTGCAACGCCGACTCGGCAGGCTTTGCGGTCTTTTCCTGCACACAGGAGGTCGCCGACCATCTCATATTCAGTGTGTCGAACAAGGGTCAGTTGAACATTCAGGTGGCAGATGAATATGAACGACTTGGCAATCTGCCGACCATTACCGTTTATTCCTCTGAACTGAGTGAAGCGGAAAACTCCGGTGAATCTACTTTGCGCGTCGTGGGCCTGCCGCCCATGAAGACCTTCAAGGTGCGTTTGACCGATAACGGAAAGGTCATCGTGAGGAATGTCCGCGCCTCGCAGCTGGAATTACAGATTTTGAGCGGCAAAGGAAAAATCATTGCCGACGGCTCGTGTGACGACCTGTCGCTGAGGCTGATAGGTACCGGTGAGATTCAGGCCGATCAGGTGACTGCCGTCAACGTGTCGTGCCGCATCATGGGAACAGGTTCGATGGGCTGCCATGTGAATGGCGGCGAACTCAAGGTGAGCGGCAGCGGTACAGGAAAGGTTTATTACAAGGGCGTCCCGTCGAAGGTCACCGTGCGCAAGTTAGGCACCATCAAGGCTATCCCCATGGAGTGAAGTCAGGTCTGAACTTGGTACTGCTATGCTTTACCTGTTCAGGCGTCTGTTTTTAGCATCGTTGTACTTGTTGCCGGTATAAGTCCGGTTCATCCCTGTGCCGAATTCGTCTTCATCCTCCTCGGACTCGTCACGGGTCTTGTCTTGTTTCTTTTCGACCTTATTCTTGGCCTGTTCAGGCTTGTTGTGCTTGATTTCCTCAGGCTTCTGCAAGTCGATGGCTGTCTGGTAGATGTTCCAGTTCTCGTCAAGGTCCCAGTTGGCGCACAGGCGCAGTTTCTTGGGGTAGTAATATACTTCCTCGGGCTGGAGGTGCTCCTTGTAATTGCCCGTGTCCCACTTGCCGTTGGCGTTACTGTCGATGGTGAGGCGCAGGTAATAGGAGCCCGGACTGACGTTTAACAGCTCAAATTCGCCGTTATTGACTTCCACGGTGCGTATCACCTTCTCGCTGCTGTTCAGCAGTTCGACAAAGGCGTTCTGCTTGACATTGACCTTGAAATAGATGTTGGCGTACTCTTCCAGTCCCCTGACTTTCAATTCCTTCTTCAATTCCTCGTTGTGCAGGCCATAGACCGATGTAACTGCAGCGCTGTCGATGGTCAGACGGTAAGTGGAATCGGGCAGGGTGGTGACAGGCATCCAGTAGCGCATGGGGTTGTAGTCGTCCACAGGGCGGAAGGGTTCCACCTTGCCGGTATAGGGCACCCATAGGGTATCACGCTTGATTTCGAAATGCACTCCAGCCGGGTCGATGGCGGCAATGGGCGTCTCGAACTTGAGGACGATGGAATCGCCCACATCGATGGTACCGCTCTTGGCGAGTTCCATCTTGAGTTTGGGAATGTCGTCGGGGTTTTCCCGCTGCAGTTCCTTGAGTTCTTCGAGTTCGCCCTCGTTCAATTCTTTTCCTTGGGCTGCCGCCTTCTCCTGCTTTTCCAGCAACTGGGCAAGGCGTTTCTCACGCTCCTCACGTTCTTTGGCCTTCTTCTCCTCTTCCTTGACCTGTGCGCTGGGCTTGCGGTAGCCAAAGCGGATGGTATCGGTGACCTGTTCCAAACGGTCGGCGGTGTCGGTCCGCAAGTAGGTCATGGCAACGATGATGGTATCGGTCTTGATGAGGGCCGAGTCGGTCAGCCAGTAGAACAACGAGTCGTTGTCGGCCGTTCTTTCCACTTGGCACCAGTTGTCCTGATGCACGGCGGGACGGATGATATCCATGGCGGGCAAGGTATCGTTGGGCGCGCCGAAGAGCACATGCAGCTTGTTGGCCTCGGGACGTGTCGTCTGTTTTACATAGTGTGAGCGGTAACCCTCGTTGAACATGCACAACAGCAGGTCGTTGGGCAGGTAGAGCGTGTGGGTGGCCGTCATCACGGTATCGACGCGTCGGTCAAAGGTGAAGACGGTGTCCTGAGAGGTGTATTCGCTGGTCGTCGGCATGATGATTTCGTCGAGGAAAGCGATGTCCTCGGTTCTCGCCATGCGGTAGTCGCCGTCAACGTCATTGATGGCAAAGAGGTGGTAACTGCCGGGTTTGAGGTTGCGGATGGTGAATTTTCCCCTGTCATTGGTGCGGCTCACGCGTTCCAGCGGCAGAGAGGTGAACGCGCTATCGTCGAGGTTGCTGTGCAAGCCCACGATGACATGCTGCATCGGCTCGAGGTCATTGGCGCGCAAGACGATGCCCGACACAGCCAACGTGTCAATCACTTCACCGGTCGAAAAGGCAAACGTGTAGCCGTCCAGTTGGTTGCCCTCGTTGTTGTCCTCGATAGCATTAGAAAAGTCGATGACATAGGTCGTGTTCTCCTCCAGTGGGTCGCGAAATTCCACGGTCACCTTCTTGCCCACCGTGCGGATGAGCGGCTGGGTCCTGGGTGCCGGCGAGATGATGACCTTCTTTTGCTGGTCCTTGAGGTTGACGATTTCGTCGAAGGTGATTTCCACCTTATTACCCTTGAAGTTGACGGTTCCCGGCTCGGGAGAACTTTTCATCACTTGCGGCGGGGTGTAGTCACGCGGTCCGCCCTCGGGAGAACCGATGCTGGCACATGCCGCAAGCGCCAGCCCCACGGCCAAGCCCCATAACCAATATGTCCATCGTCTATTCATTCACTTTTCAGGGATTTAGGTCGAAGGATTCCAGGTCGGCAGGGACGAGGATAGGGCCTTTGAAATATTGGGCGGCTTCGGCGGTGTAGGCCGCAGCGCGGTTGTCGAGGTTGGTGTCCTCGGTGTGGTAGAGGACAAGGTGCTTTACCCCGAGTTCCTGAGCCAGCATGCCGGCATCGAGTGCGGTGCTGTGGCTCTTCTCGTAGGGGTTGAAGGCAAAGCGGTCCTTGTAGAGGCAGAAGGCTTCACACATCAGCCAGTCGCAGTCGCGGGCATAAGGCTCGCTCTGCATGCTGTAAGGCTCATCGCCTAGGCACACCAGGCGTTGACCGTCGGGCAGCTTGGCCTCGAAGCCATATTGCTTGACCTTGGTTGACGCGATGTCAAAGAACCTCACCTTCATGTCGTCAATCTCCACGGTCTCACCGTCATGCACTTCACGCAGGATGATGGTCTGACCGATGGAATCGAAGATTTTGCGCGGAATCATGAGTTCTCCCATCGTGTAGAGGGCTTGACGCACGACGTCGTTGCAATAGATGGTGAAAGGCCCCTTGTGCTTACCCTTGAAAATCATAGGCGAAATCTTGCGCATCATCCAGATGGCACCCAGGATGTGGTCGGTATGGGTGTGGGTAACGAACATGTGCCGAATGCTCTCAAAGGGGATATTGGCATTGATAAGACGGCTCAAGATACCATTGCCGCCGCCGCCGTCCACAAGCATGCCGCCACGCGGGGTGTGGAGATAAAAACAGGTGTTATAGCAGTTGACGCACATGGCATTGCCCGTGCCTAACATGGTGACGCGAGAGGTATTGTTGCCGGTGGTGCTCATGACTCTGACTTGACTTTAGGGAGTTCGATGGCAAATGTGGTACCCTTGCCCACTTCAGACTCTTTGATGTAGATTTGGCCGTTGTGGTATTCCTCGATGATGCGTTTTACCAGCGTCAGGCCCAATCCCCAGCCGCGCTTCTTGGTGGTGAAGCCAGGGTTGAAGACGTTCTTGAAGTTCTTGCGGGGGATGCCCTTGCCGGTGTCCTTAACCAGGATGACGACATTGTTGGGGCTGTCCTCAACGGTGATGTCCAGGCGTCCCTCGCCGTCCATGGCATCGACGGCATTCTTGGTGAGATTCTCCATCACCCATGCGAATAGCGTCTGGCTGAGCATCACGCCGTTGTTGGTCTGGTCGTTGGTGTGGATGTGGAGTGTCACACGCTTGGGAATGCGGGCTCGCATGTATTCCAGGCTGTTGACGACAGCCTCGTTGATGGACGTGAGTTCCTTGTCGGGCATGGAGCCGATTTTGGAGAAGCGGTCGGCGATGGTCGATAGTCGTTTCACATCCTTGTCCATATCGGTGACGATGCTCTTGTCCACACCCATCGAGTCAAGCAGCTGGGTCCAAGCCATCAGCGATGAAATGGGAGTTCCCAACTGGTGGGCGGTCTCCTTTGACAGTCCCACCCACACCTTGTTCTGCTCGGCCTTCTTGATGCTCATCAGGGCAAAATAGGCAATGGCGAAGAACAAGATGAGCACCGCCAACTGGATGTAGGGGAAGTAGGCGAGTCGGCGCAGCAGCGTCGAGTCCTCATAGTAGAGGTACTGTGTGGTATTCTCGTCAATCTTGATGTCAATCTTGTTCTCGGTGTTCTTGAGGTGGTGGAGCTTTTTGTTCAGGAACTTCAAGTTAGAGGGCGAGATCTCAAAGGCGAGGCTGTCCTCGACCTCCGGCAGGCGGAAGTTACGGTGCAACAGGATGTTGTCCTGATCATCGACCAGCAGCACGGGGATGTTGTGGTTGGCCTCGATGATGCTCAGCAGGAAGTCGACATCGGTCGTGGCAATACCCACGGGATTACCGTCGGCATCCACCTCGGCTCCGCTGCCCATCGTCGCCAGCTCTTGTGTCGCATTGGCCCAGATTTCCATGCGCTCACGCTCCTGCTCGGCAAGGTCCTTCACCAGGTTGTTGGAGATATAGAGGAACAGTGCCACCAGCATCAGCGAGATGGCGATAAACACCACCTTCCAGATGCGTCGTGAGTCATATATGTTGCGCAGGTTAGCCATGCTGCATATTATTGAGTGGCAAAATTATAGATTTCTGCTGAATTGGGCAAATATTAGCTGCCAGACCTTAGACTTTAACTGACCAACCACAATCTTTTCAAACAACAGAGCAATCTGAGTTTTCTGAATGTTGCAGCACAAGCCTGCTGGGACAAAGCGAATTCCGAATATTACAAAGAGCTACCACAAACGTCGCCTAAAACAATGTGACCGCCCGCAGGGCGGTTAAAATCAAGCGCGTCAGCCTTCAGACAGTTCAGAATGTTCAGTTGTTGTAGAAAGAGTGCGTCAGCCCCCTGATGCCTGAAACCTAACGCCTAAAGCCTAATGCCTTAATAAGCGCGTCAGCTCTCAGACGGTTCAGATTGTTCTGTTGTTGTAGAAAGAGTGCGTCAGCCCCCTAAAGCCCAATGCCTGAAGCCTAAATAAGTGCGTCAGCTCTCAGACGGTTCAGATTGTTCAGTTGTTGCAATGAAAAGCGGGGCGGGCAGCCAGCGCCGCCGCACCCCGCAAAATAGAGGAATTTAGACCATTCTCTACATATTTTAGTTCTGGTTTGTCAGCAGCAGGTCGATCAGGGCCGTGACGTCGGCAATGCTCACGTTGCTGTCTCCGT
>JAFRRT010000014.1 GCA_017427945.1 Muribaculaceae bacterium | reverse complement strand
CTTCTTCTCGGAATGGGACTGGTAGGTAGGGGGATTGTCGAACAATCGCTCTATATCCTTTCGCCTGATGATAGTCTTACCACGAAGCTGGACAGCCTTGATGGTTCCATTGCTCATATAGCGATAGAAAGTAGCACGACTCAGTCCAAGCAGTGATGCACCTTCAGTAGGGGTGAGGAATTCCTTGCCCCCAAGAATATCTACCTTGGGTGTCTTCTTCTTTTCTTCCTCCATGAATTCGGCAATCTGCTTTTCTCGGATTGCTCTCTTGTAATCCTTATTATTGCACGAAGGTGAGCAATAGATAGTGGTCATCTTATGCGCAATAAAGGATCTTCCACAATACTTGCAGCGTTTCTGAATCTCCATAATTGTTGCACTCGTTAGTGAATTTTCTCCTGCTAAAGTGTCTCATAGTGTCTCACCACGTCTCATGGTGTCTCACGTTGTACCTTCGATTGCATTTTGGCATTTTCTCACAGCGTCTCACGCTTGTACCTATGATGTCATCTTGGTGTGAAATCGACTTTCTATTTTACACTCGCGGTAGAAATATGGTGCAAAAATAACTGGAAAAACTGTAACTAACAAATATGCAACTTGAAGTGTTAAAATACAAAAAGTCCCTCATTTAGAGGGACTTAGTTCAAATTGCTCCAAGTTGTTCAGAGTTGTTTATAAGGGGTCACTTGCCGATGCAGAAGTGGGCGAAGATTTCGCCGAGGATGGTGTCGGTGGTGATCTCGCCGGTGATTTCTCCCAGCCAGTGCAGGCACTCGCGGATGTCCTGGTCGAGGAGGTCGCCGCTCAGTCCGCTGTCAAGTCCGTTGATGGCGCGGGCAATGGCGTCGCGGGCGCGCGTCAGCGCCTGGTAGTGGCGGGCGTTGGTGACGATAACGGCGTCGCTTTCCACGTCGGGCAGGTAGGCTGTCTTGACGATGAGGTCGCGCAGGTCTTCAATGTCTTTCTCGCTCTTGGCGCTGATAGCCACTACTGGTATACCCTCAGGCAGGATGTCGTTTAGTTCACTCCTCGCGGCATAATCGTCGTCAAGGTCGGTCTTGTTGAGCACGGTGATGAGGGCCTTGCCTTCACAGCGGGCGAGGATGTCACTGGCCATGCTGGTGTCGGCGCTGGTGACGTCAACAACCCAAAGCACGACATTTGCCTTGTCGATGGCCTGCCAGGAGCGCTCAATGCCCATCTGCTCGACGGCGTCGCTCGACTGGCGTATGCCCGCCGTGTCGATGAAGCGGAACAGCGTGCCCTGCATCACCACGGTGTCCTCGATGGTGTCGCGCGTGGTGCCGTGGATGTTGCTCACTAGGGCGCGGTCGTCACGCAGCAAGGCGTTCAACAGGGTGGATTTGCCGGCATTGGTCTGCCCCACGATGGCCACGGGCATGCCGTTGCGTATGGCGTTGCCGTCGCGGTAGGAGTCGGCAAGGCGGGAAATCAGGCTATGGATGTCGAGCGCCAGCGTGGTCACTTCGCTGCGGTCGGCAAAGGTGACGTCCTCCTCGCTGAAGTCCAGCTCCAGCTCGATGAGGGCCACAAAGTGCAGCAGCTTGTCGCGCAGACTCTTCAGCTCGTCGCTGTAACGTCCGCGCATCTGGCTCATCGCCACATGGTGCGCGGCACGCGACTGGGCCTCGATGACGTCGGCTACCGCCTCGGCCTGCGACAGGTCCATGCGTCCGTTGGCAAAGGCGCGACGCGTAAATTCGCCTGCTGTGGCATGGCGGCATCCCGCGTCAATCAGCGTCTGGATGACCTGTTGCTGAATCCATGTCGAGCCATGGCATGCCAGCTCCACCACGTCCTCGCCCGTGAACGAGTTGGGCGCATGATAGACTGTCAGCACGGCCTGGTCGAGCACGTCGCCGGCAGTGTCGGTCAGGTGCCCCAAGTGTACGGTGTGGCTGGCCATCTCGCTCAGCGGCTTGCCCTGCCAGCGGCGCTGCACGATGTCGAGCGCCTGGGGACCGCTCACCCTCACCACGGCAATGCCGCCGCGTCCCGGCGGTGTCGAGACGGCGCAGATGGTGTCGTGCCCGATGCCTGTCAAGTCCATGGGGTTCATCGGCGGGGGTAGTATTTGGGCCAGTCCTTGATGTTCTCTTTGCTCTCGATGACGTTCTCCACCTTGTCCTCGAGTTTGGCGAGGAAGTCATAGCCCGTCAGCGCTTCCACCTTGTCGATGGTGGTGGCATAGTTGGTCCAGCTGTTGGGCATCCCCTTGTTCTCCATCACAAAGGCGATGGCGCGGTTCTGCTCGGGCGAATACACCACCTTGAAGAAGCTGTCAGGCACGGCGATGTCGATGTCCTTGCCAATGTATTCCATGTCGTCCGAGAAGATGGGGCCCGTGAACACGATGAGCCTCTTGGCGGTTCTGGACCATTTGTGCACTGCCTCCTCGACATGGCGCCACTCGCCGTCGTTCATCTCGTCGAGCTGCGGGCAGATGTTGGTCATCAAGAAGCACTGCTCCATTGCCGTCTTGTCCCAGCGCATGTCCATCGCCGGGGCCATGTGGCCGCGGGTGTAGCCGCTGTCCTTGTAGTCCCACCAGTCGGGGCAACCCTTCACGTTGCGGTCGCGCTCAAACTGGTAGTCGGCGCGGTTCTCGGCTTCACGCGAATCGGCCATCGCCGTCATGGTGCTCGTTAGCTCATAGGCCACGCAGTTGGGCACATGGTATTCCTTGTTGAAGTACACCGTGATGGCTTTGTAGTGAATCGTCTGGTTCTCCAGATCAGCGGGCAACTTCACGTCAAGCAGCGACAGGTCGCCGGTGGACTGGTATTCCTTGCCCTCCTGCTTGTCCTGCTGAGCGTCGGCCGTCTGCACCGTGGGCAGCTCATCGTTGTAGGCACTCTTGTAAAAGCCGTTCTTTTGGTAACCGTGATAGCCTGCCAGCGCCAGCAGCACCAGTGCCAGGCCGTAGTATAACTGTCTCTTTTGTTTCTTCTTCATCGTCAAAAATGTTTTAGGCGACAAATATACTAAAAAAACTTGACACCCTCATCTACTCATTAAAACAACTGATTCATCTGATATATCTGAAAGCGGACGCCCTCAGACAGTTCAGATGAATCAGTTGTTGAATTGTTGTTTACTCCCAAGCAGTGATGTCACATTGGCGCTTGGGGATGGCGCTGGAGAAGGTGAGGCCTGTGCGTCGCTCAACCTCGGCCACGGTGACGGCATATTTGCTGATGCTGCCGGGGCAGGGGCGGTTGTCGTAGATGAAGGCGATGGAACGGCCCTGGTCGGGGGCGTAGAGTACCTTGAAGAAGGCGTCGGGGACGGCAATGCTCTGCTTGTCCTTGCCGATCTTCTTGGGGTTCTTGCCCATGATGGGGCCGGTATAGACCATGATGCGCTTGTCACGCTTGGCCCAGCGGTGCACGCGCTCCTCGAGCACACGCCAGTCGTCGTTGTTGAGCTTGGTGTCCTGTGGGCACATGTTGGTCATGTAGAAGCATTGCGTCATGGTGGTCTTGTCCCAGCGCATATCCATGGCGGGCGCCATGTGTCCACGGCTGTAGCCGCTGCCGCGGTATTCCCAATGGTCGGGGCAGGACTTGATGTTGGGATCCTTGTTGTAGTTGTAGTTCTTGCGCACCTCATGGCCGGGGGCATCGGTCATATCGACCATGGTGGCCGTCAGCTCATAGGCCACGCAGTTGGGAATCCTGAGCGACGGGTTGAAGTTGACCCTGATGGCCTTGTAGTTGATGACCTGGTTGGAAACGCCCTTGGGGATGCCGACTCCCAGCAGCGAGTTGACGCTCTGCGGGGCAACGGCCTGCTGTTTTGCCTTGCCGATGACGGGCACGCTGGTCAGCGTCGAGGCGGTAGAGCGCTTGCCGGACTGAAACTGCTTGGCCGTTTGCTTGGCTCTGCCTGACTTCTTCTTTGACTTCTTGTGCTTTTCCTTGTTCTTGTGTTTGGACTTGGCTTGCACACTCCACTGGGTGGAGAAAGTGCTGTCGCCTGTCACCTGCGGCGGCAGGGCTCCTCCCGCCACCATCGCAACAACAATGATCCAGATTTTGACTAATTGTTTCATTCTTTATAGTCCTTAGTTTTTAGTCCTTAGTTATGGGTTCTAATTGACAAAGGTGTCGAGGTTGACACGGCCCTCCAGGCGCTGCTGCTCCTCGTTGGGCAGGGTGGGGAAGAAGTCAAGCCCGGTGTGTCGCTCCACCTCATCGATGCTGACGGCGTACTGCTGCAAGCGGCCCCCGCTGTGCCCGTTGGGGTAGATGAACGCGATGGCCCGAACCGGCTTCACGCATGGCGCCATGATGACCTTGTAGAAGGCGCCGGGTACCGTTACCCGTCCGCTCGCCAGCGTGGTGTCGCCCGCACTGACGACGGGGCCGGTGAACACCAGCAGAGCACTGTCGCGCACGGTCCACTCACGCACCTTCTCCTCGAGCTTGGACCAGCCGCCCTCGTTCAGCGCCTTGTGCATGGGGCAGACGTTGGTCAAGAGGAAGGACTGGCGCATGGCCTCGGGATTCCACTTGAGGTCGGCGGCAGGCACCAGATGGCCGCGGTCCATGCCGCTGCCCGCATAGTCGGCAGGCGAGGGGCATCCCTTCACGCGGTAGTCCTGGGTGAAGTCGCCTGTGCGCTCGACGGTTCCGTTCAGCTCGTTGCTAACGAGCTCGTAGGCTGCACAGTTGGCGATGCCCCGCTCACTGTTGAAGTGGACGGTGAAGGCGTCGTAGCTGAGCAGCGTGTCACGCACGTTTTGCGGCACCCCGACTGTCATCAGGCTGTCGCGTTGCTCGGTGCTCAGGGGCACCAGATGTGTTGCGCGGTCTCTCATCGCGACATGATATAGCAAAAAGCATACCAAAGCCATCGTCAAGCCCCATGCGATGAATTTGACGGTTTCTTTAGATTGTTGCCATGTCCTTTCAAAATCCTTCATTCCACCACAAAGATACTGTTTTTTCCTGATATTGTGCCACTACCTGTTTGCAGAGGCTGTGTTTCATTCGGTTGAAATAACTTTGTGTAGTTTTAAATATTGTACTAATTTTGCGGCCGTAAAACAATACTAATCAGACAATAAACATGAAATTATCCTTTATTTCAAAGAAAGTCGCGCTGCTGTCTTTCGCTGTTTTGGCGGCAGTTATGCCGTTGAAGGCCGATACAGGAGTGGCCTATGTTGATGTGAATGGTGATGGCCGTCCCAGCATTGCCGATGTCACCGCCTTGATTGATTTCCTGTTGGGTAACGAGCTTTATATCGACGGTACGAGGCCGTTCCTCACGGCTACCGACTATGGTGCAGTGGGCGACGGCGTCACTGATGACACCGAGGCGCTCGAGGCGCTATTTGCCGATGCCGCCGAGCTGCAGAAGGCTGCCTATATCCCTGCCGGAACCTATATGATCAGGCGTCCGTTGACCATCAAGAGCGGCATGGAGGTCTATGGCGACGGCGAGTCGAGCATCATCAAGAAGTTTCGCGCCTACTGGCACAGGACGGTGACCACGACTACGAAGGGTAAAACGGTCGTCTATCTTGATGGCATTGACGGTTACAACGTGGGAGACCACTGCTTTATCACCTCTACGGCTTCGCTCATGAGCCTTGCTGCCCGCCACTGCTCGTTTGGCGTCATTACCGCTATCGACTCGGTGAACAACACCGTGACCTTCAAGAGCGCCTACAATGCCGGTGCGCCCGAAACCTATGCCGATGGCGCTGTCAAGTCGCATGCCACGGGCTGCTATCTGTCCACGTCGTTCCCCATCTTGCGCTCGTGGTCATTCCGTGATGAGTGCATCGGGGTGTATGTTCACGACATCTGCCTTGACGGCAATCGCCAGAGCGGTGAACCGATGGAGTGGACGAACGCTTGCATCCACTTTGACGCATACGGTAATGTGCAGGAGGGTATTGCCTATAATCATCACTCCTATGACCACATCGTGGAGCGCTGCAAACTGATTAACTCGTCGTTCGACGCCATCAGCGACCAGGGTGAGGGCCGACTGTTTGTGGACAACTGTGTCATCAGCAACAGTGCAATGCATGGCGTTCACATGGGCACCGATTTTGCCAACGCTGTAATCTCCAACAACACGATGACCGGCAACGGTACCCAGGGCGCGGGCGTGTTCTTCTGCCAGAATGTGACCAATGTGGTGATTGACAACAACCAAATCAGCGGTTTCAACCATGGCTGCAGCGACGAGGAATACGGAACGAGAGCACAATATACCATCATCCGCAACAACGTGTTTGACAACATCACGAGCTATGTGTTTGATTTCCTGAAGGCGACGTCTTCGGTGCGCGGTGGAGGTCTGCAAATCAGCAACAACAAGATCGACAACCTTAAGAACCTTGTGTTCTCGGGACGCTACCTCGACGAGGTGATCATCTCAAACAACACGGTCAGGAGCATGGCAGCGACACCCAGCAACATTATCAGTGTCAAGGACAGTGAGAACGTCATTGTGGTGGGTAACCAGCTGCCCGAGGGCACAAGTGTGTCGAAGCCGGTGGTGTCGACAGGCACGACCAACCTGATTGACAGCTCCAATTCCTGGGGCTCTTGATGACGTGGGTGTGATAGCCCCGCACTTGCTGACGTATTAGTGGTTTTTCTTGACCGATTAAGGCAATCGGTGCAGGAAAAGTTGTATCTTTGTGGTGTGAAAGAAAACCATTAACAATTGTATATTGCTATGACAAAATTAGTTGACCGATTTTTGTGGATACTAATGAAATGCAATCTTAAGAACAGCGATGACTAAAAACGCAAATAACCTCAGCGGGCGCATTGCCTACATTGATGTATTGCGTATTATCGCATGTCTGCTGGTGTGTCTGCATCATGGGGTTTGTATATATTTGGGCACTACTCGTCCTAATGTGTTGGTAGCAGCGACATTAACAATGGTCGGTGGCGCCAACATCTTCCTGATGATTTCTGGTGCATTGCTGCTCCCGGTGAAGCGCGCTTGGCGTGATTTCATATCGCGGCGTGTCTCTCTGGTGGCTTGGCCGCTGCTGGTGTGGACCATAGTCTATCTTGTCGACGGTTTTGCTCATGGCACCATGACATGGTATGATATAGTTATCCTGCCGCTGGCACCAGCAAACAGCATTCTCTGGTACCTCTACATGATTATCGTGGTGTACATCACTATGCCCGCAGTTAGCATTCTTATCAAAGCAATAGGCCGTCGTGGTGTTGAGGTATATCTGGTGCTGTGGCTCTTGTCGGCGCTGATGCCTTATGAGCATGGTGTAATCCACTCTTTGACCCCTCCTCAGCATCCATTGTCGTTCTTCAACAACTGTTATGGATATGTGATATTGGGCTATTACTTGCGACACTGGCCTGTGCCACTGTTCACTTGGCGTCACGGCTGGTGGATTTTAGCTCTATCGGTGTTGTGCATCGTCGGCTTGCCATTGTTTGAATTTAAAATGCAACCTTCGCTCTCGTGGAATGACCACATAGAGGCTGTAAACAATAATGTGAGCATTAACGGAGTGATGATGTCAGTCCTGATATTCACGATTATTCAGAAAATATTTGGAGAGTCATATCCGTCTAAAGCTTGCTGGTCCAATGCAGTGGTGACGATGAGCAAGTGCACATTTGGCATTTATTTGTCTCATTGGCTATTCCTGCAGCGAGTGTGTGTGCCTGTTTTGTGCGGCTTTATAGCTAAACATTTGGCGCCAGGCTTAGGCACGGAATTATTAACCGGTGTATCGCTGGCTATTGTGACGTTCCTGTTGAGTCTGCTTCTTTCATGGCTGATTCTGCAGATGCCCTTCAGTCGCCGTATCATAGGCCGATGATAATTATTTGGTTGTCAAAAAAATAGGAATAACACGTATATTTGCTTATTGAAAGAATTTTAACCGTTAACATCATTATAATCATGACAAAATTAGTTGACAGATTTTTGAAGTATGTGAAGTTCGACACCCAAAGTGATGAGCTCACCAACCTGACGCCCTCTACTCCCGGGCAGATGGTTTTTGCCAAGGAACTGGAGAAGGAACTGCACGAAATGGGCTTGAGCGACATCACGCTCGATGACAATGGCTACCTGTTTGCCACGTTGCCCGCCAACACCGATGCGCCTGTACCTACCATTGGCTTTATCGCCCACATGGACACCGCGCCCGACATGAGCGGCCATGACGTAAAGCCCCGAATTGTCAAGTATGAGGGCGAGCCTATCGTGCTGAGTGAGGAACCCCGCATTGTCCTGGATCCTGAGCAGTTCCCCGAGATGAACGATTACAAGGGCCAGGAGTTTATCGTCACCAGCGGCGACACGCTGCTTGGTGCCGATGACAAAGCCGGTATCGCCGAGATTCTGAGCGCTGTCGAGTGGCTGCAGGAGCACCCCGAGGTGAAGCACGGCAACATCCGCGTAGGCTTTAATCCTGATGAGGAGATTGGCCTGGGTGCCCACCACTTTGATGTGGAGAAGTTCGGTTGTGACTGGGCTTACACGATGGACGGTGGTGCCGTGGGTGAATTGGAGTATGAGAACTTCAATGCTGCCAGTGCCAAGATTACCTTTAAGGGCCTGAATGTGCATCCTGGAGCCGCCAAGCACAAGATGCTGAACTCGATGCGTGTTGCTTTGCAGTTCGCTTCCATGCTGCCTCGCTGGGAGACTCCCGAGCACACCGAAGGTTATGAGGGTTTTTACCATCTCATCAGCATGCAGGGCGGTGTTGAGCAGACCACGTTGAGCTATATCATCCGTGACCATGACCGTCCTCGCTTCGAGAGCCGCAAGCGCGAGATTGAGCACCTGTGCAACAAGATCAACAGCGAGTTCCCCGATTGCGCCACCTGCGAAATTAAGGACCAGTATTATAACATGCGCGAGAAGATTGAGCCCGTGATGAACATCATAGACATCGCCAAGCAGGCAATGGAAAATGCAGGCGTTACCCCCAAGGTGCAGCCCATTCGCGGTGGTACTGACGGAGCACAACTCTCGTTCAAGAACCTGCCTTGTCCCAACATCTTTGCTGGCGGCATGAACATGCACGGACGCTTTGAGTATGTGCCTATCCCCTCGATGGAGAAGGCGATGATGACCATTGTTGAGATTTGCAAGTTGGTGGCAAAGTAAGACAGTTCTACCCTGCGGCAAATAGCCGCCCAAGGGTTTGAGCGAAGTCAGCTAAAAATCAAAAACCTGCCAAATAATTTGGCGGGTATGGAAAAAAGCTATACCTTTGCACCGCTTTTTGGGAGATTCGCTAGCTCAGCAGGTAGAGCACATCCCTTTTAAGGATGGGGTCGTGGGTTCGAGCCCCACGCGAATCACAAAGATAAGACGCGACTTGTAATGGGTTGCGTCTTGTTTTGTTATTAAGGTGTGGGATGTAGTCGTAATGATAGACTGAGCCCCGGAAGTGTTTGACTTCCAGGGCTCGATTCGTTTATCCTGTTAAGCTTAATTAGAGCTTGAAGATGATGTCGATGACAGCGTTGATATCGGCAATGTTGACCTCACCGTCCTCATTTACATCGGAACGGCCCTCTGACCTGTCTTCACCACCCAGGATGATGTCGATAAGGGCGTTAACATCAGCGATGTTGACCTCACCGTCACCATTGACGTCTCCTATAGGATAAATGGGTTTAGGGGGCAGAGGTATAAACACGTGTTCATCAAGGTATGGCATGCGGCGACGAAGCCAATCCTCAACATAGTCCATTTCTTCGCTTAAATCAAGAACTTTATATGCCAGGTCCCTATCTCTGCTCCAGCGCAATTCTTCACGAGATGCGGCGCCACAATCCTCCAGCTCGTCAATGGCCGCACGATAACGGTTGACAAGGCTATCGGTGTTAAGTGTCGTCTGGCGGAGTTCCTTGTATCGTTCAATGACCTCATTGCGAAAAGTCTCGTTTTGCATCATGTGCAACATTGGCAGATGGCATACCCAATCCATAGAGCGCTCGGGCTGAACCTTTTCGGAATCATGACCTTCTTTTGGATCATCGGCTTGGCCTAATGAGACATCAAGATCCCAAGGCACCATAGTGAGCCTACGGTTGTCTTGTAAGTCATGGCAAGCATAGTACATATTAGGAGCGTCGTTGTCTAACGCCTGAATGGTGGCAATGAAGATATAATAATCCTGCATGACGGGCATGTCAAAGTATATCCCAATGCTGTCGTTGTAGATTTTAGGGTCATGATCAGCACGGTTTGCAAACCAGACGGCTTCATAAAGTGGATGCCAATTCGTTCTTTTAATCTCGTCAGGGTCGGGATACCTGATTTCGAAGCCATCCCAGTATTTGCTGTTGTATGTGAGACTTTTGGGCTCACTCATGGTGACGGTACGACTCCATACGTAAGCGTTCCACAATGCGCCATGGAACATCCTGTTCTCCTCGTCATAGCGTTTAAGCTTCAGCTGCTTGCGGTCAATGGGTTCACACATGTTGTAGATACCGTGATATTCGCCGTTGAGCAGCACTTCTACCATCTGGCCACGAGAACCATTACGGGCATTGGGTAGTGTGTCGCTGTACCACGGGCGGTGAGCCATGTCAAGCCACAGATCTGTGCTCACTCTGTTGCGAACGCGAAGGAAGTCCATTTGGCCGGCATCCAGAATCCAGTTGTTGTCATTACGTAAGCCAAAGAAGCGGTGGTTCTGTTTTGTGCTGTCTTCGGGATTGACAAACTTGATGCGGTAGTTGCGTTTGTTCTTAGTGCGGGCGTCGGTATTGCTTCCGCGCCATTTAACCTTGGCCATGAGAGGCTCGGCATAGGCAGAATCGGGCTCGCTGACGGTTACTGTACCATAAGAGTAGTAGGAGCTGAAGGTGCCTTCAAGTTCCACGATGGGTAACCATGTGAAAGTGATGCTGCCGGTGATCAGACTGTCGCCGACATAAGCGGTGACGGTGTAGTCCTTGCCACCCTCGACAGAGGTAAACACTACGGTATCGCCATTGGCGACAGCTATCCCGTCGATGGCAAATTCCACGAGCGAGTCAGGGTAATTGACTGTAGCTGTGAAGTCATTGCCGAAGTTGTCCTGTGGAATGCTGCACAACCAGATGTGATAGCGGTTGTCCTGGACAGCTTTGTGACCACCGATGTTGAGGGACTGTGCCCATGAAACGGCGCCCATCAGCATCAGGGTTGAAATCATTAGTATTCGATGTCGCATATTAATAATAAATTGATTAATTTTCAAAATTCGGCCGCAAAGATACAAAAAAAGTTTGTAAACCACTTATTTTATTGGGTTTTTCACTGTTTTTTTGAGGTTGAGTCTGCTTTTTACTCCTTTTCGGAAGATTCGATTGGGTGCGAAATGATGACTTTGATAGATTAATCACTTATTTTGTTGATTTATTCAGATTTTTGCCATTAGTTTTTTCATTTTTTTGTTCTCTATGTGACAAAAATGAAGTATCTTTGCTCACTCTAAACTTGAAACTTCACGATAGCAATGAAAATATTCACGAATGATGGGTTGCGACGCATCGGCGACCGGACTGTGGAAAAAGAAAATATAATGATGCTCGACCTCATTGAGCGGGCAGCATCGGCTGTGTCATATGAACTGATTTCACGCTGGAGGACATCGAAACGCTTCGTGTTTTTCGCGGGACCTGGTGATAACGGTGCCGACGCGCTTGCGGTGGCGCGCATGATGTATGAGCAGGGTTATCGCCCTGAGGTCTATCTTTTTAATATCAAGTCAGCTCAACTTTCCCCATCTTGCCTTGCAAACCGTGACCGCTTGTTGGCAACTGTAGGTGAGGATATTAACTTCATTGAAGTAATTCAGACCTTTGACCCGCCCGAACTCGACGAGAACGATGTAGTTGTCGATGGACTCTTCGGCAATGGCTTGAGGACTCCGCTGAAGGGCGGTTACACTTCGTTGGTTCAGTATATCAATTCCAGTGGGGCTTATGTCGTTTCCATCGATGTTCCTTCGGGAATGTTCGGAGAATGGAATGTGGGGAATGACCGCCGCAATATCATCCATGCCAATTTGACGCTGACTTACCAGAGCAAGCGACTGGCATTCTATTTTGCCGAGAACGCCGATTGCGTGGGTGAATGCAAGGTGCTGGATATTGAGATGGACCGCGAGAGCATGGCGCGAACGCCGACCGATTTTTACCTGATCGAGCGCGATGATGTTCACGAGGTGATGCGCCCCCGCAATCCATTCATCAGCAAATATGATAATGGTACATTATTGCTAATCGCTGGCAGTTATGGCATGATGGGCGCAGCTGTGCTGGCTGCAAGGGCTGCATTGCGCACAGGTGCAGGCTTGGTGACAGTGCATGCTCCACGTTGTGGATATCAGGTCTTGCAGACTGCAGTTCCTGAAGCGCTTTTTGAACCCGACCGCAATGAGATCATGACCTCGTCGATTGACCTGCGTCACACCTACAGTGTAGTGGCTTTGGGTCCAGGCATGGGTGTTAACGATGAGACGCTCGAAGCCGTTCATCAATTTATCATGAACTTTAGGCGTCCTTGTCTGCTTGACGCTGATGCCCTTAACTGCATTGCCCGTCGTCCCATGCTACTCAAGAGCATTCCGCCTCGTTCCATCATTACGCCCCATGCCATTGAGTTTGACCGCCTGTTTGGCGAGCACAACACCGATGAGGAACGTCTCAAGAAGGCCATAGACGTTTCCAGGCTTTATAACATTACCATTGTGCTCAAGGGCCATTACACGATGACGGTGCGTCCAGACAGTAAGGTATATGTCAACAGTAGCGGTAATGCCGGCATGGCTACTCCGGGTAGTGGAGATGTGCTTACGGGTGTCATATCGGCACTTATCGCCCAGAATTATGCTGCTGACTGGTCAGTTGTACTCGGTGTCTATTTGCATGGCTTGGCAGGTGACTTGGCCGCACAAGAACACGGCACTTACGGCATGGTGGCTGGAGATATAGTCGACCACTTGGGAAAAGCCATTATAGAGGTGATGAAATAACTCTCAAGAATAGGAAAATAATACAAAATTAATGGTTGGTAATCGATTGATTACCAACCATTAATAGTACCTGAAGTGGGACTTGAACCCACACGGCCGCAATGGCCAAGGGATTTTAAGTCCCTCGTGTCTACCGATTCCACCATTCAGGCATCCGGTACGGATTCGGCTGCAAAGATACAACTTTTTGTCAATATACCAGTTCTATTGCTACTTTTTTATGCAAATCACTGGTCAATCAGGTCGAGCAGAGTGACGTCGGGAACGGCCGACTGTTGGGCTTGACGTTGTGCGGTGATGCGTTCAATCAGACTAGCCAGACGGGTGTCGGCCTTATTGATGAATTGTTCGTTTCCTACGTCAGCAAGTGCATTGCATGCGACATTTAGCGTCAACTCATCGGGATCAAGGGCGGGTTGGTAGGCCACGTCTTCGTTGCTTTCTCCTACGATTGGTGACAACAGGCGTGCCCTTTGTAACCTGTCGATGAGCAGGTCTGCCAAACTCACTGGCAGGTCATATCCTCGTACCAATTCATTTCGGGTGAGAGGAGGCTCGTGTTGCTTGAACCGACGTGCTGCAAGAGCAAGCACGGCAATAGCCAGGTTGTTGGCATAGTTCTGAGAGACATCCTTGGCTTTGTCACGGTAGGCAACGCCATCAAAATTCTGCATTGAATAAGTGAGTACAACTCCCGATAAGGCAATAAGCCATGAAAGCTGCAGCCACACCAACAGCAAAGGCAGAAAAGCAAAGCTACCGTAAATGGCGTTATATTTCGACACATACATCTGTCCGGTAACGAAGAGCCACTGCACGCCCTGGAATACCGTGCCGCACAGGATGCCAGCAAACAAGGCACCCTTGAAATTAACTTTTGTGTTGGGAACCAAATAGTAGGCGGCGGTAAAGATAAACCATGAGATGATGGTAGGCGTGAATCCCAAGAGGCGATGCTTCATGGGAGACAGGGCATTCAACTCAAACATGCGTTGCACCGCATCGCTCATGAAAATAGAGATACCAGCCGAACATACCATGAGCACTGGCAATAAGAGGAATAATGCCGTATAGTCTGTTAACTTGCGGCGGAATGAACGCTTGCTGACTACGCCCCAAATGTGGTTGAAGGTGTCCTCTACATTACTCATCAAGGAGATGAGGGTCCAGAGCAGAAAAATCAGGCCGATTCCGATGAATGCCCCCTGTGAAGCTTGTGCCAGGTAGTTGTCCACATAGGTGAGAGCCGTTTCCAGTGCCTGCTGCTGAGCAGGGAAGTAACGGAACAACTGTGTCTGCATCAGGTTCTGAAACCCAAACCCTCGTGCAATGGCAAAGAGCATTGCCAGTGCAGGCACAATAGCCAGCACGGTGTTGTAGGTGAGAGATCCGGCACGCAGCTGCAGGTCTCGGTCCAGGAATGAGCGTACGCTCAAGTTGATGATCTTTACTGCCTGAACCGTCCATCGGGAACGCGTGTCTTCCCATACGCCACTGATGCAGTAGCGTATGTTCTTACTGAGGCGTTGCCACAGACTGGCCTCTTGTTGATTGCTCTCGCCCAAAATGTCTTGCTGAAATCAGTTGTTATCCAGCGCTTCCTTTATCAGGTCAAAGATGCCGTCGATGCTGCCTAGGCCATTGATGGCGCGGTACTTGCCTTGCTCCTCATAATAGGCCTTCAAGGGCGAAGTCTGGTTGTGGTAAGTTTCCAGGCGTTTGCGGGCGGTTTCCTCATTGTCGTCGGAACGGCCTGACATTTGTCCGCGCAGCAAAATACGCTTGATCAGCTCGTCTTCAGGAACTTCCAGGCCCACTACAGCATCAATCTGTGTGCCACGGTCAGCAAGCAGTTGCTCCAGAGCTTCGGCCTGCGGAATGGTGCGGGGGAAACCATCGAAGATGACACCTTCCTTGACATTCTCCTTATTGTCATCAAGTACCTGAGCCAGGATGTCGATGATGAGCTCATCGGGAACCAGTTTGCCTTGGTCGATGTAGCCCTTAGCGGTCTTGCCGAGGTCGGTGCCACGGCGAATATTATCGCGCAGCACATCACCAGTCGAGATGTGGAACAGCTTGTAGTGCTCAATGAGCTTATCACTCTGGGTGCCTTTACCCGATCCGGGTGCACCAAAAATAACGATGTTAAGCATAGTGTTTCTTTTTTATGAAATTGTTGATGTTTATTTTTCTTTCAAGACGTAGATGTCGGGCAGGTTTCGTGCCAGTCCGTCAAGGTCAAGGCCATAGCCTAAGATGAACTTTGAGGGGATGCTGAAGCCCACATATTCGGGGCCTTCACCCACAGTGAGTGCATCGGGCTTGAACAGCAGTGACACCATTTTCACCGAAGCGGGTGATTGTTTTGCGAGTTCTTTGCGCAGCTGTGCCGCAGTGATGCCGCTGTCGATGATATCCTCCACAATGATGACGTGTCGGTCTTGGATTTGCTCGGACAGACCCATCAGTTGCTTTACTTCGCCAGTTGATGACATGCCGTCATAGGACTTGAAACGGATAAAGGTAATCTCGGCATCATGCAGGCTGCAGGCTCGGAACAGGTCGGCCGCAAAAATGAAGGAACCGTTAAGGACACACAGGAATAACGGGTTCTTGCCATCATAGTCACGTTTAATCTCTTGGGCAAGACGATGCACTTGCTTGGCAATCTCTTCACGTCTGATGTAGGGCTCAAACGTTAAACCCTGATAAGTAACTTCTTCCATTGGTCAAGTCAATTATAAACTGCAAAGTTACAAAAAAGACTTTAGATGTTGTCCTTTGGTGCCGGTATTTTATCAAAAATAATGGAGAGCCCAGACAATGCTAGGCCCTCCATGTTTCTAAAATATCTCCAATCTCTTGGAGTGGAATATCACTTGGCAACTTTCTCCAGGCGCTTCATCATCGCAAACATGAAGATGGCTGCAACAAGGCAAACACCCAGGAACACGCTCCAGCATACCCACAAGGGTACCTTGCCCCACAGCAGGCCGCCAACAACGACAAGCTGGTTGCCGATAGCTGTGGATACGAACCATCCGCCCATCATTGCGCCCTTGTATTTGGGAGGAGCCACCTTGCTGACGAATGAGATTCCCATGGGTGAGAGCAGCAGCTCGCCGAAGGTGAGCACCAGATATACACCAATCAACAGGTTGGGTGTCACATCAGCGACGTGCATACCGACGGCATTCCCGTCAGCGCCGATTTGGCTCTGTGGCAGAGGCAGGCCTACCGATGCAAATGCCATGATAGCATAAGCCACGGCTGCCACGATCATACCATAAGCGATTTTGCGTGGAGCCGAGGGCTCTTTGCCCTTGTTGGCAAGATAGCCGAAAATAGCCATTGAAACTGGTGTCAGTGCTACCACATAGAAGGGGTTGAACTGCTGGAAGATGGGAGCTGATACGTCAACACTGCCGCTGATGCGGGTGTACTTGTAGTACAGGATTGCCAAGGCAGCAGCGATGATAGCGGCCGAGATGCCTTTGCCCTTGGCCGTCTTGCTTTGGAACAGCGAGAAGCCAGCATAAACAATGAAGATAACACACACGAGGTTCCACACGTCAAACGCCATGCCTTGCAAGCCGCTGGAAGACTTGGCGGTGAACTCATCGGCAAAGTAGGTGAGCGAGAGACCGTTCTGATGGAATGCCATCCAGAAGAAGATGACGACGATGAATACAAGAATCAGCGCGATAATGCGGCGCTTGGTCTCATCTTTGGAAAGCTCGGGCTCGGCCTTTGCGTTTTCGGCCTTGACAGCGCTCTTCTTGCCGCCCTCGGTGTGGCGGAAGGTGGGACGCGTCAAGTAGTAGATGGCAATCGACAGGATAAGCGATGCGCAAGCCACGGCAAACGCAAAGTGGTATGCCTCGCCTGGGGCAGTGAAACCTAACTTGTTCTGGGCATACTCGGTGATCTTGATAGCCGCTGTCGGGGCGAACAAGGCACCGATGTTGATGGCCATGTAGAACAGCGAGAAGCCTGCGTCACGTTTTGCGGCATACTGTGGGTCATCGTAGAGATTACCTACCATCACCTGGAGGTTGCCTTTGAACAGGCCTGTGCCGAAGCCGATGAGCAGCAAAGCGCCAATCATCACGACGAGTGCCAGGGTGTTGCCGCCCAGGGGCACTGATAGCAGCAGGTAGCCCAGGAACATAATGATAATACCCGTAGTTACCATCTTGCCAAAACCGAACTTATCGGCAAGGAAACCGCCAATGAGCGGCAGGAAATACACGAGCATGAGGAACGAACTATAGATGGTTCCTGCCAGTGCCGGTGACAGTCCATAGTTGGCCCTCAGGAATAGGGCGAACACGGCAATCATCGTGTAGTAGCCGAAGCGCTCGCCCGTGTTGGCCAGTGCCAACGCGAAAAGTCCTTTAGGTTGTCCTTCAAACATAATTGTATCGTTTTTTACCAGAGAATCTAGAAAATATAGTGTTCCTATATCCTCTAGATTCTCCTATAGGTTAATAATGTGAGAAGCAATTATTCTTTCTCGCCGGTAACACGCTCCAGCCAGTTGACCATACCCCACATGACGCCCATGGCGACAAGGCAGATAACCAGGAAGACAGCCCAGCACATCCACAGCTTGGGCATCTTGTTAAGCATAACCGGACCGATCCAGATGAACAGGTTGCCCAGTGCGGTAGCACCAAGCCACAAGCCCTGGCAGATACCCTGCAAATGCTTGGGAGCAATCTTGGAAACAAATGACAGACCCAGCGGCGAGATGAACAACTCGGCAACGGTCAGGAAGAAGTAGGTGGCAATGAGTACCCACCACTGTGATTTCATGGCCGACTGCTGGTCAATACCCAGTGCGCGGAAGGCTTCACCATTGGGATAATCATAACCCATGCTCAGTACTACCAGGAACAGGTAGGCTAGTGCGGTAATACCCATACCGATGACAATCTTGCGCGGCGTAGAGATGGCTTTACCTTTCCTTGCCAGTGCAGCAAAGATAGCCATGATAATAGGCGTGAGAACAATCACGAAGAACGGGTTAACAGCCTGCCAAATCTCGGGAGCGATTTTGTCGGTGATGACATAGTCACGAGCGAATACCGACAGCGATTGGCCGTTCTGGTGGAATGACAGCCAGAAGAATACGCAAACACCCAGCACAGCGAACAACGCTGCCATACGCTGCTTGATTTCCTTGGCCATAGCCCTCTTCTCCTCAGCGGTATATTCCTCGACTGCAGCAGCTTCTTTCTTGGCGGGAGTCGGGAAGATTTTCTTGAATGCCACAAAGATGGCCAGCGAGATGAACATGGCAATCACCGAAGCGATAAAGCTGTAATGAACACCCGTGTTGAAGACCTCCAGATAGCTGTTGCAAGCAGCGGTCATGTCGCCCAGGTTCAAACCACCCAGGTTCACCTTCTCCATCAAGGTGGTGAGGTTGGTCATCTGCTCGCTAGTCATGTTGGCGGCATCGTTGATATACTGGTGGCACAATGCGGGAAGACCTGCATCATAGACCATGCCCTTGACACCCAGCCACCACTGACGCAGCAACGGAGCAACGAACGGGGCAATCAGACCACCAATGTTGATGAACACGTAGAAAATCTGGAAACCAGAGTCACGACGGTCCTTGATGGACTTGATTTCCTCCTCAGACTTGCCGGCAGCGATGGCGTCGGCCTCCATGTTGTCATACATCTGACCTACGATGGCCTGCAGGTTACCCTTAAACAGACCGTTACCGAAAGCAATCAGGAACAGTGCCACGCAGGTGAACACAAGCAGCCACATGTGGTTGCCTGCCGAGTGGACAACAGGAATTGACAACAGCACATAGCCAACGGCCATGATCACGAGACCCCACTGGATGGTGCCCTTGTAATTCTGAGTGCGGTCGGCAATGAAACCGCCGACAAGGCTCAACACGTAGATACCGGCATAAAAGACGCTGTAAATGGCGCCAGAAGTGCCCTCGTCAAGACCGAACTTGGAGCAAAGGAACAGCAACAGCACGGCATTCATGATGTAGTAGCCGAAGCGTTCGCCCATATTGCTCAACGCGGCGGGGATTAACCCCTTGGGATGGTTTTTAAACATAACTTTGTTTAGTTTTTGGTTAATATATTAATAATGTATTGTTATCGTTTCAACAGCCGGAGTGCTCACGTGCCTGATAGGCGATGGCATAGGCGCGTATCTGCTTTACCATGGCCAGCAGGCCATTGCTGCGGGTGGGGGAGAGGTGTTCCCTGAGCCCGATGCGCTCGATAAAGTAAAGGTCGGCATCAAGCACTTCCTGAGGCGTTGCGCCGTCGAGAACGCGCACGAGCATCGAGATGATACCCTTGACGATGATGGCGTCGCTGTCGGCCTGCAGGTGCATCTTGCCGTCGATGCAGTCGGCTTGTAACCACACGCGACTCTGGCAGCCGTCAATTAGGTTGTCGGCCGTCTTGTATTGCTCATCCAGCGGCGGCATGGCATTGCCCATGTCGATGATGACACTGTAGCGGTCCATCCAGTCGTCCAGACCTTCAAATTCCTCGATGATTTCGTCTTGTCGCTCGTTGACTGTAGACATGTAAAAAGGTGATGTTTTGGTTTAACCTACAAATTTAGGCTATTTTTTTGAGATAGACCTCATGCAGGGCGATAAAAATGCGTTTTACAGTAAAAAACAAGTCCCGCAGAAATGAGTCTGCGGGACTTGTCACTATCCTAAAATGATGGGATCAATAGAAGTCGATGAGGTGTTTCTTCACCTTGGTGGCCTTGGTGAGGATCTTGTAGATGTTGCTCGGGTTAGCAAAGATCTGGGCACCGCGGCTCTGGGCGTAGCGGTTGTTGAGCTCCTCCTTGGTGGGCTGGCGCTCGGCCTTCTCTTGCTTTACAACCTGATAAACAAACACAGCGTTCTCACCTTTCACGGGACCCTGCAGGGTGCCGGGCTTGGCAGCCGCCATGCGGCCGAACAAACCGGGCTCGTTACCGATCTTGGGATCACCATTAGCGGCAAACACAACATTAGCGGTGTCAATCTTAGCACCCATGGCAGCAGCATAACCGTTCAGGTCTTTTGCCTTGCCCTGGTACTGCTTAATCAGGTCATCACCCTTCTTGTTGTTGCGAACCTTGCGGGTGAGGTAATCCTTACCCTGTGTGAAGTTGTAAGGCAGATAACCGTCCTCGTAGATGTCATCAAGGGCTACGGCAATCATCACGTCGTTGTTATCGCTGAAGATGGGCGAAACTTGACCCTTCTTGCTGTCGAACGCCCACTTAATGGCCTTGCGGGAATCCTTGATACCGTTCTGTCCGAACTGACCCAGACCCAACTGTGCGGTGCTGGGGCTGATCATGACCTCGGTAGCGTTGTAACCGGCCTTGGCAGCATTCTCCTCAAAGTCCTTGGCGGTCTTGTTCTTGTTCAGGAAGTCCTGGAACTTGTCGCGCAGACCTTCGCTGGTCTTGGTGCTGGCATAAGCATCATAGCTGATGGTAGCAAGTGTGTAGAAAGTCTTGGGGGCTTTCTTCTGGCTCACCCTCATCAGGGTAGCTCCATTCTCGTTGCCGTTGAACACGAAGAAGTTGCCAACGGTTGCATTGCCAATCTTGTTCTTGATTGAGTCGTGAGCGGTGTAGATACGCTGCCAATCACCGAGCTTGCCATCCACCTTCTGGGGATAAGCCTTCTTGATGTCCTCAAGGGTCTTGCCTGAATTGAGCTGGTCAAGAGCAGCCTGCTGCGTCTTGGCATCGGCTTGGATGATGACATAGTCAAGCTCTACAGAGTCGATGCTCAATTCCTTGTTGATGAGCTTGTACATCACGTGGTGGTTACCCACGGTGCTGTCGCGACGGGTGGAACCAACGGCTGCGCTGGTGAAGAAGTCGCGAACCTTGATGGGCAGACTCTTCTGCTCCATCATGGCGGTGTCAATGTGTACAGTACCCAACAGACGTACCGAGTCAACACCACGACCCTTCTGCAGGGCAATGTAAGCGGCATCAGCAATCTTGTTGGCAGCTGCGATATCCTCGGCACTGGGCTCGATGTTAACAGCGATGTAGTGAATCACGCGCACATCCTCGTCGGTCTTGAACATGGTTTTGAGCTTGGTCCATTCGGCCTGGAGCTCAGCGTCGCTAACCTGATACTTGTCGTCAGGAAGAGAAGCGTAGTCTTTCTTGGCGAAGGTGACGATATTGGTGATAGCTTCGTCTTCGGCCATCTGAGCGCGGTCCAGGTCGTTGGCCTGCATACAGCCGGCCATCAGGTTCTGCAACTTGGAGAACATGTACTGTTTGGTGAGATCATTCTTCATCTTGTTCCACTGGTTGCGCAATTCAACGACCTGTGACTCCTGTACACCCTGTTTGCCGGGGTTCATGATGAAGTCATAAAGCTCAGCGGGAGACTTGGCACCAGCCTGTTGAGCGAACTGAGCAACTGCGGGAGCCGGATTCTTACCAATCATGAGCTCACTGATCTCCTTGTCGCTGACGGTAATGCCCAATTTGGCAAACTCTTGCTCGAGGAGCTTTTCGTTGATCATCTCGTCCAGAACCTGCTGCTGACGCAATGCACCGTCAATCTGCTTGTCGTTCTGCTGGTCTTCGGAGGCTTCTTGCTCCACGCGGCGCTGGAAAGTCATAATGTCAATCTTCTCACTACCGACCTTAGCGGCAGCACTGTTTCCACCGGAACGTCCGATGGCTTCGATACCGACCTCGATAATGAAGGCGAGCAATGCGGCACCGATCACGATGGCAAGGATCTTTTTCCTCTGCCTAATTTTCTCTAATGTAGCCATTTACAAATATTTATATTACGTTATTTTATTCAATTTTAGGGCTTCTCGCCAAAAAACCTCGCAAAGGTAGTTATTTTTTACGTTATACCAAAAAAGTTGCCTTTTTTTCTCGCTTTTTTGCCTTTTTCATAAAAACAGGGGACATTTGTACTCTATATGATATAATGCATCTTCCCGCACTGTAACGGGCGAGAATAAACGTTTTTTGGTTTCGGACCCAGGTTTGGGTACGAAATCAACATTTATAGGTGTTTTTTAGGATTATTTTAGACGTTGTGTTGCCGTTGTGTGACAATTTTGGATTAAATTTGCAGTTAATATTAATGTGACGGACAGTCATGCTGCAAGTTGCGGCATGCGATTATTTGAAATCAAAAACAGAACACGATAGATATTATGAAGAAAATCAAGAAAGTCTTATTGTCAGTGCTCCTCACGGCACCGGCCGTTGCTTTGGGTCAGCCCGGAGTGATTTCCAGTGAGGCCACAGGTTATCTCGAACGCGGGCGGCAGATGTATGACTCCCGCAACTATGTGGGTGCTATCGACCAGTTGGAACATCTCAAACAGATGCCAGCCGATGCATCGATGCTTGAACAGGCCGACTATTACATCGCCTTGAGCCGCTTTGAACAGGGCGAGGAATCGAGTATTGACGACCTGATGCGCTTTATCGACACTTATACTGCATCACCGCTGGCGATGGAGGCACAGTTGAAAGTCGGTAACTACTACTTTTACCGCGGACAATGGGAGAGCGCATTAATCAGTTACTCGCTGGTGCGTAACCGCTCGCTGGACTTGAACAGCGATGAGGACCTGGAGTACAGGCGTGCCTACTGTAACCTGCGCTTGGGCAACTACCGCGAGGCCGAGAGACAGTATTATGAGCTGGAGAACAGCACCCGTTATGCTGGTGCCAGTGACTTCTATAAGGCTTATCTGGATTATGCGCGCGGTAATTATGAGGAGGCTCAGGCTAAGTTCCAGCGTATCCCCCAGGATAGCGAGCTTGGTTATCAGTCGCAGTATTATCTCACTCAGATTGACTATAACAAGAAGCACTACCGCCAGGTTATCGAGGATGGTAAGAGACTGCTTGAGCAGCGCCAGAACGACTATTTTGACGCCGAGTTGAACCGATTGGTCGGTGAGAGCTACTACCATCAGGACAATGACAGCCAGGCACGCATCTACTTGAGGCGTTACATGGACAATCCTGAGGGTGACCCTTACAGGACTGCTTCTTACATACTGGGTGTGCTGGATTATCGTGACGGCAACTATCAGGCGGTGGTCAACGACATGCTTCTTGTCACCGACGAGAGCGATGCCCTCACGCAGAGTGCCCGTTTCTATCTGGGACAGGCCAAACGCCAGCTTGGTGACTTGAGTGGCGCCAACATGGCTTTCCGTGAAGCCGCGATGATGGACTTTGACAGGGACGTCAAGGAGATGGCATTCTATAACTACGCAGTGGGCGTTAGCAAGGGTGCCCGTACTCCGTTTGACAAGAGTGTGGATTTGTTCGAGGACTTCCTGAACGAGTATCCCAACTCACGTTATAAAAATAATGTGGAGGAATATCTGGTGGCCGCATTCATGAACACGACTGACTATGAGCGGGCTCTGACCAGCATTAACCGCATCAAAAACCCCGGTGCATCAGTTCTCAAGGCAAAGCAGAATGTGCTGTATAACCTGGGTGTGCAGGCGCTTTCCAATAATCGCAACAGCGATGCAGCCAACTACTTCAAACAGGCCATCGCAGTAGGTGATTATGACAAGGCCGTGGTAAAGGAGAGCCGCTTGTGGCTTGCCGAGGCCCAGTACAGGTCCGGCAATTACAAGGAGGCCGCCAGCAACCAGCAGGAGTATGTAAGGAGTGCCAACAAGAGCGATGACAACTATGGCATCGCCCAGTATAACCTGGGTTACAGCCTCTACAACCAAAAGCGTTATGACGATGCCAAGACCGCTTTCCAAAACGCCATCAACAGCAAGCAGCTGAGCAATGACCTTCTTGCCGATGCCTATAACCGCTTGGGTGACGCGCAATACTATGCCCGTGATTTCTCGGGTGCGCAGTCATCTTATGATCAGGCTTCGCGCCTCGACAAGAACGGCAGCGGCGACTACTCCATGTATCAAAAGGGTATCATGATGGGCATGAGCCATCAGTATGCCGACGAGATTGCCCAGATGGACGCCCTCATCAAGGCCTACCCGAAGAGCGATTTGGCTCCTCAGGCCATGTTGGAGAAAGGTAATGCTCAAGCGTTGTTAGGCAAGAACAAAGAGGCGCTGGCAACCTACGCCACGCTGCTCAAGGACTATCCCAAGAGCGTTGAGGCCCGCAAGGGACTCCTCCAGACCGCGCTGGTCAACAAGAGCATGGACAAGGACGATGACGCCATCGAGGCCTACAAGAAAGTCATCAGGCAGTATCCTACCAGCGATGAGGCACAGGCGGCAGCCGAGGACCTCAAGCTCTTCTATGCCGACCGTGGTCAGCTGGCAGAGTACGGCAAATTCCTCAACAGCGTGCCCAACGCGCCCAAGATTGACGTGAACGAGGTGGAAAGGCTCACCTTTGAGGCTGCCGAGAAGGCTGCAATCGACACCAAGCCCAGCATCGATAAGATGCAGCAATACCTCAAGGATTATCCTGCCGGTAACTATGTTGCCAAGGCTAAATACTACATTGCCCGCTACCACTACGGCAAGGGCAACTACAACGATGCGATGACCGCTATCGATGAGGCCTTGCAGGCAGGTGGCGACGCTTCCTATGCCCAAGATGCTCTTGCCATGCGCAGCGACATCCTCACCCGTCAGGGCAAGCTCGAAGAAGCCTTGAACAGCTACAAGGAACTTGCCGAACGAGCCACCAGCGACGACAACCGCACTCTTGCCCTGCTCGGCGCGATGCGTGTTGCCAAGCAGATGGGCACCTGGAACGAGGTGCAGAAGATTGCCTCCTCGCTGCTTGACCGTGGCGGATTGACTGCTACCGAGGAGAAGGAGGTCATTCTGGACCGCGCTCTCGCACTTGCTCAGGTAGGAAATGCCAAAGAAGCTGAAACCGCCTTCAGGTCTCTCGCCAAGGATCCCTCGAGCGAATATGGCGCTCAGGCCTCTGCCGAGCTGTCAAGGATGCAGTATGAAATGGGTGATTACAGCGGTGCCGAAAAGACCGTCAACGCCCTCATCGAGGCTGGCACGCCGCACACCTATTGGCTTGCCAAGAGTTTCCTCACCCTGGCTGATGTCTATTACAAGCAGGGCAATGTCGCCCAGGCCCGGGATTATCTGCAGAGCCTCAAGAGCAACTATCCCGGCAAGGAGAAAGAAATCTTCAACGAGATTGAAACGCGTCTGAAAAAGTGGAAAGGCAACAACACCTCGTCAACCACCAATTCCAGCACCGACAACGGTAAAAAGAAGAATAACAAGAAGAATAATTAGAATAACGTTTGACACTGATGAAGATGAAAAAGATATATATCGCCGCGTTGTTGGCTGCATTTGCACTGAATGCGGCATACTCACAGGACAACAAGAACCTGAACAAGGAAATCACCTTGGAAAAGGATATCGAACCCCTGCAGAAGAAAGCGGTCAAGAAAAACGAACTGCCAAAAGTCGTCAAACCCACCACAACGGGCCAAAAGAACCAGCTGGGCTACAGTGACCTCACGTCGCCCATCGAGGTGCCTACCTCGATTCCCACGCTGCTGCCCTACGGTTACCGCACGGCACACAACTTCAGTGACAAGCGCGGCTACCTTGATATAGGTGCCGGCACGCAGGCCAACTTCAGGATGGACTTCGGTTACCGCATTCTCAACGCCGAGCGCGAGAAACTAGGCGTATGGTTCAACCACAGCAGCACATGGAATGGCAAGAACTCCAGCAAAGTGATCAATCTTGACGAGAACCGCAACAAGCAGAAGTTCAACGACAACACCATCGGCGTGGACTACAGCAAGGGCTTGGGTAATGGTATGCTATCGTTGGGGGCTAAGGCCCACATCGACAACTACAATTACTATGGTGGTTGGAATACCTATCCGATACAACCCGAAATCTACGATTACACGGTTCCCAAAGCTCCCTATGATTGGGACAAGGAGAAGCAGACTTTTACCAACTTCAACCTGAATGCGGGTTGGAAGAGTCAGCTCATGTTGCGTGACAATCCCCTGAACTACAACGTGGGTCTGCAATACGGTCATGCCGCTTATGACAAGCCCTTCAATCAAATTTACAAGCACGGTGCCCACGACAACTGGGGTATCATCAATCTGGGTGCTTCTTATGACTTAACCGAGTTGACGACTGCAGCCTTGAACATCAAGGGCGAATACCTGCGTCGCGGTGCTAAGGCGATTTCCAATAGCGCATTAGACCTGTTTGATGAGGTGGGAATGATTACACTCTCGCCCACCTATACCATCCGTGGCGACATGTATAAGCTGCAGTTGGGAGTAAATGCCCATTTGAGCTTCAGCGACGGTGCATTCTTGCGCCTTACGCCCAACGTACGCTTCCACCTGGCACTTGTGGACGGCTTTACGTTCTATGGCAACGCATTGGGCGGCAAGATGCTGGGTTATCGTCAGGACAATCATTTCGCCAATTACCGCTATGATGACCCGTTGTTGATTTACAAGAGCGTTTACACGCCGCTGGATGCCGAGGCAGGATTTAAAATCGGTCCGTTCCAGGGCTTGAGCGCCAAGTTGGCGCTGGGCTATGCCATCGTCAAGGATCAGCCTGGTATCTGGTATCAGAGCGATCCCGGTATCGCTAATCTTGCCTTGTTCACCGGAATGATGAGCACCTATAACGTCCTTGATGCCCGTGGCTACTGGTTGGGTGCTGAACTCAATTACAAGTACCGTTCACTCATCGAGGCAACGGCAAGTGTCAAGTATGCGCCTCATGATGATGAGCTCTATGCCACCGACAAGCACTACAACAACTACAAGTTGGGTGTTGACCGTGCATCGACAGTCGCAAATATTGACCTCAAGGTAAATCCCTGGAGGCCCCTCACCGTTAATCTTGGCCTCGAGTATCGTGGTGGGCGCATGGCTTTGTTCGGCAACCAGCCCTACACTGACGTCGAGCCGTCAACTGGAGAGCCTTATATCGTTTACTCGCCCTTCGTGTTTCAGAAGATGGACGACGTGATGAACCTGCATGCAGGGGCTAACTACCGCCTCAACAGCAACATCAACCTGTGGTTGCAGGCACACAACCTGCTGAACCGCCGCTACGACCTGCTGTACGGCATGGGAGCCCAGCGCATCGGATTCATGCTCGGCGCCGGCTTCACCTTCTGATTTAGTCAGACAACAAAGACAACACTAAAAATAACAGGTTGACTTGATTTGAAAGTCAACCTGTTGCTTTTTATTATGCCAAAAGGTTACGGGAGGGTGGGGAGGTTGTCGATGTGCTGGACGAAGGCTTCGGCGGCATTGCAGCGGCACTCCAGACCGCGGAATTTCTCCATAGCGCCGTGCCACTCGTAGATGTCCTCCATGTGCTGACTCACATGGCAGTTGCAGGCCTCATGTTTGCGCTCCAGCACGCTCTCGATGTTCACCCAGTGGGTGGGGTGGAATAACTGGCTCTGCGTGCCTGACATCGCCTCGAAGTAGAAAAGCTTGAAACGTCGATCCAGTCTGCGCCAGGCATCGAGCACGAGCATACCGCAGGCGGCGTGGTCGCGGTGGCCGTCGATGGGCCAGTGCGTCATCACGATGTCGGGGTTCTCGCGGTCGATGAGTTCACGCATCTCTTTGTAGCGGTCCAGGTTCACCTCGGTGTTTCCGTCCACTTGGCTCATGAAGATGTGGCGCGCTCCGGTCACCTTGCAGGCGTTCTCGCTCTCGACCACGCGGATGGCTGCCGCATCGCTGTGGCTCATGCCGGCGATGCCTGCTTCGCCGCGTGTGAGATAGACGCAAACGACGTCATGGCCTGCATCCTTGAGCAGTATCATGGTGCCGCCGCAGCAGGTCTCGGGGTCGTCGGGGTGGGCACCTATGGCCAACACCTTGAGGCGCCGTTTGGCATTAGCGGTTTTATCACTCGTCTGTCCTTGGGCACTTGCCCCCACGGGCACACCCAGCACGGTGGCGCCTACAGCAGCGGCCCCCGTCATCTTGATCATTTCTCGTCGGTTCATAATCGATGGTTTTTATTCGTCACAAATTTACTTCATTTTTTTCATATTCCCATTATTTGGGTTGTAATTATTGCAACAAACGGTGATTGTGATTTTTCGACTCCAAATGTGCTTTGGCCGATGTGGCGGATTGGTTAATAATGAATAATTTATTTTGTGGGATGGGCGAAATGTTGTATCTTTGGGGAAAATTAGGAACTAACACTACTTAATACACTTTTGCTATGTCAAGAACCATCACATTCAATGAACTGCGACGCATAAAGAATCGCCTGCCCGAAGGCTCCATCCACGTTATCGCCGACAAACTCAACCTGCCGGTTCAGTCGGTGAGAAACTACTTTGGCGGGTCAAACTATGAATTCGGGACCAACATGGGTTTCCATTTGGAGCCCGGACCGGACGGCGGATATGTCGTTCTCGACGATCCGCAGATTCTTGACATGGCACTCGAAATCCTTGAGAATCAGACCGTGCAATAATTCATAACCACTAAAACTCCTCTCCTCGCTATGGACAACAAGAACAATAACGACCCCAACAGGCTGATTACCGTTGCCATCCACACCTTTGACCGTGCGGTGGAGCTCAAGAATACGCTTGAAGAAGAGGGCATCGAGGTGAAGCTGCACAACGTGAACCTCGACGAGAAGGTGCTTGCTTCGGGCGTGAGGGTGCGCATACGTGAGCGTGACCTGCCCCAGGCTTTGCAGATCATCGAGTCGCCCGAGACACTGACCAGCGACCAGCGGTGTGTGCTGCTGCCGGTGGACTTCGGCAAATATTCCCTCAAGTCGGTTAAGTTGGGCATGGAGTATGCCCGTCGTAGCCGTGGCCGAGTGGTGTTGCTACACACCTACATCAACGAGCGCCACACGATGTCGTTGCCCTTTGGCAGTGACCGCTACGAAACTCCCGAGGATGACTTCAAGAACATCAAGAAGAATGCCCGTCAGCGCATGGATGAGTTCAAGAAGATGCTCATGGACATGATTGCTGCCGGAGAGTTGCCCAAGGTGAAGATCGAGACCAAGGTGGCCGAGGGCATTCCTGAGGAGCAGATTCTGCACTATGCCCAAAAATATGACGTCTCGCTCATTGTGATGGGCACCAGCGGCACCAACCGTCGTCGTCAGAACCTCATCGGCAGTGTGGCGGGCGAGGTGATGGATGCTTGCAAGTTCCCCATCTTTACCGTTCCCATCGGTATGCCCGACATCGGCCTGACTGATATCACCCATGTGGCGTTTTTCTCCAACCTCATCCAGCAGGACCTCTTGTCGTTTGACCGCTTCGCGCGTCTGTTCAACATGCGCGGTGTGGACGTGACCATCATTCCAGTGGTCGAGAAGAAGGACCGCAAACTCGTGGACCAGTCAGTGCAGCAGCTGTTGCAGTATTGCCGCGAGCATTATCCCGAGTGCAACTTCAAGACCAAGCGCATCGCGGCCAAGACGTTTATGGAGAGTTTTGAACAGTTCGCCAAAGAAGAGAACGTGCAGCTCATTGCTGTGCCCAACAAGAAGCTAAGCATCTTCTCGCGTCTGTTCAACCCCAGCATTGCCCACCGCGTGCTGTTCCAGACCGACACGCCGATGCTTGTCGTCCCCGTGTGATGCCTTATTCCGTTTGGACCCGCCATGCAGCAGTTCCAGTCCAAGCCACGTTATGATATCCTTGACGGGTTACGAGGTGTTGCAGCCTTGATGGTGATTGTGTATCATGTGTTCGAGTGCTTCGACTGGACGCCTGTGCCCCACGGCTACCTTGCCGTGGATTTCTTTTTTGTGCTGTCGGGATTTGTCATCGGTTATGCCTATGACAGCCGTTGGAGCGAAGGCCTCACGGTGGGGCGCTTCTTCAAGCGGCGCCTCATTCGCCTGCATCCCATGGTGGTGATTGGGGCGGTGATAGGTGTCTTGTGCTACTTTTTGCAGGGAGGTGTGCGTTGGGACGGTACCCATGTTTCGGTCGGGTGGGTGATGGTGGCCATGCTGTTGGGTATGTTGATGTTGCCCTTATGGCCTGGAGCCGCTGCCGATGTGCGCGGCAACGGCGAAATGTTCCCTTTGAATGGTCCGACGTGGTCGCTGTTTTTTGAGTATATCGGTAATATCCTTTATGCCCTGCTGCTGCGCCGCCTTCCCACAAGGTGGCTAGCGTTGCTTGCTGTTTTGACAGGTTCCATTCTTGCTTATATAGCTGTGGGAGATGGTTATCTGGGTGTGGGGTGGACGATGGCCGACGGCGGCTTGTGGACGGGCCTGGTGCGTATGTTGTTCCCCTACACGGTGGGTATGCTCATGGCACGGGTGTTCCGCCCCTTGAAGGGGGCAAAAGGAGCCTTCTGGATTTGTGCGGTCATTATTCTTCTGGTAGGATGTGTCCCGCTCATGTTCGGCGACTTGCTGCCGTGGCAAAACGGCCTGTACGATGCTTTGATTGTCATCGTGGTGTTCCCGTGCCTTGTATGGCTGGGCGCTTCGCAGTTATCGGTCGGTGACGCTACGCGGCGTGTGAGTCATATTTTGGGCGAACTGAGTTACCCGCTCTATGCCGTCCATTATCCCTTGATGTATCTCTTCTATGACCACATCGGTTTTGACGGTGACCTAGTGCCCATTGCAAGGATGAATGACGTGTGGCACGTTGCCGTAGCCCTGCCCTTCGCTTGCATTCTGTTGGCGTGGCTATGCTGGCGCTTCTATGACCGCCCCCTGCGTGCTTACTTCATGAAGGCGAGCATCAAGACCCAACACAGGGCCAACAGTGCGAACAGCGACGACAGCATGTAAAGCTGCCGACGGATGTAACGGCGCTCCGGCTTCTGGAAGCTGCCGTGAGCAAACGTGAAAGCCGCCATAAAAATCATGAAATCGTCGATATAGCCCACGACACCCTTGTGGTCAAAATCTCCGCGCCACACCAGATAGGCGATGGCCGCCACCACTAGCACAACACCAATCACACGGCACACCTTCAATCCCGTGCTCACTTCCACTTGCTCCTTCTTATTCTTCTCCATATCGTGATATTTTTAGTCGTCAATATTTGAAACTCTCAAAATTTGTAACCAACAGATAATGTGGCAAAAACTAAATTATAGTCATACTTCTGAGGCTCGCCATAATAAGAATCAGAAAACTTTGTGAATTGATAACTTGCCCCAATGCTTACTTCCCATTTTTGGTAGATGATGATTCCACCACCAATATGGGCGTACAGCCCCATTTTGGAAATTGGGCTATAACCTATGCGAGCATCGCAAAAGCCTCGAACGCCAGCTTCACTAATAGGCTGATATTTATATTCACCATATATAGGCATGAAAAATCCGTCGAAATCACCATCTGAAAAAATATAGTTTGGTTTTAGACCAATGCCGATATATGATGAATTGTTTATTGTCTTACCATAACCAGCAGCGAAGCCAATGGATTTATAGCTATAGTCTTTTGCATACCCTGTCAATCCAACCGAAAACTCGGCATTGATAGAGCCTTGATAATCGTTTGTGGTTTGGCCTTTTGCTTTTGCAGAAACAATGAGAAACAAGGCTAGAGTAAATAATATAGTCGAGATACTCTTATTCATATCATTATGGCTCTATAAATGGGAGCGCGACACTTGTCAATTTCGTGAAATTCGCATTAAAAAATTATTTTGGTTGGTCGATGTCGCGCATGGAGAGGGCGATGCGGCCACGGTCGTGGTCAATACTGGTGACGCGGACGCGGACGTGCTGGTGGACGTGGACCTGGCGGGCAGCGGGCAGACCTTTTTGTGGCATTTGGGAGACGTGGACGAGTCCGTCCTTATGTATACCTAGGTCAACGAAGGCGCCGAACTGGGTGACGTTGGTGACGATGCCGTTGAGTTCCATGCCTTCGCGCAGGTCCTTAATGTCGTTAACGTTCTCGTCGAACTCCCATACCTGAACCGTCGAACGCGGGTCACGTCCGGGTTTCTCCAACTCGCTCATGATGTCGCGCAGGGTTGGATCGCCTACGTCGTCGGAGAGGTAGCGGCGCAGGTCAATCTTGTCGCGTTGCTCCTTGTCGCGAATGAGGTCGGCAATGCTGCAGCCACAATCCTGTGCCATCTGCTCCACGAGAGCGTAACGCTCGGGGTGGACGGCGCTGTTATCCAGCGGATTGTCACTCTCAGGCACACGCAGGAAGCCTGCTGCCTGTTCAAAGGTCTTTGGACCGAGTTTGGGCACCTTGAGCAGTTGCTGGCGAGATGTGAAAGGTCCGTTGGCTGCACGGTAATCGACAATGTTCTGGGCGAGGGTGGGACCAAGGCCTGCGATATAAGTAAGCAGTTCCTTGGACGCGGTGTTGACGTTCACGCCCACGCTGTTCACGCAGCTCTGCACGGTGAAGTCGAGTGCCTCCTTGAGTCGCGTCTGATCCACATCGTGCTGGTACTGTCCCACACCGATGGACTTAGGGTCGATTTTCACCAACTCGGCCAGCGGGTCGAGCAGGCGGCGGCCGATGGAAACGGCTCCGCGCACAGTCACATCCTTGTCGGGGAACTCATCGCGCGCAATCTTGCTGGCGCTGTAGATGGAAGCGCCGTTCTCGCTCACGACAAACACGTCGATGTTGCGGCGGTAGCGGATTTTCTTCAGGAACCGCTCGGTCTCGCGGCTCGCCGTTCCGTTACCCAGGGCGATGGCGTCAATCTTATAGGCCTCGGTCAGCGTCTGTATTTTTTTTGTCGCGCCCGCGATGTCGTTGTGGGGCGCAGTGGGGTAGATGACGTCGTTGTGCAGAAGGTTGCCCTGCTCGTCAAGGCAGACGACTTTGCAGCCCGTGCGGAATCCCGGGTCAACAGCCAGCACACGTTTGCGGCCCAAGGGAGGGGCAAACAGCAGCTGACGCACATTTTGGGCGAAGGTCTCGATGGCCTCATCATCGGCTTTCTCTTTGGCTGCAGTGGCAAACTCGGTCTCGATGGAGGGCTTTACCAAGCGCTTGAAGCTGTCCTCGGCGGCCTCCTCGACGAGTTGCGATGCCTCGCCGTTGCCCTTGACCACGATGCGGGCGATGTTGTCGAGCGTGCGGTCATCGTTGATTTCGATGCCCACTTTGAGGAACCCCTCTTTCTCGCCACGGCGGATGGCCAACAGCTGGTGGCTAGAAACGCGCTTGAGCGGCATGGAGTATTCGTAGTAGTTCTCGTAGTTGCGGCCTTCAATCTCCTTGCCCTTAACGAAGTGGGACGTGAGACGCGCGTCATATTTGAATCCGCGCCTTACGGCGTTGCGCACAGCCTCGTTCTCACTCACCCACTCGGCGATGATGTCCTGAGCTCCCGTGACGGCGGCATCGGTATCGGGCACTTTGTCGCCGTCAACGAACTGACGGGCACGCTCCTCGATATTGCCACCGTGCTGCGCCATGATGATTTTGGCGAGCGGCTCCAGGCCTAACTGTCGTGCTGCTTCGGCGCGGGTTTTGCGCTTGGGCTTGTAGGGCAGGTAGATGTCCTCGAGCGTGTTGGCATCCCAGCAGTTGTTGATGCGGTCAGCCAGTTCGGGCGTGAGCTTGTCCTGCGCCTCGATGGTCTTGAGGATGGTGGCTCGACGCTTCTCCAGCTCGCGGTAGTAGCGCAGTCGCTGGTCGATGGACTGGATGGAGAAATCGTCAAGGTTGCCGGTTGCCTCCTTGCGGTAACGGCTGATGAACGGTATGGTCGCTCCATCGTCAAGTAGGCTGACGGTGCCAGCCACCTGATTGATAGGGATATTAAGCTCCTGGGAGATGAGTGTTGAGAGTTGAGTTGCCATTTTTAAAGTTAGGTGTTAGGAGTTAGAAGTGGGGAGTTTTTTGCGGATGCCAACTAGGGACTAGGGACTAAGGACTAAGGACTTTTCTTCTTAAGGGTGATAACGGTGATCTCGGGTGTGGCGCCGATGCGCATGGGCGTGCCCACCATGCCCGTTCCGATGCTGACGTAGAGCCAACGGTCGCCCTCGTTATAGGCACCGCCCCACTCGGGGTAACGCAGGCATGCGGGCGACCAGCGCCAACTGCCTATCTGGAGCATAATTTGCCAAGCGTGGGTGTGGCCTGCCAACATCAGGTCGATGTTGCTGTTGGTCAACGTGTTGGCGCGCCAAGCATAGGGGTTGTGCTGCAACTGAATCTTGAAGTTGCCGTCGTAAAGGCCACTATAGGCTTTGGCAAGGTTGCCGCGTTTCTCGTACGGGTGGTCGCCATAGTTTTCGGTGCCGATAATCACAATTTGGTCGTCGCCCCGCTTGATGAGGGCATAATCATCGTTGAGCAAGCGCCAGCCCACCTCTTGCTGCAGGTCGCACAGGGCCTTGCGGTCGTCGGTTTTGGCTTTCTCGTCATCCCACTGCACATAGTTGTCATAATCGTGGTTGCCGAGTACCGAGAAGACACCATCGGGGGCATGCAGCTGTGCCAGCAGATAGCGGTAAGGCATGGCTTCGTCGGTCTTGCGGCTCACGAGGTCGCCAGTGAAGCAAATCATGTCGGGGTGCAGGTCGTTGATGGCCTTGATCTGCTTCTCGACAATGGCAGTATGTCCGTTGTATGTGCCCAAGTGGGTATCGGTCCACTGCACAATGCGGTAACCGTCGAAGGCGTCGGGCAGGCGTTCAAAGGCCAGTTCAACCTCTTTAATCTCGATTTTGCCAGGGGTAACAATGGCTCCCCACCACATCACGCCGAACACCAGTGCCGCCACAATGAAGGCGATGATTGTCATCCAACGCTGTTTGAGCCAGCGCCCAATGCCGTATATCAACATTCCCAGCGCTATGGGTGCTAGGATGGCAAAGAAGGTGTAAAGCATGTACTGGCCCGTGACAAAGGTGCTGTTGGACGTTGAGGCACTCGATAGCGGCATCAAGGTAACGGCGGCAACGAGTACTGCCGCCAGTGCTGCCAGCACACCGTTGAAGCGTGAGGTCCAGCGGTAGCCGGTGCGATGCAATCGTCGACAAATATAAACATCCATGGCGATGCAGAGCACCGCCATGATGATGAGTCCTGCCCAATGAATCTTCATATCTTCAGGCTTTAGGTTTCAGGTGTCAGGCATCGGGTTTTAGACGATAGGGTGCGGATGCCCCTAAAGCCTAATTGCTAACGCCTATTTCGTTGCCTCGAGGTAGTTGGAGAGCGGGTTGCTGTACATCTGCAACATCTTGTTGTACATGTAGAAGCGATCGGCCTCGCTCAGCTTCAGGCCCTCGGTCTTGTCGATTTGGCTCGAGAGGTATTGCTCAAACGCCTCGCGCTCTTCCTGAGTGTACTTGTCGGCAAAGTGCTTGTCGTCAAACAGGATGTCGTGGGCGATGTAGTTGGTCTTGTAGATCTTGTAGTTACGATGGATGGCGTGGTCGATAATGGCGCATACGCGGTCCACCTCCAGGAATTTGTCAAGACCCTCGGGAATCTTGTCCAGTTCCTCGTTGATGCAGGGCGTGAAGGCATAGTGTACCTCGCCCTTGTGGCCGATGATGCCGGTCTTCATGCTGATGAGGTCGTCCTCGGGTGCCTTGCGCCAGTTGGGGTTCTTGCTCTTGCAAAGGAACTCCTTGGCCTTGAGGTAGTCGTTGGGATCATACTCATAGCTGATGGAGATGGGGGCGATGTTCAGTTCCTTGAGGCTCTCGATGAAGGACTTGTCACGGTTGCCGTAAGCGAGCATCTTGATCAGACTCTCCTGGGTGCGGTCATTGCTGTCTTTGCAACGTCCCTCGCGCTGGGCAATCCACAGTGATGCGCGCTTCTGCTCGACGGCGAAGTGCATATAGCCCGAGAGTTGCACGGCAGCGGTCAGCGTCTGGATGCGGCCCAGATTGCGCTTGACAATGAAGCTCTTGTTCAAGCGCACCAGCTTGGTGATCCAGTCGTAGATAAGCAAGTTGTTGCCGATGGCGATTTCGCATGCGTCACGGCCGCCCTTCAGCAGCAGATAGCTCAGCTGTGCCGAGTCGAGCACGATGTCGCGGTGGTTGGTGACAAAGGTGTAAGGCTGTTCCTTGCCAAGGTTCTCTTCGCCACTTGTGGTGAGTGTCGTGTTGGTTTTGGCCATCAATCCCTCAATGAAGGGCTTCATCACCTTGACCTGGAACTCATGCTTGGAGTTCAGACTCAACAGCAGATGCTTCAACTCAGAATACTTGTAATTGGGCAAAGCCATGGCTACAATGTTCTGGAAACCAGGCTCCTGTACCAGAATGGTCATCGCTGTCTGGAAGTCCTTGTCAGGAATCGGGCAGATGTCCTTATACTCTACTGGAATGGGTATGTTCTCGTTCTCTATCATAATGAATTGAGTGATTTGGGAGATGCGTCACCGCCTCTCGGTTTTTGGTTCATGTTCTGTCAACCCACAAAGATAGCAATTTTCTTGAAAAGAAACTCGATTTCAGCCCAATTTTTGCAAAAATAAACGTTTGACTGTGGTATGAAAAGAAAAGAGAAATATGCTCTTGCATAATGGAAAAATGTTGGTCCATGAAAAACAGGCATTTTTTTTGGCCATTTCATGGATTAATACTAATTTTGCTATTTAATCCTGCTTCACTCAAGAAACAGGATGCGATTTTGTCTGTATTATCATGCTGGCAGGTCGCGATTATGATTAAAACTTTAATAAGATGGGTAAGAAAGAATACTTTTTCTCTCTCAAACAATATTATCAGAATTATTCCCTCTGCAATGAATTGAAACAGTTCAAGGGAATACATCAAGGGAAGCGTTGTTTCGTTATCGGGACGGGCCCCAGTTTGACCATTGAAGACCTTGAGAACCTGAAAGGCGAGATAACCTTTGGCTCCAACCGTATCTTTGAGATATTCCCGAAGACTACCTGGAGGCCGACCTATTACGTCAATCAGGATTTTAAGTTGATAGATAAATTCCAGGAGGATATCAAAACGGTTGAATGCCGCCGCATTTTCCTGCCTATTGACACCAAACCAAATTTTGGCGATAACGACAGAATCTCCTATTTCGTCCTGCGCCACAAAGATTTCTATCCTGGTGACGCCGATTTCAGTACCCGCATTCACCGATATATGGGACAGGGTTTCACCGTGACCTATGGCGCGATTCAGTTGGCTTACTACATGGGTTTCAGCGAGGTCTATCTTTTGGGTATTGACCACAACTACTCAATCAGCCTGAACGAGAAAGGCGTTCCTGTCATGAAAGATGATGTCAAGGACTATTTTGAGGGTTCTAAGGCGAGCAATAAGGGCTTGAACCTGCCTCGCATAGTCGAGAGCACGATGGCCTACATGACGGCAAGGAAGTTTGCCGATGCACATGAGGGCTTCACGGTTTACAATGCCACGCGTGGCGGAAAGCTCGAGGCCTTTGAACGTGTCAACCTTGACGAGGTCTTACGTAAATAATTTTTTTTGAGCAATGGAAAACAAGAAGAAACGGGTAGGAATCGTCACGATTCACATGATAAATAATTATGGTGCGGTTTTGCAGGCTTATGCATTGAATTATTATTTGAATGCGTTAGGTTTTGATGCAGAGACAATTGATTTCAGAACATATCGTGTTGCAATGAGCTATAAATACTTTATGCGCCCAATGAAACATCCGATGAATATAATTAGAAATATTGATACTTTAATTCACTTGAGGAAACTTAAATGTCGAAATGAGAGGGTTAAAGGTTTTATCAATGATAATATACGGTTGTCCAAGGACGTGTATTATAGCAATGCTGACTTAGCCAAAGCCGATTTGGACTATGATTACTACATTTGTGGCAGTGATCAAATCTGGAACACTTTCTGCAAAAATTATGATGACGCGTTTCTCCTTGCTTTTGCAAAAGACAAGGGTGTCAGATTATCATATGCCGCCAGTATGGGAATGTCATCTGTTCATCCTGATCTCGTTTCTAAGTTCCATGAAGAGTTATCAGATTTTTCTGCGTTGTCTGTCCGGGAACAGAATGCAGTCGATGTTATTTCATCGATAAGTGGGAAAGAAACCGTACAGGTTATGGATCCGGTTTTCTTGTTGTCAAGTGAGCAATGGCAAAAAGTGATGAGGGATGACAAGAAAATCAAAAAACCCTACATTTTTTTCTATTCAGTTCATGGCGGCTCTTCTGAAATGAGAGATTATGTCAAATCTGTATCCAAGAGGTATAAACTTCCTGTTGTAGTGGTAGACAAGAATCTACGTGAATGGTTATATCCCAACATCAAGCGATATGATGCTGGCCCTGCAGAGTTTATCTCTTTACTTGGCGGAGCAAAATATGTTTTTACCAACTCATTCCATGGTTCCGCGTTATCTATCATTCTGAAAAAGAGTTTCCAAGTTTTTGTTCATGGAACACCGGAACAGGGAACAGCATCGCGCATCTATAGCCTGATGGATACACTTGGACTCGCTGATAGAATTGTATTTCGTGAGGGTGATCCTGAGTCGATGGGTAAAGAGATAGACTGGACCGCCGTTGAGTCGAAGTTGTCTCCAATGATCAAATTTTCCAAGGCCTTTTTAGATGGAGCTATGCGACCATAATAAATGTACAGGTTGCTGTACTTGCTACAGTGTCTGTCCGCATCATGCGATTCAATTTCGCAGTGATGAAAGTGGTGCGCTTTATCCTGTGATAGACGCTAACGCTTGTGTGGAGTGCGGCTTGTGTCGAATGGTCTGCCCTGCTCTGACGCAAAATGTTATCTCTTCGAATAGTGTCCAGAAATGCTTCGCTGCTTGGTCGACCGATAAACAATTAATTGAGAATGCAGCTTCAGCTGGTGTGGTCACAACTTTGGCTTGTCACATCATCAGGAATGGTGGGACGGCATTCGGTGTGAAGCTACACGAGAAGCAATTGGTATTCACGGGTGCTACGTCAGTCAATGAATATCTCAAATGCCAGGGAAGCCGCTATGTACATGCGTTTGCTGGTGATGTTTATACTGAAGTCAAGCAAAAACTGGATGAGGGAGTGATGGTGATGTTTACCGGTACACCTTGTCAGATTCACGGTCTTCGGCAGTATTTACAAAAGGATTATGAAAATTTACTGGCGGTGGATTTGGTTTGTCATGGTGTGGCTCCCATAACTTATCTGAATGAATACCTGCAAGGAAAGGGAATCGACGATTACGATAATGTAGTTTTCCGAGGGAAAAACGGTATGTCGATGGTGGCTTCTCTTGGCGAGGATGTTCTCTATCGGAAATACAAATTGGTGGATATTTTTTATACGGCCTATCTCAAGGGATTGATAAGCAGAGAGAACTGTTATCAGTGCCCCTATGCCTCGACTCAGCGTTACGGGGATTTGACCGTAGGGGATTTCTGGGGGTTGGAAAGAACTGCCGAGATGCCCAACCATCGCTTTATATCGGTTGTGTTGTGTAACACTGCTAAGGGAGAACGTTTCCTCAAGGATTGTGGAAACAGTATTCGATATGTGGAACGGCCACTTGAAATGGCACTCAAGAAGAATGGTCAGCTCAATGGTTCCTGTAGTCGCCACCCGGGTCGTGATAGGTTCTTGTCACTCTATCCCCAACATGGGTTGGTTAAATCAATTAAACGTACTTCGTTATATCCAAAATATTTAAAAAGCGCTATCCAGTATAGGGCGTTATTTTTTGCTTCTAAAACAAAACAGTTAATACTTCATGGAACGTAAATTTCAAATTCTCGATTGTACACTGCGTGACGGCGGGTACTACACCGACTGGGACTTTGCCCCTGATGTGGTGGGGACCTACCTGGATGCGGTGAATACTTTGCCCATAGATTACATTGAGGTGGGCTATCGCAATAACCCTGATAAGACTTACATGGGAGAGTATGGCTATTGTCCCGTGTCGTCGCTCAGAAGAATACGTGAGCGATGCGACAAGAAGATTGCGGTGATGATCAACGAGAAGAGCTCTCGAGTCGAGGACCTGCCGTATTTGGTGGCCCCCATTGAGGGCGTGGTTGACATGATCAGGATTGCTGTTGACCCGAAGAACATAGACCGCGCCATCAACTTGGCAAAACATATCAAGGAGGCTGGCTTTGAGGTGGGCTTTAACTTGATGTATATGTCCAAGTGGGGAGAGTACGAAGGACTGCTACCGAAATTCGCGCAGTTGAAAGATGTGGTGACGATTTTCAATATGGTGGATTCTTTTGGTAGCATGATGCCTGAGGATGTCGCCAGCACCATTTCGGCGATTCAGGAGATTACCGATTGTCCATTGGGCTTCCATGGTCACAACAACCTGCAGATGGCGCTCATCAACACGCTTACTGCCATTAAGTGCGGCGTTAAGTCGGTGGACGGAACAATACTTGGTATGGGACGTGGCGCCGGAAACCTCAATATCGAGCTGCTGCTCACTTGCCTGAACCGGCAGGGGCTTGAGGTTGACTTCAATGTGCTGGGCGATGCGATCACCGCCTATATGCCGTTGCTGCGTCAGCATGGTTGGGGTACCACTTTGCCCTATATGATTTCGGGAGCAAATTCCATCCCGCAAAAAGAGGTGATGGCGTGGTGTACCAACAGGGCCTACAGCTTCAATAGCATTGTCAGGGCCGTGGACAACAAGCGCAACCACATTGCCGATAATGCCCATTTCGGCATTTTGCCGACAGCCCATTATGACGAGGTGCTCATTGTGGGTGGCGGTGAGAGTGCCGCCGAGCATGTTAGGGCCATCAAGGAGTTTACCGAAATGCATCCCAATATGGCTGTTGTGTTTGCCACCGCACGTCATGCCGCCCGGTTCAAGGACGTGAAGAACGACAAGTACTATGTTCTTGTGGGTAACGAGGCCAGACGCATGGAAACTGTGATGCCTGCAGGTGAGTTCAAGGGGGTTTGCGTGTTATCTCCCTATCCCAGGGCAATGGGAACCGAGGTGCCTTCCTATGCCACCAAGGATACTTATGAGCTGGAAAAAATCAGCTTTACTGACGATTATGTCGACTCCTGCACCACCGTGGCGTTGCAGACGGCCATCGAGATGTCCCCGACCGATGTCTTCGTTGTAGGATATGACGGCTATCGTGGCCAGGTGCTCTCAGACAAAGAGATGGAGCTGAGCAGCGAGAACCGCACACTCTTCCGCCAGTTCGAGAAGTTCACGTCGATTCCGTTGGTTTCGCTCACGCCGAGCATCTATCGCAGTCTGCATGTTAAATCCATTTATCAATACCTTTAAGACCTTTACAATATGAAAATCATAGCCGTTATTCCAGCACGTTATCAGTCCTCAAGGTTTGAGGGCAAGCCGTTAGCCGAGATTTGTGGCAAACTGATGATAGAACGCGTCTATCTTCAGGCAAAGAAAGTGGCCGAATTTACTGAAGTGTATGTGGCGACCGATGACTCCCGCATCTTTAACGCCTGTCAGGAACGTGGCATCAACGTGGTCATGACATCGACGTCCCATCGCACGGGAACTGACCGCATAGGTGAAGTTGCCGAGAAGATTCCCGCCGACCTGTATGTCAACATTCAGGGCGATGAGCCGCTCATTGAGCCTGAGACGATTCGTGCAGCGATAGTTCCTTATCTTGAGAATCCCGATACGCCCATTATGGTTACCAACCTGATGACCGAGATTCACGACCCTGTTGACCTGATTAACTTCACTGTTCCTAAGGTCATCGCTTCGGGTGACGGACGCGGTGTGTTCTTGACTCGTTCGGCGGCCCCGTTCCCCAAAGGAAATATCAACGTGAAGTACTACAAGCAGGTGTGTGTCTATGGCTTTAGGCCCGAGGCACTCAAGTTCTATTGTGACTACGGCAAGAAGTATGGCAAAGCCAAGGTTGAGTCGGTTGAGGACATCGAGATTTTGCGCTTCATCGAGAATGGTTACCATGTCCATTACATTGAGGTGGACAGCGAGACCATTGCCGTTGATACTCCTAACGACCTGCAGCGCGTTATCCAGTACATGCAAGACAACCACCTCGACTAACGCATATTCTCTTGAAGGAGTAACGTTAGTTTTATTGAATAAAAAGAATATCCCCGATTTACACTGAAATCGGGGATATTCTTGTCTTGTTATAACCTTTGCGGTCTCTGAGAAACTTTAGTTCTTTTTAGCAGCTTTCTCCTTGCAATCGGGGCACTGCTGGTCGGCGGGCTTGTCGCACTTCTGGCCATCCTTGTGATCCTTGCACTGCTCATGCTTTTTCATGGCCTCGGCTTTATCACACTTCTTGTCCATGCCTTCCTTGCATTCATGCTTCATGCCTTCGGCTTTCTTGCAGTCGTGGCCCTTGCCCTCTTTGCATTCATGCTTCATGCCCTCGGCTTTGTCACACTTCTTGCCCATGCCTTCTTTGCATTCGTGCTTCATGCCTTCGCCCTTCTTGCAGTCGTGGCCCTGGCCCTCTTTGCACTCGTGCTTCATGCCTTCGGCTTTGTCACACTTCTTGCCCATGCCTTCTTTGCGTTCGTGCTTCTTCATCTCGGCAGCCTTAGCCTTGCAGTCATCGCACTGCTGGTCGGCGGGCTTGGTGCAAGGTTTGCCGTCCTGGTGGTCTTTGCATTCGTGTTTTTTCTCTACAACAACCTGTTGTGTGGTGGTCTTAGCGGTCTGGGCAGACATTGCGCCAACAGCGAAAACTGCCACCATGAGAGTCATTAAGAATTTCTTCATTTTTCGTTGATTATTTTTTAGTTAATAGATAGTATTCAAAGCGACAAAAGTAGGTATAAAAATTGAATTATTGGAGATTTTAAACTTTTTTTGGTTTTATCTCGCCCGAAATTTTGATTATTGCACATAAAACGTGTACTTTTGTGCGATTTCAAAAATACTTAATCCAATAAAGAAACAGAAGAATCATGTCAACCTATACAGTAACGGATTCCCGCAAGGTGACAACCAAACGCATTGCCGATATGCGTACAGCAGGTGAGAAAATCGCGATGATTACTGCCTATGATTATACCATGGCTACCCTTGTGGACCAAGCCGGCATTGACATCATCCTGGTCGGAGACAGCGCCAGCAATGTTATGCAGGGTAATGCGACAACAATTCCCATCACCATCGACGACATGATTGTATATGGACGCACCGTGGCACGTGCAGTCAAGCGTGCGATGGTCATCGTTGACATGCCTTTCGGCACCTATCAGGGAGATCCTATCGAGGCTCAGCAGAATGCTGTTCGCATCATGCGTGAGACTGGCGCCGACGGTGTGAAGCTTGAAGGCGGACGTGAAATGCGTGGCGCTATCGAGATGATACTGCGTGCCGGCATTCCCGTTATGGGCCATCTGGGACTTACGCCCCAGTCAATCAATAAATTCGGCACCTATTCCACCCGTGCTCAGGACGAAGCCGAAGCGACGCGACTGCTGGCCGACGCAAAGGTGCTGGCCGAAATCGGCTGTTTCGGTATCGTGCTTGAGAAGATTCCCGCCACGTTGGCAGCCAAGGTTACGCAGTCGATAAATGTGCCTACTATCGGCATTGGTGGCGGTGGCGCATGCAGCGGGCAAGTGCTTGTGCTGCACGACATGCTTGGTCTGAACCGCGAGTTCAAACCCAAATTCCTGCGCATCTATAACAACCTGGGTGAGCAAATCATCGACAGCGTGGGCAACTACATCGCTGATGTCAAGAGCGGTGACTTCCCCAATGCTGATGAACAGTATTGATGCCACCAAATTGATAAAAAACAAAGCGGATGTCTCAAAAGGCATCCGCTTTTTGTCTTGTTAGGGGTGATTACTTGGTGGCGAGGTTGCGCGCGTAGTCTTCCCACTTGGTGATGAGGGCAGCCATGTCGGCGGGAAGAGGGCTGTCGAAATCCATCTGTTCGCCTGTCTCGGGGTGTATAAAGCCCAAGGTCTTGGCGTGCAAGGCCTGGCGGGGGCACAGCTCAAAGCAGTTGTGAATGAATTGAGCGTAGCTTGAGGAGCGGTTGCCGCGCAGAATCTGGTCACCACCGTAACGGGCATCGTTGAATAACGGGTGGCCGATGTGCTTCATGTGTACGCGTATCTGGTGGGTGCGGCCCGTTTCCAGTTGACATTGCACCACAGCCACATGGGCGAGGTTTTCGAGGGTGTGCCAGTGAGTAACGGCATGTTTGCCCTGGTCGCCGTCAGGGAATACCTTCATCAGCACGCGGTCGCGCGGGTCACGCCCGATGTTGCCGGTTACGGTGCCGTCCACTTGTTTCATCTCGCCCCACACGACGGCGATGTATTGGCGCTTGGTGCTCTTCTTGAAGAACTGGGCACCGAGCGAAGTCTTGGCATTGGGCGTTTTGGCGATGACGAGCAAGCCGCTGGTGTCCTTGTCGATGCGGTGCACGAGACCCAAACGTGGGTCGGTCACGTCATAGTCGGGATTGTCCTTGAAGTGCCAAGCCAGGGCGTTGACCAATGTGCCGTCGAAGTTTCCGTGTCCTGGATGTACTACCATGCCTGCGGGCTTGTTGACTACCATCAGGCTCGCGTCCTCATAGACGATGTCCAGCGGGATGTCTTGGGCGACGATTTCGCACTCGTAGCGGGGACGGTCCATTACTACGCTGATGACATCGCCGGGATGCACGCGGTAGTTGCTCTTGACGGGACGGCCGTTCACGCGGATGCACTGCGCTTCGGCTGCGTTCTGCACGCGGTTGCGGCTGGTGCCCTTGATGCGCTCTACGAGGTACTTGTCGATGCGCAGCAAGACTTGACCGGGCTCCACCACATAGTGGTAGTGCTCCCAGTAGTCACGCCCGTCCTCGGTAAAGTCGGGTTCGCTGTATTCATATTGTATCTCGTCCTTACCGCCAGACTCCAGTTCGTCATCCAGCAGTTCGTCATCCAGTGCCATGACAGGTTAGTTTTTCTTCTTGTCCTTATCCTTGTCAGCCTTCTTGTCTTGGTCTTTTTTCTTGTCCTTATTCTGGTCTTTCTTTTCTTCGGCTGCTTGGGCTTTGCGTTCCTGCTCGGCACGGGCTTGGGCTGCCTTCATCTCTTCCTCATAGGTCTTCTGGGCATCCTGATAGTTGGCCTCATCAATGGAGTCCATCATCTCAGGGTCGATAATCTGTTCGGGGTTGAGGTCCACGATGGAGCCGTCGCCCACGGTAATCTTGATTTGGCTGTTCACGCTCACGGGCTTACCGGGGGCAACATTGTGGCCGTCAACAGTCACTTGCAGAATCAGACCACCCATCTCACTGGGAACGCTGTCCATGACTACATGCTTGAATCCCATCGCTTTCAATGTCGCCATACCCTGTCGTCCAGGCAGGTCAACCAGCTTGGGCAACGGAATGATGGGGGCATGCATGGCATTCACGTTGAGGTAGATGATACGTATTTTCTTGATATAGGATTTTGCTTTGGGATCCTGGTCAATGACGGTTCCAGGCTTGTAATTCTCGTAGAAAGTGGTCGAGTCGCTAATTTCCCAGCGCAATCCGGCATCCTCCAGAATGTCAATCGCTTTCTCGAGTGGCATGTTGCGCACATCAGGCACCTGCACCTGTTGACCATGGGAGGTGAACACGTCGATAAACAGCAGGGCGATGTAGCCCAGCGCCACCAGTGCCAATGCCATCAAGGCAGAGTTTACCAGGATGGGATGGCGGTCACGAAAGCGGTCAAAGCCGCCCTTATTCTTTTCGTTGTTATTGCTCACGGTTTCTCAAATGAATGGTTACAATCTGCAAAATTACTGCAAGTAGAACATAAAAGCAAATTTTGATTTGATTTTGTTATGAAGAAGCCGAATTTCGAGATTATCAGTTCCCAAAGGTGATGTTTTGACAAAATTACAAATGTGCCATTCTGTTTTTTCGTCTCTTGAAAAAACATTATCTTTGCAAGTGCTTATGGAGAAAGACTTTGATAAAATAGTAGAGCGGCTGCTTGAAAAGCCTTATTGGGTGATTGACTTTTTGCCGATGCAGGTGCCGCAAGATGGTGGAGGGCAGTTCTTTGCTGTGGAGCAGTATTATATGCATGAGCAGCATGAACGGCTGCGTCAACAGTTTGCTGACGTGCTGCTGAAACTAAACTGCTACCATGATTTGCATGTGTATTACGGTGATGAGTGGGTCAAGAATCCTGAGCCTGCCACATTGGTGGAGTGGTTGACCGATGCACTGAAACACAGTCACCTCTGCGCTCTGATAGATGATGGCACAGCCTTAATCACCGCCAGCGGTGGTGATACCAACATGACGATTTACAATCCGTCTCCTGATCTGCTGGAATTGCTTGGAAAACTGGCAACTGCTTCAGGCCTTTTCCTGTGGCAACCGCAAGAAAACCAGTAACTTGCTATTATCTTGAAAACAAACCGTTAAGTTATTTCTTCTTTTTGGGCTTTGGTGCCGGGAGCGCGTCGCAGGTGGCGCGAACGAGGGCACTGATGTAATCACGGTCATCGACATCGGGGATGAAGAAGTAATTCTTCGCTCCCTCGTAGGGCTGACGTAATTCCATCGTACGAAGCATCGACTGGCCGGCTTCAGTCACCTTAATGAAAAAGCAATCATCACAAATCAAGCCAAATATCTTGCCGTCACAATAAATACCGTAGTCGCCAAACATTTTGCGGGTGGTGATGTCACCTGCTCCGGCACATTGATCGGTAATGAATTGTACAAAATCAATACTGCTTGCCATATCATTTATTATTAGGGGTGATGGTAAATGAGCAAGTGCGGTCGATAGCGGGCAGGCGGTACTGTTCCAGCGGACGGGCGCCCCAACTGTCGATGCCACCCACACCGCAGTGCTCGCCGTCGAGGGTGAGGACGGTGAACATCGAGCGGAACAGGTCGCACGGATGTCGCTGGTGTTTCTCGTCACCCTCATCGAGCATGGAGATGTCGTAGTGTAGTGCGCTTGCAAAGAAAGGTTTGTCACTAGTCACCTTGATGCCGTTTCCTAGGCCATCGGTTTGGGTCCAACATCGGATGTCGCCCTTAGTGCCAGTTTCCTGCGGACGGATGTAGGGATAGAATTGCTCGTCGGCAGTTTGGCGGTAAATGCCAAGTCGCTGGCTGTAGCGGCGGTCGGCATAATTCTCGACTGGGCCGCGGCCGTAGTATTTGCTGATGTCCATCTGATAGGGCATTTCCATCACCATGCCGAAACGGAGCATCTCGGGCAGTTCCTGATAGGAGTCACTAAATGCGATGCCTTGAGTGATGCACATTGCGCCGCCACGGTGAATCTCGTAGGTTATCGTGAGTGTGGCTGCCACCTCGGGCATGTCATATCGTGCGACAACGGTTACTTGTGATTTGCTTGAGGCTTTCTTGTCCACAGCGAGCGAGGTCAGATTCATAACGGGATTGCGCCACACCTTTAACTTCTGCTGCAACCAGGCGCCCATATCGTTGTCGGTCACTGCACGCCAGAAGTTAGGCTTCAGTGTGCCGCCTTCGCCCAGCAAGGGTACACCGTTTACGACGTATTTTGTCATCATTCCCGTCTTGCCATCAAAAGCGATGTTTACACCTTCCTCTGTAACAACTAAGTCGCCCTTCTTGGGTTGAGAAACTTTGAATTTCGCTTTATCATGAGATAATTGAGCCGCTTGGGGCATCACCTCGTTGATGGGCAATTGGGCATAGGCGATGCGCTGACCTGCATCCATTAACGGCTCTGCGCCCTTGAGCGAAAAGTCCACGTTGAGCAGAATTTCGCTATTGGGATCAAGTGTGGCAAGGGTATTGGTGATGGGCAGATGCAGCAGCTGGCGGCCCTGCGGCGCTACGTTTAGATTCAGTTCCTCGCCGTTGAGCACCGACTGTCCGTCAACGAGCAGTTGCCAGCGCATCTTCACGTTACTTAGGTCACGGAAGAAGAACTCGTTGCGCACGGCGATGTCACCTTGGCGCACGTTCACGTCCTCGGCCCACACGTTCTGGTAGTAATAGGCAGTCTCGTAGGCATGCGGGTTCCACACGCGGTCGGGACTCACAAGGCCGTTGCAGTTGAAGTTGTTGTCGCTGGGATCATGGTCATTGTAATCGCCGCCATAGGAATAGTAAGTCTTGCCGTCCTTAGTCTTCACGCGTAGGCCCTGGTCAACAAAGTCCCACACAAAGCCTCCTTGGAACTTGGGCAGACGGCGCACTAAGTCCCAATACTCCATCAGTCCGCCGCCCGAGTTGCCCATCGTGTGGTTATACTCGCACTGGATGAGAGGTTTGGTGCTCTCGGGTTTGCTGGCATAGCGTTCGCACCAGGCGGGCGAGGCATACATCGGGCACATCAGGTCGGTGTTCTCACCGCCCAGAGCACGCTCCCAGTGGATGGGACGCGAGGGGTCGGTGGCTCGTATCCAGTCACGCGCGGCAGTGAAATTGGGACCGTCGCAGGTCTCGTTGCCCAGCGACCAAATGATGACGCTGGGATGGTTGAACTGCACACTCACATTATGCTGATTGCGCTGCAGGATTTGCTTGGCAAACATCGGCGTATAGGTGGGAGCTGTTTTGGGGTCATAATAGAAACCATGTCCCTCCATGTTGGCTTCGGCGATGACATACAGGCCGTACTCATCGCATAGGTCATACCACTGCGGATCGTCAGGGTAATGGCAGGTGCGCACGGCATTGATGTTCATGCGTTTCATCTCCTTGATGTCGGCAATCATGCGCTCACGCGACACGACATAGCCGCCGTCAGGATCCATTTCATGGCGATTGGCACCCTTGATATAGATGGCCTTGCCGTTGACTAATAGCTGGCCGTCAACTATCTCTACTCGGCGGAAGCCTATCTTTTGTAAGATGGTCTCCCCCTTGGTCTTTTTGTCTGCAGGGTTCAGCGTTGCAATGAGGGAATAAAGATAAGGCGTCTCAGCTGTCCATTGTTTCACTGAGGGTACCGTCCATCGGTTTTCTCCCGAAAGTGTCATAGTTACCTCATTGCCCCGTGCATCAAGTAGTTTGTAAGACATGGCACCCTTGCCTGTGATGGTAGATGAAAACATAAGTGTGCCATCTTGTAGGTCATCGGTTAGGCCTGTGGTGATGCGGATATCATCGATGTGGTTGTCCTTGTCACGGCAGTAAAGGTAACTTGAGCGCGCTACACCCGATAAGCGCCAAAAGTCCTGATCCTCGCAATAGGTGCCGTCGCACCAGCGCATCACTTGAAAAGCCAGCAGGTTGTCGCCTTCTTTGAGAAAAGGCGTGATGTCAAACTCGGCTGCGGTTTTGCTGTCCTCGGCATAGCCCGCAAATTGGCCGTTCACCCACAGATTGATGTTGCTGGTAACGCTGCCGAAGTGTGCAATGACCTGTTTGCCTTTCCAATCAGCAGGCAGGGTGATGTGGCGACGGTAGGTGCCTACATGGTTGTCCTGCACGGGTACGCGGGGCGGATCGTTTTCCCAGTTGCCCCGCCACGGAAAGCCGATGTTGAGATAGATGGGGTCACCATAGCCGTTCAGCTCCCACATGCCCGGTACTGGCATCGTTGCCCAGCCGCTGTCATCAAGGTCGGTGCGGTAGAAGTCGGTAGGGCGCTCGTTAAGGTTGGCGACCCAGTGGAACTTCCAGTTACCGTCGAGCGACAGGTAACGTCCCGACTTCTCGGGATTGTTCTGCAGCGCCTCGCCCTCGGTGTCAAAAGCAAAAAATGACGTGTGCACCGGGAGTCGGTTGATTTCGTTCACTTCCAGGTTCATCCACTCGTTACCGGCAGGCTGGGCGTTAGCCCACATCGTCAGCAAAAGACAGGTTATCGTGAGAATTGACGGCCTCATATCAGTTAGGAGTTAGGAGTTTTTCAAATATTCCTCGGCGCGGGCGAGGTCTTCGGGGGTATCGATGCCGATGGTTGCCGTGGTTGTGATGCCCGCCTTGATGGTGTAGCCGTTCTCAAGCCAGCGCAGTTGTTCCAACGACTCGGCCAATTCAAGCGGCGACTGTGGCAAGCGTGTGATTTCGGCCAAGACGGCAGCACGGTAGGCGTACATGCCCACATGTGTGTAATACTGTGTAGCAGCAGGCCATTCTTCACGTTCGCGGCCACGGATGTAAGGGATGACCGAGCGTGAGAAATAGCGGGCGCGCATCTGGCTGTCCAGCACGACCTTGGGCGTGTTGGGATTCTCCAGTTCATTATATGGACGGCTGGGGTCGAATGGGCGTACCAGTGTGGCAATATCGGTGTCCTCGTCGTCAAAGCACGACATGATGGCTTGCAGCTGATCGGGCTGAATAAACGGTTCGTCGCCCTGGATGTTGATGATGATGTCCTCGTTGCCGCCATTCTTCATGTATGCCTCCTGACAGCGGTCGGTGCCGCTGCGGTGCTCAGTGCTCGTCATCACTGCCCTTCCTCCAAAGGCTTCCACTGCCTGCATGATGCGGTCATCGTCGGTGGCGACCACCACATGGTCGAGCGCCTTGCTCACCTGGCGGTAAACCCGCTCAATCATCGTCATGCCGCCCAGCATTGCCAGCGGCTTGCCAGGAAACCTCGTCGAGGCATACCTCGCCGGAATAATCCCAATAAACGTCAAATCCTTATCCATATATTTTATTCAAATTCCTTTTCGTTCAATTTTGCCTCAATCTCTTTAATTGTAGGTATGGTGCCTTCCACTTTCTCGGGATAGAACTTTTCGAGTTCGTACTCTGAGATGCCAATAGGCTGGCTGCTTGATTCTAGCGCATACTGGGCTTGTATGCGGTCTTTTTCTTTGCAGATAAGCAAACCTATAGTGGGATTGTCGCGGCCTTCCTTTCGCAACGTATGATTACAAGCCACGACATAGCCGCCTATTTGCCCTACATCAGCAAATTCAAATTTACCAATCTTTACCTCAATGACCACATAGCAAGACAAGTTGAGATTATAGAAAAGCAAATCAATATAATTTTCGGTATTTCCAACTTGGATTCGATACTCCTTACCAACATACGCAAAACCAGTCCCAAGTTCCACCAAAAATCGAGTTATATTATTCAGTAATCCATCTTTCAGCAGTCGTTCGTTGTAACGTCCAGTTATCCCTGTGAATGCAAAATTGTATGGATCCTTAGTCAGTTCTTGCGCCAAGTCACTTGTTTCTTCTGGTAGAGTTCTTGAGAAATTCGTCAATGCCTTACTGTTGCGCTCATACAGGTTGGTATCAAGGAAATTCAAAAGCATATTCCTGCTCCAACCATGGTTGACAGATTCACAGACATAGTACCAAACTTTTTCTGGATTATTTGAGAACCTGTCCATTAGTATCAAATGATGTCCCCATGGCAACATGAACATTTTTGCAGCAACTTGCTGCAAAATTAATTCGTCAGAATTTGCAACATCTTGCTGCAAAATATTAACTACTTTATTATAAAGCAAATAGAATCGTTTTGTGTAACGCAAATTACGTTCAGACAGTCCACTAGCATTCTGGATTTCAGCCTTAAGATCTCGACTTAAAGTTGTATAGAACTTACTTCCATAATGGTTCTCAGCATCTCGTTCTACAATATCCTTTCCAAGTTCCCAATAGAATCTAAGAACCTCTTCATTGACTTTCACCGCAGCTTTAATTTGGCTCCTGCGGTAACGGCGACTCAGTTCCTTAATCCACTGTGAATAGTCTTTATCTAATATAGAAATAATAGCTTTGTTCATATACTTCAATAAAGGTATTATGGCATAATATTCAATTTACCTATATTGCCAGACAAGACCAAACCCCCAAAAAAACAGTTGTCAAATCCTTTATTCTCTCTTGTCAATAAATCTGTCCCTTTCAAGAATATGTTCTCCTTTACTGTCAGTTGTTTCTCAAAGATGCAGTCAAAGAAACTGAAGAAGCCATGAAAGAGATTATTCGATATAACCATTTCTTCATTATTATGTCCGCCCATCTGGTAATCAATATCAGACATAACAACATTTCCTGTAAATGTAAGACCTCCAGCAAATACAGTCGAATGAAGACCCAATTTGTCAATAATACAATTACAGATGGTCACTCTGCCCAAGAATCTAACAGCAGTCAGGTCTAGCTCATGAATGAGGCAATGTTCAAGCGTCAAACCTTCGCTATCACCATTACGTCCATCAATAGTTATGTCATCGATGCGTTCAATAACTCTATTTTTGATTTCTATCATATTCTTCTAAGAAATTAGTAGCCCCAGGGTTCGCCGAGGAGGATGACGGTGTGGCGATGTGCGGGGAAACTGTTGCGGGTGAAGTGGACGTAGTTGCAGATGCACTGCGGGGAGTTGCAGTTGTGGCACACGCCGTCAAAACGACAAGGTGTGTCGCAGCCCAGGCGGGCCGTGTTGATGGGCGCAGCCGTGTTGCGGGCGCGCGCCAGAGCGGCCTCGATGGTGGGGGCTACCTTGTTCATGCCGATGATATGGATGACGTTTTCAGGTCCCCATGTGATGGCGGCGACGCGGTTGCCGCGACCATCGATGTTGACAATGACACCGTCCTGAGTAATGGCGTTGGCGCTGGTCAGGTAGTAGTCCACAGCCATCGCATCGAGGTAGCATTGGCGCTTTTCCTCGTTGGTGACAGCCTTGTCGCGGTCAATGACCTTGTAATCGCAGCTGTCGATGAGTTGTTGGGTCAGTCCCATCTCACGGATGGTCTGCGAGCCACCCCAGGTGACGCTGGAGCCCTTAGGCATGAGTGACTTGACGAGGGCGATGGCCTCAGTCGCGTTGGCGCAGTAGTGCGCGTTGAAGTTGCGGCGCTCCAGATGTTTGATGATGCGCCCTGCAAGCAGTTCGTTATGAATATCGGTAGGTGTCATATCTTATATAATGATTAGAAAAGAGTAACTAAAGAACACATATTGATGATTTTGAGTGAGCCCCAGATGACAACGGCATAGCGGATGAGTTTGCCGATGGTCATGGTGATGAGGACAATCCAGGGATTGGAACGCACATAGCCTAATGCAACACTGATGGCTGTTCCCAGCATGGGCACAAAAGCAAAGAATCCCATCCACGCGCCTCGGTTCTTCATGAACTTGAGGGCGCGGTTGAGCTTTTCCTCGCTTACCTTGGCGTAACGCTCTATCCATTCAATCTTGCCTAAGTGCCCGATGTAGTAGCATGTCATGCCTCCACTCACGTTGCCAGCCAGCGCAACAAACAGGCTGATGACGGGATCCATGTGCAAGGGTCCTACACAGGCGACGACCAACGCCTCGCTGCTGAACGGGACGATGCTGCCTGCGAGGAATGAACCCAGAAACAGTCCCAGGTACCCCCAATGGGCAAAGAATTGAATGAGTGTATCGAGCATGCGATTAGTTTTTAGTTTTTAGTCCCTGGCTTATAGTCTATGAATGGGAAATCACTTGAAGAGAAGTTGGGTGAAGATGACTAGATAGTCGCGCCAGTTGGCCCACTCGTGTCCGGCACCGCTCTCGTGATAGGTGTAGCGCAAGCGGTTCTTGTCGAGCAACTGCCTGAACTCGGCGTTATCTTTATAGAGGAAATCGTCTTTGCCAATGCCCATCCAGTACACTTTGGGACGTTGCTTGAACTGGGTGACAAGTTTTTCCTCCAGATTGTCATAGATATTGCTTTTGCCTTTATCCATGCGGCCGATGGCAGGGGAGAAAAGACCCACATAAGCGAAATCTTCGGGCTGGTTGGCACTGATGTAGAGCGAGTGGTAGCCGCCCATCGACAGACCGGCGATGGCACGGTAACGCTTGGCAGCGCGCGTGCGGTAATTGTTGTCCACCCAGTTGACGATGTCGTTGAAACTCTTTTCAAACGTGCCTTCCATCCATTGCTTGTGAACAAAGGTGGGCTGCTCGTTGCAATCGGGTCCCATGCCTGGGGCAGCAGGCGTGTCGGTGTGTCCGTTTGGCATCACCACAATCATCGGCTCGGCATTACCGCTGGCAATGAGGTTGTCGAACACCTGTGCGGCACGGCCCTGCTCCAGCCTCACTGTCTCGTCGCCTCCCGTGCCGTGCAGCAGGTAGAAGACAGGATAACGCTGGCGACTATCGTCATAGCCTGCGGGCAGATAGACCATCATGCGACGCTTGGCGGCGAGGGTGGGGGAGTCATACCACACCGCTTCGACCTTGCCGTGAGGCACATCATGAACCGCCATCGGGCAGTCACCTTGCGGGTCGAGCACAAAGGTGTTCATCACGCTCTTGACATCACGCAGCACATGGGCGTTGTTCTCGTCAAGCACCTTCATGCCATCGACAACGAAATAGTACATGTAAAGGTCCGACTCCAGGTCGTGCAACGTGATGCTCCACGTGTCATTACCTTGGCGCTTCATCAGCGTGTCAACGCGTGTGTCGATGATCAGCTTTACGCTGTCGGCACCGGGCGCTTTGATGTTGAACGTGACGGCTCCGTTTTTGGCGATGTCGGGACTATTTACCGATGGTGTGAAATATCCCTGTGCTCCGACAATCAGCGACGTGAGCGCAAAAAGCAGAAAAAAAAGTCGTTTCATCTTTAGGTGATACTTAAAAGTTTCGGCAAATATAGCAAAAAAAGACAAGTTGTCGGCTATCAATGACCTAATAATTTACGGGGACTTCAATAAATTATCAAAAGCATGATTTATATAGACTATCACATATAATAATAAAAACAGGATGGACTCATGCCCATCCTGTGTATGTGGTTTGTTGCGGTTCTTTATTAAAACTGGTTCTCGATGATGTCGGTGAGAACGTCTTTTAGTTCAAGGCCAGCGGCACGCACCTGCTGCGGGATGAAACTGGTCACGGTCATGCCGGGAGTGGTGTTGATTTCAAGCAGGTTGATGTGGTCGCTACCGTCTTCGTTCTTGGTGATGATGTAGTCGATGCGGATGATGCCGTTGCAATGCAGGATGTCGTAGATGCGCAGCGTCTCGGCCTGCAGTTCGGCGGTCAGTTCGTCGCTGATGCGGGCAGGCGTGATTTCCTCTACCTGTCCGTTGTATTTTGCGTCATAGTCAAAGAACTCGTTGTCGGTCACTACCTCGGTCACAGGGAACACGACAGCCTTGTTCTTGGTCTTATAGCACCCCACGGTGACTTCGGTGCCGTCGAGGAAACGCTCAATCATCACGTTCTCGCACTGCTTAAAAGCAAACTCCAGTGCGGCTGCCAGCTGGTCGCGGCTTTTAACTTTCGTCACACCAAAGCTGGAACCGTCGGCAACGGGCTTGACAAAGCAAGGCATACCCAAGTACTCCTCGATTTTTTCCTCGGTCCAGTCATGCTCCACGCCACGACGTACCTGAATGCTGTCGGGCACCGAGCAACCGAAAGCACGCAGGTAGTTGTTCAAGGCAAACTTGTGGAAAGTCAACGCCTCGACCAGTACATTACAGGTCGAATAGGGCAGGTCAATCATGTCGAAGTAGCCTTGCAGCACGCCGTTCTCGCCAGGGGTGCCGTGGATGGTGATGTAGGCGTAATCGAAGCGGATTTTCTCGCCATCCTTCATGAACGAGAAGTCGTTTTTGTCGATGGCGGGATGGCAATCCTCAGTCAGGTTCACGTGCCAGTCATTTTTCCTGAGCACGACGATGTAGGCGTTGTAACGGTCATGGTCAAACGCTGAGTAAATGCCTTGTGCAGAGCGCAGGGATACCTCGTACTCTGAGGAGTCGCCACCACACACGATGGCTATGGTTCTTTTAGTGAAGTTCATTTTGGTGCACACATTAATAAATCGGGTGCAAAATTACACAAAAAAATGTGCAAACCGAGCGCAAAAAGTTCACTAATTGCTGAGGACCGGGCAAAATTGTGTGATGAAGGAGAGAAAATACCACTTTTTTTGTATTTTTGCGGCAAATAATAGAACAGAAAAACTGACTGAACATGAGTAGCGAAGAACTTTACGCGATTTACGAGCAGCACCCTGTCATCACGACCGACAGTCGCGAGTGTCCCGAGGGCAGCATCTTTATTGCCCTGAAAGGCGAGTCTTTTGACGGTAACCAGTTTGCCGCCCAGGCCCTTGAAAAAGGCTGTGCCGTGGCCATTGTCAGCGACGAGCAGGTATATAATAGCTACACCGGTGACAAGCAGATGATTCTTGTCCCCGATACGTTGCAGGCATACAAGGATATGGCGCGTGAGCACCGCCGTCGGTTCGACATTCCCGTTATTGCCATCACCGGCACCAACGGCAAGACAACGACCAAAGAACTCGTGCGTGCCGTCCTCGCCGAGCGTTATGACGAGATGGCTACCGAGGGCAACTTCAATAATGATGTGGGAGTTCCCAAGACGTTGTTCCGCCTGAGTGTCATGGACGAGATTGCCGTCATTGAGATGGGTGCGAGCCACCCGGGTGATATCAAGACACTCGCCGAGACTGCCGAGCCTACCTGCGGCCTGATTACCAATGTGGGTAAGGCCCACCTGCAGGGCTTTGGTTCGCTGGAGGGTGTCATCAAGACCAAGGGCGAGCTCTACGACAATCTGGCGACACGAGAGGGTAGCGTCATCTTTGTCAACGCCGACAATGAGCACCTGATGGGTATCCTGCCCAAGGGCGTAAAGGCCGAGTATTACACCCGCGACGAGAACAAGACCGATGCCAACGTATATGGCCAAATCATTGCCTGCGACCCGTTCCTGCTCCTCAAATGGAAAAGCAACGGCAACGAAGAATGGCACGAGGTGGCCACCCACCTCATCGGCAGTTACAACATCGACAATGTGCTGGCGGCAGTGACTGTGGGTCTGCACTTTGAATTGACGCCCGAGCAGATTTGCCACGCTATTGAGAACTATGTGCCGTCCAACAACCGTTCCCAACTCACTGAGACTCCCCACAACCACCTCATCGTGGACGCTTACAATGCCAACCCCACCTCGATGGCTGCGGCACTCGACAACTTCAGCCTGATGGAAGTTGCTCCCAAGATGGCAATTCTGGGTGAGATGCGCGAACTGGGCGACAGCAGCAGTGAAGAGCACAGGCGCGTGGTGGAGAAGTTGGCAAACTGCCCGTTTGACACCGTTTGGCTCGTGGGTGGCGAGTTCAAGGACATTGACTGCCCCTACCGCAAGCTCAACGATGTTGAGGAGGTCAAGGAGGCGATAAGGACCGAGCGCCCCGAGGGGTACTACATCCTCATCAAGGGTTCTAACGGCACCCGCCTGTTCCAGATTCCTGAACTGCTATAATACATCCTATTATAAATGATGAAGGGGGCTTCGATTCGAGGCCCCCTTCATCATAAGTCGTTGTCTGTGAATCAATATTCCAGAATGGGTGTGCCGATGCAGCCGTTGGGCGCCTGGATGTGGAGCATGGCGCAGACGGTGGCGGCAATATCGGTCATGTGGGTCAGGCGACTGGTCTCACCGGGGGTGACGTGCCATCCCATGAAGATGAGAGGAATGTGTGAGTCGCTCTGACTCCATGTGCCGTGGTTCGAGCCCGCCCACTCAGTTTTACCCAATTGAACGCCAGTGCGTTGGATAACGTAGATGTCACCGCTGCGTCCTGGGTAATAGCCCAACTTGATGCGTTCCTTGAGAATGCTGGGTATGGGGTAGTTGTCGAGGTCGGCTACTTCGACGGCCCACTCAACTTCATTAGGCTTTGCGAGTGCCTGGCAGGCGGCTTGAGCTACCTCATGGGTGTTGAGCCCTGCCGAGTCGATGGCCTCGTGATTGAGGTAGAAGGTAAAGCCGTGGTCCTTCTTGAGAAGGAGGTCCACTCCGAATTGTTTCTTCAGTTCTTCGTTGGCCACATTGCGTGCTTCTCCGCTCTCCCATGCGCCATTGGGCATGTTAATGGACTCCATGCGGGGACATCCGTGTGTGCCACCGTGGTCGGCAGTCAGGAACAGCAGGTAATTGTCGCGTCCGATGCGCTCATCGAGGATGCCGATAAAGCGGGCCAACTCTTTGTCCAGCTGCCAGTAGATGGAATCCACCTTGGGCGAATGGCTACCCGTGTTATGGGCTGCCATGTCGGTATTGGAGACGCTGATGGTGAGCATGTCGGTTGCTTCTCCCTGCCCCAAGTGTTCGTTGATAAGTGCCTGCTCAGCAAGGGCAAAGGTGATGATGGTTCCCGCCGGTGTGTTGTTGATGTCACCAGCGAGCACGTCACGGTTTTTCTTGTTGAAATCAGCGACCCATTTGGGCAATTTGTCGCAGTAGTAGGTGCTGGTGACAAATGACTTGCTATAGCTGTCAAACCAGTAGGCTCCCACGGGATTATGGCCCGAGGGAAGGATGGCGGCGCGATCTTTCAGCGCCACACCGACGGTGCGGCTCTTGTAGTCGGTCGCAAGGTAGAGCTGGTCGGCAATGTTGGTGGTGATGAGGTTGCGCGGTGACTTGCCGCGTGTCTTCTCATTGCCTCCGACAGCCTTCTCGGTGTCGTCCTGGACGCTGGAAACGGTCTTGCCGTTAATGGAATAACTGTTGCCTGCAATGCCGTGAAAGGCAGGTGTGGTGCCCGAGAAGATGCTGGCATGACCGGCAGCAGTCACTGTGGGCACATAGTCGATGATGGTGTTGTTGCAACGGTAACCGTCGGTGAGCAAGGTGTTGAAGCCGCGGTCACCCCACGTGTAGGTATAGAGGTAGTCCCACCTCATCTGGTCAATGACAATACCCACAACCAGTTTGGGCCTCTCCACCTGAGCAGCGGCGCATAAAGCCACAAGCGCCATCACAACAAGGAATAATCTCTTCATTTTCTCCATAAAAATTCAGTATATCTTTTAGTTATGCTCTATTAAATAGAAAACAATAAATACAATAATCTCAAATAGTTAATCAAATGATTGATTTACAAAAGCTTATAGATTATATTTTTGATGTTGTTCTGTCTTTCTTGTGGTCGTAGAATTAAGGGTGGCGGGTGGTGCCGCGGACCACGAGGCGGGTCTTGACGATGCGTTTCTCAGGACGGTCGTTGGGGAGCGTGCCTTCGACTAGTCCGATGAGGATGTCAGCCGCCTCCTTGCCCACTTGGGAACCGCGTTGCTCCACGGTCGTTAGCATCGGGTCGCACACCGTGGCGCGGAAGCCGTTGGTGAACCCGCAGATGCTCACCTCGTCGGGGACTGAATAGCCCATGCGTTTAACCACCGACAGGATGCCGATGGCGGTCTCGTCATTAACGGCAAAGAATGCATCGGGTTTGTCTTCCATCTGCATCATGGCTGGGGTGATGCGCTCTGAGTCGGCCCTGTTGTCGCAGATGCGCACCAGTTTCTCGTCGAGTGTCAACCCGTGTTTGTATAGGGCGTCACGGTAGCCATTAAAGCGGTTTTTGCCGATGACCAGGTTCATCGATGTGCCATAGAAGGCAATGCGCTTGCAGCCTGTGGTGATGAGATGGGACACGGCGTTGAGGGTGCCCATATAGTCATCGACCACGACGCGGCTTGCATTGATGGCAGGGCAGATGCGGTCAAAGAATACCAGTGGAACGCCTGCTGCCTCAAGGTGCAGAAAGTGGTCATATTGTTCGGTGTCCTTGGCCTGTGACACGATGATGCCGCACACCTTGTTTTTGAGCATCGCTTCACATATCTCGACCTCACGTTGATAGCTCTCGTTGCTCTTGGCGACCATGATCTGGTAGCCACGTGACGAGGCTTCGCCCTCGATGCCGTCAAGGATTGACGAGAAATAGTAGTGCACCAGTTCGGGGACAATCACTCCGATGGCGCGCGACGGGTTGCGGCGGCTGTGCCTTAACTGCTCGGCTATGACGTTAGGAAAGTAATTGTGCTCACGCGCAAACTGTTGAATGGCCTGGCGGCGTTCCTTTGAAATGCTCGGGCTATCGCTTAACGCTCTCGACACTGTGGCGACCGACACACCCAGCTCGCGGGCGATGTCTTTCATTGTCATCTGTCGTTTCTCGTTCATCTTATTCTATCAGGTTAAGAGTCTATATTGTGACTGCGAAGATATGTCAAAAAAATGGATTGCGCAAACGATTGCATTTAATTAATAAAAAATTTAACATTATAAAAAAAGGCAGTTTTATTGAATTTTTCTATTTTTGCCTTGTTTTAATTGCCTTAAAACGGCCGTTTGAAACCTTTTGAATTCATTCCACAATTGCGGAATGTGCCAAAAGAGAAATTTAAATAATTGATTACCAACATAATATTAACTTTAAAAATTAAAAGATGAAGCAGGTAAAAATCAGAATTCCGTTTAGGATTCTTACCCTTGTGATGGGACTTTTCCTGTCACTCGGAGCCTATGCACAGATTACTGTGAACGGCATTGTTAAGGATGCTACCGGCGAGCCTGTAATCGGCGCGACTGTTCGCGTCGTTGGCACACAGATGGGTACTGCTACCGACTTTGACGGTTACTTTACCCTCGAAGGCGTGCCTCAGGGCGCCAAGCTCCTGGTTTCGTCTGTCGGCTATGAGGACCATGAGGTCACCGCAGCCAGCGACTTAGTTATTACCCTTGCCGAGAGCACCCAGATGCTTGAGAATCTAGTGGTCATCGGTTATGGCGTAGTGAAGAAAAACGACTTGACCGGTTCGGTGGCAGCGCTTAAGCCCGATGCCAAGAACAAGGGTGTCGTTGTCAGCGCCCAGGACATGCTCGGTGGTAAAATCGCCGGTGTGAACGTCACCAGTGGTGACGGTAGCCCTGGCGGTGGTTCCACCATCCGCATCCGTGGCGGTTCTTCACTGAACGCCAGCAACAACCCCCTCATCGTTATCGATGGTATCGCCATGGATAACAATGGTGTGAGCGGTCTGTCGAACCCCTTGTCTCTGGTTAACCCCCAGGACATCGAGAGTTTCAACGTGTTGAAGGACGCCTCGGCAACCGCTATCTACGGTAGCCGTGGATCTAACGGTGTTATCATCATCACCACCAAGAAGGGCCGTCGCGGCCAGCGTCCCCAGGTAGCCTACAACGGTAGTGTGACCTGGAGCAAGAAGAAGAAAACCATCGATGTGATGGACGGCAATGAGTACCGTGCCTTCGTGAAGGAAATCTTCGCTGGCGACTCCCGCGAGGAGACTGCCCTGTCATTGCTGGGCAACGCCAACACCGACTGGCAGAATGAGATTTATCGCACCGCGCTGAGTCACGACCACAACGTGACGCTGGCAGGTTCGGTAGGCCAATATCTGCCTTATCGCATTTCGGTGGGCTATACCGACCAGCAGGGTATCCTCAAGACTTCGGACTTCAAGCGTCTTACTACCGCCTTGAACCTGAATCCGTCGTTCTTTGAGGACCACTTGACGCTGAACCTCAACGGTAAATTGGCATGGACCAAGTCACGCTGGGCCGACACCGGCGCTGTAGGTAATGCAGTGCGTATGGACCCGACTCAGCCCATCTACTCCAACGACCCGAAGTATTCGGCTGTGGGTGGTTACTTTGACTGGATGCAGGACAACCTCGCTGATCCCGCTTGGCCCTACACCAAGAACACCAACGCTCCCTACAACCCCGTTGCCATGCTCGACAATCATGACAACACCGGTTGGTCGCATGCCTTCATCGGCAGTGCCGACATCGACTACAAGATTCACGGTTTCGAGGACCTGAGGCTCCACCTCACGCTGGGTGGTGACTTCACCGGCGGTCATGGCCACAACATCAGTGCCAATATCTCCAACACCTCGAACTACTACGGCAACAACAGCTACTACACCCAGTCGAAGGAGAACCTGCAGCTGAGTACCTATGCTCAGTATTACAAGGACTTCAATGACAAGCACCACTTCGACATCATGGCAGGTTATGAGTGGCAGCACAACTGGCGCAAGGAGTACAACGAGTCGTGGGGTACCTATCCCACCAACTCGGCGCTCTTCTTCACCGATGAGGATAGCGAAAAGGCCTTGCATGTGGCTCCCGGTATCTGGATTCCCAGTGCCAATTACAATATTGGTGACTCTAAGGCCGGTAAGATCTATGGAGACGGTGTTTATCTCCAGAACAATGGTCAGGGCTATCGCACTGAGAACTACCTCGTGTCGTTCTTCGGCCGTGCCAACTACTCTTATGCCAACCGCTACTTGTTGACCTTCACCCTGCGTTATGACGGTTCATCCCGCTTCAAAAAGCACTGGGCAATGTTCCCCTCTGCAGCATTCGCATGGAAACTCAACGAGGAAGAAGCCTTGAAGGATGGTCCCTTCAGCGACCTGAAGCTGCGCCTCGGTTGGGGTAAGACCGGTCAGCAGGAAGGCATCGGCGACTATAACTACTTCAACAACTACGTTGTCAGCAACGGTAGCGTCGGTTCGTTCTACGACCTCGTTGGTACTGGTGATAAGGCCAGGCCCAACGTTTACAACCCCGAGCTCAAGTGGGAGACCACCACGACGACCAACATCGGTCTTGACTGGGGTGTGATGAATCAGCGCTTGAGCGGTAGCATCGACTGGTACTACCGCAAGACCACCGACCTGTTGAACTGGACTGCCCTCTCGGCATTGACCAGCTTCAGGAACGCGTTCTACAAGAACATCGGTTCACTGCGTAACACCGGTATCGAGTTCTCGCTGAACTGGAAAGCCATTTCCACCACCGACCTGTTGTGGAACATCGACTACAACTTGACCTACAACAGCAACAAGATTACCGAGCTTCTCGATAAAGACCCGACCTTCAAGGTTATGACTGGTGGCATCGGCATCAACGGTAATGTCCAGGCTCACGCCGTGGGACATCCCGCTAACAGCTTCTATGTATTACAACAAGTATATGACGTGAATGGCAAGCCTATCGAGGGCCAGGTGGTTGACCGCAATGGTGACGGCGTCATCAGCGAGGAGGACAAGTACTTCTACAAATCACCGCACGCTCCCGTGACCATGGGTCTGGCTTCGCGCCTCGACTGGAAGAACTGGGACTTCGGCTTCAGCCTGCGTGCCAGCATCGGCAACTACATGTTCAACAACGTGATGCAGGGCTACCACAACACCAGCACCGCATCGGTACTCGAGGCTGTTTCGGGCTTCTACCTGAACAACCGTCCCGTCAAGTCGGTTGAACTGGGTTGGCAGACCTACGACAATAACACCATCATGACCGACTACTGGGTACAGAACGCTTCGTTCCTCAAGTGTGACAACATCACGCTGGGTTACAGCTTCGCCGGCTTGCTCAAGCACGGTAGCTATGAGGGCGTTGCCGGTCGTGTTTACGGCACTGTAAGCAACGTGTTCTGCATTACCAAGTATGACGGTATCGATCCCGAGATCTTCGGTGGTATCGGCGGCGACATCTTCCCGCGTCCCATCTCGTTCATCCTCGGTTTGAGTCTGAACTTCTAATTGAGTTGATAAATTAACGAATATATAATTAGAAAGATCACTATGAATAAGATTTTCAAATATATACTGAGTGCTGCTGCAGTTCTGTTGATGGGTGGTGGATTGACATCATGCATCAACGACCTGGATGTCGAGCCTATTGACCCCTCGCTGAAGAACGATGTGGGCGTTGAGCAGATGTTCAACAAATGCTACTCGGTGTTCGCCACCTCGGGCAACAACGGCGGTGATGACAACGTTGACGTCGATGGCCTGGACGGCGGTTTCCAGCACAAGTACCGCCAGATGTGGAACTCCAACGAGTTGACGACCGATGAGGCTATCTGCGGCTGGGGTGATACCGGTATCCCCGAGTATTGCCACAATACCTATGACGCCAGCCACCCGATGCTGCGCGGATACTACTATGGACTGTGTATCGGCATTACCTTCTGCAACCAGTACATGGAGAAGTTTGCCGACCACGATGCTACGATGACTGCCGAGATTCGTTTCTTGCGCGCGTTCCAGTACTACTTGCTGACCGACGCCTTCGGCAACATCCCCTTCTCGACTATTGTCTCGGGTGATGATCCCGAGCAGAAGACCCGCCCCGAAGTGTGCGAGTTTATTGAGTCGGAATTGCTTGACATCATTGGTGAGGGCAGTGGCGAAACCATCCTGAGCGATCCTGCTCCCAAGAAGTATGGCCAGGCAGGTTACGGCCGTGTTGACAAGGCTGCTGCATGGATGCTGCTGTCTCGTCTCTATCTGAACTGGCAAGTGTACACCGGCACCCCGCGTTGGGAAGATGCTGCCAAGTATGCCAAGAAGGTCATTGACTCGTCTTACCAGCTTAACACCAAGGGTTATGCTGATGAGGGTATCGACGGCATCTACCGCGAGTACACTGCTTACCAGATGTTGTTCATGGGTGACAACGGTATTACCGATGCTGCCTATGAGGCTGTATTCCCCGTTATTCAAGACGGTCTGCGCACCACTTCATGGGGCGGCACCAACTTCCTGATGTGCTCTACCGTGGACGCTGATGTTCATCCCAACCTGTATGATGCAAGTGAGGTGAACGGTCTGTACTCCAACAACACTTGGGGTGGTAACCGTGCACGTCCCGAGCTGATTCGCCTGTTCTTCCCCAACGACGACGCTCCCGAGGCTCATGCCTATGAGGTGTTTGTGGCAGCTGGTGATGACCGTGCCCTGTTTGAGACCGCTGGTCGTCATCTGAACGTGGAGAATGAGTCGGACTTCACCTATGGCTATGCCATTGCCAAGTTCAACAACTTCAAGTGTGACGGCAGCAAGGGCAGCAGCATTACCTTTGCCGACTCCCACCTGTTCTATATGCGCAAGGCCGAAGCCTACTTGACCTATGCCGAGGCTCTCACCCGTCTGGGTCAGCAGCCCGACGAGGCCCGTGAGGCTGTCAACACCCTGCGCCGTCGTGCCCACGCTACCGAGCTCCGCAGCCTGTCGCTCGACCAGATTCTGGCTGAGTGGGGCCGTGAGTTCTACTTCGAGGGCCGTCGTCGCGTTGACTTGATCCGCTTCGGCAAGTTCGGCGGTTACAATGTCGATTACCAGTGGCAATGGAAGGGCGGTGCCTATGAGGGCCGTAACTTCTCAGCCGAGCGCAACGTGTTTGCCATCCCCACCGATGACCTGATTGCTAATCCCAAGCTGACTCAGAATCCGGGTTATTGATGCTGAAGCAACGTCTAACATTATAAAATGACAAAGAACATGAAAAAGATATTTTTATCATCACTGATGTTGTTAAGCATGATGATTGTGTTCACCGCGTGTGAGGATGACCGCGATTCCAACCCCACGCTGGTGCAGCCCACTTCGTTCACGCTCAACAACCCCGTGAATACCAAGGTTGACCTGCTCAACTCTTCGGCAATTCCTTTCACTTGGTCGCAGCCCGACTACGGTGGTTGGCCCGCAGCGGTGGACTACCAGTTTGAGTTGTCTCCCAACAACGATTGGAGCACTTCGGTTGCTGAGGCTAAAGCCGATGAAACCGGTGCTACGGTTCCCACCTACGATGTACTTAAGCAGATCTTCGCATCTTGCTCAGGTGAAGTGAGCGCTGAGGAAATCGCCAAGTCGCTGGTAAAGATTATGCAGTGGGATGAGACCAGTGTGATTCCTGAGGAACTCACCGTATGGTTCCGTGTGAGCGCATCAACCCCTGGTGCTAAGACCATTTATTCCAATCCTGTGAGCCTCGTGGTGAAGCCCTACTTCATCAGCACTTCAGAGGTTTACGACATTTGGTACATGGTTGGTAACTGCATTGGTAGCAAGGAATGGAGCAATGAGGCCGGCGGAATCGGACTGGGTCTCATCCCGATGTATCCCGCTTATGACACCGATGGTTCCTTCGTGGCTGGTTCAATGTACGTTGGTTACTTCCCCGCTGGCGGACAGTTCAAGTTCGTCCATGTGGCTGGTGACTGGGGCGAGCAGCTCAACTTCACCAACGTGGTGAATCCCGGTGCCTTCTTGAGCGATGAGGATGGCGACAACCACAACATCGGCATCGTCGAGGCTGGTTACTACTCCATCTTGATTAGCCCTGACGGCTCTATCGACATCGAGAAGTATGAGGAAGCTGTCAACACTTATGAAATGATCTCAATGCCTGGCGATTATCAGGAATGGGCTCCCGAGAACAACCCGATGGCTGCTGTCAGCACGTTGAACGGCCTTGAATACAACCACGACTGGTTTGTTGAAGAGACCTATGCTGCTGATGCCGAGCTCAAGTTTGCTGCCAACGGCGGTTGGGACGTTAACTGGGGTGGTACCACCTTCCCCTATGGTCTTGGCGTCGCAGGCGGTGACAACATCAAGGTTCCCGCAGGCAAGTACTATGTACTCTTCAACGATATCATGGGTACTTACACCTTTATTGCAGTAGAGTAAAAACAACTTAAAACAAGATAAAGAATATGAAGAAGTTTTTATATATCGCAGCAATGACCCTGCTGATGGCAAGCTGTAGCGAGGACTACAAAGACTGGGCCGAGCCCCAGAGTAATCCTCAAGGCAGTGAAATCGTCTTTGGCTCAGCCACCGTATCGGGCGTTGACCTGATTGACTATGCTCAGCTGCCTGAGGGCACGACGCTTGTCAAGGTGTGCGACATGACGATTCCCAGTGTCAATGACACCAACTACTATGCCGAAACCTACATCATCCTCAATGGTGAGGAATATCCCATCACCAACGATGGCTACATGGATGCAGCTACTCTTAACCAGTATGTCGTTGACCACTATGGCCGCGCACTGGAGCAGCGTGACATCCCCGCCCGCGTGAAATGGGTGATGACCAACGGCACCACTGCCACCACGATGATGAGCGATGAGTTCATCGTGCATGTGATTCTTACTCCTGTCACCATTCCCGACCTGTGGTACCTCATTGGCCCCGGCTTTGGTGATGGTAGCTGGAACAACCGTGGCATGGAAGACGTCGGCGTTTCGCTGGTGCCCATGTACGGCACCCCCGGAGCTGTAACCATTTTGAAGTATGTGGGCTATATCGCTGCTCGCAGGACCTTCAAGATCATCCACACTCCTGGTGACGCAAGCGACCAGTTCAGTATGATTGACGGTGCTATCGTTCGCAACACTGGCGAGGGTGGCAACATCAGGGTTACCGAGGCTGGCTACTACGAGATTACGCTCGATACCGACAAGGACGAGGTGACCATCGAGAAGCTTGACATCACGCCTGCCGTTTATAGCCAGATTGCTATGCCTGGCGATTATCAGGGATGGGATGTAAGCAACAACCTGATGACTGCAGTTAACACCAAGGCTGAGAACCACGACTGGATTGTTAAGGATCTGACCTTTACCCAGGCAGCACTGCTCAAGTTTGCCGCCAACGGCTCTTGGGACGTGAACTGGGGTGGAGATTCATTCCCCTTGGGCGTTGGTATCCAAGACGGTTCTAACATCAACGCGAACATTGGTACCTACACTGTGATGTTTAACGACATCCTGGGTTACTACTACTTCATGGAGCAAGAATAATGATGCTCAAGAAGCAAAATAATGCGACCGCTTCCTGTGTGCCCGCCCTCTGCGGGTAGGGCACACGGGGCAGCTGTCGTTTTGCTTCAACCAAACAAGACATTTATTTATTTTATTCACTTTTTAAATACTTTAGGTTAATTATGAAAAAAGTCTTTACGCTTATTGCAATGGCAGTGTTCGCACTGTGCATGCAGGCCAACATCTACATTGTTGGCAGTAATCCTTTCGGCGATTGGCAGACCAATGCCGGTATGGAGATGAATGACAATGGCGACGGCACCTATTCAGTTACTGTAGAGCTCAGCGGAACCATCTGGTTCGTCTTTGCTGACGGTCTGACCGAGAATGCCGGCGAGTGGGACCAGTTCAACAACGAGTTCCGCTTTGGCCCTTCGACCGGTGCCGACCAGAAGGTGACCATCGGTCAGTACATCTCTACCCAGAAGCAGGGCAACGGTAACGGTGCCTATCAGCTTGCCTGTGGTATGGAACCCAGTGAATTTACCTTCACCTTCGACCTCGAGAACATGGAGTTCATCGTTGAGGGTGCGGTTGACCCTGATGAAGGTTTCAAGATCTTCACCGTAGCCGGTTCTGCTGCATCGGTATTCGGTACCACTTGGGATCCCACCAACAGCGACAACGACATGGTACAGAACGCTGATGGCCTGTGGACACTCGACAAGTACAACTGCGAGCTGCCCGAGGGTAATCTCGAGTTCAAGATTGTCGCCAACCGTGACTGGGGCTTTGCTTGGCCCGCCGATAACTATCAGGTTTACATTGAGCAGCCTGGTTACTATGATGTTCACATCACCTTCGATAGCACCAACTACGAGGTGAACGGTATCGCTGAGATCGCTGGTGAGCTGCCTCCCGCACGCACCGATGACCTCTTCATCCTGGGTGAGGTTAACGGCAACGGTTGGGCTCCCAACGTTGGCGTTCAAATGGACACCGAGGACAAGAACATCTACACCGCCGACGTAACTGCTACCGGTGAGAACAAGGATGAGGGTGACGAGACGCTTTACAGCTACTTCTCATTCACCTCTAAGCTCGCTGAGGCTGCTGACGACTGGAGCGGCATCGCTATGAACCGCTTGGGTGCTATCGAGGATGGCTACCTGGTTAGCGAGGACATGCTGGGTATGGAACTTGGCTTGAGCAGCTTCGGTATCTCGAACAGCTTCAAGGTTCCCTCTGGCGCTTATCAGCTGACCGTAAATCTGGACGCTCAGACGCTGGTTATCACCAAGGCTGATACTCCTGAGCCCCAAGAGACCATCACTCTGAAGAAACTTTGGGAGATCACCGACCTCTCATTCTTGCCCACCGCTGACGTTCGTCAGGGCTTTGGTATGGGTGGCAAGTTCTACATCAACAACAAGGCTGACCAGAAGGTCGTTGTTGTCGATGAGAACGGTCTGACTAACACTGAGTATCCTGGTGGTGCCAACTGCGGTATCAGCCGCGATGAGGCAGGCAACCTGATTGTAAGCAACGCTGTATTCCCCGGTGCTTGGGTTGTTGATACTGCTGCCGTTAGGGTTATCAACCCCGAGACCAACGAGATGAAGGAATACATCATTCCTGAGGAGTTGGGTCTGGAAGGTCGTTGCGACTTCATTGGCTTTGCCAAGGGTGACCTCATGGAGGACGGCTTCCTCTACTTGGCTGGTGGCAATACCAGTGGTGTATCTGTTATGAGCATTGCTAATGGTGAGGTTTGCACCGATGAGTGCTTTGTTGCTCCTTGCGACGGTCTGACTCCCAGCACTTCAACCGTCATCAACTATTACAAAGACGTGAATGACGAGCATGCTCTGCTGTACGTAACCCGTAATGCTGCTCCCGCTAAGCTCACTGGTGAAGAGGCTCTGGAAGCTACCGCATTCAGTCTCCCCAACAAGGGTGCTTGCAACGGTGTATTCCCCTTCATCTGGGAAGGTAAGGAGTACTATGTATATCCCACTCTGCCCAACTACCAGAATGGTTTCGCTATTGCTGAGGCCAATGCCGATGCTCCTCTCGTAGAGGTTGAGTCGACTGTTGCTGCCAATGCCAATGCATTTACCTCCAACTGGCTGAATGCTGAGGTTGACAAGGATGGTGTTACCATCTATCAGTACTATCCCGGTGGCAACATCACTGTTTATCGTCTGGCCAAGGAGTCTGGCGATGTTCAGGAGATTGTTGATAACAACATCAACAAGGTCGTTGCTGGTGTACGTTACTACAACATCATGGGTCAGGAGATGAAGGAGGCTAATGGTCTCACCATCATCGTTACCACTTACACCGACGGTAGCCACAGCGCTGTGAAGGTGATCAAGTGATAACTTGACTCTTGACGATATTAATCGCAGATGATTTGGGGTGGTTCCCTATATGAGGAACCGCCCCAAACTGTTTTTTGAGGGCTGGAGCGCCCTCGACTATCACAAAAAAACGATGTATTTTTTGTGATTCTGCTCGGCTTTCACTACCGTTGCCGCTGTGTGCGGCGAAGGCAGGATGCGCCTCGATAATCACAAAAAACGATGTATTTTCTTGTGATTATGCTCGGCTTTCACTACCGTTGCCGCTGTGTGCGGCGAAGGTAGGATGCGCCTCGACTATCACAAAAAAACGATGTATTTTTTTGTGATTATGCTCGGCTTTCACTACCTTTGTGGAGATAATAACCACTAAAAAGAGTATAATATGAGAAAGTTGATACTTATTGCGGCGCTGGCCATTTTGCTGCCGCTGCCACTGCACAGTCAAGGCTGGCCCTCCTCTTACCAGGGCGTGATGCTGCAAGGATTCTATTGGGATTCCTTTACCGCGAGTAGTTGGGCAAGTCTCGAATCTCAAGCCGATGAACTGTCGGAGTTTTTCAAGCTGGTTTGGATTCCGCAGAGTGCCTCCTGCAACGGGACATCAATGGGCTATGATCCCCTGTACTGGTTCACCAACTACAGCTGCTCATTCGGCACCGAGTCGCAGTTGCGCTCAATGATTAACACGTTTAACAACAAAGGCATCGGGACAATAGCCGATGTGGTGATTAATCACCGCAAAACGATTAATGATTGGGTGACATTCACTACCGAGATTTATAACGGGACAACCTATAAACTGCTGCCGACCGACATCTGCAGGAACGATGACGGCGGGGCAACGCTCACTTGGGCCAACCAGAACGGAAAAACGCTGAGCTCAAACAACGACACGGGCGAGGACTGGTCGGGATTGAGAGACCTGGACCACAATAGCACCAATGTGCAGACAACGGTGAAGGCCTACTTGAAGATGTTGCTCGATGACCTGGGATATGCGGGCTTCAGGTATGACATGACCAGGGGCTATGCCGCATCGTTTACAGGAATGTATAACAACTATGCTCAGCCCACCTATTCAGTCGGTGAGTACTGGGATGGTAACCAGTCGGCTGTAAAGAGTTGGATTGACGGTACCAAGGTCAACGGCACGGTGCAAAGCGCCGCTTTTGACTTCCCCTTCCGCTATACGGTGCGTGATGCCGCCAATAACAACAACTGGACTTATTTGGGCTCTTCAAGCAGCCGTGGACTGAACATTGAGACGGCCTATCGCCGTTACTCGGTCACCTTTGTCGAGAACCACGACACCCAGTACCGTGACTCCTATAACGTGCAGGACCCCATCCGCACAAACGTCGAGGCCGCCAATGCCTACATGCTCGCCATGCCCGGCACGCCGTGCGTCTTCCTCATGCACTGGATGGAATACAAGAACAGCATCAAACAGATGATTTATGCCCGTCAGTTGGCCGGGATTTCCAATACAAGCTCGACAAGCACCGTCACGAGTAATTCGAGTTCTAACTATTTTGTTCAGCGCACCGTCGGCACCCGCGGCTCATTGCTCGCAGTGATGGGTAGCAGCGCCTATAATGTCTCTTCGTCCTACGTGGTCGTTGCCAGTGGCACAAACTATCGCTTGGCGTTGAGTAAGGGCACCGAGACCGCATGGGCCAGCGAGCCAAGCGGCAATTATGACGGAGCTTTTGATGTGACGCTCACGGCCATTAGTAATACTGCCGGAGCGCAAATCGTTTATACCCTCGACGGCAGTGAGCCCAGCGCCAACAACGGCAGGACCGTTGCCAGCGGCACGAGTATAACCATCAACGAATCGTGCACCCTCAAGGCAGGATTGTTGAAGGATGGCGCTGTAAGCGGTGTCATCACCCGCAATTATGCCGTCTATCCTTGTGAAATCACTGTTTATCTCAAGGACCCGACAACCGCTCCCAACAACTGGCCCCGCGTGACTTACTACTGCTGGGACAGCAATGGTGTGCAGCAGTGCGGTAACTGGCCCGGAACCGTCATTACCGACACCCGCACCGTGAACGGCGTCAAGTTCTATTACAAGACGTTCACCATCACCGACAAGAACTATTATCTTAATTTCGTCTTCAGCCAGGGCGGCAGTACAGCCAGCACTCACCAGACTGTGGATGTCGTGAACGTGAACAAGACGTCCTTCTTTGAGGTGACAACTCAAACCAACAAGTACCAAGTGAGAGATGTGACCGACTTGTATCTGCCTTATCTCAATGACGAAGAGCCTGGCATGCCGGGTGATGTGAACGGTGACGGCAAGGTGTCGATTGCCGACGTCACGGCACTCATCGACTACTTGTTGTCGAACGATGCCTCAGCGATAGTTCTCGAGAATGCCGACGTCAGCGGTGACGACAATGTGTCGATTGCCGATGTGACTGCTCTCATCGATATCTTGCTCTCGATGGGATAACGCTGGAAGCGTCCCCGGGAATTACAAAAAAAAGCTATTATTGTTGTGATTCCGCTCTGCTTTCACTACCTTTGTGGAAAATATAACCATTAAATAGTATAAGGACATGAAAAAGTTATTTACTACAGCACTTGTTGCTATGTTGCCATTGCTCATGCTGGGCCAAGGGTGGCCTGCAAACTATAATGGCGTGATGCTGCAAGGGTTCTATTGGGACTCCTTCAACGATTCCAAATGGGCGGTGCTCGAAGAACAAGCCGACGAGCTGGCTGAGTTTTTCCAACTTGTCTGGATCCCCCAGAGTGCCAACTGCGGCGGCACGTCGATGGGTTATGACGCTAAGTATTGGTTTACCAATTACAATAGTTCCTTTGGTAGCAAGGCTCAGTTACAGTCGATGATCAACACCTTTAAGGACAAGGGCATCGGTACCATTGCCGATGTGGTTATCAACCACCGCAAGAACGCCTCAAACTGGGTGGACTTTGTTTCCGAAACCTATAAAGGTGTGACCTATCGACTCAAGTCGACCGACATCTGCAAGAACGATGACGGCGGTGCTGCCCTTGCTTGGGCTAATGCCAACGGCTACCAATTGAGCAGCAACAACGACACCGGTGAGGACTGGGGCGGTATGCGCGACTTGGATCACAAGAGCGAGAACGTGCAGACCAATGTCAAAGCTTACCTGAAGATGTTGCTCGAGGACTTGGGATATGCCGGTTTCCGCTACGATATGACCAAGGGTTACTCAGCTTCGTTCACGGGACTGTATAACGCTTACTCGCAGCCCACCTACTCGGTTGGTGAGTACTGGGACGGCAATCTGGGCGCTGTGAAGAATTGGATTGACGGCACTAAGGTTGACGGCGTGGTACAGAGTGCCGCGTTTGACTTCCCCTTCCGCTATGTGGTGCGTGATGCTGTCAACAACAACAAGTGGACCAATCTCTCGTCCAATGGCAGGACCCTGAACCAGGATGCCAACTATCGCCGCTACTCGGTGACGTTTATCGAGAATCACGACACTGAATACCGCAGCGCCAGCGCTCCGCAGGATCCCATTCGCCAGAATATCGAGGCTGGTAACGCCTTCATGATGATTATGCCAGGTACGCCGTGCGTCTTCCTCAAACACTGGATGAGCTACAAGGAGGCCATCAAGCAGATGATTTATGTGCGTCAGTTGGCTGGCATCCACAACCAGAGCACCAATCAGGTGATTGCCAACAGCTCGGTCAACAACTATTATGTGCACCGCTCGGCTGGAACACGTGGCGCTGTACTCGCTGCCATGGGTAGCACCAGCTATAATATCCCTGATACCTACGTTGAGGTAGTCAGCGGTACCAACTATCGTCTGGCGTTGAGCAAGACGACCGAGACTGCTTGGGCCAGCAAGCCCAGCGGCGAGTATGCAGGTAAGCAGACTATCACCCTTACTGCAGTCAGCCAGAGCGCCGATGCCCGCATCGTCTATACCCTTGACGGCAGCGAGCCCAGCGCTAACAACGGCACTGTCATCTCCAGCGGCAGTTCAGTTGTCGTCGCTGCTAATGCTACGCTCAAGGCCGGTCTGCTGATTGGAAATGCTGTAAGCGGTGTTATCACACGCCATTATGTTATTGGCCCGGACGACGATTTCGAGCCCTATGAGATTACCGTCTTCCTGAAAGATCCGACGGTCGCTCCCAATAACTGGTCCACAGTGAATTTCTACACTTGGGACAGCAGCAATAACCAGCACAACGGCAACTGGCCTGGTGAGAGAATCACCGACACCAAGGTGGTGAAAGGGGAAACGTTCTACTACCAGACCTATATGATCACCTCCAGGAACTTCTTCATGAACTTCGTATTCAATCAGGGTCCCACCGATGTGCAGACCGAAGATGTGACTGCCGTGAAGCAGACCTCCTTCTTTGAGGTGACCACGCAGACCAACAAATATGAAGTCAAGGATGTGACCGACATCTATCTGCCTTATCTTAACAGAGATCCCGCCGATGCCAATGGCGACGGTGAGGTGAACATTGCCGACATCAACCTCATTATCGACGTGATTCTGTCGGGTGCCGTCAATACTGCAGCCGACGTCAACGACGACGGTGAGGTGAACATTGCCGACATCAATTTTGTGATTGACTCTATTCTAAGATAATCTCTGGATAAACGATGAAGAAGGGATTATCGTTCAAGGGTATTTTCCTGACAATGACATTGGCGCTGACAACTCACGGCGCCAATGCCGTTGTCCAGGGTGACCTGGATGGCGACGGTGAGGTAAACATCAATGATGTGAATGTCGTCATTAATGATATTTTGGGCGATGGAAGCGGCGCCGCTCATGACGTGAACGGTGATGGCGAGGTGAACATTACGGACATCAATACGCTCATCGACATCATTTTTGGCGGAGGTGCGGAACCCGAGGTTAAGCGTCTCGTGGGGGGTGACATCTCTATGTTGACCAAGTATGAAGCGCATCAGAAGAAGGCGTTGGGTTATGGCATTAGGACTGCCCATTATTATGACCGTAACGGCCAGATTATCGATGATGTGATTACCTGGACCAAGCAACAGGGATGGAATGCTGCGCGCGTTCGCCTCTTTGTCAATCCCGAGAATGCCTCGAGTGAGCACAGGGGGCAGGGTGTCATTCAAAATCTTGATACTGTCAAGGTGCTGGGACAGCGCATCAAGGCCGCCGGCATGAAATTCATGCTCGACTTCCATTACAGCGACACGTGGGCTGACCCTGCGATGCAGTACACGCCTGCCGAGTGGGCTGGACTGGACGATGAGGCGCTTGAGGTTAAGGTCTATGAATACACCCGTGACTGCTTGCGTGAACTCAAGTCCGCAGGTGCCACGCCTGACTATATTCAGACAGGTAACGAAATCAGCTACGGCATGTTGTGGGGACCTGTGGGAACTCCGCAGTCCCAGCTAAAGCAATGTTTCACCAACAGTCCTGAAGCAAACTGGGTGCGTTTTGCCAATCTCTTGAAGGCGGCTGGCAGGGCTTGCCGTGAGGAGTGTCCCAAGGCCAAAATCATCCTGCACACCGAACGTGTGCCGCGCGTCAATGTGCTCTTGAACTTCTACAATCAAATGAACAGTAGGGGAGTAGATTATGACATCATAGGTCTGAGCTACTATCCTTATTACCACGGTGACCTGTTAACGCTTGCCAATGCCCTGAACAACGTGAATAATGCCTTCCAGGATAAGGAAATGATGATTGTTGAGACGGGCTATAGCTATCATTACAAGGTCGGTGATCAGGACTTTTCCTCGACATGGCCGTTGACTTATGAGGGACAGCGCAAGTTCGCAGCCGACCTGATTGCAAAAATCAAGCCTTATTCCCGCTTGAACGGCTTGTTCTGGTGGTTCCCCGAAGCCAATGAGTATGGCCTGGGTGGAAGCTACTGGAGTGCACTTCACGTCAATGACGCATGGTATAACGCCGGATTGTGGGACCATGAGACAGGCAAGGCGCTGCCTGCACTTGATGAGCTCAAGTCATTTGTAGAGTAAAAGAAGGTTTACATTATTAAAAATATGAGGGCGCTTCATTGTGAAGTGCCCTCCTTGTTGTGGCGTATAGAGATTGAACGCTATTTCGTAGCTGTGACGCACACGAAGTGGCGTTCCTCGTCGTAACGGGATTTGATGTTGGTGAAACCGGCTTGTTTGAGGTGTGCCTCGATATCCTCGATGCTGTAGATGCGCATGTAGTTGGTGGCGCGTTCAATCTTCCTGTCGATTTCCTGTTTGCCGTCTAATTCGTTGCCAATCACAATGGTGCCTCCTGGTTTTAACAGCCTGTAGATGTCGGCGAAACCAAGTTCAAGCGATAACCAGTAGTAGATGGTCTCAAATGCCGTGACAATATTGTACATTTCTTTTGCCAGAGGCATCTGCATGGCGTTGCCACCCATAAACAGGCATCGCTTGTCAACATAGTCGCGGTAGTTGAAGTCCTGGGCCATCTCGAGCGCGAGTTGCGAGTAATCCAACCCGATGACTTTGCCTTTGGGTACTCGTTTGAGCATTCGGGCGATATTGGCACCGCCTCCGCATCCCACATCCAAAATGTGGTCATCTTCCTTGATGTCCACTTCTGAAAGCACCCACTCGGGCATCGCCGCATGTTGCTTGCCGTTCATCTTCATCAACGCTCGCCGTCCCCAAAAACCTTGTGGACGTCTGCCGCGAATGTAGTATCTGACAGTATTACCCATTGATGACTTTTTATTGTGACTGCAAATTTACAATTATTTTGTCAAACATGCAATTGTTTGAACGGTATTGACCGCGCTTGATGAAAAACTATTAAAAATCGAGAACGAGGGTGCCACGGGGAGGCAATGTAATGGTGCCGCTGGTCAAGTCCACGGTCATGCCTGTGGGGACGTCACGGGCGGTAGTTGCTCCCTCAAACACCTCGCTGTAACGGTCGAGTTTCATTTGTCGTTGCTGGGTGGTGCCGTTGATGATGGTCACGGCATGCCTGCCTTGATAGGTGCGGGCGATGACGTAGATGCCGTTGACAGGGATGAACTGGGTCATCTTGCCCTCAGTGATAAGTTTGTTGCCTTGACGCCAATGCAGCAATGCACTCAGCCAGTCAAACATCTCGTTTTGGGCTGCGGTGCGGCCAGCTGCAGTGAATGCGTTTTGGGCGTCACCGGGGAAGCCGCCGGGGAAGTCTTTACGCACGTTGCCGTCGGTCACCTCCTTGGTGCCGTTCATCAGTACCTCGGTGCCGTAGTACAGCTGGGGAATGCGCTTGATGGTGAGCAGCAGGGCAAGGGCCTGTTTCAGGGCCGGCACATCCTGGCCGTTGCCCAGGAAGCGGTCGGTGTCGTGGTTCTCGATAAACGCCATCACGCTTGACGGGTTGGGGTAGAGGTAGTCGTGGCACAGGCTGTTGTACACGCGGTTGTAGCCGCGCCACCAGCCGTCGGTCTCCTCTTGCTTGGCACTATCGACTTTCTCATAGAAAGAGAAGTCCATCACGGTGGGCAGATAACTCTCGGGCTTACCCATTTTGTTGCCCTTTTGCCAGGCTGCAGTATAGGCGGGATTCTCGACCCAGGTTTCGCCCACGACGTTGAAGTTGGGGTACTCGTTGTCGAGCGTCTTCATCCAGCGTGCCATCGCGTCGGCGTAGGCATAGGGGTAGGTGTCCATGCGTATACCGTCGATTCCTGCGGTCTCAATCCACCAGATGCTGTTCTGAATAAGGTAGTTCATCACGTGCACGTTGTGGTGGTTCAGGTCGGGCATTGAGGGGACAAACCAGCCCTCGACGGTCTCCTTGAGGTCCACTTCACTGGCATAGGGGTCCATCACGGGTGTGAGCTTGTAACTGGTCTGTAAATAGTTGTTCTTGTAGTCGGGTTGGTTGAACCAGTCATGGCTGGGCATGTCTTTGAGCCAGGGGTGATAGTCGCCGCAGTGGTTGAAAATCATGTCCATCACCACCTTCATGCCACGGCTATGGGCCTCGTCAACGAGACGGCGATACTCCTCGTTGGTGCCGAAACGCGGGTCCACGCGGTAGTAATTGGTAGTGGCATAGCCGTGATAGGTCGAGACGTTGCCGTTGTGGCTGTCAGGTGAATTGTTTTCCAACACAGGGGTGAACCACAACGCGGTCACGCCCAGCTGGGTGAAATAGTCCAGATGTTGGCGAATGCCCTCGATGTCGCCGCCGTGACGCAGGCTGGGCTTCGTGCGGTCGTTCTTATAGGCCTCCATGCCTGCAATCTGGTTGTTGGAGGGGTTGCCATCGGCAAAGCGGTCGGGCATCAGCATGTACAACACATCGGCATTGGTGAAACCCATGCGGCGTTCACCGCTCATCTCACGTGCCAGCAAATCATATTTCACTTTCTTCTTGCTGCGGCCCTGCTTGAAGGTCAGCTCCATCGTGCCGGGCTGGGCATGACGGGTGTTGATATAAATGAGCAGGTAGTTGGGGGAGTCGAGACGCACAAGGCTGTCGATGGTCACGCTGCCATAGTCGGTGGTCACCTCGGCATCACGGATGCCATCGCCATAGACCATCAATTGCAGCGAAGGGCTCTTTAAGCCCACATACCAGTTAGTTGGCTCAATGCGGTCGATCTTAACCGCGGCATGGCCGGCAAGTACACCTAAAGCCACAGCCATTATCAGCAATAATTTTTTCATCTCGGTTTCTTGTTGGGTAGTCAATAATTATTTCGCAAATATAGCGGTTTTCTGTCTCTCTACCAAACAACCTTACAGTAAAAGATGATGTGAGGATGATTTTTAGTGGGCTCTCAAGGTTTGTGTTTTTCCAAAGTGTTGCTGACTTGGCATTAACAAAACACAAAGGGACATCCCGTTAAGGACATCCCTTGTTGTAATGTGTATCGTGTTACGGATTACCTCACGCGGCCCACGTAGCTGCCGTCGCGGGTGTCAACCTCGATGATCTCGTCGGTATCGATGAACAGGGGCACACGTACGGTGGCGCCAGTCTCGACGGTAGCGGGCTTCAGGGTGTTAGTGGCGGTGTCGCCTTTCACGCCGGGCTCGGTATAGGTAATCTTCAGCTGGGTCTTGATGGGCATCTCGGCGAACAGAACGGTCTCGGTCGAAGCGTCGCTGACAACCTCAACAACATCACCTTCCTTCATGTAGTCGGCACCGGTAATCAAGTCCTTGCTAATGGGAATCTGCTCAAAGGTCTCGTTGTTCATGAACATGGCGTCCTGGCCGTCCATGTACAGGAACTGGTAGGGGCGACGCTCAACGCGCACGTCCTCGAGTTTCTCGCCGATGTTGAAACGGCGCTCCAGCACGCGGCCGTCAACCACGTTTTTCAGCTTGGTGCGCATGAAAGTGTTACCCTTACCGGGCTTTACATGCAGGAATTCGATGCAGAAATACAGATCGCCGTCCATGCGGATGCACGTTCCGTTCTTGATGTCTTGAGCATTAATCATAATTGTAAATCTTGTGCTATTGTTTTATGTGAATATTATTAAATGTCAGTCGTTTGAGGGTGCAAAAGTAGTGATTTTGAGAAAAAAAACAAAAACTTTTCTGCAAAAAAGCATTTGGATTTGTGTATTTTGAAAAAAAGCACTAATTTTGCACCGCATTTTGCGAAAATTTTTTCGGAATTACTAAAAAACAGAGATAAACAATGAAAAGAACATTCCAACCCTCGAACCGCAAGAAAGCCAATAAGCATGGCTTCCGTCATCGCATGCGCACCGCCGATGGCCGCAAGGTCCTCGCCCGTCGTCGCGCTAAGGGTCGTTACAGCCTTACTGTCAGCGACACCGTTTACAAGTAATCCCCTGTGACAGGGTTGCCGCCTCACGCGGCACTTAAACGCATCAAGCCGTTATGGTCTCACGACCGTAACGGCATTTGTTGCATCTTATAACTTCTTGATTACGCGGCAAGGATTGCCCACAGCAATGACATTGCTGGGAATGTCGTCGGTGACGACCGAGCCAGCGCCGATGGTCACATTGTCGCCGATGGTTACACCAGGCAGGATGACCACATTGCCGCCTATCCATACATTATCACCGATAGTTACCGGCAGAGCCCACTCCTGACGCGTGTTGCGCGCCACGGGGTCGGTGCTGTGACAGGCGGTGTATATGCCCACATTGGGGCCGATGAAGCAATCGTCACCGATGGTCACCCTCGCCTCGTCGAGCACCGTGAAGTTGAAATTGGCAAAGAACCGCTTGCCCACGCTGATGTGCTTGCCGTAGTCGCAGTAGAACGGCTGGTTGATAAATACCTTGTCATCGCCCACATGGCCCAGCAGCTCAATCAGCATGCGCCTGCGCTCCTCCAGATTGGTGGGCATCAGCAGGTTATATTGGTGGAGGACGTCCTTGGTCTCGTTCAGTTCTTTGATTAGATCAGGGTCGAGAGCATTATACAGCTGCCCTGACAGCATTTTTTCTTTCTCGGTCATAGCCTTGCACATTGTTTGTTGTCTGTGGCAAAATTACAAAATAATCACGCAACAGCCGCCAGGAGGACAAAATAAAAAATCAGCACGACTCTCACGAGGGATGCTGACAATCATGTTTAACCCTAAAAAACCTCCAAAAATTATGAGTTCGCCTTTAAGACTACAATTTCCGTGCCAAGTTTAATTGCGTTTTAATTTTGAATTCTAAAAAAACACTAAATCCTCCGCAAAAAATGTAAATAGAGGATAAATCGGACCCCGTACCAGAGCAGCCAATAACGCCAATAAGATTTATTAAAAACAAGTGTATGAGACGATTAAGTTGACTCTATTTAGATTGTATCCTTTATGCTCCAAATATAGAAAAACACTAAATGGCATTAGCCGTCATTAAAGAGGCCGAGTTCACGGAGGCATCCTTCACGATTTAACAGAAATCCATATAAATCCCGATAGACGCTGCAGTCGCAATATCGCGTGGGTATCAGTTGACCGTCCTTGATCTCATTGATGGAAGCGTTTGGATAAGAAAGAATGACGGGCGAGTGGGTGGCTATGATGATTTGGGCTCCTTTTTTGACCACATCTTTGAGCCATAACAGGAATAGCAGCTGGTTTTGGAAAGACAATGCCGCTTCTGGTTCATCAAAGATGTAAATTCCCTTACCAGTCAATCTGTGTTCAAGCAGCTTCATGAAGCCTTCCCCATGGGAAAATTCATGGTAATTAAGGTGGCCATAGTACATATTCAAATCACGACGATTGATTTCACTGATGACATTGTAGTAGCTCTCGGCTCTGAAGAAGTAAGTGTCGCGATAACTCAGGCTGGCTTGTGAAGCAATCAGCGCTTCATGTAGTGACGAGTGAGTCTCCTCGGTATGGAAATTGAAATGACGGGAACCTCCCTCTGGATTGATGCGTAGCAACACGGCAATAGCTTCAAGTAATGTTGATTTTCCCGATCCATTGCCTCCGATGATATAGGTCACCGACTTTTCAAATCTTAATTCAGTAAAATCCCTAATCACAGGAATGGAGAATGGGTATTTGCTGTTATCCCAGTCTCCTTCGCGTTTCCTGATTTTTCTCAAATAGATATTCTCTTTCATAAGCAAATGGCAATTTTGCAGCAAAAATAATACGCCCCAATGCCATATTTCGGCACACCAAAACAAAATACATTTAATCTCATGTCTTACATTGTTGACTATCCCTAGAAAATGTTGACAGATTTGAGAGCGATTGGCTAAAATGGTTTACACTTAATTTTATGGTTCACCTAAACTGGGTTTACAGTTCTGCAATCTTATCACTAAATCGGTGTACAATTCATCCAATAATACCGTTAATTTTTCTGGAACTACCAATTTAGCCCCACTTCCAGAAAAATTAAAGCACTTTTTCGCCCAAAAATCAGCCATTAATAAAATGAAAATGGGCGCAAGCGTACATAAAAGCATACATTTGCGACCACTTTCATTTCTATATTCTGTCGGTAGTGGAATTTTTACATCAAGTTCGGCAGGTTTGTGTCGAGAAAGTGAACTATAACTTTGTTTTTTCCAACGATTAATTTTGTGGGGAACGGAATTAATTGCAATTTTGTAGTCATCATCGCATTGGTGACAAAAGAAAATCTCAATCGTGATAAATCTTCGGTTATGAAAAGACGACAATTCATAAAAAGCGTTTCGGCTGCAGCGGGGGCGTCGCTTTTATTCCCATCTGCGGGTAGCATGATGTCTGGATGCTCCACCAACACAACCATTGACGGCAAGTGGGACTTCGATGAAATCGTTGACCGTTCGGGGACTTGGAGCATTAAGCATGGTCGTGCCAATGAGGGGCAGATTCCCATGTGGATTGCCGATATGGAATTCCGCACTGCGCCAGCCATTTCTTCGGCTTTGAAGGAAAGGTTGAACCGGGATGTGTTAGGTTATACATCGATACCCGACGCATTCTATGAGAGCATCGTGGACTGGGAAACGAAGATGCATCACTGGCCGGTCAAGAAGGAGTGGGTAGCCTATTGCCCTGGTGTCATCACATCCATCAACCAGGCTTACCTGACATTCACCCGTCCAGGTGACAGTATTATCGTGCAGCCGCCAGTTTATGATCATTTCCGAATGTATGCCGAGCGACTTGGCCGTCATGTCATCGACAATCCGCTCCTCTTTGACGGGAAACGCTATAGGATGGATTTTGACGGTTTGGACAGGCTCCTTGCTGATGATTCCACCAAGATGCTGGTCCTTTGCAATCCACATAATCCATGCGGCACCGTCTGGGACGAAGAAACGCTCCGTCGTCTGGCTTCGATGTGCCACCAGAGGGGAGTGATTATTATATCGGATGAGATTCACGGCGACCTCACGTTGCCGGGAAAACGGCATATCCCCTTCTGCAGTGTCAGCGATGAGGCGGCATCCATAGGGCTTGTTTTCACTGGCCCGACCAAAACCTTCAACCTCGCTGGAATCGGAATGACAGCCTACTGCATCATCCCCAACGAGGATTTGAGAGAGCCTTACCTTAAGCAACTCAACGATACCAAGCTCAACGAGCCGCCTCTCGCAAGCCTCGTCGCAACCATTGCCGCCTACACCCAAGGTGCGCCGTGGCTTAAGTCATTGCGGGAATACCTGCAAGGCAATATCAAAGAAGTCATTGATTTCTTCTCAGCAAACAATTTAGGCATCAAGGCCATTAAGCCTGAAGCATCTTTTCTCGTTTGGCTCGACTGCCGTTCAATGGGGCTCACACAGGAGGAACTCATGAACTTCTTCTCGAATAAGGCCAAACTGCTCCTGAGCAACGGAGCGGCCTATGGCCCAGGAGGTGAAGGTTTCGTTCGCATGAATATTGGTTGTCCACGCTGTCTCGTGAAGGAGGCATTGTCAAGAATCCGCAACGCATAGTCAATTGGCTCACATTGCAGATGAATAAAACCATAGGGTATATAGGTTCTTGAGCGGGTTGTGATTGAAGAAGACTTATATAATATCCCTCACACCCATGAGAGCACGAGGGATATATGTTGACTTTGTTGAAGGTTTACTCCCAGGAGTGGTTCAGCAGGTAGTCGATAAGCATCGTGACATCGGCAATGCTCAGCTGTCCGTTGCCATCGCAGTCGGCAGCATCGAGATTGATGTCCGTTGCATCGTGGCTCAGCAGGTAGTCGATAAGCGCCGTGACATCGGCAATACTGATATCGCCATTGCCATTGGTATCACCAATCTGCTCGATGGCGATTATCTTGTTAAACAGTTTCCAGTACTGGGCGGTGTTGTAGGCTTCAAGAGCGTCTTGAGGAACTACCAACCTTGCCTGATCATACACCGTGAAACACGACTGGTTGTTAAGCGTTGGCGGGACGAGAGCCAGTGACTTCACTTGCCTTAATGCGTTACTTCCAGCAAAGGCACCATAACCGATTGAAGTCACCGAGTCGGGAATGGTCACCGACGTTAACGAATGACAGTCAGAAAATGCATAGTTTTCTATTGTTTTGAGTGACTTGCTTAACTTTACGGACTTTAAACTAATACAGTCATCGAACGCTTGACTTCCAATCGATGTAACATTGTCAGGAATGACAATCTTGGTCAGCGTGGAACAGCACTGGAATGTGTTTTGCCCAATTTTAGTCAACCCTGGTGGCAGGATGACATTGTCTAAAACACCGCAATGAACAAAAGCGTTACTTCCAATCGACAAGAGCGAATCGGGCAGATGAATGGTTTCGAGCTTTGCACATTGTCCAAAAGCTGATCCACCTATTGTCTTTAACGATTCAGGTAAATTAAGAACCACCAGTGCCGAACAGCCAAAGAATGAAGCCGTACCGAGGTCTTTGACGGAACTGCCAAACTGCACATCCTCCAACTCCATGCACCACTCAAAGGCATTTTCAGAAATGCTCGTCAATTGATTGCCGATTTTCAACTTGGTCATAGCCCTGCAGTTTTCGAATGACGATCTGCCCAACGATATCAAGCTCTCAGGCAGGACCACCTCTTTCAACTGATAACAGCAGTCGAAGGCATAGGAGCCGATGCTTTGCAAGCCTTCGGGCAGTACCACTTCCTTCATTCGTGAACAAAGGTAAAATGAATAAGTGCCAATGCTCTTGACAGAACTCGGAATGATTAGATTGCCTTCAAAGATGCAACGCATGAAAGCATAGTCCTTGATGGCTGTAACGCCGGACGGAATCTCGAGGTCGGTCACTTTCTCGCCGTTAATATACATATAACCGACATAGCAGAAAGGGTTGGAGGTGATTGATCCAAACTTAATACTGCACCATTTTGTCAGGTCAGATATATATATGTTTTTGATCGTGTTGCTGTTACATTGTTCAAATGCACCCGACTCAAACTCCGTGACACCTGTCCCTATCGTCACATTTTGGAGTGAAGAACAACCCGAGAACGCTTTCGACTTTACAATCTTGACCCCATTGCCGATGACCAGGTCTGTCATGCTGCTGCAACCCTGAAACGCGCTTTGGTCCATGGATGTGCACGAGTTGGGAATATCGATTCTTTTCAAGCTTTTGCAGTTCTGGAAGGCGGACCACCCAATGTAGGCAACCTGGTTGCTCAACGTCACGGTCTCCAGGCTGGTACATCCAGTAAACGAGAAGTCCATTACAGTAATGACCGTGTTGGGTAAGTCAATTCTCTTTAACTGTGTGCATTTGTTGAATGCAGACAGGTCGATGACTTTCATGTTATCATGGAAGGTGACACTGGTCAACAGAGAGTCATTAGAGAACGCACTAACTCCCACGGCCTTCACTGGCCTGGTGACGCCATTGTAGGTGACTTCGGCGGGGATGTCGATGTCACCCACATACAGTCCCGAATCGGGTTTTTCGACTGTCGCACCGCCATAGTTGCCCGACAGGGTGTAATAGAGACCATCGATGAGAACCTTTTCGGCAGACATCGATGTAGCGGTACACACCAGGCACGCCAATACTAATGCCCGGCTCATTGTTTTAAGTAATTCTTGTTTCATGACTCGTACTTGTTTTTGTTAGTGAAGATCAATTATATGACGGCAAATATAACCAAAAAACTTGAATTATGCAAAAGATTGTAATCAATTCTTGAAAATATATTGTAATCTAACACTTACAAACAAAACAGAGAGAAGAACAATTTACCAAAAACTCGTTATGGTCCTTTTCGGTTTGTCTTCTTGCTTTGGCATGATGGAAATAATCAGGGGGGTAGTATTGTATTAGCTCATTGTTTCCATTAGTCTCTCAAATGTCCCTAAGCAACGATGGGTATTCATGCGGGGATTGTCCCTGAAGTAAAAAATGTTCATGTTTGGTGGGTGGAAAAATTTCTCAATAATTTCGTTTGTTTCACGCAAGATACGCAAAAAAACGCTATCTTTGTGGACATCAAGCCCGCATCGTTTGACTCCGATGGGGGCTAAACTGCTGAAATTGAAACACTAACCATTAAACTATAGAACCAGACATTATGTATAAAATTGAAAACCATCCTATTCTTGAACTTCCAAAAGAAGAATATGTGGAATTCCAGTTTGAAGGAAGGACCGTCCGCGGCCAGAAAGGCAAAACCATTGCTGCCGCCCTTCATCAGGCAGGATTGATTGTGCACAGCCACAGTATTACCGGCCGCAACCGCAGTTTGGAGTGCGGTATCGGCAAGTGCGGTGCCTGCGAGATGCTTGTTGACGGTCAGGTGCGCCGCATTTGTATCACCAGCGTTGACGGCGTGAAAGAGGTGCGCGAGATTCCCAAGGACTACATGCCCGAGGGCAAGGACCGTGCAGTCACCGAGACCAAGATTTACAAAACCACGGTTGCCATCATCGGCGGAGGCCCTGCCGGACTGGCATGCCGCGAGCAGCTCACCGCACTGGGCATTCCCAACATCGTGGTGGACAACAACGCTACCGAGGGCGGTCAGTTCAATATGCAGACGCACCAGTTCTTCTTCTTTGAGAAGGAACAGAAGTTTGGTGGTATGCGCGGTTTTGACATCGCCAAGACACTTGCCGGCGACAACCATGACGGCATCCTGCTCAACAACACCGTGTGGGATCTGCTCGAAGGCCGCCGCATCGCCCTGAAGAACATCGTCACCCAGGAAGTGAGCTACATCGATGCCGACCATCTTGTGGTTGCCACCGGTGCCGTGCCCTTCATGCCCGTGTTTGAGAACGATGACGTGCCTGGCGTTTACACCGCTGCAGTGTTCCAGAAGATGATGAACCAGGAGCACACCCTGCTGGGCAAGCGCGTGCTCACTGTGGGTGCCGGTAACATCGGCTACCTCACCAGTTACCAGGCCATGCAGGCAGGTGCAACTATCAAGGCCATCATCGAGGGCATGGACCATGAGGGTGGTTTCCCCGTGCAGGCCAACCGCGTGCGCCGTCTGGGTATCCCCATCATGACTTCACATGTGCTCATTCGCGCCATCCCCAACGACGACTATACCGGCGTTAAAGGTGCCGTGATTGCCGAGTGCAAGAATTTCCAGCCCATCCCGGGCACCGAGCAGGTGATTGACGACATCGACATTATCAACATCTGCACGGGTCTTATTCCCGATAACCAGTTGCTCGTGAAGGGCCGCTCGGTCTTTGGCCGTAACGTGTATGGCGCCGGCGATGCGGTTCGCATCGGCGAGGGTACCAGTGCCGTGTTGCGTGGCAAGCAGGTGGCTTATGAGGTGGCTCAGGAGTTAGGCCTCCGTTTCAACTATGAGGATTATCTGGAAGTTTCCCGCCAGTATATCGACTCGCAGCAGCGTCCCGTGCGTCTGCTCGACAAACCGTATCTCCCCGATAATGACCGCATGGCGCTGAAGCCCTATGTGCAGATCAACTGTCTCTATGGCTTCGCCTGCAATCCCTGTACCTTTGCCTGTCCGCAGGGTGCCATCACCAAGCCCACCACATCGTCGGTGCCTGTTGTCGATTATGACAAGTGCATCGGCTGTATGCAGTGTGTGAACCACTGCCCCGGTTTGGCCATCTTCGGCTACGACAAGCGCAAGAATGTGGTATTCCTGCCGGTAGAATATGCAGTAGAAGAGGGCAAGGAAGTATTCTTGGTCGATGACAACGGCGCCAAGGTGGGACAAGGTGTCATCGAGAAAGTGCTCAAGAAAGATAACAAGACCGATGTGGCCCGCGTTCAGGCCACCGAGGTTGATGACTTGAACCAGGTGAAAGGTTTCATTCTCAAGGAGCGCTATCCCGAGCCCTTGAACCTGCGCCCCCTCACTAATCCCGAGGAAGGCAAGGCCTTCGTATGCCACTGCGAGGATGTTGATGTGAAGACTCTGCTCGCTTTGGTAGGCGATCGCAAGTACATCTCGGTAGATGAACTCAAGCACACCACTCGCATGGGTATGGGGCCCTGCCGTGGCAAGCGCTGCGTGTCGAGGGCGAAACAAATCCTGCGTGCCCATGGCATCGAAGTGACCGGCGACAGCACCCCGCGTGCACCGCTGGCCAACCAGGTCACTCTGGGCGATTTGTACAATGGCGAAACCAAGGAAACCTTCGTCTTTGAGCATGGCTCAGTCATCGAGAAAGCCGAGACCGAAATCCTCGTTGCTGGCGGCGGTATGGCCGGTAGTGCAGCCTTCCGCTACTTCTCCGAAGCTGGCAAGCGCACCGTTCTGGTCAACTACGACCGCGGTTCGACGTGGCGCTGCATCGGTGGCGGACGTCCTGCCTTCTCTAACCCCGACATCAGCGACATAGCTATGCACAACCTGGAAATCTTCCGCGACGACCAGGAGCATTGCAACATCGACCTGAAGATGACCCGCTATGTCAACCTCGTCCATGACGATGCTACTTATCGCTCTCTCGACGCATCACGCGCCTGGAGTGAAGCCTATATGATTGACCGCAAGGACTTCACCAAGGTTATCTCGCCTTACTGGAATCCTAACGATAACATCTACAGCCACGCCCTGATTTCAGAGAACTGCTGGCAGGCTACACCGGGACGCACCATCGAGTATGTGCGCAATGTGGGTAAGCAGCATGGCGGCGAAGTGCTCGAGGACTGCGAGGTGCTGCATGTAGAACGCGCCGGAGACAAGTACCGCGTGCTGGTGCGCCGTCACGACAAGCATTACGTGGAATTCACGTGCGACCACTTTGTCAACGCCATGGGTTGGGGTTCTGAGAAGTTCACCGATATGCTCGGCATCGACACCCAACTCTTCCCCGTCAAGCATCAGGCCTTCATCACGCGCCGTCTGCCCAACATGGGTATCAACGGTGATTCGCTCGACATGATTATCGACCGCCGTCACTACAAGGGCTTTAACGCCGTTTATGGTCAGCAGTTCCTGCACACCGGACAAATCATTGGCTGCGCGTCGCCCGACTGCGATCCCTATGAGGCTCGCCAGAACCTGAAGTACAACAGTCAGGCCTTCCTTAAGATTGTGAGCGAGATGTTTGCCCAGTGGATTCCTAACCTGGCGTCCGTCGGCTTCCATGCCGTTTGGGCAGGCTACTACATCGAGCCGCGCTACATCATCGATCCCGAGGTGGGTCTGCTCACTGGTCTGCGTGGTCACGGATTCATGCTCGGTCAGTACCTTGCCAAACTCTATGTTGACAAGTATCTGGGCAAGCCCGTTCCCGAATACATGAAGGATCTCGCTATCGGCGGCAAGGGCCTGAGCGAGAACGCCTTCCAGTAATCAAGCGATTAAAGAGAACCGAAATAGAATGCCCCCGAAAGTTCGTCTGACTTTCGGGGGCATGTTGCATTGGTGTCAAATTCCCAACAGGAATTGTAATGGGCTATCAAGACGTTCCCTTAAGGGTCAAATACCCAACAGCATGTCGATCAATGCGGTCACGTCGGCAATGCTCACATTGGTGTCTCCATTGACATCGGCATAATCGGGCATGTCGCCACCTTCAAGCAGCATGTCGATAAGTGCTGTCACATCAGCGATGCTCAGACGTCCGTCGCCGTTCATGTCGCCAGGCGTGGTGGCATTGGCGTCGGTGAGGTAACCCGGGTTGGAGGGACCACCGTCAATGTGGGCATAGTCCTTGTTTGTGTGATTGGGATCATAGGTCGTGCCCTGTCCGCCCACGAGGCTGGTGCAGTTGCTGAACAATCTATAGGAAGAATAGCCCTCTTCAAGGTTATCGGTCGTCCAACCATCGCTCACCTTGATGGTAACAAGGTTATTGCTGCCATAAAACATACTTTCCATATATGTCACATTCTGGGTGTTGAAACTGCTCAGGTCAAGACTCCTCAAACTGGTACAGTATGAGAACATGCTGGCAGTGTATTCCACATTGGCAGTGTTGAAACTGCTCAGGTCAACGCTTGTCAACCCAGTGCAGTTCGAGAATACAGAGCCCATGCTTGTCACGTTCTCGGTATTGAAGTTTCTCAGGTCAAGTCTCGTCAACCCGCTGCAATATGAGAACATGGAGCTAATATTTGTCACCTTAGAGGTATTGAAATTACTAACGTCAAGACTTGTCAAGCCGCTGCAGCTACTGAACATACTGCTCATGTTAGTCACGTTGTTGGTGTTGAACCCGCTTACATCAAGACTTGTCAAGCTTTTACAGCCATTGAACATGGAGCTCATATTTGTCACCTCAGAGGTATTGAAATTACTTACATCAAGACTTGTCAAGCTGCTGCAACTATTGAACATGCGCGACATGTTTGTTACTTGGGACGTGTTGAAACCACTCACGTCAAGGCTTGTCAAACTTTTGCAGACATGGAACATGCCTTCCATGTCTGTCACTTGGGCCGTGTTGAACCCGCTCACGTCAAGGCTTGTCAAACTGCTGCACCCCCAGAACATGTTATGCATGTTTTTTACATTTGCTGTGTTAAAGCTGCTTAGGTCAAGGCTTGTCAAGTTGCTGCAACTCTGGAACATATAGTCCATTCTTGTCACGTTCTGGGTGTTGAAGTTACTTAGGTCGAGACTTGTCAGATTCATACTTGCAAACATCCAGGACATATCAATCACGTTAGCAGTGTTGAAGCTGCTTAGGTCAAGGCTTGTCAGGTTTAAGCACTGATAGAACATGCCCCCCATGTTTTTGACTTTGGAGGTATTGAAATTGCTCAAGTCAAGGCTTGACAAAACATAACAGTAACCGAACATACCGTCCATGTTCGTCACATTAGCAGTATTGAACCCGCTTACGTCAAGGCTCGTTAGTTTTTCACACTTATAGAACATTAACGCCATGTCTGTAACACTCTCAGTGTTAAAGTTGGTCACGTCAAGGCTCGTCAAACCGTCGCAAGCGTAGAACATGCTGCACATATCAGTCACCTTTGAGGTGTTGAAGCCGCTCACGTCAAGACTCGTCAAAGTATGGCATCGTTCGAACATACTATACATGCTTGTCACTTTTTCGGTGTTGAAATTGCTCAGGTCGATGCTTGTCAAACTCTCGCAGCTATTGAACAAGCCGCCCATATTGGTCACCTCCGAAGTGTTGAGGATGTTCAAGTTAGTGATGGTCTTAAGTTTATCCATGCCATAAAACCACTTGTAAGTATCGGTAGGACGGGCATCGGCGAAAGACGGGTCGAACACCACTTTGACGACATTTTTATTTGTACCGTCGTTGTACCAGCCAGGTCCGTTATGTCCAGTGAATAGGTTATAGGTCATGCCGGTGCGTGAATAACGCAGGTTGTCATAATAGAACGTTAGCGTCGAGTCTTCCGATGTGTACTCGGTGTAGGCCTCCAGGGCCACAGCACTGATTGAACACAGCATACACCCCAATAGGGCGAGCGTTTTAATAAGTAAAATTTTTTTCATGTAGTTTGATAAGTTATTGGTTAATGATAATTTGTTTGAAAGGATACTGCGTCAGAAATATCAATTCTCCTTATAGGGTTGTTGCAAAGTTAAAGTTTGACAAAATCAGGTACAAGCAAAAATCCAGGAAATCTCAAGGATTCTGATTTTTTTTCTGAAAAGTGTCAAATTTTTTTACACTTTTCGTCCTAATCGCCTAATAGAATGTATGGTTGCTGAATGTGTTTTTCAATAAATACGACTCGTCTCGAGGGTTTCTTGAAGGTTCAAATAAAACACCGTGAGCTATATCAAGTATAGCTCACGGCGAGTATGGCATGCTGTCAAAATGTGCTGTCAAAAATCTCTGTTCATGAGCAGATTGAAGGCGCTTTTCAGTTCGTCGGCTAGTCGTGCTGCAAATACCTCGTCCATCTGGGCGCTCCCTTTGATGGATTGGTGGGTGCCTTTCTTCCCGTAGTAATAACGCGTCTCATCGCTGGTTCCATCTGTGGCGTCGTTGCACTGGTAGAAGAACAGAAGGCTCGTATCATGCTTGTCAAACAGGAATTCCTCATAGAACTTGCGGGCGGCAACGTTATAGCTCCTTGTAATCAGATAGGGCTTATTCACGTATGAGCCCGTTTCGGGGTCCTCGTCAAGTGTGAAATAGTAGTGGATAATCTCCTCGGTAGGGCCGCAACCCGGGATGACGTAATGGCTGACGACTTCCATGTCGTTGCAGGGCACATTCTGCTCCTGGGCATGGCTGTTGATTTCCACCTGCTCTTTCGCGTCGCGATAGGCAGCCCTGATGGATGCGATTTCGGCATCGGTCACTTCCTGGGCATACGTCATGATGGTCGACGATGTCAGGAGTGATAGCATGATGATGAGGGAGAATCTTTTCATGTCTCTTATTTTCTTGCCTTGAAGACGTTCTCGATGTCTTCCTTGATCAGCAGGGACAGTTCCTCGTCGCTGATGCTGCGTTTGGCCGACAGGCGATTGGCCTGTTGCTCAACTGCTCGCTCAAAGATGTTGCGCACATAACGGGCGTTACCGAAGTTCTTGGTCTTGTTGGCCACGACATAACTGAGGTTGTTCTTGAGCAGTTCGGCAGCATCGTCGGTGATGTTGTACTGGTTTTTGTCGAGGTACAGTTTGAAGATGTCAAACAATTCCTTGTCACTGTAGTCAGGGAAATTGATATAGCGCGTGAAGCGCGATTGCAGACCGGGATTAGAGTCGATGAAGCGTTTCATCTCGTCAGGATAGCCGGCAATGATGACCACCAGCTTGTCGCGGTCATCCTCCATTCGCTTGAGCAGTGTGGAGATGGCTTCTTGACCATAGTCGCTGCCGGCATTCTCGGGCACGAGGGCATAGGCTTCGTCGATGAACAGCACTCCGTTGAGCGCCGAGTCAATCACGGCGTTGGTCTTGGTTGCCGTCTGTCCCACATATTCTGCCACGAGGCCCGAGCGGTCGGTCTCGACAGTGTGGCCGCTCTTTAGGATGCCCAGGTCCTTATAGATGCGTGCCACAATGCGTGCCACGGTGGTTTTACCCGTACCGGGGCTGCCGGTGAACACGAGGTGGAACGACATCTTGGGCACCTTTAGGCCCTGCGCCTTACGTTGCTGCTGGATTTTGGCGAAATTGGCGAGCGTGTGTACCTCTTCTTTGACCGATTCCAGTCCGATGAGTTCGTCCAGCTCTTGATAGGGGTCACCTTCCATCACCTCGGTGATGACAACGCTGTCTTTAGGCTCATTGGGCTCTTGGGCAATCTCGGTGATGGGTTTTGCCTCCTTTTCGGCAGGATTACCCGTCAAGGCAGCCCATAATGCAAAGATGGCCAGGGCTGCCAGCGCTCCGCCACCATAGTGTTTCACGTTCTTGGTGAGTTTTACCGGCTCGTCCGGGTGCTGGGACTTGTACAACAGCCCATAGCCCCAGTAGATGAGCGGCAGCAGCATGGCGACAAATATCAGCAACCCGAGGGCACCGTCAGCGGCATCGCCCTCGGCGCGCATGTCAAACACGGCGATGATGCCACAAATGATGAGCAACAGCGAAAAGCCCAATATTGCGATGCCGCAGCCTCCCGATAGTTCTTTCTTCATAACTCTTCTGATTTATTCGGCTGGCGTTCCCAGCAGGAATTTTAATGGATGGTCCAGGCGCTTGGCCCAACAGGTTTCGTTGTGGCCGTGACCGTCAAACACAAGGCTCATGTAATGTTGCTTGTCCCATCCTTTTGTCGTGATGACGCTGTCGAGTAACGTCTGATACTTGCCATAGTCGGCATCAAAATCTTTGGTGCCGTGGTCCATGTAGATGAGACTACCGTTGACTTCGGGCAGATGTTGATTCACATATTCGCGGAAACCTGTGGCCCAAAGGTCTCCGTCGAAGCCGTCGGGCAGGTGACCCATCGACAGGTGGGTAGAGAGACAGGCCGCGCCGCCGAACACCTGCGGATACTCGCACAGGGCGTAGAGCGAAATCAAACCGCCCATGCTGGAGCCCATCATGAAGGTGTGTTCGCGACCCATGAGCGGTTTGTAGCGATCCTCAATAAAGGGTTTCAGTTCTTTGACGATGAATTCTAAGTAAGCGTCGCCCGCGAGTTTGTCGGTCTTGGCTTTCTTACGGTCTGCATCGGGCACATATTGCACGGTCTTGTCGGGATAATACTCGGTAAGGCGGTCATCAGTATTGTAGATTCCCACAACGATGCAGGGCCTGATGGCGCCAGCCTTGATGAGGCTGTCAATCACCTCATCGACCTGCCATTCCTGACGGTTCCATGTGGTGGTAGCGTCGAACAGCATATTGCCGTCGTGCATGTAGAGCACGTCGCATGAGTCGCCCGTCTGATAGCCTTCGGGTAGCCACACGGCGATGTCGCGATCAGGGATGCCGTATTGCGACTTGAATTGCGGGAAACGCTCCAGGCTGCCTTGACTCACGACAGGAATCTTGTTCTTCGGGGGCCTCATGCACCAAGCGATGCTTGCCAGCAGGAGCAGCAGGACTCCCACAATCCATAACCAGGTTTTTCTGCGCTTTTTTGCCATAGCATATATTGTTGAGGAACTACAATGTTCAGTTCTCCTGATACCAGCGGTAAAGGGCAGGGACGCCGTCCTCAAGTTCCATGGTGTGGTGCCAGCCCAGGGCGTGGAGTTTGCTCACGTCGGTGAGTTTGCGCAGGGTGCCGTCGGGTTTGGTGGCGTCCCATTCAATGGTGCCATGGTAGCCGACCGTCTGCTTGACGAGTTCGGCCAGTTGCTTGATGGTCACCTCCTTGCCGCTGCCGATGTTGATATGGCAGTTACGCACCTCGTCGCCCTCGCCGCGCACGTCCTCAAAGTCGATGTGCTCCAGGCAATAGACGCTGGCATCGGCCATGTCCTCGCTCCACAGGAATTCTCTGATGGGCGCTCCGGTGCCCCACAGGCGCAGACGGTCAGGCAGGATGCCATATTTCTCCAGCATAGCAACGATTTGCTCCTCATCAGCATTACCGTTGACGTGCTCCACAGGGCGACGGTCCAGGTCGGCGCGGATGCCGTCCATATCGCCCTCGTTGAGCAGCTTGGCCAGATGCATTTTTCTTATCATGGCTGGCATGACGTGGCTGGTCTCGAGGTCGAAGTTGTCGCGTGGGCCGTACAGGTTGGTGGGCATCACGGCGATGAAGTTGGTGCCGTATTGCAGGTTGAATGACTCGCACATCTTCAGGCCCGCAATCTTGGCGATGGCATAGGGCTCGTTGGTGTACTCCAGCGGAGAGGTCAGCAGGGCAGTCTCTCCAATAGGCTGGGGAGCCTCGCGCGGATAGATACAGGTGCTGCCCAGGAAGAGCAGTTTCTTCACGCCGTGCCGCCAGCTCTCGCCGATGACGTTCTGCTGGATGGCGAGGTTCTGGTAGATGAAGTCGGCGCGGTATTTCAGGTTTGCCATGATGCCGCCCACATGGGCTGCTGCCAGCACGACATATTCGGGCCGCTCCTCGTCAAAGAAGTGTCGCACTGCCGCGGCATCCATTAGGTCAAGTTCTTGATGGGTGCGGCCAATGAGGTTAGTGTAGCCCTTGCGCTGCAGGCTGTTCCAGATGGCGCTGCCTACGAGTCCGCGGTGCCCCGCCACATATATCTTAGCGTCTTTCTCCATCATTGGATATGATAAATCTTCTTGATGTGTTGCATATCGTGCTCAACCATGATGCGCACCAGTTCCTCGAAAGAGGTCTTTTGAGGATTCCATCCCAGTTGTTCCTTGGCTTTGGTCGGGTCACCCAACAGCTGGTCTACCTCGGCGGGGCGGAAATACTTCGGATCGACCTCGACGATTACCTTACCGGTTGCCTTGTCGATACCCTTCTCGTCAATGCCCTCGCCTTGCCATTCAAGCTCGATGCCGGCATGGTGGAATGCCAGGGTGCAGAACTCCCTCACCGAGTGGCACTCGCCTGTGGCGATGACAAAATCGTCGGGCTCGGGCTGCTGCATGATGAGCCACATGCACTCCACATAGTCGCGGGCATAGCCCCAGTCACGCAAGGCGTTGAGGTTGCCCAAATAGAGCTTGTCCTGCAGACCGTGGGCGATGCGTGCGGCGGCAAAGGTGATTTTGCGCGTCACGAAGGTCTCGCCGCGGCGTTCGCTCTCGTGGTTGAACAGGATGCCGTTGGCGCAGAACATGCCGTAGCTCTCGCGGTAGTTCTTCATGATCCAGAACGAGTAGAGCTTGGCGCAGCCGTAGGGGCTACGAGGATAGAACGGTGTGGTCTCGCGCTGCGGCACCTCCTGCACCTTGCCGTAGAGTTCGCTGGTGCTGGCCTGGTATATTTTGGTCGTTTTCTCTCGTCCAGCGATGCGCACCGCCTCGATAAGCCTCAAAGTGCCCACGGCGTCGGTCTCAGCGGTATATTCGGGTACATCAAACGACACCTTCACATGGCTCTGAGCAGCCAGATTATAGATTTCGTCGGGCTTGATTTTCTCGATGATGCGAATGAGTGAACTGCTGTCGGTCATGTCGCCGTAATGCAGGTTGATGAGGCGGCGCTGTTTCATGTCGCGCACCCACTCGTCGAGGTACAGGTGCTCGATGCGGCTCGTGTTAAAGCTGCTGCTGCGGCGCAGGATGCCGTGAACCTCATAGCCCTTGTCGAGCAGGAATTCTGCCAGATAGGAACCGTCCTGGCCGGTGATGCCCGTGATAAGGGCCACTTTTTGATTATTCTCGTTCATTGTTCTGTTCAGTTTTTAGTCCTTAGTTTTTAGTCCATAGTTGGCATCCGCCCCCTAAAGCCTAACACCTAAAGCCTAATGCCTTATTATAATGCGTTGTCTAATCTGTCTTCGTCGGGTTCGGTAATCTTTTCAATCATCGAGGGGTGGACATAGGTCGTGGCTACGGCAACTACACCCTGCACATTGATGAGCACACGGCGGTCGCCCTTGACGCGTACAAAGATGCCCTCGGCACCGGCAAAATCGCCGCCGATGATGCGCACGCGCTCGCCCTTGTTGAAGTCGCCCGGCTCGGGATTGAGGTAGATAAGCTTCTCCTCATAGGTCCCCGCCACTTTGATGAAATTCTCCATCTCGTGGTTGGGCACCGTGATGGGCTTGTGGGTCTCGCGGTTCATGATGTAGCGGATGGGTAAGTCGGTGGAGCGCTTGTAGTCGGTCATCTCGCTGGGAGTGAGGTTAATAAAGATGAGGTTGTGTACGCTGGGCACAAGCCGCTTCACCATCACGCCATTGCGCTCCTCGCGACGGTACTGCATGGGCACAAAGTTTGTGATGCCACGGGCGTCAAGGTCGGCTTTGACCTTGAGCTCACGGTTATATGTCACGCGGATGGCGTACCACAACTTCTTCTCGCGTCCCTTTTTGATGATGGTCCGTACTTCCATGCACGCAAAGATAGTCTTTTTTTTGCTAAAAAGTATCATTATAGCCGTTTTACACGTTATAATGATAGATAAATATTTTTCTATGCCAAAGGAAATCAAGAAATGGACCACGCTCGAGAGCCGCTACATCATTCAGCGGCCGTGGCTCACCGCGCGTGTTGACAAGGTACTGCTGCCTGACGGCCGCATCAACCCCGAGCATTATGTGCTTGAATACCCCGAGTGGGTCAACATCATCGCCATCACCCGCGAGGGCAAGTTCGTGCTGGTGCGCCAGTACCGTCATGCGATGGACGTGGTGCTTGACGAACTGTGTGCAGGTGTGGTTGAATTGGGCGAGAAGCCTCTAGAGGCGGCAAAACGCGAACTGATGGAAGAAACGGGTTATGGTGGCGGTACATGGCAGGAAATCATGACGGTGGGGCAGAATCCAAGCATTTGCAACAACATTACCCACTGCTTCCTGGCCGAGGGCGTGGAACGCGTTAGCGACCAGCACCTCGATGCCGGCGAAGACATTGCCGTGTTGCTGTTGTCACGCGATGAGGTAGAGGCGATGCTGCGCGAGAACCGTCAGCTGCAGGCCCTCATGGCAGCCCCCATGTGGCGCTACCTTGCCGAGCACCCCAAGTGAGTTAAGGCACGTACTGGTAGCCCAGGTCCTCGATGCAGTCGATGATGAGCTGGTCGGGGACGCTACCCTCGACGAGGGCGGTGCCTTTAGCCAAATCAACGGTGACTTTTTCTACTCCGGGAAGGGCAGCGAGGCCTTTCTCGACGTTAGCCTTGCAGTGGGCACACATCATGCCCTTTACTTTAAACTCTTTCATTGCAGTGGTCTTATTATGCTTGATTTGATATGATTTCATGTATTTCGCTCCCAGTGCCACAACAATCATGCTAATCAGCGCCACGCTGCACACGGTGTTGAACCACGAGGCGTGCATTCCGTGCTGCATGACGTGGCAGGGTAGGGCGGCGGTGAATGTTTCGCGCAGGCCGGGCCAGTAGTCCACCAGCAGGCCGAAACCTATCGCGCCACCGATGATGGACAACAGGTAAATGATGGTTGCCTTGCGGCCAAAGGCATTGTTGACAACAAACATCGACGCCACGTTGGCGGCAGGACCCGCCATGAGCAGCACCAGTGCGCAGCCGGGCGACATGCCCTTGAGCATAAGGGCGGCAGCAATGGGAATGGACCCGGTGGCACAGACATACATAGGCACCGCCACCAGCACGATGATGAACATGTTCAACAACGGCCAGCGGGCATAGGTCGAGAAAAAGTCGTCGGGCAACAGCACGGTGATGAGTGTTGCCACCACCAGGCCGATGAGCAGCCAGCGCCCGATGCTCTGCATCATGTCGAAGAAACCGTATTTGAATGTCTCTATCACTTTGTTCCAAAAGCCTCGAGGCAGTTCGCTGAACTCGTAGTTGGCGTCTCCTGCAACATCACCCAGGGCGCCCTTGCGCTCCCAATGGCCCACGGCCAAGCCGCCGAACAATGCCGTCACCAGCGCTGCAACAGGGCGCAGGATGGCGAATGGCAGGCCCATCATTGAGTAGGTCGCGGCAATGCTGTCCACGCCCGTTTGTGGTGTGGCGATGAGGAATGATGTGGAGGAAGCTCGCGAGGCACCGCTGCGACGCAACGCGACGGCAGTGGGCAGCACGCCGCACGAGCATAGCGGCAACGGAATGCCGAAGGCAGCGGCAGTCACCACCGGTCGCAATCCCGTCCCCGCCAGATAGCGGCTGTAAATCGTCGATGGCACAAACGCATGTAGCACGCCCGCAATCAAAAAGCCTAACAGTAGGTAAGGCGACATGCCATTCAGCATCGACACAAATGCATTCACATAGTCCATCATGATTCCGCAAAATTACCAAATAAAATGGGAAAGGGTGCTTCTATAGGGTGAAAAATCGGCCTTTTCGGCAATTTGACGCTTAAATCGTTTGTACGATGAAAAAATCTTCGTAATTTTACCCACGAGAAAAACGACATCAATTATGGATATCACATTACCCAAAAGGATAGACGGCAAGGAGCCTGAAGTGCTGCACGACTCACGCCAGATTACCATCATCGGTACCAATGGCGCCGGCAAGAGCCGCTTCTGCTCGCAGCTGGTCGAGGACCTGGGCGACAAGGCTTACCGCATCTCGGCACTCAAGGCCTTGTTCCCCTCTTCAAATCCCAATCCGCTTCCCGGCTCCATTGAGGACCTGTTCAACCGCATGAACGAGTCCAACCCTCAAATCAAGAACTTCTCAGAGACCGAGTTTGACAAGCTGTTCTACGTCATGCTCAATGACGAGATGCGCGAGTTGATGAATTTCAAGGCCCACCAGCTCATGGGCGAGAACGTGGAGTTCCCCAAGACCAAACTCGACATTACAGTCAAGAAGTGGCAGGAGGTCTTCCCCAAGAACAAGATGCTGCGCGAGAACGGCAAACTCATGTTCACCAGCGAGGGCTTTGAGGATAAGTACCCCTTGAGGCGTCTGAGCGACGGCGAGAAGTCGGTGCTTTACTACATCGGCGCGGTGCTTTATGCCATGCCCGATGCCGCCATCCTCGTCGATGACCCTGAGACCTTCATCCACAGCAGCATCATGCGCACGCTGTGGAATGTGCTGGAGCAGATGCGCCCCGACTGCACCTTCATCTACAACACCCACGATGTGGATTTTGCCAGCTCGCGCACCGACAACCAGTGTGTGTGGGTCAAGGCATTTGACCCCGAACTGAAGGCATGGGATTATGAGGTGATGTCGTCAAGCCGCGAACTGGACGATGCCCTGCTCGACCTGCTGGGCAGCCGCAAGCCCGTCCTGTTCATCGAGGGCGACGACAAGCACAGCATCGACTCGCGCCTGTATCCCCTCATCTTCCCTGATTATACCATCAAGCCGTTGGGCAGCTGCAACAAGGTCATCGAGACGGTGCGCTCCTTTGGCGACCTCAAGAACTTCCACATGCTCGAGAGCCGCGGCATTGTGGACCGTGACCGTCGCAGTGACCCCGAGGTGGAATATCTGCGCAACAAGAACATCCTTGTGCCTGATGTCGCCGAGGTTGAGAACCTGCTCATGCTCGAGGGAGTCATCCGTGCCGTGGCGCGCTACAAACACCGCAACGAGAACATCGTCTTCCCCAAGGTGAAGAAACGCGTCATCGAGATGTTCACCCGCGAACTCAAGCAGCAGGCGCTCATGCATGTGCGTCACCGTGTGAAACGCGACGTCGAGGTGCGCATCGATCAGAAGTTCCGCAACATTAGCGCCCTCGAGGAGCACATGGTGGACCTGGTGAGCGAGATCAACCCGCGCGGCTTGTATGACCAGTTGTGCCGTGAGTTCCATGCCTATGAGGACAACGAGGACTATGCCAGTATCCTCAAGGTCTATAACCAGAAGCTGATGCTCGGCGAGAGCAACGTGGCGACCTTGTGCGGCTACAAGAGCAAGGACGACTACATCCGTGGCGTGCTCAACATTCTCAAGGGCAACACCGAATACTCGCGTGCCATCCGCAAGGCCATCAAGGAATGCTTCCGTATCGAGGAATAATACCTAAGGTCTAAACCCTAAAGTCTTAAATGAAAGACAACAAGCAAGCGACATTGGCGTTGGGGACGCAGCCTGTCGGCAGGTTGCTGTGGCAGTATGCCCTGCCCGGAGTGATTGCCATGACGGCATCGTCGCTCTACAATATGGTGGACAGCATCTTCATCGGCCACGGTGTGGGCTCGATGGCGCTGGCTGCCTTGGGTATCACGTTCCCGTTCATGAACATCGGCGCGGCCTTTGGCGCGGCGGTGGGCGTGGGTGGCTCAACACTCATGTCGTTGCGTCTGGGACAGCGCCAGTACAACAAGGCCAACAACGTCTTGGGCAACATGGTCGCCCTCAACATCATTACCGGTCTGCTGGTGGGTATCGTGTCGATAATCTTCTTGGATCCCATCCTGCGCTTCTTCGGTGCCAGTGACAAGACGCTGCCTCATGCCCATGAATACATGTTCATCCTGTTGCTGGGCAACGTTATTACCCACCTTTATCTGGGACTGAATGCCGCCCTGCGCTCGGCGAGCAAGCCGCGCGAGGCCATGATAGCCACCATTGTTACGGTGGTACTCAATATCATCCTTGACCCCATCTTCATCTGGCCTCTGCACATGGGCATTAAGGGCGCCGCAATAGCGACCGTGTTGGCGCAGGCTGTCGTCCTGTGCTGGCAGTTGTGGCAATTTAGCCGTCAACGTGAACTTCTGCATCTTGAGTGGCGCTTTCTCAAACCCGCTAAAGCTATTGTCAAGGACATCGTGGGCATCGGCATCTCGCCGTTTGCCATGCAGATTACCGGCTGCGTGGTTGCCATCTTCACCAACAATCTGCTGATGGCTCATGGCGGCGACCTTGCCGTGGGAGCCTACGGCATCGCCCACAGGCTGGGCTTCGTGTTCTTCATGGTCATCATGGGCATCTGCCAGGGTATGCAGCCCATTGCAGGCTATAACTACGGCGCCCGCAACATGGACCGCGTGAAGCGGGTGGTGCGTCTCTCCATCACCGTGTCGGTCATCGCGATGACGGTAGGATGGCTCATCGGCGAAATCTTTACCAAAGCTTGTGTGCGACTGTTTACCGATGACCCGAATCTTATCGACATCGCCGTGCGCGGTATCCGCATCAACATGCTCGTATTCCCCGTCATTGGCTATCAGGCAACGGTGACCAACTTCTTCCAAACCATCGGCAAGGTGCGCATCAGCATCTTCATGTCGCTCTCGCGTCAGCTGCTGTTCCTGCTGCCCATGATGTTGGTGTTCGCCTCGATCTGGGACCTCGACGGCGTGTGGTTCTCATTGCCCGCCAGCGACCTCGCTTCCTTCATCGTCGCCGTCATCATCATGCAGCGCTTTAAGCTCCAACACCACGACGCCCAACCCACCCCCACAGCCTGATTGTAGGCCTCTGTCCTCGACTTTTCAAACAACTTAACAAGCTTATCTGCATTCGGTATGCAAAATATTTGGCATTCCGCTCGATTTGCCCTAATTTTGTGGTGTTAATGCAAAAGTCAGATTTAAGATGCCTTATTTTTCAGTGATAGTGCCGGTGTATAACCGGCGTGACGAGGTGGAGGACCTGCTCAGGAGCCTCACGCAGCAGACGGACAAGGACTTTGAGATTATCCTCGTGGAGGACGGCTCGACCGACCCTTGCGAGGACATTGCGCTGCGCTACAGCCGTGAGTTGGACCTGCGCTACTTTTATAAAGCCAACGAGGGGCGTTCCATCGCTCGCAACTATGGCCTTGAGCATGCCACAGGCCAATACTTTATCTTCTTTGACAGCGACTGCGTCATTCCGCCCGACTATTTCAAGACGCTGGGCCGCGAACTCGCCAACGACTTCGTGCCGTGCTTTGGCGGACCTGATGCCGCGAGCGACGATTTTACCGATGTACAGAAGGCCATCTCTTTCTCTATGACCTCGTTCCTGACCACCGGCGGCATACGTGGCGGTAAGGTGCAGATGGAGAAGTTCGTGCCGCGTTCGTTCAATATGGGTTACTCGCGCGAAGTGTACAATAAGGTGGGAGGTTTCCGCGAGATGTTCAGTGAAGACATCGACATGAGCACGCGCGTGCGTCAGGCGGGCTTTAACATCCGCCTCATCCGCCCCGCTTTCGTCTATCACAAGCGCCGCACCAGCCTCAGCAAGTTCGCACGGCAGACCTACGTCTTCGGCATGTCGCGCATCACGCTCAAACTGCTGTACCCCGACAGCCTTAAGGCGGTACACTGTCTGCCCGCTGTCTTCCTCATTGGCTGCGTGCTGTTGCTCTTGCTCTCGTTATGGAAATGGTGGTTTATCCTGCCCATCCTGCTCTATGCCGCGATGCTGTGGGTAGCTGCCTTTATCGAGACGCGCAACCTCAAGATTGCCTGCCTTGCCGTGGCGACGAGCTTCACGCAGCTGTGCAGCTACGGCTGGGGATTCATCAAGGCCTATGTGTGGAAAATCCTCTTGAAACACGGCCGCGACATCAACGAGGAAGTGCAGATGAGGAAAGGAAAGTGAATAGCGCAAGCGCTGTTCACAGTTTAGGGTTTAAAGTTTAGAGGATGGAGGAGAAAGAGAAAAAGAAACTGGCGGGAGGCCGCAACATCAAGGAGACGGTGCCCGAAGAGGACCGACCGCGCGAGAAAGCCAAGAAGCACGGCTTTGCCAGCCTGTCAACTGCCGAGTTGCTTGCCATCTTGTTGCGTGTGGGCACGCCGGGCGAATCGGTTGTTGACCTGTGCCAGCGCATACTTCGTGACAACGAGGGCAAACTCTATCAGATTGCCCGCAAGGGTATCCCCAACCTCGTGAAAAACTACCATGGCATCGGCGAGGTCAAAGCCATTGAAATCCTTGCCGCGCTGGAATTGGCACGCCGTTACCAGCAAGAGGAATTTGACGAGCGTTTCAAAATCACTAGCAGCGATGAGGCCTATCAGTACCTGCGCACCCGTATGGAGCACCTCGACCATGAGGAGGTGATGGTCGTACTGCTCAACCATGCCAAGCAGATCGAGGAATGTGTGAGGGTAAGCAGCGGTGGCACGGCGATGACGGTAGCCGACATCAAGATGATTCTACGTCCCGCCATTGAGCGCCTGTCTTCGGGCATTATCCTGGCTCATAACCATCCCAGCGACAACCCTACGCCCAGCGCGCAGGACGACCGCTTGACCGAGCGTGTCCATCAGGCCTGCAAGGTGATGGACATCCAGCTGGTGGACCACATCATCGTGTGCCGCGGCGGCCGTTACTATAGTTACAACGACCACGGCCGCCTGCTGTAAGAATCCTATCGAGTACAAAAGCACATAAAAGATATGAAGAAAATCCTGAAATACTTTTTCGGTGTTATTGTAGGCATTCTTGCCATTATTGGCCTGCTATTTGTGGGTATATCTTGTTATCTTATTAATTCCGAGAGTTTTTTAATCAATATTTCGGATGATGGCATCAGTATTACTGAGAACAGAATAATGGCTGCACAATCAGCAAATGTGGACTTGCTCAAGCAGTCCTCGTTCAAGCCCGACACTGTTCAGTATCACTTCGGTGTTGTTCAGGATTCGGCTCGTGCTCAAGAGATACGGGATTATTTCAAATTAGACACGCTCTACAGCCCTGACGCCACGACATGGGAAAAGGCTGTTGCCATTTCAAAGTTTGTTGCCACTATTCCTCACGACAATCCCCAGAACAACCCGAAAGATCCCAATGCCATCGATTTGTGGAAATATTCCAGGGACGTGCCAACTGGCTTCAACTGCCGCATGCATGCCATCCTCAATTATGAGTTGATGCAGGCTGCCGGTTTGACTGCCCGATACGTGACCTGTTTCCCGCAGGACTCGACTGACCAGGATTGTCATGTGGTAAACGAGGTGTGGCTTCCCGAGCAAGGCAAATGGGTATTCCTTGACGCTGATATGGGCGGTCATTATTGCACTGACCAGAACGGCAATCCGCTCAACCTGCTGGAAATGCGCGAGAAGTATGCTGCCGGGGAAAAGCTAGTGATGTATCCTGGTTTTGAGCATGGTACCGCCAAGCATAACTATTACTATGCTTACATGGCCAAGAACACCTATTGGTTCTCATGCTGGGAAACGCTTCATTTTTTTCAGGAAGACCGTTCTGAGGCCAAAGACCAGGATTTTGGGAGCAGCCGTTATGTTCTCGTTGTCCCAGGGGGATTTACCCCGTTCGGATATAAGGAGCGCGAACACTGTATTACGACCGATGCTTCCCGTTTCTGGGCTTCTCCCCAGTGATTTTTAGTCAGGCACCTAACTTCTAACTCCTAACTCCTAACTATTTCAATGCTGTATAGATGGTGCAGACGCCCAGAGTGAGGCGCCTGAAGGTGGTGTTTTTCAGTCCCGCGTTGCGCATCAGTTGCAGCATGTCGTCTCCTTGCGGCACGGCGGCGATGCTCTGCGGCAGGTAGCGGTAAGCGCTCTTCTCGCCGCTCTTGAGTGAGCCCAGCCAGGGGATGATGTGCAGGGTGTAGATGTCGTAAAACCAGCGTATGAGCCTGTTGGTTGGAGTTGACAGTTCCAGCACACACAGCATGCCGCCGGGGCGCAGCACACGCGCCATTTCCTGATAGCCCTGCTGCAGATGCTCGAAGTTACGCACCCCGAAGGCTACCGTCACTGCGTCAAAGCTCTTGTCGGCCATTGGCAACGCCATGCAGTCGCCCTGCTCAAAAGAGATGGCATTTTCCAGATTCTTTTCCTTGACTTTGCGGCGTGCCTCGTCAAGCATCCCCTGCGACAGGTCGATGCCCGTGATGTGTTGCGGATGTAAAGAACTGTTCAACTGGATGGCGAAGTCGCCAGTGCCTGTCGCCACATCCAGGATTTGTGATGGTTTCAACGGCTTCAGGCGCTTGACCGCAAGCCGTCGCCACCAGATGTCGATGCCCATGGTCATCGCGCGGTTCATGAAGTCGTAGGCGGGAGCGATGGCGTCAAACATTTGCCTGACCTGCTCGGTCTTGGCACCCTCGCCGTAGGGCGTCACCTGCTCGACCCGTGCTCCGCCATCGTCGCTCATGCCTGCTCCTCCTTGTTGTTGGTATTGGTTTGTGCGAAGAGTTTCTCTTCCTCATGGAAGCGCTCATAGGCTTCGACGATGCGCTGCACCAGTTGGTGGCGCACGATGTCCTTCTTCTCAAACTCCACCTTGCCGATGCCCCGCACGCCTTCCAGCACGCGCAGCGCGTGAATCAGGCCCGAAGTCGTGGCACGCGGCAGGTCGATCTGGGTGGTGTCGCCGGTGACAATCATCTTGGAGCCCATACCCAGGCGAGTCAGGAACATCTTGATTTGGTGGGTTGTCGTGTTTTGTGCCTCATCGAGCACGATAATGGCGTCGTTCAGGGTGCGGCCGCGCATGAACGCCAACGGCGCAATCTGGATGACGTTGTTTTCCATGTATTCCTTGAGCTTGGCCTGCGGTATCATGTCCTCGAGCGCGTCATAGAGCGGCTGCAGGTATGGGTCAATCTTGTCTCTCATGTCGCCGGGAAGGAAACCCAGTTTCTCGCCTGCCTCGACAGCGGGACGCGACAAGATGATTTTGCGGGCTTCGCGGTTCTTGAGCGAACGCACGGCAAGCGCCACCGCCAGATAGGTTTTTCCCGTGCCGGCAGGGCCAAGGGCAAACGTCAAGTCATTCTCGGCAAACTTCTTCACCAGCAGCTGCTGGTTGGGCGTGCGGCCGCTGATGGGCTTGCCGTTCACGCCATAGACGATGACGTCGTCCATCTTAAGCTGTTTGGGTGGCGTGCCCTTGATGGTGTCGATGATGACATCTTCGGGTAGTGTGTTGTACTCAGCGCAGTAGTCGGCGAGTGAGTGAATCTTCTCCTCAAACTCGGCCGTCTCGCTGTCGTCGCCGATGACCGTAATGACGCTGCCCCTCGCTGCCATGCGCAGTTTGGGAAACAGGTTGCGAATGAGTTGTATGTTGCTGTTGTTCACCCCGTAGAAAGTCACAGGGTCCACGTTCTCGATGATAATGTGCCGTTCAATCATTCAAATTCAGGATAATTTCTAACCACAAAATTACTAATAATTTGTGCAAGTCGAACACAAAACAAGATGAAAAATATTTTTGTGATGACTCTTCATGCCGAAAATAAGAAGTGCAGCAAAAGGTGGTGCCATTGAAAAAAAAGTAGTAAATTTGCACTTAACTTTTTAAACGGAATATTGACTAATGCCGTTGGAGGCCGGATTATACCTGATTCCCACACAGTTAAGCGACAGCTCGCTGGAGCGGGTTTTGCCTGCGCACAATATTGAAATCGTGCGTCAGGTGCGCTATTTTGTGGTTGAGAGTCTGCGCTCGGCGCGTCGCTTTCTCAAGAAATGTGACCGCGATATTGACATCGACAGCCTTACCTTCCACGAACTTAACGAGCACACCGACCTAAAGGATATCGCCGCCCTCGAGCAGATGCTGGAACCGCTTGCACGAGGCGAGGCCGTGGGCGTTTTGAGCGATGCAGGTTGTCCTGCCGTCGCCGACCCGGGTGCCGACCTGGTAGCCATTGCCCAGCGCAGGGGCTATAAGGTTTTCCCGCTGGTGGGACCATCAAGCATCCTGATGAGCCTGATGGCATCGGGCTTTAACGGTCAGCGTTTTGCCTTCGAAGGCTATTTGCCTGTTGACAGCCAGGCCCGTCAGGCGCGCCTCAAGGAGATGACACGCCGCATCGAGCGCGAGCAGCAGACGCAGATTTTCATCGAGGCGCCTTACCGCAACAACCAGCTCATTGCCGACCTTGCTCAGCATCTGCCGGGCAACCTGCGCCTGTGCGTGGCGAGCGACATCACAGGAGAGAATCAGAGCATCGTCACCCGACCGCTGGCCGAGTGGAAGCAGGCGCGGTATGACTACCACAAGATTCCCACCATTTTCCTTTTGTTCCACTGATAAACACACACCGCTATGCCAGGACACAAATACAAAGGATACCTCAATACGGGCCGCCCGCTCAAAATCGACTTTGACGTGGACGGCAACGACACGCCCCCTGCCGAGATGACGATGGGCGAACTGCCCTTCGCTCCCACTTACACTGGAGTAGGGAAGGGACTGTGCTTTATGAGTTTTGGCAGCGGCAGCAGCGGCAACTGTGCCTACTTGGGTACTCCGCGAGGCGGTATCCTCATCGACGCCGGCATCAAGCCTCCTCCCAAGAGCAACCGCAAGCGCAAGAAAAGTGCCGAGGACGTCCTCAACCTCAACGAGGCGTTTGCCGAACTGGAGAAAAACGGCGTATCACGCGACATGGTCAAGGGCATCTTGCTCACCCATGCCCACCAGGACCACATGCGCTGCCTGTACCCGGCAGTGAGCCAGTGCAAGTGCAGTGTCTATTGCACTATGGGCGTGATGAGCCAGATGGTGCAGCGTTGCCGCATCTCCAGCCGCATTCAGGACCATCATGTCCCTATTTTCAAGGAAATTCCGTTCCGCATACTGGATATGGAAATTACGGCCTTTGAGACGAGCCACGATGTGAAAAGCGTAGGCTTCAGCATCGAGTATGAGGGTGAGCGCTTTGTTGTAGCTACCGACACGGGTGTCATCACCGGGCGGGCCGCCGACTACATGAGTCGTGCCAACTACCTGATGATAGAGTGCAACTATGATTTGGAGATGCTAAAGCACGGCAACTACCCGCAGATGCTCAAGGACCGTGTAATCAGCGAAAAAGGCCATCTGGACAATGCCGTGGCGGCACAATTCGTTGCCGAACATTACCATGAAGGGTTGCACAACGTGTTCCTGTGCCACCTGAGCAAGGACAACAATACCGAGGAAATTGCCCTTTCAACGATGCGTGATGCGCTTGAGGCCCGCGGACTTACCGTTGGCGACGGCTCGAACGCCGCTTCCCAGTGTAACCGTAACGTCCAGATCTACGCTTTGCCCCGTTATAATGCCTCTTCTTGGTTCGTTTTGGCTTGAACTGCTGTTGCTGATAGCTCTTGCCAGAACTGCTCTTTTTCACCGCAGTCTTATTCGCGTCAGCCTTCTTCACAGCGGGCTGCTGGTATAATGCTTGTGGCTGGCGGGTCGAATTGACGGGCTCGGGCTTGATTTTCTCGTTAAAGAGGCTGTAATCGTCATTAATCTCCTGCAACTGTTTGAAGTCCTCGGTGAAGAAAGGCTCGAGCTTGTCGTAATCGATGAGTACTCTGGTGGCTTCGTTCGAGATGCTGCCGTGCCTGAAGTGGAACATGATGCCCTTGTCGCTGCAGCAGATTTCGGCGGGCACGTTCAGGGCGTGCTGCAACTTGTTGCTGGAACGACCACCGTTGAGATTGTCGATTTTATTATTGATGAGTTTGAGCAGTTTGGTCTCTTTGCCGGCATCGGCAGCAAGAATGTCGATGCGGGAGAGTACGCGCTGCCTGAAGCGGTCATAGTGAACAAACGAGGACGATTCCACGGTGCTGCTGCCGTTGTACTCGTTCTTGTCAACCTCCATGACAAGAAGGCGCTGCGAGGTCATGTAAGGATAGACCATCACTTGGGTGACGTTGCCATACACGGGATGGATGGCGGGCGCCTTGACCAGCGAGTGGTAGTCATCGCCGATGGGCTTGTTGAATGTGGGTGTGTTGAGGAAGAGGTAACGGGCATCCTTCATGCGTGAGTGACTGTTACCAAAGGCCTTCGAGGTCAGTTCCTTGTTGAGTTCGTCTAACTCTTCATTGCCGTTGATCGAGAGCGGCCAGCGCACCTTCACGTGCTTGATGCTGGTATAACAGGTATTCTTGTCACCGGCGATAGATGGCGTGTTGGCGATAAAGTAGTAGCTAGTGGTCTGCAGGTCGTCAAACTCGTCACCCTGTGACACGCTGGTGAGGGTGTCGGCTTCAACAACGACGTCGGTAGAGTCACGCAGGCTGAAAATGTCCTGGCTTTTGTCACCCGCCTCGATGCGTCTTGACATGTACCATCCTGCTGCCACCAGGTCGATGATGGTCAGCAGAATAATCGTGATAATGAGGTTCTTTTTGGTCATATATGATTTATGTCCTGATTTCTAATTGTTGACTCCTAATTTTTTAACGGCTTCACTCACTTGTTGCATGAGCCACAGCGGTGTGCTGGTTGCTCCGCAGATGCCGATGCGCTCCTTACCGATGAGCCATGCTGCATCGATGTCGTTCTCGCTACTCACAAGGTGAGAGTCGGGATTGGCGTCGAGACATTCGGCGAACAGGATGCGCCCGTTGCTGCTCTTGGTGCCGCTCACAAACAGAATGAGCTCGTGCCGACGTGCAAATTCACGGATCTGCGGGATGCGGTTGGCTACTGAGCGGCAGATGGTGTCGAAGCTGCGAAAGGTGACTCCCGGCTCGACGCGACGTTTTATTTCCTGCACGATGCGTTTGAACTCCTGCACGCTCTTGGTGGTTTGGGAGTAGAGGTATATGTCGCGGCTGTAGTCGATTTTATCAATCTCGCCGATGTTCTCGATGACGGTGGCGCGCCCTTGGGTTTGCCCTACCAGTCCTAACACTTCGGCATGGCCCCGCTTGCCGTAGATGACGATTTGCGGGTCAGGGGTGCTTTCCCCGTTATTAAAGGTGGTGTTGATGCGTTGCTGCAGCTTGAGCACCACAGGGCAGGTGGCGTCGATAATCTCGATGCGGTTGCGGCGGGCGGTCTCATAAGTCTCGGGTGGCTCGCCGTGCGCGCGCAGCAGCACTTTCACGTCATGCAGCTGTTCGAGTTGCTCATGGGTGATGGTTTCAAGCCCTTGCTTTGCAAGGCGGTCCACCTCGGCGGTATTGTGCACAATGTCGCCCAGGCAGTAGAGGTGCCCGCTCTTGTTGAGCTCCTCCTCGGCTTTGCGGATGGCTGTCGTCACCCCAAAGCAGAAACCCGACCCATTGTCAATCTCGATGGTCATGCTTTTAGTTTATAGTCCTTAGTTTTTAGTGACTATCGCAAAACGCTGATAACCAACTATTAACTATTCTCTATTAACTGTTAACTATTTAGGCTTTTGCCCTTTTGAGATAGAGTTTGTACAGCCACTCGTCCTGCTGCTCTAGCGTCATGTGGGAGTTGTCGAGCACCACGGCGTCTTCGGCTTGACGCAGGGGGCTCTCCTTGCGCGTGCTGTCGATGCGGTCGCGCTCGGTCACGTTGGCAAGCACTTCCTCAAACGTGGATGTCATGTCGCCCTTAGAGCGCAATTCGTCGAAGCGGCGCTGGGCGCGCACCTCGGCGCTTGCCGTAGCAAACACCTTCATCTCGGCATCGGGGAACACCACGGTGCCGATGTCGCGGCCGTCCATGACAACGCCCTTATCCTTGCCCATGGCCTGCTGCTGCTTGACCATCGCCTTGCGCACAAAGCCAATGGCAGCGATGATGCTCACCACGTTGCTCACGCGCATCGAACGGATGTAACGCTCCACGTTCTTGCCGTTGAGCACCGTCACACTCTTGCCGTCCTTGGTGGGACGGAAGGTGATGGCGATGTCGCCGCGTTTCAAGTGCTCCTTGAGCGCCTTCTCGTCCACCTTGCCGCGTTTGATGAGGCCGTTGCGCAGGGCGAACAGTGTCACTGCCCTGTACATGGCACCCGTGTCCACATAGGCGTAACCGATGCGACGAGCCAGAGCTTTGGCCATTGTGCTTTTGCCCGTTGACGAATGTCCGTCAATGGCGATTGTGATTCTTTTAAGTGTTTTCATACCTAATGGTGTAAAATGTTGATTTCCGCCTACAAAGGTAATGCAAATTATTTGATTCTCAAGAAAAATCGTTTACTGGATTGGGACGATGCTGCCGCCAGTGAATTTTCAGCGCACGTAGTGGGGCATCTCGGCGGGAATGACCATCGAGATTTCCACCATGCCGCAGACCTTGCCGTTGCTGTCGCGCCATGGGGTCTGGTAAATCATCTTTTTCACGCCCTGCTTGTCGATGGTATAGCAGTTAACGGTGTCGGTGGCAATCATCTCGCGGATTTTCGCCTGTGAACGCTCGTTGTGGCAGGGCATGAGATTTTGTCCCAGCATGGTGTGGCCTTCTTTATCGAAGGTCGCACGCGAGCGCTCGTTCATGAAAATCACTTTCCCTTCCAGGTCGCACACGGTGATGGCGCAATGCGTGCCCTCGGCCCAAGCGAGGGCCTCACTGATATCTTTGAAATTGTTGTTCATCTCACTTCAATTAATGCCTAATTAACTACATTGACAGGGTTACCCTCGAGATAGGCAGCCACATTGCGTGTGATGACATCCATCAAGCGCTCTCGAGCCTCATAGCTGGTCCAGCCGATGTGTGGCGTGAGGTAACAGTTGCGGGCGGTGAGCAGCGGATGGTCGGCAGCAGGAGGCTCAACGCTGGTGCAGTCTACGGCTGCAGCAAATAGGTGTCCGCTGTTTAGTGCATCGGCCAGAGCTTGCTCGACAATGAGCGCACCACGGGCCATATTGAGCACGATGGAACCCTTTTTCATCATTGCCAGGCGCTCGGCAGTGATCATGCCAGTGGTTTCGGCGTTGAGCGGGCAGTGCAGGGTAAGCACGTCGCTGGTGCGCAGCAGGTGCTCCAGGTCATCGGCTTTGGCAACGCCCTCGGGCAATTGATCGGGACTCTTGCTCGTGAATGCCATCACGCGCATGTTCATCGCCAGGGCAATGCGAGCCACGGCGCTACCGATGTTTCCCATTCCTACTACACCCATCTGCTTTCCAGCCAACTCAATGAGCGGGGTATTGAAATAGGCGTAACTGCCACAGTTGGTCCACTTCAGGTCACGGGCCTCGTCGGTGTAGTGCTGGGGCTGCCAGCAGATGTTCAGCAGGTGGGCGATGGTCAATTGTGCCACACTGTCGGTGCTATAGGCAGGCACATTGGTCACCACGATGCCGCGGCGAGTGGCTTCGGCGACATCAACGACGTTGAACCCCGTCGCCATCACGCCGATATACTTTAAGTCGGGCAGTTGGGCGATGGCTTCGGCATCGATGGGGACTTTGTTGGTCAAAACCATCTCGGCCCCGCGACAGCGCTCGACCACAGTGTCGGCGGTACCAAAGTCATAAATATCACAAGGGGCGAGTGCCCGCATCGGTTCCCACGACAGGTCTCCGGGATTGCCTGCATATCCGTCCAGAATAACGATTTTTCTCATTTTCTCAGTAAATGTTGGTGATTATAGGTTTTTATCAATGACAAAAGTAGGAGAAAAATGCTGAATGACAAAAATAATCGTTAATTTTGCAGATTAATTCTCATGAGATAACCAAATGGAAAACAAGAAACTGGTGGAAACGGTAGCTGCCAATCTTGGCAGAACGCAAAAAGACGTGAGCAAACTGCTTGAAGCGTTTGCCGGTGTGTTGCGTACCCGATGCGGCGATATGGACAGTGTGTATGTGCCCAGTTTTGGCACGTTTGAGCCCAAGAAACGCAACGAGCGCGTGATGGTTCATCCCCGTACCGGAAAACGGATGCTGGTTCCGCCCAAGGTTGTGTTGGGTTTCAAGATGAGTAATGTGCTCAAGTCAAAACTCAAATGATGTAGGACATGGACAAAAAGGTTACATTTGTAGAACTTGTCGATTTGATGGCCGAGGCGTCCTCGACCTCTAAGCGTGTATGTGAGCTTTTCTTGCGTGAGCTCTTCTCCACCATATCTCAGGCCCTCATCAATGGCGAGTCGGTAAAGGTCAATGGCGTGGGCACTTTCAAGTTGACGCAGGTCAAGGGCCGTAAGGCAGCAAAGAATAAATCTGATGAGGACTCGTCACTTGGCGGATACAGCAGAGTCTCATTCACGCCCGACAAGTCGCTTGCCGAGGCGGTAAATCAGCCCTTTGCCCATTTCGACACGGTTATCCTGGATGATGCCCTGACCGATGAGAAGCTAGCTGAGATTGACGAGCAGCATCCGTCGGTACTGCCGCAAACTGCCGATGCCGAAGAGACGGTTGTAGCACCCAAGGAACCCGCTAAAGCCGTTGAAAAGAAAGAGAAAGCGGTAAAGACCGAGGAGCATAAGGTGAGCACCGCAGTGCCTGTCGATGACGATATACCCTTCGACGTGCCGGAGTTGTCCGAGCCTGCACCGTCGCCCGAGCCCGATGGTTTCTATGTCCCGTTCGATGCCATAGCGCCGGCAGCAGTCAAGGTGGAGACACCCAAGGAGCCTGAAGCCGAGCAGCCCGCCCCAGCAAAACCTGTCAACGAGACTTCTAACGTCGATGCAGATGCCACCGTGAAGGCCGCAGAGCCTGATGATGATCGTAAGGCCAGACTCGAGGAGCTGAAGCGCAAGCCGATGTTGATTGGCCGTCCCATTGACGGACCTAGCCGTCCTGTGCCCAAGCAGGAAGAGAAAGAGGAGGCCTACGTTGATAAGCATTTCTATCGCCCCGAACCCCGCAATGCCTATAAACCCTCGCCCGAGCAGATAGAACGTGCCTCCCGTAAGACCGACAAGCGTTGGATTTGGGCCGCGCTCGCCGTGCTTGCCGTGGGGTCGCTTATCTGGTTGTTGAGCCGTCCAAGCGGTAAAACTGAGGAACCCGTGCAGCAAGAACTTGCCGTCACTGATTCAGACAGCGTGGCTGCTGGAGCTGTGGAAACGGTCGAGGTCGCTGAAGTTAAGAAAGAAGCTGAAAAACCTGAGCCTGCCAAAGCTGCCGAGCCCTCGAAACCCGCCAAGGCTGCGGAATCTAAGGTAGTGACCGATATCATCACACCAAAGGTTGTCTTGACCACCCTTGCCGACAAGTACTACGGCAGCCAGTGGTTCTGGGTATATATCTACGAGGAGAACAAGGCCATTATTTCAGACCCGAACAACGTGAAACCGGGAACCGAGGTGGTGATTCCGCCAGCCGAGAAGTACGGCATCGACGTCCATAATCCTGCCAGCCTCAAGAAGGCCCAGCGCAGGTCATGGGAATTGTTGAGGTGATAACTCGGACAGAATTATCCTGAAAAGAATTTAGAACTGATTGATGATGTCTGCAATGGCGCGGGCATCATCAGTTGTTATGGGCGGTGCGATGGGCAGAGAAACAACTTCGGCGGCAAGCTGTTCGGTGATGGGGTACTCGTTGCCGGCCATCATCTGGTAACAAGGCTGCCTGTGGGGCGGGGTGGCGTAGTGGATGTCGCTGCCCACGCCATTGGCAGTAAGATGGGCGCGGAATGCCTCACGGTCATCAACGCGTACCACATACTGGTGCCAGATTTGCCCCATACCCTCAAAGATGACGGGTGTCTTCACATGAGGATTGTCTATGCAATGGCTATAGGTGCGCGCAATGGCGGCACGTGTCTCGTTCTCGGTTTGCAGATGGCGCAGCTTCACCCGCAGCAGCGCGGCCTGAATTTCATCAAGACGGCAGTTATAACCTTGATAGATGTTGTGGTAACGACGGTCTGAGCCATAGTTGGCAAGAGCCTTAACGGCACCGGCCAGGTCATCATCATTGGTGGTGACGGCACCGCTGTCGCCCAAGGCTCCCAGATTCTTGGTGGGGTAGAAACTGTTGCCTGCAGCGTCACCCAGTCCGCCAGTGATGAAGGTACCGCTCAGTCCGGCGATGTCACTGGCAGCGCCAATGGCTTGGGCATTGTCCTCGATGATGAGCAGATCATGCTCCCGTGCTGTCTGCATCAGGGTGGCGTCCCAGCAGGGAGTGCCGTACAGGTGCACCGGCATGATGGCGCGGGTGCGGGGTGTGATGTGCTTCTCGATGAGTCGGGAATCCAGGTTCATCGTGTCCTCGCGCGGCTCGCACAACACGGGCACCAGGCCGTTATGACTGATGGCCAGTACACTGGCGACATAGGTGTTGGCGGGCACAATGACCTCGTCTCCCTCATGCAGGGTACCCAGCTCCATATATGCACGCAGGATGAGCCGCAGCGCGTCCAGGCCATTGCTTACGCCTATGCAGTGCCGCACATGGCACAATTCGGCGATTTCCTGCTCGAGCAACTCGGTCTGTGGGCCGTGCAGGTAACGTCCGCTCTCTATCACCTCACATGCGGCGGCTTTGAGCTCGTCGATGTAGGGTGCGTTGTAGCGTGCCAGGTCAAGGAACGGGTATTGTTTCATTGTCGCTTGCGATTTTATTGATTTATTCGGCGGATTCCCGCTTCAGAGCCACGAATTGGTCATAATCCCTCACGTAGTCTCCCTCGTCAAAATGGTGGGAGTTGAGTACCAGACACACAGACCCCGACGAAAAGTTGTGCAGCCGGTTCCAGATGCCAGGAACGACCAGCAGACCTTGATAGGGACGGTTGAGGGTGTAGGTGAATTGGTCATTGCCATCGTCAATGGTCACGTCAAAACTGCCGCTGATGGCGATGATGAACTGCTGGCTGGTGTAATGGCTGTGGCCGCCACGTTCGGCGCCTCCAGGCACGTCATAGATAAAGAACGTGCGCTTGATGTCAAACGGTACCTCGACGCCGTTATTCACCGACGTGAGGTTGCCGTTGCTGTGGTGATGCCTGTTCAGTGAGATGATGCGGCAGTCGTTCAGGCATGCTGTGCGGTGCGCCAGGTTTTTGTCAGTCTTTTCCATTGTCTTGTTTTTTCAGTGTCATGTATTCGTCAAAGACCTCGATATAGTCTGCTGCATCATAGGCGGTGTTGGCCAATACCAGTGCCACCGAGTTGGTGGAAAAGTTGTCGATGTGGCGCCACGTCATCTTTGGGACATAAAGACCTATTTGCGGGCGGGACAGGTGGAATACCTGTTCGCCGTTGCCGTCATTGACCACAACGTCAAAGCTGCCGCTCAACGCCACGATGAATTCCTCCTGCGTCTTGAACGCGTGGCCGTCACGCCACATGCCGCTCGGCACATCATAAATCCAATAGTTGCGCTTCACCTCAAACGGCACATGCTGGCCGCTCTCGATGAACGTGAGGTTGCCGCGCGGGTCGTTTATCTTAGGCAACTCTATCAAGTGGGGAACTTGTCTGTCCTTAGATTCCATTTTGGGCAAGTTTGATGAGGTATTGTCCGTAGTGGTTCTTCTTCATCGGCTCGGCAAGGGCCAGCAGTTGTTCGGCGGTAATCCAGCCCTTGCGGAATGAAATTTCCTCCAGCGCTGCTACCTGTACGCCTTGCATATTGACGATGGTACCGATGAAGTTGGTGGCATCGGCCATCGAATCGCTCGTGCCGGTGTCAAGCCAAGCAAAGCCACGGCCCAACGTCTGCACGTGCACGCGGTCCATCGCCAGAAACTCCTGGTTGACGGTAGTGATTTCCAGTTCACCACGTGCACTGGGTTTGATGTGCTTGGCAATCTCTACCACTTCGTTTGGGTAGAAATACAGGCCCGTAACGGCATAGTTGCTTTTGGGATTCTCGGGCTTCTCTTCGAGGCTTGTAGCCTTGCCGTGCTCGTCAAATGCCACTACGCCGAAACGTTGCGGGTCTTTAACGGCATAAGCCCATAGGGTAGCGACCTTTTCTTTCTCAGTGCGTTCAACCGCATCCATGAGCATGCTGGTAAAACTTTGGCCGTAGAAGATGTTGTCGCCGAGCACCAGGCAAACACTGTCGTCGCCAACGAACTCCTCACCGATGATGAAAGCCTGAGCAAGGCCCTCGGGACGGGGCTGTTCGGCATACTCAAAGCGCACACCGAGTTCCTCTCCGCTACCCAGCAGTCTGCGGAACATAGGCAGGTCCTGAGGGGTGGAGATGACCAAAATCTCGCGGATGCCGGCAAGCATCAGCACCGAGATGGGATAATATACCATGGGCTTGTCATAGATGGGAATCAACTGCTTGGAGATGCCCTTGGTCACTGGATAAAGGCGCGTTCCGGAGCCGCCTGCTAGTACAATACCTTTCATAATGGAATATTTGATTTCTTGTTTGGTTTGACTTTAACTTGCGAAATTACAAATTATTTCAAGAAACACCAAGCAATCAAGACGAAAAATCACCCTGTCGCTATGCAAACAGGGTGATGATGCTGTAATCATATAGTGGTTGTCTGATGTCTTAAGTAACTGCAAGGATGATGATGAGTTCGGCGATAAGGACGCGCATAAACATTGTCAACGGGTAAACGGTGGCGTAAGCGACCGACGGCGCGTCGTTGCCCGAGGTGGTATTGGCATAGCCCAGCGCAGGCGGGTCGGTCGTCGCTCCGGCAACAAGGCCCATGATGGTGCAGTAGTTCAGGTGCAGTTTGCCGCGAGCCACCACTACTGCGATGAGCAGCGGAATAATGGTGATGAGGAAACCGTACAGCACCCACATGGCGCCATTGGCACTTAGGATGGTCTCGACAAAGCGTCCACCGGCGGCAATGCCCACCGATGCCAGGAACAGACACAATCCCAGCTCACGCAGCATTAGGCCGGTGGCTGTGGTGGTATAAGTGACAAGCTTCAGCTTATAGCCATAGCGGCCGATGAGAATGGCGACGATGAGGGGACCTCCTGCAAGACCCAGTTTCATGGGAATTGACATTCCTGGCAGCGAGATGGGGATGGACCCCACAAGGATACCCAAGAAAATGCCGAGGAACATGGTGAACAGGTTGGGATGATCCAACCGCTTGTAGGAATTACCCATGCGCTTGCCCAGGCGGTCCAGATCTTCCTCGCGTCCCACAACGGTGAGGCGGTCACCTAATTGCAGCGCGAGGTTAGGGCTGGCAAGCAGTTCCACGCCGGCGCGGTACACGCGCGTGACGTTGACTTTATAGCCCTCATGCAATCTGATGGAGCCGATTTTGCGCCCGTTTAGCTCGTTTTGGGTGATGACGATGCGTTTGCTCACGATGCCTTTGGGCTCGGTTTCCATTTGCCAATCAAAGTCAACATGCGGACCGATGATGGCATCAAAGATGTCCTGGTCGTGGGCACTCATGACGATGCGAAGCACGTCATCCTTGCGGATAACGGTCTCGCCCTGCGGTATCTCGACAGTGCCGTCGGCGCGCTTGAGGCGTGAAATGGTAAAGTTGTGGTCGATGATGGCATGAAGTCTCGTCACAGGAATGTCGTAGATGAGTTTGTTGGTTACCTGATAGGTAATCACGTGGGGCTTCAGCTGACTGTCTTCCTTTTCACGCTCGATGGCCTCAGCCTCTTTGGCAACATTGATTTTGAAGAATGCTTTCAGCAACACCATCGACAGAATGATGCCGACGACGCCTAAGGGGTAGGCTGCGGCATATCCCAGTGACATCGATTCGTTGATTGTGCCGCTGCCGTCGCCCACGGTCTCGATGATGGCCTGCTGGGCTGCACCAAGTCCAGGCGTATTGGTCACGGCACCACTCATTACGCCCACAAGGTCGGTGATGGAGATGTTGCCCACAATAAAGTAGATGCTGAAGGCGACTACCACGTTCAGCGCTACAATGAGCATGGCGATGCCGTTAAGCTGGATGCCCTCGCGCTTGAACGAGGAGAAAAAGCTGGGACCCACTTGCAATCCGATGGAGAAAATGAACAGGATAAGTCCGAATTCCTGGATGAACCTCAGCGTAGGAGCGTCAACCGAGAACCCAAGGTGTCCAAAAAGGATGCCGCAAAACAAAACGAAGGTAACTCCCAGTGAGACACCGAAGATCTTCACTTTGCCCAAGATGACACCGATTGCAATGACCAGTGCATAGATGAGCAGGGTGTGAGCTACTCCGTTTCCTATCCATAATTCAGTGAACCAGTTCATGATTGTGATGCATTAGGGTATGGTTGTTTTACGAGATTTGGATGCCTTTCTCGACAATGTCGACAATGTCGGTGGGATTGTTCACGATGACGTCGGCATGGCACTCGACGAGTTCCTTCTTGCTGCGGAATCCCCATGTCACACCCACAGAATCGATGCATGCACGGCGGGCGGTCTCCATGTCAATGCCGCTGTCACCCACGTAGAGCGTGTCGGCCTTCAGGCACTTTGCCTTCGACAGGATAGAGAACACGACACTCGGGTCGGGCTTGACGTTTACGCCTTCGCGATGTCCTTCGATGGCGATGAACGGGATATCAGCAAAGTAGTGGGTAATGATTTTGGTGACAGCTGCCTGATACTTGTTGCTCGCGACAGCCATCCCAACACCCATGAAGTGCAGGTCCTGCAGCAGCTCGGGCATCCCGTTATAGGGCTTTGTGTAGTCGGTGCAGTGCTCGTCATAGTAAGCGATGAAGTCGCCCAGCACCTTGTCCACTGTCTCGTCGTCGCGAGCGTCCTCGGGGAGCACACGCGTCATCAGGCGGCGCACGCCGTTGCCCACAAAGTAAGGGTAACTTGCCATGCTGTGTGTTGCATAGCCGTTGCGCTGCAGTGCGTAGTTTGCGGCTTGGCCCAAATCTTCGATGGTATTGAGCAGGGTGCCGTCAAGGTCAAATATTACGAGCTTCTTCATGACATTCCTTTTTTTACGCTGCAAATTTACACAGAATTCCTCGTTTTTCTTGACTATAAACCTAAAGAATTCAGTTTTTCCCTAAAACATGACCTTGAAAATGCAGTCCTTCAGCAGTCCACGTTGCTTTCCATCAGTCATGAAAACAAGGACCTTGCCGAGACTGCGGCAAGGCCCTGTTTCGTTATTGGGAATGAGGAACGCAAGTTGTCGCGTCCCTTCTTGAAAGGCTGATTACTTCAGACCACGGTTGCGCAGCAGGGCGTCGGCTGTAGGCTCCTGACCACGGAACTTCTTGTAGAGCACCATGGGATCCTCGGTGTCACCAGCCTCGAGCAAAGCGCGATACCTGTCGGCGGTTGCCTTGTCAAAGCAGCCGGCTTTCTCGAAAGGCAGGTAACCGTCGGCCTCGAGCACCTGAGCCCACAGGTAGGTGTAATAACCGCAAGCATACTCGTCACTGGCGAAGACATGCTTGAAATAGGGGCTGCGATAGCGGAACTCTACAAGGGCGGGCATGTTGAGCTGGTTCTTCACATCCTGCTCAAAGGCCTTAACGTCGATGTTCTTTGCCTCCTCGGCAGTCCAAGCCTTCTTGTGCCAGTACATATCCAAGAGGGCAGCACCCACCAGCTCGGTGGTCATGAAGCCCATGTTGAACTGTGCGCTCTCGTTGAGTTTCTTCACGAGGCTGTCAGGAATTACTTCACCGGTCTTGTAGTGACGGGCATAGTTCTTCAGTACCTCAGGCTCGAATGCCCAGTGCTCGTTGATCTGTGAGGGCATCTCTACCAGGTCGCGGTCGGTATTGGTACCGGCCAGGCCGCGATACTGTACGCGGGTCAGCATGCCATGGAGGGCGTGTCCAAACTCGTGGAAGACTGTCTGCACGTCGTCCCAGGTGAGCAGTGAGGGAGTGTCTCCCGAAGGCATTGCCATATTACCAACGTTATAAATAATGGGACGGATGTCCTGACCGCCATAGTTGTAGGCCTCCTGCATAGCATTCATCCATGCACCGGGGCTCTTGACGGGACGGGGGAGATAGTCGGTCATGAACACGGCGAGGTGCTTGCCATCGGCATCCTTCACGTCATAGACCTTAACCTCGGGGTTGTACTTGGGAGCATCGGGCATCTCCTCGAAGGTGAGGCCGTAAAGCTTATTGGCAGCAAAGAAGATACCATTCTTCACTACGCTGTCGAGAGCGAAATAGGGACGCACATCGTCCTCGCTGAAGTTGAATTTCTCCTTCTTCACCTTCTCGGCATAGTAGTAATAGTCGCAAGCCTCAATCTTGGCGGTGTCGCCGTGGGCAGCGGCATAAGCCTGCATGTCGGCAACCTCTTCGTCCACCTTCTTGATAGCGGGACGCCAGAGTGACATGAGTAGATCCTCGGCAGCCTTGGGAGTCTTAGCCATGTAGGGGTCGGTGGCATAGTCGGCAAAGGTGTTGAAGCCGAGCAGGTTGGCCTTCTGCTGACGCAGGGCGAGGATGTTGCGGATGTTCTCGCTGTTGTCGAACTCATCACCGTGGCTGGCGGTAGAGGTGTAGGTCTCGTACATCTTGCGGCGCAGGTCGCGGCTGTCGGCATAAGTCAGCACGGGAAGGCGGGTTGCTGCGATGGCGTTGAATGCCCACTGGCCCTTCTTGCCTTTGTCGGCAGCAAGCTTGGCGGCGTTGTCGATGATGGTCTGGGGAAGACCAGCGAGTTCCTTCTCGTTGTCCACATAGAAAATGCACTCGCTCAAATCATGCTGGATGTTGTTGCCGAATTTGAGGTTGAAGTCGCCAAGTTTGCGGTTGATCTCCTTCAGGGAGTCTTTCTGAGCCGCAGTCAAGAGCGCTCCGTTACGAACGAACCTCTTGTAATACTTCTCGGTGAGACGCTTCTGGATGGGATCCATGCCCAGCTTGTCGGCGTTGTCATAGGCGGCCTTTACTTTGGCAAACAGGCTGTCATTCATATATACAGCGTCGCTCTGGGCTGTCAACTTGGGCATCAATGTCTCGGTGAGCTTCTGCATCTCCTTGGTGTTGTCACTCTCGCTCAGTGCATACAGTAGTGCCGACACCTTGGTCAGAGTGCTGCCACTGTTGTCCAGTGCTAGGATGGTGTTTTCGAAATTGGGTTCAGCCGTATTCTTGATGATGGAATCAATCTCGGCGTTTTGCTGCTCGATACCGGCCTCAACAGCAGGTGCATAGTCAGCATAGGTAATCTTGTCAAACGGCGGAATGCCGTACTCGTTTTCGTAATCCATCATAAACGGATTGTTCTCACTTGATTTCTTGTCAACGCAGCTCACGAGCGCGATGGTCGCGAGGGCGAGGACGGTGAATAAAACTTTCTTCATGTCACGAATCAATTAATTGTTATATAAGTTATTGTAGTTAGTTGCTTGGTCGGGTTCACTTGATGTCGGTGTCAAATGTCGCCATCAATGGGTAATGGTCGCTGCTGCCACCTTCAATCCTGACGGCATCAACGGGACGTATAGCACCGCGGTACAGGATGTGGTCGATGCGGTAACGCAGGCCGTGGCGGTTGTAGGTGTGGGCGTAGCCGTAACCTGCAACATGCCAGGCGTCATGCATGTCGTCACCACAAATGGTGCGATAGACGTAGGAAGTGGTCACATCGTTCATGTCACCGCACATGATGACGTTCTTAGGCGAGTTGTCAAGAATGTCCCTCAGGGCTTCGGCATTGCTGCCACGCAGGGCAAACGAGCGGCGCATCCTTTCCCATGCTGATAGCTTCACCTCGGGTGAAACACGTACATTCTCGCTTTTGCCAAAGCTCAGGTGGTAGGATTGCAGGCGGAAGTCCACCAGACGCACCTGCTTGCCGCGGGGCAATGTCAGGTCATAGGCGCGGGCGAGGTGTGACCGCTGGTCGCGGTTATAGCCCAAGGGGGAACGTGCCTGTTGAGTTTCACCGAGCGATTGGGTCGTAAAAGGATATTTCGACATGACGTTCAGGCCGTCATTGCTGCTATAGGTGTAAGGATACCTTGCGGCAAGTTCCCGCTGATAGGGAGCAACCGACGGCAGTTCATGCCAGTCGATGCCTGCGGCACCTCCCTCTTGCATGAGAACCACATCGGGGTTGGCATCCAAGATGAGTTTGATTGATGCCGATGGCTTGGCGCTCAGGTTGGGCTCGTTGTAGTTGAAGCCCAGCACATTGTATGTCATCACCTTGAGCAGGAAGGTGGTGTCGGCAGGTACGGGTGGAGCGTTGTCCACGGTGTTCAGCGGGATGTAACGATTGATGATGGGAAATGTGAACAACAGCGACACCACGAGACACAGCGAGGCAATCCATCGCTGCGATAGCAGGAAGATGGCCAGTGCAATCCCCGTCAGCACAAGCATCGGAATAAATGCCAGTGTCATGAACGGTGCAATGAAAAACTTTTGAGGATTGATGGCTCCCGCGTGGGCGCATAAAATCAATAGTACACCTATCACCGCAGCGATAATCTCTATCGCTGTGATGCGTTTCTTTCTTCTCCTTCTTCGGTATTCTGACATATCAATGTTTATTTATCGGTAGTATGGTATAAAGGTATTCTTTATCCTGAGAACGACTCATGGAGTACGCTTTCGGGATGCTTTGAACAGTTTATCTTTCTCTTCGTCGGTCAGGGCATCATAGCCTGATACCTTGATTTTGCCGAGGATGATGTCAAGTTCTTCCTCGCTCACCGTTCCCGGTGGAGTGGGGGATGGCTTGGCTGCAGCAGGCTCGGCCTTTCGGGTAGCCTTTGACGGCTTATTGAACTTGGGCAACTTAAAGGACCTGCCGTTGAACAGCCCCACAAAGGCGTCAATTACCGCATTCAACGGGCGGGTGATGTCTTTGCCTTGCTTGATTCTCAATGCGAACAATGCACCGACGATGGCACCGCCAATGTGGGCGATGTTGCCGCCGGGGTTGTCGGCCTCAAGTCCGAATAACGCAATGGCCACAGTGACGATGGCTATCCACTTGAGTGGCACCTCGCCCAGGAATAACAGCCCGATTTTATAGTCGGGCACATAGACCGCTGTCGCAACGACGATGGCGATAACCGACGCCGATGCTCCGAGCAGATGCATATTAGTGCCTGCAAAATGAGGCAGCAGGTTGAAGCCCAGCAGATAAAGCACCGCTCCTCCCAATCCGCCCAACAGATAGACGCCTGCGAGCTGCTTGGACGAGAAGAACTCCATGAAGATGCGTCCCAACCAGTACAGCCACAGCATGTTGAACAGGATGTGGAGCAGACTGTAGTGGGTGAACATGTAGGTCACCAGCGTCCATGGCTTGGTGAGCAACAGGCGCAGGTTGCTGGGCAGTTCCATCCATTGCAGCAGCTTGTCGCCAGACATGTTAAACAGGAAGGCAATCAGCACCACGACATGCAGCAGTACAAACACGCCGATGTTGATGTAGATGAGCCTCATCAACATCGAACCCTGCAGGTAACTGCGCTTGATGTCATCAATAAAAGCCATTGCTGCGTCTCAAAGTGCCTTTATTTCTCCAGTACAATATAATAATGATGCCGGCAATCATGCCGCCCAGGTGCGCAAAATGTGCTACGCCAGGCTGGTTGCCCGAAATTCCGAAGTAAAGTTCCAAAAGGCCGTATCCAATGACCACCCACTTTGCCTTGATGGGCACGGGGATGAAAAAGAGATACATCGGCATATTGGGAAATATCATCGCAAAAGCCAGCAGGATGCCGAATACAGCACCCGAGGCACCCACGGTCAACAGACTGTTGTAAAACTCGTCCATCGTGAATGCCGCTTGTCCGTTGTTGATGGCATTGATGATATCGTTAACGGTAGCCGAGGCGGGACCTGTCACTTGACTCAACAGGATGCTCTGCCATGAGTACTGCCACACCAGTTCCTGCACCAGGGCGGCACCAAGGCCGCAGGAGATGTAATAGAACAGGAATCGTTTTGACCCCATTACCCGTTCCAGCAGGCTGCCGAACATCCACAACGAGAACATGTTGAAAAAGATGTGGGCAAAACTGCGGGTATCGTGAATAAACATGTAGGTAAACAACTGCAATGGATTAAAATCGCTCCCTTTCCAGAAGTGAAGTCCAAGCAGATGCTGCAGGTCAATGAGACCGATACGCAGGAATACGATAGTCGCCAGCCACATAATCACGTTGATAATGAGCAGGTGCTTGGTGACAGGCGCTATGGATGATAAAAATGAACGGTTATTGTATTGCATTGGTAACCTATTAATAAGCGTACAAAAGTAACGAAAAACTCACTATTTGGTGCAGTTTTACCCTTAAAATTGCCAAAAAACGTTGTTTTTTTGCGAAAATCAGCATTTTTTTTCTCATTTTTTTTGCTGAAACCGTTGTTATACTTATATTTGCGACAACAAAACAATATTTTTTTATTCACATCAATAATTTATTTTTAAAAAACGAACACTATGAACAAGACTGAATTAGTACAAGCAATTGCTGAAAAAGCCAATCTGACCAAGGTTCAGGCTAAGGCCGCTCTCGACGCAGGTATGTGCGCAGTAGAAGGCGCTCTCAAGAAGGGTGACAAGGTTGCTCTTATCGGCTTCGGTACCTTCCAGATCGTAAAGAAGGACAAACGCCAGGGCATCAACCCCGCTACCAAGGCTAAGATCACCATCCCCGCAAAGAAGGTCGTTAAATTCAAAGCTGGTGCTGACCTGGCCAAGAAGGTAAACAGCAAGAAAAAATAATCTCGCTTGTACCTGATTGCTAAAACCTGCCGCATGACCCGTGATGGACATGCGGCGGGTTCTTTTTTTGAAAAAAATTGTTGATGATGAATGAATTCTGTTTTTTTTGCTTAAATTTGTGGGTTGATTTAAGCAGAGCTTTTTAAGGTGAAGACAAACCAAATTATCATTTATTATAACAGTAATCGCTTATGAACAAGATTATTACTCACATGACATGGCGCCGCCTCATGATGGCGGTGGCATGTGTAGCGACTGTCGCAGCCGTGCATGCGGCAAACATCACGGTTGACGGCATCAACTACACGACCAAGAATGATGGTACGGCAACCATTGCCAAATACACCATCGACAAAACCGTCACCCCCTACGACACTTTGTTCTATGCCGGTGACATTGTCATCCCCGAGAAATTCACTTATGAGGGCGTGGAATACACGGTTGTTGCCACTGCAGCCAACTCTTTTCTTGACTGCAGGGACGTGACCACTGTTCAGCTTCCCGCCACCTGTGTGACCATTGCCCGTAACACCTTCAAGGGTTGTGCCTCGCTCACGAATAATCCTATTCCTGAAACGGCAACCAGTGTAGGCTCAGGTGTGTTTAATGGTTGCACCAGCCTTGAGGAAGTGACCATCTGGCCCGGTTGGAACAAACCCATCAGTGAGGAGTTTGCCAACTGCCCCAACCTCAAGCGCTTGATTATCTCCGACGGTGCCACTCCCGTAGTGATGAAGGTCACCGCCTTTGGTACCACGAGCGAGGCCCGCACGGCATTGAACAGCATTGAGTACATTTATATGGGCCGCAATGTTGATGCGAGCGCTTATCTCAACAATGAGCAACCGTTCCACAACATGGGCGGACTGAAGACGCTGGAAATCGGCGGTACCACCACGACCATCCAGGGTACCACGTTCCAGGGTTGCACGGCACTCGCCAATGTGGTTTTCCTGAGCGGTAACCAGTTGTCGAGCATCGGTAACAGTGCTTTTGCCAGCTGTACCTCGCTAACCAGCATTGACATTCCCGTTGCTGTGACCACCATCGAGCAGAGCGTGTTCAACGGCTGCCGCAACCTGGCTAACGTGACCATGGGTGACAACGTCACCAGCATCGGCATCACTGCCTTCTACAACACGGCACTTACCTCGTTCACCTTCCCCAGTGCCTTGACCTCAATCGCTCAGAGTGCCTTTGAGAACAGCAAACTCTCGGGCGAGCTGGCCTTGCCCGCTGGCTTGACTTCAATCGGTGCACAGGCCTTCTCGAGCACCCAGATTACGGGCATTAACATTCCCGCAAGCGTGACCAGCATCGGCACGGCTGCCTTTGCTCCCATTGCCACCCTGGCTAACATCAACCTCGATGCCGCCAATCAGGCATTCCAACTCGACAACGGCGTGCTGCTGAATGCTGCAGGTACCCGCCTGCTTGTTTCGGCTCACGAGGGAATCACCGCCGAGCAGTACACCAATAACACTGTAACGACTATCGATAACTTCGGTCTGGCCTATGCTCCTTTCAAGAGCGTTGACCTCCCCGCATTAAAGACTATCGGCAACTACGGATTTGCCTACAGTGATATCGTGTCCTACATGCTCGACGAAACTGTTACCGTCGGCCAGAACGTGTTTGCTGGTTCGGCATTGCAGTCGATTGTCATCGGCGAGGGCCGCAACGAGATTCCGCAGGGTCTGTGCGCCGGATGTACCCAACTTACCAGCGTTACCCTGCCTACCTCCACGACCAACATGATGCGCAACTGCTTCGAGGGTTGCACCGCTCTTGAGGAGATGGAGATTCCCGCCAATGTGAACTACATGGAGCCCGGCTCGGTGCCCGCAACCATCAAGACGCTGCGCGTGCTCAACGTCAACGCGCCGGCCCTTGCTGCTGGTGTCTTCAACGAGAGCCAGGGCGATGTCATTTGCAAGGTGGCTCCTTCGTCGGTCGAGAAGTTCAAGAGTGCCAACCAGTGGTGCTATCTCAACATTGTGGCCGACCCGACCATCTCGGGTGAGGGCGCTACCCTGGGTTGTCCCACCGGACTGTACTTCGCTACCACCGACGGCAGCCTGATGTACAAGGACGAGGATGGCAACATCGTGAACACCAACTTCAACGCTGGTGAACACGCCTTCACGCTCCAGAGCTACAAGAACCGCGTTTACGTCGCAGTTGCTGGTCACAACTTCACTTATCAGGATCCCAACCAGCCTCTGGGTGACGGTGAGTTGTTCTATGTGAACAACACTAACGGCATCTTCTACCGCGTGACCGTATTAAATAATGTGGGCTACGCACCCAGCGAGGACCCCTTCACCATGTTCATCGACTCGGTAGAGAACAAGATCTACATCAGCGACCGCAACGTGGGTATCCATGAGCTGAATGCCGATACCACGGGTCTCTACGGCCAGCAGCCCTTCCTGCTGCAGAACCAGTGGCTGCCCTACTACAATGACGAAATCAGCTGGGGCTCCATCACTGGTGGCTTCACCCAGGACAAGCACGGCATCTTCTGGATGAGCAAGAAGTTCAATGGCCTGTGCCTGCTGCGCTTCACCAAGGCCGATATCTATCCTGACGGCGGTGCCGGTAAGCCCAAGCGCTTCAACGCCTTGTTCAAGGACGCTATCATCAAGACCTTCTACCTCGATGAGGAGAATGGTTATCTGTACATGCAGGTACAAACCGATCCCTATGGCTGCGTACCCGGTATTTACCGTATCGCCCTGAACAAGATTGAGAACCTGGAGACTGGTGCCGACCTTGAAGGCAACGAGAACCTGCGTATCGCCGACTGTGAACTCATCGATGATTCTCCCATCAAGAAAGAGGGTGCTGAGGACAGTGGTGAGATTGCCAATGTCGCCCAGATTAACAGCGACGGTGAGCACATCTTCTGGAGCTACGTCGCTCCCGCTACCGATGCCGAGGCCATCCGTAACAGTGTGCCTCTGGATGTCAACAACCCCCTGCACCACAGTGGTATCAAGTGCATCGCCGCCAAGGCTAACGAGGATGGCACGATGCCCACCCAGGTTACCTTCGCAGTCGAGGGCGTTGAAGCCTATGGCGTTTGCGGTGCAACATACGTTGAGGAGACTCCCGGTCCCGGTCCCCAGCCTGGCATCAAGGGTGACGTGAATGGTGACGGTGAGGTGAACATCGCCGACATCAATGCCGTGATTGACCTGATTCTTACGGGCCGTGTAAGCCCGTCGGGTGACGTGAACGGTGACGGTGAGGTGAACATTGCCGACATCAACTCTATCATCGACATCATCCTTTCCTGATTAAATGTATAAGATAGACAGGAGAAGCGCGGGCACATAGCCCGCGCTTCTTCGTTGTTTGGGTTAGTGTTTTAGGGTTGAGTATCAGAACATGTAGGCTGCGCTCACACTCCAGCAGTTGTCTTTGCTCCTTGAACGGCAGCCTGTGTTGGCGTCCACGCAATCCAGCCCTCTGGTGACACCGATGCTGTAGGTGGCGGCAACGCGCAGGTGCTTGAAGACGTCGGCTCCGGCGCCCACATTCCATGACATGGCCGTCTTGCTGTTCTCCTTGTTGGTGGGTTTGTCATCTTTGAAGAGGATCGAGAAGGACGGCCCCGTGAAGGCAAAAGGCGCAATCACTTTCTGCACGCCGGGGACCGAGATGCGGTAGCGGGCATGTACGGGGATGTCGATGAAGTGGCGACGATAGGTCTCGCTGTCGTCAACAATCTGCTGGTCGCGATGGGTGTACATCACGCCGGTTTCAACGCCCAGCCCCACGATGGGAACGTTCACGTCAAGCACCAGGCCGGTGGAGTAGCCTATGCGGTTGTCGCTGTCGATGGCGTCACCGCCCAGACGGCCCTTGTCCATCGTGATGCCGCCCTTCACACCTAACGATATCTGCGACATGGCCGGCATGGCGGTCGCCAGGATGATGACTGCTGCGAGGATGCGCATCTTGGCAGTACCGATTACACACAGTTGATTACCCTTGTTGTTGTTCTCGTTCTGGGCATTGCCCTTGTTTGTCATTTTGCTTGTCATAACTGTAGGTTTTTTAGTGAATAATTTTTGTTTGTGATGCAAAGTTATGACGGGCAAAACGCTGATACCAAATGTTTTTACCCCTATTGGATGAAACCCCACGATTAATGTATGAAATGTTTCCAACCTCCTAAAAACACCCCACTTTAAGGCACCAAACGAGGAATTAGGAATTAGGTGACTGACGCATTTGTTTTGACCGTGCTTCGCACGGGAAATTAATCAAATTTTAATTTAATTTAAATGAAATTTCCCGCCCGTAGGGCGGTTAAAAAACTGTACGCTGATACCATCAAAAAAAACTTAGTGAGTTGGCGTGGGTAGCCTTTTGGGGTATATAAAAAAAGAATGGATTAACCATTCTATTATCCAACAGTATAGTTAATCCGAAACTCTTTGATAAATCAAAAATGATTTTCCCTTTATGCGCTACAAAGATAATACATTTTTGTGACATGCAAATATTTTTTTATTTTTTTTTCAAAAAATGCATTGTAAATGCTTGAAATCGGCAGAATGGAACTGCTTTTCGATATGATTTATAACGTATTATCTCGTTTTGGCTTTCAAGTTTCTGCAACGGTTTTCTTCTTGCCGTAGATGCGGTCAATGATCAGGGCAATCGCTCCGTCACCGGTCACGTTGCAGGCCGTGCCAAAGCTGTCCATGGTGATGTACAGGGCAATCATCACTGCCTGCTGTTCGGCAGTGAAGCCCAAGATGGACTGCAACACGCCCAGAGCTGCCATGATGGCTCCGCCGGGAACTCCGGGTGCGGCAACCATCATCACGCCCAACATGAGAATAAAGCCTGTAAACTGGCCGATGGCGATGGTGCTGCCCTGCATGAGCAACAGGGCAACGGCACAGGCGGTAATCTTCATGGCGCTGCCCGACAGGTGGATGGTGGCGCACAGGGGCACCACAAAGCCTGCGATGCCGTCGCTCACGCCGTTGTGCTTCACCTGCTTAAGCGTCACGGGAATAGTCGCTGCCGACGACGAGGTGCCCAGGGCAGTGAAGTAGGCGGGCAGCATGTTATACAGCGCCTTGAACGGGTTGCGGCGCGCGATGGCTCCGGCAATGCAGTACTGGAGCACAAGCAGGAAGATGTGCAAGGCGAATATAACGCCGATGATGGCCACAAACACTTTGATGATGCGCCATGCCTGACCGGTGTATGACATGTTCAGGAAGATGCCGAAGATGTAAAGCGGCAGGATGGGGATGAGGGCCACCTCGATGGTCTTGGTGATGATGTCGCGGAACTCGTCAAAGCCTTTCTTCAAGGTCGAGGACTCAAAGAAGGAGATGCCCAGTCCCAGGACAAAGGCTGTGATGAGCGCGCTCATCACGTCGAGCAGCGGCGGAATCTCGATGGTGAAGAAGGGTTGCAGCTCCTCGGCGGTGGCGACGGCTTGGGCGGCTTGGCTACGGTCGATCAACGAAGGGAAGATGCCGGTGCTGGTAAAGTAGCTCAGGAATCCTGAGAAGATGGTGTCACCATAGGCAATGATGGCCGTGATGAGCAGCAGCTTGCCTGCTCCCTTGCCGATGTCGGCGATAGCGGGCGTCACCAGTCCGACGATAATGAGCGGGATGAGGAACGACAGGAAGTGGCTGAAGACGCTGTTGAAGGTGACAAAGCACTTCACGGCCCACTCGGGGAAGAACATGCCGCACAGCACACCCAGGATGATGGCGATGATGACGCGCGGCAATAGACCTATTTTGGACAGTCTCATAACGATAAATCTCGATTATTTCACATTTTTGGGCAAAGGTAATACTTTTTATTGTTATTTTTGCGTTTTATTTACAATGAGAATGATAGAGATTCAACGATATGACGACTTGATGTCAAGCCGCTGGGATGAGTTTGTGCGCGCCAGCCGCAATGGCACGTTCCTGCACCTGCGCGGGTATATGGATTATCACCGCGACCGTTTCACGGATTGCTCGCTCGTCGCCACGCTCGACGGCAAGCTGTGTGCCTTGCTGCCGGCCTGTATCGAGGGCGATACCCTGTGGTCGCACCGCGGACTCACCTACGGCAGCTGGATTGTCCCACTCAAGCACTTTGACGTCACCGTCATGCTCGAGGTGATGGATGCTGCCGTGCAGTGGATGGCCGCCAACGGCATCAAGCGCCTGGTCTATAAAGCCGTTCCGCACATCTACCATCGTTATCCCTGCGAGGAGGACCTCTATGCCCTGTTCAGGCATCAGGCGGCTCTGGTCGAGACCAATGTCTCGACGACCATCGACCTGACTTGCCCCTTGTCGCTTGACCGCGGCAACAAGAGCGGTGTCAACGCGGCACGCAAGGCGGGCATCGCGGTGGGGGCGAGTGACGACTGGGAAGGCTATTGGCACCTGTTGTCATCATTGCTCGACGAGCGTTATGGCACGCGACCCGTGCATTCCCTTGACGAAATCAGGCTGCTGCAAGGCCGTTTCCCCGACAATATCAAACTCTACACCGCCACCCTCAACGGCCAGCTGCTGGCGGGCGTGGTGATGTACCTGTCAAAGCCTGTGGCTCACTGCCAGTATATCGGTGCAACGCCGTCGGGCAAAGACAGCAAAGCCCTGCCGCTGCTGTTTGACCACCTCATCGGCGAATACCAGCGACAGGGATTCCGATACTTCGATTTCGGCATCAGCAACGAGGACCACGGCCGTTACCTCAACGAGGGCCTCGTCAGGCAAAAGTCCCGCCTGGGTGGCCGCGGCATCGTCTATAATACCTATGAAATCACGTTGTAACCGACTACAGGGCAATTATATATTATTATAATGTGAGTGAATGGCGGGCAAGCAAGGTAACATATCGCGCATGGCGATGAAGGCAATGGGGCTCTTTGGCGGTGTCCAGGTGATGGGCATCCTGTGCTCCATCATTCGCACCAAACTTGTCGCCATGTGGATCGGCCCGGTGGGCACCGGCTTGTTCGGCCTATACAACAATGCGCTGGAGATGATTTCTACGGGTACCAACCTGGGCATCCGCTCCAGTAGTGTGCGCGACATCTCGCAGGCATGCGCCGGCAGCGACAAGGGGCTGGTGGCCGGTATCGTCACCGTGGTGCGTAAGTGGTCGCTGTGGCTGGGTCTGGCGGGAGCGCTGCTCACGCTGGCGATGGCACCGTTGTTGAGTCAGGTGACCTTTGGCGACGGGATGCACATCTGGGGCTTTGTCGCCCTGAGCGTAGCTGTATTGCTGCAGGCGTTGACCAACGGCGAGTATGCCGTGCTGCAAGGCTCCGCACGCCTTAAGCGGCTGGCGAGTGTCACCCTGTGGGGCACCATCGCCGGACTGGCGGTGTCGATTCCCTTGTTCTACCTGCTGCGCGAACGCAGCATCCTGCCGTCGATTATCGCCTATGCCGTTGCAATGGCGGCTTTTGCCTGGCTCTTCCGCAACCGCGACTATCCCGCCGTGAAGGTCAGTCGCCGTGAGACATTCGACATGGGCAAGGGCTTCGTCAGGTTGGGCATCTTCATGACGCTGGGTAACTTTGCGAGCATCCTGGCAAGCTACGCTTTTAATGCCTGGCTGAACATCAATGCGGGTACCGAGATGGTGGGCTTCTATCAGGCAGGCTATACCTTGATTAATAAATATACGGGACTGATTCTCACTGCGTTAGGCATGGAGTATTATCCGCGCCTGTCACGCATTGCCGACAGCCGCATCCGACTCCGGGCCTTTGTCTCGCAGGAAATCAACGTCTCCATTGCCGTGATGGCACCAGTGGTCGCTTTGTTCATCTTGTTGCGTGAACTGGTGGTATGGATTCTTTATACGCCCGAGTACAATGTCATCATCACCTTTGTGTCGTGGGGCATGATAGGAACGGTGCTGCGCACGCTCTCGTGGTGCCTGGCATTCACCATCCTTGCCAAGGGCGATGGCAAGACCTACCTGTGGACCGAGGTCGCCAGCGCCGTCATTAACCTGGTGCTGAACATCGTCTTCTATCAATGGTGGGGGCTGACGGGACTCGGCATCGCCTTCCTGGTGTCCTACCTGCTCTATACCATCATCATCGCTGTGGTCTATTTCAAGGTCTATAAGCTAAAGGTGACCATAGCAAGCCTGTATAACCTGCTGTGGACCCTGGTTGTGGCCTCGGCCGTGATGATTGCTATGGAAACCGGTCATACTGTTGTCGCTGCTGTCATCACTGCCGTCAGCATTGCTGTCGCAGTCAGGCAGATTTTAATCTTGTGGAAGCGATAGCATTTTTTCTTGAGTTACCCACCAAAAACGGTAGCAAATCTCCTTTTTATCGGTTAATTTTTATAAAAATGGTGAGATTTTATTTACAATTGCACACTATTTCATGAAAAATATCTATCTTTGCACCGATAAACCAAATATGAACCGCGAGGGATCTCACCAGAGTACGTTGAGATTCTTCTAATTTTTTGAGACTTTAATATTTAAAAACACAGTATTTAGCATGGCTATTACTTACATGACACAGGAAGGTTACGACAAAAAGATGGCCGAGTTGGCTCATCTCGAGAATGTCGAACGTCCCGAAGTTGTCCGCGCCATTGTTGAGGCCCGCGACAAGGGAGACCTTTCAGAGAACGCAGAATATGATGCCGCCAAGGAGCGTCAAGGTATGCTCGAAGGCAAGATCGCTGAGCTCAAGAGTCTGATCGCCTCGGCACGCATCATCGACGAGAGCAAGATTACTACCGATGAGGTGCAACTGTTGACCAAGGTCACCATCCGCAACCTCAAGAACAAGGCGACGATGACCTATACCATTGTCACCGAGACCGAGGCCAACCTGCGTGAGGGCAAGATTTCCATCTCCACCCCCATCGCCAAGGGTCTGCTGGGTCACAAGGTGGGCGACAAGGTCGAGGTACAGGCTCCCGCCGGACTGATGAAGTTTGAAATCCTCAAAATCGAAGTATAACACGATGGCAACTATTTTCAGCAAAATCGCTGCAGGAGAAATCCCCAGCTTCAAGGTGGCCGAAGACGACCGCTACTATGCATTCCTTGACATCAACCCCATGGCAAAAGGCCATACGCTGGTCATTCCCAAGCACGAGGTGAACTACATGTTCGACCTCGACGAGGAAGAGTATGCAGGACTGTGGGCATTTGCCCGCAAGGTCGCCATGGCGCTCGAGCAGGCTGTGCCCTGCAAGCGCATCGGAATCGGTGTCCTGGGTCTTGAAGTGCCCCATTGCCACATCCATCTCGTGCCCTTGCAGAGCGAGAAGGACATGGCCTTCGGTGGTCCCAAGTTGACCTTGCCTGCCGAGGAAATGCAGGCCATTGCCGACGCCATCGCAGCCAAGCTGTAATAGCACAAATCAGTGCGGCAATAATTACAAGGTGCTTGTCCCTTACGGGGCAGGCACCTTGATGCTTTTTATTGTCTTGTTGCTTGCTGTCGGTAGTGGGCTACATGTCCTTGAGCCACAGATCGTAGTAGTGGGACTCTTCTTTTGAGAAGTTGCCGCCGCCTGTTGTCCTGTGGTGCCATGCCGCCTCGTTGTCCCACAGGGTAGAATCGATTACAGTCTCACCGATTTTGATCGACGAGATATATTTCCACGCATGAACCACCAGTTCCTCGCGGTACAGGCCGTCCCACTCCCTGTGAATCTTCAGGTGCTGGTTGGGCGCCAGCAGGGCCACCGTGACGCTGTCCTCGCCGTGATGGGTGGTCACGCTGTCGTTCTCCTCGATGTCAAAGCCGTGATAGGGCGAGGAGATGATTTCTTTATAGAAGGTGACCGTCACCGTGTCTTGAGTCGCGTTGTGCACGTTGTACTCCACCGACGCTATCGGATCGCACGACGCAAGCCCCAACACAACAGCCCACATCCACAAGGATATTTTGAAAAGTCTCATGATTCTCAAACGCTTTCAATGTTCATTACACCATTATTAACGCACATGACCCCTAATATCTTGCATCAACTGCAAGAAAAACGAGTCATTTTCGATTGAAATTCCCGTAATTCACATGAGTATCGCAGTGCAATCGTTAATAAACCTTATTGTTGTGGGGTGGTGGCACAAAAATTGCGGGAAAATTAGTATATTTGCAGGTTAAAACGCAGATTATACCTCAAGAAGAATGTCAAAAGACAAAGAAAACCAAATCATAGAAGAGCCCGCTGTGGATGCGGGCAACCAGCAAGGTGCGAGCGACTTTGGCGGTTATGACCGCCTGGTGACGCTCTCGCCGCGTGAGCACATCCGCCAGCGTCCGGGTATGTACATCGGTAAACTGGGCGACGGTTCACAGAACGACGACGGTGTCTATGTCCTCATCAAGGAGGTCATCGACAACAGCATCGACGAGTTCAATACGGGCTACGCCAAGCCGGTCATCGACATCGATGTTGTCGATGGTGCTGTGACCATCCGTGACTACGGCCGCGGCATTCCCCTGGACCAGGTCAAGGACGCCTCGTCCAAGATGAACACCGGTGCCAAGTATGACACCCAGACCTATAAAAGGTCGGTGGGTCTGAACGGTGTGGGCATCAAGGCGGTGAACGCCCTGTCCACCGAGTTCTACATCCGTAGCGTGCGCGACGGCCAGTGCTCGTCGGTGCTCTACAACGAGGGCATCGCCAAGGAGGAGAGCGGCATCGTCGCTGCCAATGAGGGCGAGGAGAACGGCACACTCGTGCGTTTCAAGCCCGACGCCGGTATCTTCAAGAACTACGAGTTCCGCGAGGAGTACATCGAGCAGATGATCAAGAACTACTCCTACCTGAACACGGGTCTCACGCTCACCTTCAACGGCAAGAAATACCACTCGCGTAACGGTCTGCAAGACCTGGTGAAGGAGAACATGACCAACGACCCCCTGTACCCGCTGATGCACTTCACCGGCGATGATATTGAGGTGGTTATCACCCACGCCGCACAGCTGGGCGAGGAGTTCTACTCGTTTGTCAACGGCCAGCACACCACTCAGGGCGGTACGCACCAGAGCGCCTTCCGCGAGGCCTTGTCGAGAACAATCAAAGAGTTCTACGGCAAAAACTTCGAATACAGCGACATACGCAACGGCATCGTTGCCGCCATCAGTGTCAAGGTCGAGGAACCCGTCTTCGAGTCCCAGACCAAGATCAAGTTGGGCAGCAGCATCATGTGGAAGGATGGCCCCACCATCTACAAGTACATAAACGACTTCATCAAGAAGGAGCTGGATGACTATCTGCACAAGGCGCCCGAGACGGCCGAGGTGCTGCTCAAGAAGATTCAGGATAACGAACGCGAACGCAAGGCCATTGCTGGCGTGAGCAAGCAGGTGCGTGAGAACGTCAAGAAAGCCGCTCTGCACAACGATAAGCTACGTGACTGCCGTGTACACTTCAACGACTCACGCGCACCCAAGGACAATGACCGCCGTGGTGAGAGCGCTATTTTCATCACCGAGGGTCTGTCGGCGAGCGGTAGTATCACTAAGATTCGTGACGTGGAGACACAGGCTGTCTTCTCGCTGCGAGGCAAGCCGCTGAACACATTCGGCATGGATCCCAAGAGAGTCATTACCAACACCGAGTTTGCCATGCTGCAGTCGGCGCTTAACATAGAGGACGGCATTGATGGCCTGCGCTATAACAAGGTCATCATCGCCACCGATGCCGATGTCGATGGCATGCACATCCGCTTGCTGCTGTTGACCTATTTCTTGCAGTTCTGCCCCGAACTCATCAAGACGGGCCACCTGTATATCCTGCAGACGCCGCTCTTCCGCGTGCTCAACAAGAAGGACGCCAAGCGCAAGTCACGCACCAATAAGCGCGAGGCCAAGCCGCAGAAGGTGGAGACCTACTACTGCTACAGTGACGAGGAGCGCATGGCGGCACTTGATAAGTTAGGCGAGAATGCCGAGATTACCCGATTCAAAGGTCTGGGAGAGATTTCGCCCGATGAGTTCAAGGACTTTATCGGCCCCGAGATGCGCCTTGACCGTGTGCAGCTGCGCAAGGAGGACTCGGTGAAGCAGATGCTGGCTTTCTTCATGGGCAAGAACACCATGGAGCGCCAGGGATTTATTATTGATAACTTAGTGAACGAGGACGATGAAGACATCACAGTGCATTGATAACGGGGGAAAGCGCGTGGCGCTGTTTCCGGGTTCCTTTGACCCTTTCACGCGCGGACACGAGAGCATCGTGCGCCGGGCACTGCCGCTGTTTGACGAGTTTGTGATTGCCATCGGTGTGAATGCCGACAAGCGGTCGTTCATGTCCATGGAACAGCGCAAGGCGTGGATTGAAAGCGTCTTTAAGGATGCTCCCACGGTTAGAGTCATTACCTATAACGGCATGACTATCAACGCGGCGCGTGAGGTGGGTGCGCAGTTCATCGTGCGTGGCGTGCGCCTCATTCAGGACTTCGAGAACGAGAAGCATCTGGCCGAGGTCAACCGTGACTTGAGCGGTATCGAGACCATCTTGCTCTACACCTTGCCCGAGTATAGTCACATCAGTAGCAGCATTGTGCGTGAACTGGTGCGCTATGGCCAGGACGTGAGTGCTTACCTGCCCGAGGGCGCCGACATGTCTCAGCTTCCCTCTCTCACTTAATAACAGCAAACAATCTTATTACTTTCACGACATGAAAAGGATATTCATCACTGTGCCCATGTGCCTGATTCTGTCACTGGCTGTTACGGCACAGAGGTCGATGCCGCAGGCGATGCAGAAGCTCCTCAATGCCGAGTATGCCATCGCCAGCCTTTATGTTGACTCGGTGAGCGAGGATAAGCTCGTCGAGGACGCCATCAAGGGTATGCTCGAGAGCCTTGACCCGCATTCGTCCTATACCGACGCCAAGGAGACCAAGGAGCTGGAGGAACCCCTGCAGGGCGAGTTCAGCGGCGTGGGCATCCAGTTCAACATGAACAAGGACACACTCTACGTCATCCAGACCATTCCCGGCGGACCCAGTGAGCGCGTCGGCGTGCTGGCGGGTGACCGCATCATCTATGTCAACGACACGACCATCGCAGGCGTGAAGATGAAGAATAGCGATATCCAGAAGCGCCTGCGCGGCAAGAAGGGTACCCAGGTCACCATCAAGGTGAAACGTGCCGGTGTGCCTGAGCTCATCACCTTCCGCATCACACGCGACAACATTCCATTGCACAGCATCGATGCCCAATACATGCTTGACGAGCAGACGGGCTATCTGCGCATTTCCCGTTTTGGAGCCAAGACGCATGAGGAGATGATGGAAGCCTTGAAAGAGCTTAAGAAGCAGGGCATGACGCAACTCATCCTGGACTTGAGCGACAATGGCGGCGGTTACCTGAATGCGGCCATCGACATGTGCAACGAGTTCCTGCAACGCGGCCAGCTTATGGTCTATACCGAAGGCGAGAACTCACCCCGTAACGAGGCAAACGCCAATGGCTGGGGTGACTACAAAGACCTGCACATGGTAGTCATTGTCAACCAGTACTCAGCATCGGCGGCAGAGATTTTTGCAGGAGCCATGCAGGACTGGGACCGTGCTGTGGTGGTTGGCAGACGTACCTTCGGCAAGGGGTTGGTGCAGAGGCCGTTCAAGTTTGACGACGGCTCGATGATGCGTCTGACTGTAGCGCGTTACTACACGCCCAGCGGACGCTGCATCCAGAAACCCTACAGCCGTGGTGACAAAAAGGCTTATGAGAAGGAACTACTTGACCGCGCCAATGTGGGCGAATACTACAGCCTCGACAGCATCCAGTTCAACGACACGCTGCGTTACACCACGCGCCTGAATGGACGTACCATCTATGGTGGCGGTGGCGTGATGCCCGATGTGTATGTACCCGTTGATACCACCGAGTACAGCACCTATTACCGTGACATGAGCGCCAAGGGCATCATCAACCAGTATGCCATCAGCTATGTGGACAAGCACCGCAAGGCCATCAGCAAGCAATACAAGACGCTCAAGGACTTTGACAACGGCTTCGTTGTCACCGATGCAATGATGAAGGACTTCATTGCGCTGGGCGAAAAGGACAGCGTGAAGTATGACGAGGAGAAATACCGTACCAGCGAAACGCTGCTCAAGGACATCATCAAGGGCCTGATAGCGCGCGACGTTTATGGTGACTCCAGCGCTTACAGCGTCATCATCAACCACCGCAACCGTGACTTACAGGCCGCATACGAGGTTCTGAACGACCGCGAGCGCTACAACCGCCTGCTGCGAGAGGGTAATCCCGAGTACGAGCGCCTGGTGAAGCACAACGACAAACAGTAAGGTTGCTTTTCAACATAACAAAAGGCAATAGGTGATGGACCTATTGCCTTTTTTGTGGTTTGTTCACCAATCGGCCGTTACAAGTTGCTACAAAGTGCTAATCCCAGCCTTCCTCATCATTGTTCTCAAAGTAGCGGCTCATGCCGTTGTCATCCATGTCGTCCTCTGACGCGGGGTCAAAGCCTCGCATGTTGTCTGAGGTCTTGCCGTTGTGCCGTGTGGAGATTGTTGTATTAGACTTGGCGGCTTGAGACTTTTGGTTTGTGCTCTCGGCCGTGTCTTTTTTCTGCTCTCCCAATGAAGTGGTGTCATCGCTGAAAACCTCAATGACTTTGATGGGCTCATGATCATCCTGTTGATGCCTGTCATGACCACAGGACATCAACAGCACGGCAGATGCAAAAACAAGAATACCCTTTTTCATTGTCAAACCATGGGAGATGTGGGGCCGCTGCCGGGCAGGGGCGGTGGGGTGGAGGGACCGTTGCTGCCGGGGAAGGGCGGAGGAGTCAGGCGTGCATTATCCTGCTGCTGCATGACGCTGATGCGTCGCATGGTGTTCTTGTAAACAATCCAGATGAGCAGGATGAACAGACCGTTGATGACTACCGACAGGGCGGGGTAGATGCCCTCGCTGAAGGCCAGTGCGTCATATATCCAGTGAATCAGCACGGGAACTGCAAGCACGCAGGCGGCAGTAAGGTTACTGCGGTCGCCAAAGTGGCGCTTGCTGTAGAAATAACCCATGGCGCAGGCGATGGCGAAATGGGCAGGCACAGCGGTCAGTCCGCGGACGATGCCGGTCCCTATCCAATCCTCGCTCTGTAGCAGATAAAGAACATTCTCGGTCCCTGCGAAGCCCAGCCCGACGCAGGCAGCATAGACGATACCGTCGAGGTACTCGTCATAATAGGGATTCTTGCGCAAGAACAGCCACAGCATGAGCAGTTTGGCCATCTCTTCGGGCAAGGCGGCAGCAAACAGCGCTGTCGAGACGGCGCCGGAGAAGGAGCCGAGGTCATAGCTGAAAAGCCCGATGATGCCCAAAAACTGCGTGATGACCAATGTAACAAATGTTGATCCTACACCATAGAGGAATGCCTTAATGAGCATCCTGAGGGGCTCGGGCCTTGCCGAGTCTTTCTTATAGATCCACCAACCCAGTAACAATGCCGGTATCAGCGCTGTAATAATGATGAGTAGCATGTCGTTTACTCTTTTTTTGATTGCAAATGCACCCGACGAAGGAGATGTCCCCTTCATCGGGTGCATTGTTCAGTCATTGGCCAACAATGTCAAATCACAGGGCAAGACGCAGACCCAGAGCATAGCTGCGGCTCGTAGGTGCCTCGTTGCCACGGAAGGTGATGCGGCTGTCGCGTGAGATGCTGTACCAGCCACCGCCACGGGTTACGCGGCGAACGCCGGTCTCGGCACCAACGGGATTGTCTTGAGCTTCCTCGGGATAAGCACCGTACCAGTCTTGGCACCACTCAAAGACGTTACCGCACATGTCATACAGACCCAGCTCATTGCCACGCTTTGAGCCAACGATGTGGGTACCGTAGTCAGCGCTTTCGGTTCCTACGGCATAGCTGTTAGTGTAGTACCATGCTACATCCTCCAGATCGTCGCTGCCGGCATAGATGGTACCGTTGCTCTTGTTGCCACCGCGAGCGGCATATTCCCACTCGGCCTCGGTGGGCAGACGGAAGTTCTTGCCGGTGATGGCATTCAGGCGGGCGATGAATTCTTGGCAATCCTCCCAGCTAACCTGCTCAACAGGACGCTGCGGGTCACCGGTGAAGCTGCTGGGATTGCTGCCCATTACAGCCTGCCACAATTCCTGAGTCACCTCGGTCTGGCCAATGGAGTAGGCGGCGAGGGTTACCTCGTGAGCGGGCAACTCATCGACGTTGGCAATACCCATCTCGACTGCGGTGCTGTCAACACCCATGGTGAACGTGCCACCCTCGATGGATACCATCTGGAACGATACACCGTTAACGGTGAACATGCCCGGAATGGTGTTGTAGTTCTCCATGCGCTCGATGAACGAGTTGGCAGCAGCCTGCAGCTCGTTGAAGTTCTGACCTGATACTGAGCTGCAGTCGAGCAGCAGCATTACCAGTGCACTGGAATAGGTGCTCTCGACATCAGGCAGCCTGCTTGCACTGAACTCGGTGCTTGCCTCCCAAATGCCCTGGTCCTCGATCCAGTACCACTCCTTGATGTTCTTCTTGACGATGCGGTCCTCGCTGTCGAGCTGGATGCCACCGAAAACGAGCGTTACAAACATACCGTCAACACTCGATGCAGCCACGCTGTCGCCAGCGGTGCAGGTCATGCCTTGATAGGTGATGTTGGTGAGGCTGCGCGTCTTAAGTGAGAAGGTGCCCTCAATGTAAACCTGGGACTCGTCAACGGTCTCTTCGTCAACCTCGTCAAGGGTGAAGCGGATGCGTGTTCCGGTACCCACACCGGGGAATACCAGCGTGAGGGTTTCGGACATGTTGCGGCTTACCAGATCATCGGCAATCAATTGCAACTTGGTGTTGGCCTCAGCCATGGTGTTGGCCTCCATGGCCTTGGTCGAGTCGCTTGCCAATGCATACAGGTTATTGCGGAACTTCACGGTGTCCCTGATGCTCTCGTTAAGCAGTCCGACGGTATAAGCCTTGATAGACCTGCCATACACGCGCTGGTCGGCAATGCGTGCATTCAGGGCCTGGGCATATTCGCCCTCGGTCTCATACTTGTCGGTCATCATCAGCGAACCTTGGTCCACACCTTCGGTGAAGGTCACCACGGCGACGTTCTGCAGGTTCTCGGGGTACTGAGCCTTTCCAAGTGCGTCAAGCGCCTTGTCCACCGAGTAGTAGAGCAGACGGCCAGGCTGGGTCTCCAACGAGTTCACGAAGCCGTTGAATTCGGCCACGGTTGTCGAGTCAAGTAGTGACAACTCCTTGGTGGTGAGCGTCTGGTTGTACCCGATAATGCCCATGTACATGCCAGTCTCGGCAGTGGGAACAACTGGGCCTCTAAGGATGATGTCGATGAGCTTGTTGATGTCGGCAATGTTCACATCACCGTCATCGTTCACATCACACTTCAAGTCGAAATGACCGCCCAGAATAACGTCGATAACTGCATTGATGTCGGCAATGTTCACATCGCCGTCGGCGTTCACGTCACCCACAATGTTACTTGAATAGGGACGCGGGCCGGCCAATGCCATTACTGCTGATAAGAAAATCAGCGAAAAAAGCGTAGTCAGTCTCATGCTAAAAATTTTTTCTTTATGGTTATAGTTATTTGTTCTCGCACATTATAAAAATTAACCTACAAAATTAATACTTAATTCTGCTCCCATACAAATCAATAAGCCAATAGTTATTAACAATTTTCAATTTTTATGCCCATTGACTTGAGAAAAACACCGAATTAATCCTATGAGCCTTTTTTCGTGTTCCCGCTCACCTCTTGAGTGTTGCTGCGGGGTCTAAAGAAAATATGACGCTTTTTGTCACTCGATGTGGTAGTTTCCCATATTTTTATTATCTTTGCAAATTGGTTGAAACATATAGCATTTAGGCTTATGAATAAATTTGTCGAATTGATTTCAAAGCAGCGCGATAAGTATGGCGAACGAGAGGCGTTGCGATTCCGTGACTATGTGACCCAGGTGTGGTCGTCCATCACTTGGAACGACTTCAGTGACAAGATCGACTGTGCGGCAGGAGCACTTCTTGCCGGAGGCGTTGAGCCGCAGGGCCGTGTGTGCATCTTCACGCAAAACTGCCCTGAAATCCTCATTACCCACTTTGGCGCTTTCTATAACCGTGCGATTCCTGTGCCCATTTATGCTACAAGCAGCAGGGACGAGGTGGCTTATATTGTCAATGACTCGGGCGCGACGATTCTGTTCGTCGGCGACCAAGGCCAGTACGACATCGCCCGTCAGGTCATGGGTGATTGCCCCACGCTCAAGTTCATCGTCACCCTCCACCCGCAGGTGGTGCGCCAGCCCGATGATAAAACCACCCTGACTTGGGAAGAGTTCTTGTCAACTGGCGACAAGCTGGGGAAAGAGATGCTCGACACCATCGAGAAACGTAAACAGGAAGGTGTGGACACCGATGTGATGTACCTCATCTACACCTCGGGAACGACAGGCGTGCCCAAAGGCGTGATGCTTACCCACAGCAACATGAACGCTGCGATGGATGCTCACATCGAGCGCTTTGATTACATCGACGACAAGACCGACGTGTCGCTGAGTTTCCTGCCTTTCAGCCACGTCTTCGAGCTGGGATGGACCATGGTCTGCCTGACAAGCGGCATACGTGTTGCCATCAATTACAACCCCAAGGAAATCCAGCGTGCCGTTAAGGAGGTGCAACCCAACTACATGTGCAGCGTGCCGCGTTTTTGGGAAAAGGTTTATACCGCAGTCAACGACAACCTGGCTAATGCCAAGCCTGTGGTGCGCATGATGGTCAAACAGGCCCTTCGAGTGGGTAAAATCCGCAACATGAAATATACCCGTGTGGGTAAGAAGGCACCGGCCATCATCGAGCAGCAGTACCAGTATTTTGAGAAGAAAATCTTCAGGAAACTGCGCGGTGCCATCGGTGTGACCGACGGCAAGATGTTTCCCACCGCTGGCGCGATGCTCAGCGACAATATCACCGAGTTCCTGCATGCTGTGGGTATCAACATCTGCATCGGCTATGGCCTGAGCGAGACCAACGCCTCGGTAAGCTTCTTCAAACCGGGTGAATGGACGTTGGGCACCATTGGCATGCCCATCTCGAGCATTGAAGTGAAAATAGGCGACAAGAACGAGATTCTGGTCAAGGGTCCCACGGTGATGAAGGGCTACTACAACAAGCCTGTGGAAACTGCCGAGGCGATTGATGCCGACGGTTGGTTCCATACCGGTGACTGCGGCGAAATCGCCCCGACCGGCGAGCTCATCCTCACCGAGCGACTCAAGGACCTGTTCAAGACCAGCAACGGCAAGTACATCGCACCGCAGGTACTCGAGACACTCCTGGGCCAGGACAAGTACATCGAGCAAGTCGCCATCATCGGTGACGGACGCAAATATGTGTCGGCCCTCATCGTCCCCGATTTTGAGGAACTCAAGACCTATGCCGACAAGAAGCATATCGAGCACCGCACCGTCGAGGAACTTGTCAACAACCCCGACATCCACAAAATGATGGAGGACCGCATCAACGACTACCAGAAGGATTTGGCAAGCTATGAGCAAGTGAAGCGCTTCGTGTTGTTGCCCAAGGCCTTCACCATGGAGAGTGGTGAGTTGACCAACACGCTGAAAATCAAGCGTGCAGTCATCAACAAACGCTACCGTCCCCTCATCGATGCGATGTATGCCGCCGACTACCGCAAGAAAAAACAAAATTAGGCTTTAGGTATTATTAAGAACTACAAATAAACGAAAAACAAGGGACAAGAAACCAGATAAATGATCACACAAGAACAACTCAAGGAACTGCAGCAGCGCAAGGATGACCTCAAGCGCTACTTGGATATTGACGGAAAGAAAATTGAGGTCGAGGAAGAAGAATTGAGAACCCATGTGCCCGACTTCTGGCAGGACCAGAAGGCAGCCGAGGCACAAATGAAGAAAATAAAGTCCCTGCGTAACTGGATTAACGGTTGCGAGGAAGTGGAACTCGCTGTTGATGAGGTCGCCACAGGATTTGATTTTGTCAAGGAAGGTCTCGTCGAGGAGAGCGAGGTGGACAGCCTTTACAACAAGGCGCTCACCATGCTTGAGAAGATGGAGCTGCGCAACATGCTGCGCCACGACGAGGACAAGATGGATGCCATCCTCAAAATCAACTCGGGTGCCGGTGGTACCGAGAGCCAAGACTGGGCTTCGATGCTCATGCGCATGTATCTGCGCTGGTGTGAGCGTCACGGTTACAAAACCGCCATCGAGCACCTAATCGACGGTGATGAGGCGGGTATCAAGAGCGTCACCATCAGCATTGAGGGCGACTTTGCTTACGGCTATCTCAAGAGCGAGAACGGCGTGCACCGCCTGGTGCGTGTATCGCCTTATAATGCTCAGGGCAAGCGCATGACCTCGTTTGCTTCGGTCTTTGTGACTCCGCTGGTTGACGATACCATTGAGATTACGCTCGACCCCGCACGCATCTCGTGGGATACCTTCCGCAGCGGTGGTGCCGGTGGTCAGAACGTGAACAAGGTGGAGTCGGGTGTTCGTGTGCGCTACCAGTACAAGGATCCCTACACCGGTGAGGAAGAGGAAATCCTCGTCGAGAACACCGAGACGCGCGACCAGCCCAAGAACCGCGAGAACGCGTTGCGTAACTTGCGCTCTATCCTCTATAACAAGGAGTTGCAACACCGCCAGGAGGAGCAGCGCAAGGTAGAAGACAGCAAGAAGAAAATCGAATGGGGCAGCCAAATTCGCAGTTACGTCTTTGATGACCGCCGCGTGAAAGATCACCGCACCAACCACCAGACCAGCGATGTGGGCGGCGTGATGGACGGTGACCTCGACGACTTCATCAAGGCCTACCTGATGGAATTTGCCGAAAACTAAATCCCCCGTACAACACCAAATACTCCAATTTAACCCTATCAACCTCACGAGCATGAACGAGAAATTGACTATCGTCAAGGTGAGCGGCAAGATTGTCGAGAAAGCCGACGAATTGCGCACCTTCGTGAAATCTTTCGCAGCCATCAAGGGCAGGAAACTGCTCATCTTCAGCGGTAACATGATGGCGCAGGAAATAGGTAACAAGCTGGGTATCAAGACCAAGCTTATCAATGACCGACCCGTTGTCGATGAGGCAACGCTCAAACTGCTCACCATGGTCTATGGCGGACTGGTGAGCCGCTTGTTTGTGTCGTTGCTGCAAGGATATAAGGTGAATGCCATAGGCGTAACGGGTGCCGACATGAATCTGGTCACCAGTTCAAGGTTGCCCGACGGCAAACTCGGTGACACAGGTCAGGTGCGCCACGTGAATACAGCCGGCATCGCCCGACTGTTGGATGATGGCATTGTACCCGTGCTTGCGCCCATTACCCATGACGGCCGCGGAAACCTCTTGTTTAATGAGACCGACGCCCTTGCTGCCGAGATTGCACGTGCCCTCGCACTGCGGTATGATATCACAATCATCTATTGCTTTGAGAAAAACGGTGTGCTGCTGAACCCCGAAGACGGCGACAGCGTGATTGCCGTTTTGCGTCGCACGCAGTACAAGGCTTTGCGTGACATGGATATCATCAAGGACTGGTTTGTCAACAAGTTGGATAACGCCTTTGCCGCCATCGACCATGGCGTGAAGGAAGTCATCATCACCAGTCCTAAGCAGATGGATTCCCTCGACAAGGGAACCCACATTAAGGGCTGATGTGCTGGCACGCAATTTGCATGAACAAGTCTTGAGTGTAATGCCTCGCTTTGGCGTGGCCGTAATAGAATAACAAACAATAATAATTTATCAAAAATGAAGGTTGCGATTGTTGGCGCCAGTGGCGCTGTGGGACAGGAATTCATGCGTGTTCTCGACGAGCAGAATTTCCCTGTTACTGAACTTGTGTTGTTTGGCTCGGAACGCAGTGCCGGACGCATTTTCACTTTCCGTGGCAAGGATTACGTGGTCAAACTCTTGCAGCATAACGATGATTTCAAGGACATCGATATCGCCTTTGTGGCAATGGGTGCCGGTCCCGCCCGTGAGTTTGCTCCCACCATCACCAAGCATGGCTGCATCATGATTGATAACAGCAGTGCCTTTCGCATGGACGACGACGTGCCTCTGGTGGTGCCCGAGGTTAATGGCGAGGACGCCCTCAACACCCCGCGCAACATCATTGCCAACCCCAACTGCTCCACCATCATCATGGTGGTGGCGTTGAAGCCGCTCGACAACCTGTCGCACATCAAGAACGTGCAGGTGGCAACCTATCAGGCCGCCAGTGGTGCCGGCATGGAGGCGATGTATGAGCTGGCCTTGCAGACCAGCGAGATTGCCGTAGGCAAGGAGGAATTGACCGTGCGCCATTTCCAGCACGAGTTGGCCTATAACGTCATTCCCCACATTGATATCTTTCAGGACAACGACTATACCCGTGAGGAGATGAAGATGGTCAAGGAGACTTGCAAAATCATGCACAGCGACATCCGTGTAAGCGCCACATGCGTGCGTGTGCCCGTCATGCGCGCCCACAGCGAGGCCGTTTGGATCGAGTGCGAGAATCCCATCACCCCCGAGGAGGCGCGTGCCGCCCTGCAACTGGCTCCCGGCGTCGTCGTGGTCGATGACCCGCGCAGCAACCGCTATCCCATGCCCATCGACTGCTCGGGTAAGGATCCCGTCTATGTGGGTCGCATCCGCGAGGATACCAGTAGCGACAACGGTCTGACCTTCTGGCTCTGCGGCGACCAGATTAAGAAAGGTGCTGCCCTCAATGCCGTCCAGATTGGTCAATACCTCATCGCCCACAAGAAGAAATAACCAATAAACTGCTTTTCAAATGGCTAAAGTGACTAAAGAAGAAACCAAATCCACGATCATCGCATCGTGTGCTATCGGTGTGTTCATGTTGGCGTTAATCGCCATCATCATGTTCGGCTATCCCAAATACAAGGTCTGGCAGCAGGAAATGGCTGGTAAGGCCGAGTTTGCCAAGGCTGAGCAGAACCGTAAAATCAAAATCGAGGAGGCACGTGCCAACCTCGAGGCCGAGAAACTGAACGCCCAGGCCGAAATCGAGCGCGCCAAGGGTGCCGCCAAAGCTATAGAAATTGAGAATGGCAGCCTCACGCCCACCTACATCCAGTACCTGTGGGTGCGTCAGCAGACCAACCTCAATGACAAGACGGTCATCTACATCCCCACCGAGGGCAACCTCCCCATCCTTGAAGCGGGCAGGAATGCGACACCCAGATAACGCATTGCGTTGAATCATCTCATTATATCTCAAGGCATCATTGGCGACACAAGCCGATGGTGCCTTGATGATTGTTATGCCTGGTAATCACTGCGTGTTGACAGTTGTTTTGCGGTGATTGTGCGAACGTTGATAGTGCAATCGTTTGCGTTGTATTTTTTTTGATGATTGTTTGTGCTGGCGGGATGTAAATGAATAAAAATCACTAACTTTGGGACAATAAAACAAACATGTGGCTCTTGATGTGCCCGCCCACTGGAATAACCAACAATTCTAACCAACATAACTCTAAATATATTGATTATGAAAAAAACGCTTAGATTCATTCTTGCGCTTGTGGCGTTACTGTCGACGTTGCAAGCCAGTGCCATGATGTATATCGTGGGCGATGGGCCGTTTGGTGGGTGGAGCCCGTCAAACGGTGTGCCGATGAATGCAAAGGCCGATGGCACTTACACTTATACCACCGTTGTCAGTGGTAAGGTGTATTTTGTGTTTGCCGATGGACTCGCTTCGTCACCTGACGATTGGGACACGTTCAACAGCAACTACCGCTACGGTCCTGCTGTCAGCGACCAGGCAGTTCCTGTAAACAGCAGTACATGGACGACAACCCAAAAGGCTGGAGACCATGGTGCCTATTACTTCACGGGCAACGGCTCAAATTATCTTTTTACGTTTGACACGATTAACAAACGCTTCAAGGTTTCCACCACCGAGCCTCCTGTTAATCCTGTGACTGGCCACCTCTATATTCTGGGTGAGGCCGACGGTAACGTTTGGAATCCCACGGTTGGTTATGAGATGAGCACCACCGACGGTAACCTGTTCACCGCTCAAGTGACTTTCAACGGCGAGTGGAATGAGGAAGATGCCAATGTGAGCTATTTCTCCTTTACCTCTAAGCTGGGTAGCAGCAGCTCCGATTGGGATGGCATTGCGCCTTACCGCTTGACCCCTGTTAGCCAGGGTAACTACTGGGTGACTTCGACATCACTTGGCGAGGAAATCCCGTTGAATAACTTTGGCGATGACATCGATGTGTCCTTCCGCATCCCGGCAGGTACCTATACTATCACTGTCGATGTGGCAAACCTCACCTGTGTCATCACCCGTGAGAACGGTGGCGGTCCGGCCCCTGGCACGGGATGGCCTGCCATGTATGGCGGCGTGATGCTGCAGGGCTTCTATTGGGACAGCTACAAGGCTACCCGCTGGACCAACATGATTGACCATGTTCAGGATTTAGGCCAGTATTTCGACGTCGTTTGGGTGCCTAACTCGGGCAGCATCGATGCCAATGGCACTTCCCAAAGCATGGGCTATATGCCTGTTTATTGGCTCAAGCACAACACCTGTTTCGGTACCGAGGCGCAGTTGCGTGAGATGATCGACACCTTCCATGCCCATAACACCAATGTTATCATGGATATGGTCATCAATCACAAGAGCGGCAAGAGCGGCTGGGTGGATTTCCCCGACGAGACGGTCGTTGGTCCTGTGACAGGCGAGGAATACAGCATGACGTGGTCGCTTGCCGACATCTGCAAGACCGATGAATGCGTGGCACAAGGTTATGCTGCCACGGGTGCTGCCGACGAAGGCGAGGACTTCGACGGCAGCCGTGACCTGGACCATACCAGCGCCAACGTGCAGAAGAATGTCAAGACCTATCAGAAATATCTGATAGACGAACTGGGATATGACGGCTTCCGCTACGACATGTGCAAGGGCTATGCAGGCTATTATACCGGTCTGTATAACGCCGCTTCACAGCCCACGTTCTCGGTGGGTGAGTACTGGGACGGCAACGCCGAGACGCTGCGCTGGTGGCTTAACGAGACCAAGCAGAACAACCGCATCCAGAGCGCTGTCTTCGACTTCTCGTTGAAATACCCGATGCAGCATGCTTTTGCCGGTGGCACCTGGAGCGCCCTGAATGATAAGGGCCTTGCCGCCGACCCCAACTATCAGCGCTACTCGGTGACCTTTGTCGACAATCATGACACTGGCCAAAACACCAACTATGACTGCTTGAAGACCAACGTCATGCCCGCCAACGCCTTTATCCTGGCGATGCCCGGCACACCGTGTATTTTCTACAAGCACTATAACGTCTATACCAACGAGATCAACAACTGCATTAAGGCCCGCCGTGCCGCCGGCATCCACAACCAGAGTGCAATTCTCACTCAGCAGGAGAGCAATGGCGGATACATCCTGGAAACCCAGGGTACCCGCGGCAACCTGTACTTGCAGGTGGGCTATGCCGTCATGAACGGCACGCCTTCAGGCTACACCCTGGTGCAGGGCGGTGACGCTTACAACCTGTTCATCAGCAACGGTATCGACTGGAAGCATGTGGGCAAGGACGGCCGCATCTTGGGTTATCCCGTTGTGAGCAAGGCTGCCGGCAACTATGTGGGCAGCGTAACCCTTACCGTGGCTCCCAGTGCCACTGGCACGACGCTCGTCTATACCACCGACGGCAGCGTTCCCACTACCGCCAGCGCCACGTTGACGGCTTCTACTGCAATGACCTTTACCGAGAACACCACCCTCAAGGTGGGTGTCCTCAACGGCAATCAGGTCGAGAATATCGAGTCCTATGTTTATACCATCACCGATGCCGCCACAACGGGTATCAACGTGTACGTGAAGACTTCGTTGGCCGATGCTTATGTATGGGCATGGACCAGCGAGGGTAGCGTGACCGGCAGCAGCTGGCCCGGCAAGGCCATCAGCAGCCTGGACAAGGTGACCGTCAATGACATCGAGTGGTACTGTCTGCATGTCGATGCCGACCAATTGAGCCTCGTCTTCAACACCGGCGAGTGGGGATTTGAGAATCAGACCTCGGTTATCGATGTAACGCGCGACTCCTATTTCATCTATCCCAACAGCGATTTGACAGGATTGAACTATACCGCAGCCGACACTTATATCGACGTGACCGAGCGCTATGCCGGCATGGGTTCGGCAAGCTTCAGCACTGTCTATGTGCTGGGTAATATCAACACCACAGGTTGGGCTCCCAACAACGGTGTACAGATGACCACCACCAACGGCGAGAAATATACCGCTACCATCGACTTTGTTGACCCCTATGGCGGTTACAGCTACTTCAGCTTCTCCAAGTCGCTGGGCCAGACGTGGAATGACATCGAGGCCGACCGTATGGGTGCTACCTCCAACAACTTCCTCATCAATGAGGCTCGTCTGGGTACTGAGCTGCCTGTTGTGCCCGGCTCCAATGCCTTCAGAATCCCTGTCGGCAAGTATAACCTGACATTCTACCTCACAAACAGCGTGCTTGTTGTTGATAGGTGGACCGAGCCAATCATTGTTGTGCGAGGTGACGTGAACAAGGACGGTGACATCAATATCGCCGATGTGACAGCACTCATCGATTATCTGCTGTCGGGCAATGCCCAGAGCATCAGCGTGGAGAATGCCGACTGCAACCAGGATAGCCACGTCACGATTTCCGATGTGACAGCACTCATCGACCGCCTGTTGACTGGCAGCTGGTAATTAGCGGTAAGAGACATGATTTTTCCGGGCTTGGGCACAAGAAAGTGTCCAGGCCCGGATTTTCTTTGGTGAAGTAGCGAAAATGTTTTAATTTTGCACCCATACTTGATGGCAAAGGATTGGGAAAATATCATCATCGGCATCGACCCGGGAACCAATGTCATGGGTTATGCTTTGTTGGGGGTTAATGCCAAGAAGCCCCAACTCATCGTCATGGGGGTGATTAAGCTCGACCGCATGGAGGACCACTACATGCGCCTGCGTCACATCTATGAACGCTTGAGCGGTGTCATCGAGGCCTATCTGCCCGATGAAATGGCCATTGAAGCACCGTTTTATGGCAAGAACGTACAATCGATGCTCAAGTTGGGCCGGGCTCAGGGCGTGGCGATGGTCGCTGCCCTGAACCGCGAAATTCCCATCACCGAGTATGAACCGCGCAAGATCAAAATGGCCATCACAGGCAACGGCGCCGCCAGCAAGGAGCAGGTAGCGATGATGCTGCAACGTATCCTCGGCATCGATGAGGAAAAGATGCCCGACTTGCTCGACGCTACCGATGCCCTGGCTGCCGCCCTGTGCCATTTCTATGAGCGCCAAAAGCCCTTCACGGGCAAGGGCACCAAATCCTGGAAAGCCTTCATCGCCCAGCACCCTGACCGCGTCAAGGGGAAATAGGGACGATTCTTTTGATGGCATGCTTGGTGGGGGAATAAATTGCTGATAAAACCACTGTATGTCTTGCTTATATGGAAAACAGTTAGTAATTTTGTAGGCAAATTTATTTTTGCTTGGATGATATTATAACTTTTTATTTTTACCGCGAGATGAGTCGAATATTTCTGAATATCATCCTTGGTGGTAACGATCAAACCGATGGTCGTGCCGACGTGAATGGCGACGGCGAGGTAAATATTGCCGACGCCAACATGATTTTAAATAGAATCTTTTCAGAATAATCTTTTATTCGAATGAAGTATTAATATAAATCAACTTAAACTTATTGAAAATGAAAAAGTTAACTTTATTGTTTTTTGTGCTTCTCATGGCATTGCCCGCATGGGCAGCACCCAGATTGAGCGTGAGTCCCCAACGGTTGACCTTTGAGTGCTATCCCGGGCGTACATATTATCGCACGTTCACAGTTTATGGCGAAAACCTGACCCAGAACTTGACGCTCACGATGTTTGGTGATGACTTTGCCTTCTCGATGGACAAGACAACCATCTCAGTCCATGAGGCGTTTGACGGGGCTGTGGTGAAAGTGTATTTCAAGCCGCAGGAAGTCGGGGAATTTGGCGCAAATATCTGGATTACGTCTGGCGAGGTGTCCCAAGTGGTCCAATTGTTCGGCGTGGGCGAGGAACCTCCCTCCATCACGGCAAGCCCCACCTCGCTGCACCTGAATTGTGAGGTCGATGGCCTGGCAACTGCGACGTTCACCGTCATGGGCAGCAACCTGGAAGAAGGCATCTGGCTGGATCTTGAGGGCGACCCGGATCATCAGGCTTTTGCCATTGACAAGGTGAGCATCCCCTATGATGAGGCGATGGGCACTTCGACAGTGACGGTGAGCTATCAGCCTCGCCAATCGGGCTGTGACACCGCAACGGTCACGTTGTGGAGCCATTATGCCAATGATGTGGTCATCACGCTATATGGCAGGGCAAGAAACCTGCTGACGTTCCAAAACCGCATCTTGATGGGTGAGGTCTATGACCTGACCGATGAAGGCAGTGGTGGGATGGCTTTATCTGAGCCCTCGGAGTGTGGCTTGTCGTTATCGGGTATGATGAGTGGCAACACATTGACGTTGAACGAGTTTGACAACCTCTTGAGCATTGATCTTGATTATGACAATATGACGGCGACGCTTTACGAGAATTCTACGCAGAGCACCACGTCATCGGGCCAGGATAACACCACAACCCAGACGCGCTATGTCCTCAAGTGTGATGAGACCTTGGGCGGTCAAAATGCTCAGCCTGGTATCATCACTGGAACCATCGCCGAAGACGGCTCCATCGCTTTCGATGGCTTTATCATTGAGACCGAGAAGATTGTCATAGTCACCTATGGATTGCTCAATCATGTGATTTCGACTGATACGACATCTTATTCCAAGCTTTATCGCAACGTGCTGTTGGCAGAGCCCAACGGCGTCCACAGGTATGACAGACCCCTTGAGCCCGATCCTGGAACTGCGGAGCCGATGCTTAACTATTCAATAGTAGGTAATGCTCCTGTGTATATTCAGCAGCAAGAAAACACGGTCAAGGTCTGGAACCTTTACAACATGGGTGGAGCCAACACGATGGTGCTCGATAATGGCTTCTTTGAATGGCCTTGGCAGCAATGCAACTACAGTGATGACGGCATAAACTGGTACAATTACACTTACTATCGCTCCACTCAGCCTGAGGCCGAACCGATGATTTCGGTGGTGACCTATCCTCACAGGTACCGCGGTGTCAAGGGTAAAGCGACTGAGGAATCCCTCACCTGGGGACAGACCACCTTTGGCAATGGTCAAGGCGTGTGGTCAAGTGATGTATTCATCGACAATGTGCTGTCCTACACTGACGGTCAGTTGTTCGACTGCGAGGAGACTGTTTGGAGCATCGCCGACGTGACTCGCCTGATTGACGGCATTCTGCTCAATGATTTGGAGATTCTCCTGCATCCGGGAAGTGACGTGAACGAGGACGGCAATGTCACCATCGCCGATGTCACATCACTCATTGACGTGTTGTTAGGTAATAATTAAGACAAAGAAACAAGCTCGAGTAAAATATCCACGCTCATCAGTGGTGAATTGAAAAGCGGGTGCCAAAGGTTGGCACCCGCTTGATTTACAAAGTATTTGCAACCTACGGTTTTTGGTAGAATATGTTAAAGTAGGTAGGTTGTTAATAATTCTTTCGTTTTCTTGTTGGTGGAGCGGGGAAATATGCTTACCTTTGCACCAGTTTTCAGGAGATTATCCAAGATGTTTATGCATCAATTTGGCATACCTTTTAAGATAGTTTGTAGCGGAGATGCTGCCAGGCAGTTCTACAAGCCGCTGCAGGACAGGAGTGCCAGCCAAAGAAACGCCGCATTAGATGGGAGAGTGCCCGCTAATGTGGCGCATTTTTTTACGGTAGTAAATCAATTTTTATACAATAATTATTAATCACTTTTAATCATCAATTCAAAAACTGATTTAACTATGTTGAGAACAGTTAAGTTAATGGCATTAGTGGCAATGTTCTTCGTAGCATTGTCGGCAAGTGCCCAGGTGACGACATCAGCTTTGTCGGGTGTTGTGACCGATGAAAACCAGCAGGCGATGATTGGTGCGACGATTACCGCGTTGCACACGCCTTCAGGCACCAAGTACAACGCTGTGACCAACGTCGATGGCCGTTACACCATCCAAGGTATGCGTCCCGGTGGACCTTACACGGTGTCGGTGAGCTACATCGGCTACAGCCCTCGTGAAGTCAGGGATGTGACGTTGGAACTGGCTGAGACCTACAACCTCGACATCGACATGAGTGTTGATGCCAATGCCCTGGGTGAGGTTGTTGTAACTGGAGTAGGCAGTAAGTTCCAGACCGAGAAGACCGGTGCTGCAACGAACATCAACAGCGCTCAGATTTCGAGCCTGCCTACGGTGTCGCGCAGTCTGACGGACATCACGCGCCTGTCGCCCTATGGCGGCAACGGCATGAGCTTTGCCGGAACGGACGGACGTACCGCCAACTTCACCGTTGATGGTGCCAACTTCAACAACAACTTCGGTCTGAGCAGCAGTCTGCCTGGTGGCGGTAACCCCATCTCTATCGAGGCAATCGAGGAGATGCAGGTGGTGATCTCACCTTATGACGTGCGTCAAACCAACTTCATTGGCGGTGGTGTTAATGCCATCACCAAGAGCGGTACCAACAATTTCCGCGGCAGTGCCTACTGGTTCCACCGCAACGAGAACATGCGTGGTGACGCTGTTGACCGCACTCAGATTGGTCAGGCCCGCGAGAAGATGCAGGTGACCACCTACGGTTTCACCCTGGGCGGCCCCATCGTGAAGGACAAACTCTTCTTCTTCGTTAACGGTGAAATGACCAAGCAGCCGACCATCGTCAACAGCTGGCGTGCCTCGTCCGATGGTGTAGCTGTTCCCGACCAGTACATCTCCCGCACCACGCTCGCCGACCTGGCCCGCGTGAGCGAATTTGTAAAGAACAAGTATGGTTATGACACGGGTTCGTATACCAGCTTCCCCGCCGACGAGAACAACTACAAGTTGCTCGCCCGCTTGGACTGGAACATCAATCAGGATCATCACGTGGCTCTGCGCTACAACTATACCAAGAACCGTTACTGGCAGAACCCCAACGCTTCGTCGATGGACGGCGGAACGCGTATGGCAAGTGCCCGTGTATCGCAGAAGTCCTTCTCCTTCGCCAACTCGATGTATGGCATGGACAACCTGGTACACACCTTCTCGCTCGACTTGAACAGCCGCTTGAGCGACAACCTGTCGAACCAGTTCCTGGCTACATTCTCAAAGCTTGATGACGTGCGTGCCAGCAACTCTGATGAGTTCCCCTTCATCGACATCACGATGGTTGACGATGAGGGCAACCGCGACAACTACATGGCGCTGGGTTATGAGTTGTTCACCTGGAACAACGCTGTCCACAACACCATCTGGAACATCAAGGACGATATCACCTGGTATCGCGGCAACCACAAAATCATGGGTGGCTTGTCATTTGAGCATCAGATGGCCGACAACCAGTACATGCGTAACGGTACGGGTTACTACCGCTACAACAGCGTTGATGACTTCATCAACGGCGCTATCCCCGATGTTGTCTGCTTGACTTACGGTTACGGTGGCGAGACCAAGCCTGCCGCACGCGTACAGTTCAATAAGGCCGGTATCTATGCACAGGACGAGTGGAACGTCTCACGCCGCTTCAAACTGACCTACGGTCTGCGTCTTGACGGTCTGTTCTTCAACAACGGTGACTTGATTACCAACAACGCAATCCTCGCGTTGGACTATTATGACCACGACGGCAAGGTGCGTCACATCGATACAGGCAAGTGGCCCAACAGCAACCTGATTATTCAACCCCGTGTGGGCTTCATTTGGGATGTGCTTGGCAACAAGACCTTAAGGCTGCGTGGTGGTTCTGGTCTGTTCTCGGGCCGTCTCCCCTTGGTGTTCTTCACCAACATGCCCACCAACGGTGGTCTGGTACAGTATCAGGCACAGCTCACCAGCAAGAATGCCGACATGAGCGAGTTTGCCGGCGGTCTGGTAACCGATGCTAATGGCAAGGCCACTATCGAGGCCCTGAAGAACAAGCTCATCTCGATGGGTTATCCCAGCGATGTGAACCCCGACATGGGTGCTGTTCCTTCTTCGATTTCGGCTGTTGATCCCGACTTCAAGATGCCGATGGTTTGGAAGACCTCTTTAGCATTGGATTACACGATTCCCGTTTCCTTCCCCTTCACTGCCACCATTGAAGGTATCTTCAACAAGACCATCAACGGTGTAACCATCAGTGACTGGAGTATTCCCAGTGTAGCAGGCTTCGCCCGCTTCAACGGTGCTGACAACCGTCCCATCTATCCTGCCGGATTCCGCACCGCTACCAAGGCGTTCGTTCTTGAGAACACCAGCCGTGGTTATGGTTGGTCTGCCAACGTGACCTTGAATGCCCGTCCCACCGACTGGCTGAGCCTGATGGCTGCCTACACCCACGTGGTGAGCAAGGAGGTTACTGGTATGCCCGGTTCGGCTGCCGAGAGTGCCTTCACCTATGTTCCCACCAGTGAGGGTCCCAACCACATCAAGCTGCACAACTCACAGTATGTGACCCCCGACCGCTTCGTGCTGTCGGCTACTGGTCATGACCGCAGCGGTAACCACTACGGCCTCATTTATGAGACCTGGCGCGGTGGTTACAACTACTCTTACATGATGGCCAACGACATGAACGGTGACGGTTACAACTATGACGCCCTCTACATCCCCACCGATGCCGAGGTAGAGAATGGTGACTTCCGTTTCGTCAGCGAGAGTGACAAGCGTCGCTTCATGGACTATGTTCATGGCAACAGCTACCTGAAGAAGCATCAGGGTGAGTATGCCGAGGGTTACAGCGTTTACAACCCCTGGGTTCACCGTGTTGACTTGAGCTACAAGCATGACTTCTCGGTGAAGGTGTGTGGCGCTAAGCACACGCTGCAGCTGCTCCTCGACGTGAAGAACGTGCTCAACCTGTTCAACTCCAGCTGGGGCGTGAGCAAGTATCTCAACCCCGAGATTGGTTCCGATCCTCGCATCCTCAAGTATGAGGGCGTTGATGCACAGGGTTATCCCACCTTCTCGACCCCGAGTTCTATCGATGGCACCACCAAGACCTTCGTTCCCAACAAGGCCATAGGTCAGTGCTGGAACGCTTCTATCGGTATCAAGTACATCTTCAACTAATCCAAAAGACGATAATACAGCTATGAAACTCAAATATTTTATTCTGTCAACCATTGCCCTGTGCATGCTGGCACTTGTTAGCTGCAGTGACGATGACGCAACCCTGCTCAAGGGCCTTCAAGTCACCTCTTCCTATGTGGGCATCGACATCAATGGTGGCTCGACAGCGATTGGCGTGAATGCTTCACAGTCATGGTCTATCGACCCCGAGGAGATTCCTGACTGGCTTACGGTTTCACCCCTCAGCGGCAATGCCGGACAGACGGGTGTTAACTTCAGCGCTCCCGCAGCCCCCGACGGCCGTACCGCTGTGCTGCACATCACTTGCGGCGACGAGCGTCAGACCATCAACATCCTGCAAGGTCTTTCTACCGTCAGCGAGGCTACCTGTGCCGAGGTTATTGCCGGTCCTGAGAGCAAGACCTACCGCGTGACCGGTACGGTGACTTCTATCGCTAACACCACTTATGGTAACTGGTACCTGCGTGACGAGACGGGCGAAATCTATATCTATGGTACGCTCGATGCCGCCGGTAAGACCAAGAACTTCCTGAGCCTGGGCCTTGAAGTAGGTGACATCGTCACTGTTGAGGGTCCCAAGACGCTCTATAATGGTACCGTTGAGCTCGTTGACGTAACGGTTATCAATATCCAGAAGTCGCTCATCAAGGTCGAGGGTTATGATCCCGAGAACGCCACGGCTCCCGTGGGTGGCGGCAACGTCACTGTAACGCTCTCTTGCAAGAGCGGCAACGGCATCTCGGTAGAGATTCCCGAGGAAGCCCAGAATTGGCTCTCGATGACCTCCGTCACCGGTGGTGAGAACCCCGTGGTAACCTTCCGTGTTGCTCCCAACGACGAGGGCGATCGCAGCGCTACTGTAATGTTCAAGACTACCGATGACAACGGCAAGGAGTACACCGCCAGCGCCACCATCCTCCAGAACGGTTCGGTGGTTACCGCAACCATTGCTGAGTTCCTCGAGGCTCCTGTAGGTGACACCCAGTACCGCATCACCGGTGTTATCACCAGCGTGGCTAAGGCCGAGTATGGCAATGTCTATGTACGCGACTGGTCGGGTGAGACCTACGTTTACGGTATCGGTTCGAAGGGTGACTTCGAGGCTGCCGGTCTGAAGGCTGGCGACGTTGTCACGCTCGTGGGCCGTCGTGCCGAGTACAACGGCAATCCCCAGATGTCGGGTGCCGTGCTCGAGGACAGCAAGTCAGTGAGAATCGTCACGATTGACGAGTTCCTTGACCAGCCCGATGATCCTGAGGTTTACTATCTGCTCACCGGTAACATCACCGAGATTGCTAATCCCACCTATGGTAACGTTTATCTCGAAGACGCTACCGGCACGGTATATGTCTATGGTTGCTATCCCGGATGGGGCGCTACCGGCGACAACCGCAAGAACCTGCTCGAGACCTTGGGCATCGAGGTGGGTGATGAACTGTCGGTAATCGGCGTCAAGAGCACCTACAAGGAGTCACCGCAACTGGCTAACGGTATCTACTTCTCGCACAAGAAAGCGCAGTAAACACTGTTAACCTGCACAGGGGATTTTGAATCCCCTTGAGACAATAAGCAACAGGGAGGAGGCATCAACAACGATGCCCCCTCCCTTTGTTTTATGGTCTGGGTAGGGGAGAGACAGTAAAAACGGATAGGTTACTGATTGGTGGCGAGGTTGAGGCGCAGGGTGATGCCCAGCTGGCGGCCGTGACCTCGTTGCAGGAACGGATGCTGGATTGACACGAAGAAGAACGTGTTATAGCTGGTGTCGGTCAGGTTCCTGCCCCACAACTGGAGGCTGTAACGCGGCTGCTGCCAGGTGACGGATGCACCTAACAAGGCATACAGTGGTTGCCTCAGACTCTTGGTGTTCGCTTCGTCCCAATAGATGTCGCCGGCGGCACGCACGTTGGCGGCAAAGATGAGCAGTCGCTCGCTATTCCCTGCAATGCTGATGCCGTGGGAAGCCTCGGCAAACAAGGTGTGCATCGGGGCATAAGGCACGCGTTTGCCCTCATAGTCGTTGCGTCCGTCGTTGTAGTCCTTGAAGGTGGCGCGGGTGAAGCCGTAACTCACGTTAAGGTGCGTCCTCTCGGTAGGCGCTACCGTCATCGCGAACTCGCCGCCCCAACTGTGAGTCTTGCCCGCGTTAGTCATCATGCGGCCCGTAGTGGTTCCCGGCGGGAACACGGTCAACTGGCGGTCGCGGCAATCCATGAAGAACACGTCCATATCGCTCTGTACACGTCCGTCCCAGCACTCGAAGTGCCCGCCAATTTCATAGTTCCATGCTTTCTCGGGGTCGTAGCCCACCATCTTGTCAACATCGTACTGCAGGCCGATGCCCATCAGGCCCATCAAGCGCTGCTGCAGGACGTCGCTGAACATCTGGGTATTGAAGCCACCCGCCTTGCTGCCGCGTGAGGCGGCGAGATATACGGTGTGGTGTTTCCCTTCCCACGGTTGCCACGTGAGGCTCACATTGGGCAGGATTTCAAAGAAGTCCTTGTCCAGCGTGCCGTGCTCGTCGATGTCGATTGGCTCGTGGGCGAACAAGGTGCCTGTAGCTAAATTAAACACGTCGTAACCCGTGTGGGTGAAGCTGTGGTAGTTGAGGCGCGCATGCTCATAGTCGATGCGCACACCCGCTTGCAGGGTCCATTGCCCTATTTGATAGGTACTCCCGTGGTAGAGTGCCGCGCCCCAGCTGGGACTGGTGAAATGACTCCCCAGTACAAACGAGCGTGTATCCCACGCGATGGGGTAGTCGGGGATGGCGCTGTTGACATGGCTCTCGATGAGCTGGTCGATGCCGTAGTCCTTGAACGTCACGGGTGCGTCCATGTTGTAACGACGATAAAAGCCGCTTAGGCCCGCCAGCCAGCTGTAGTTGCCGCTGGGGTGGCTACGGGCTATGAAATCCTGTGTAATCGCGTGCTCACGGCGTGCCTGCGTCAGCGTGAAGTAGTCATGGGTAGTGAAATCCTGATCCAGCGTCATGTTGTCGTCGATGTACTGGTAACTCGTGATACTCGACAGGGTGAATCGGGATAAATCCTTACGGAGCGTCAAGCCGTCCATGACCGACGTGCGGCGATAGAAACAGGTGTCGTTGTAGGCGATTTCGCCGGTCTGTACCCATTCATAGGGGTAACCACCCTGGCGGCTTACAGCGAGCGAAGCCACGTTTGACAAATACCAGCCGTTTTGGCTGCGCCACTCGATTTTGGCGCGTGTGTTGAACATACGTTCCCAGTCACACCGCTTGCCGTTGTACTCGTTGGTGAACTCACCCTCGCTGCTGCTGTATTGTGCTGACAACGACAGGCCTAAATCCTGGCTCAGCAGCCGGTAATGGCTCGCACCCAGGCGCCAGGTGCCATGGCTCGCCCCTTCGGCAATGGCGCGGGTGCCTTGATAATTCAGCGGCGACAGGGTATAGACGTTCATCACGCCGCCCAATGTGTTGCGACCGTATAGGGTGTTCTGGGGGCCGCGCAGAGTCTCTACCCGTGCGATGTCCGTCAGGTCGATATCATAATTCTCTTTGGTCATCACCGGTACGTTGTCGATGGTCAAACCCACAGCGGGCTGGTCGATGCGCGTGCCTATACCGCGCATGTACACTGTCGAGGTCATGCGGCTGCCGTAGTCGGGTATGAACAGGTTGGGCACCAGATCAGAGGCCGTCTTGACCGACTGCACCTGGTTACGCTCCGACTCCTCCATGCCGACGATGGTCAGCGCGGTCGCTTGTGTACGCAGGTCAGCACCCTGTTTGATGGCGGTAACGGTCACTTCGCTCAGCGACACCGTGTCGCTGACTTCGGCGATTGTGGAGGCAACAGAACTCAATGTCCAGAAACAGATTCCTATCAGGATAAATTTTTTCATGGCTGCAAAATTAAGTGAAAATCTTGATTAATAAGACAACAAGAGACAACTTTCATTGATTGTTGTCCCTTGTTGTCATGAATATGTCCCGATTGGCTGAACTAACCGCTTGCCGGGTTATTGGGTGGGATTGAGGTAATCGCGCAGGGTCTCCACATAGGTTTCAAAGGCCTTGAGACCCTCAGGGGTGATACTGCACAGGGTACACGGACGCTTGCCCTTAAAGGTCTTTTCGACCGTGATGTAGCCTGCTGTAGCGAGTTTGTCGAGTTGCACGCTCAGGTTGCCCGCTGTGGCGCCCGTCTGCTCCTTGATATAGGGGAACTCGGCCGACTCGGTCCCGATGAGCAGCGACATCACCGCCAATCGCAGCTCACTGTGCAACAATGGATCTAATGGCTTGAACATGGGACCTTACTTCTTGTTTTGGAGATGAATGAGCAAGCCTGGGATGAACAGACCGATGAGAGATACAGCGGCCATCACATACATCTGCTGCATCGGGAAATAAATGGCAGCGAAAAAGCCGCCGAAACCGGCAATCAGTCCACAGATCTGGATGGTGCGGTTCTCAAGGACTAATCCGGTGATTGTCGAAGCGATACCGAAGCACAGCGAGATGATGCTCGTGAGATTCAAATAGACGAGACTGCCGGGAACCTCGCACTTCCCGGGCGTAATGCAGAAGCCGATAATACAAAGTATCAAAGCGATGCCACCGCAGAAGATGCCGAACGTGTTCCACGCATGACCGATGGTCTTGCCCACGAAAGTCGTGGGAACGGTCTCATTCTTCTTGTCGATGATTCGGTTACCGAGGTAGCCGATAATCCACATGACGAACCACAGGAAGTTCCAAGCGGGACCGCCGCAGTTCCACCACAGATAATGAATCAACAATGCAAATACTATTACGAGTGCACCCCACCACATCAGCGGCAGGCCTGCGTTCTTGGCAATCGTGCGCTGGCTGCGCTCAATCGACTCGCGGATGATTTCCAGACTGCGCTCAGCAGTCATATTTGTCTTTTCTTCCATAACTTTTTTACTTGAATTTTAATCATTAATAAGATGGCTAACAATACTTTGCGGTACTCTTCTCACCCCTGCAGAAGGCTTGATTCGCACCAGTTGTGTTTCGAATCACGATGCAAAGATAAAGTAGTTTATAATATAAACCAAACAATTTTGTAAATTATTTTTTATCTAAGTGAATTTTTAACATTTCATAACAATTGAAGAATGTGAAATGGTTGGTCAAACTCACTATGTGAAACTGTTGCGAAATCAGCATTTATAGCGATTTGACGTTAATTATTGCAAAATGATGGGGGAGTGTATAAAAAAATAGGTACATTTGAAGTTCTTATAGTGTATTATAACTAAAACGCGCGAAGCTATGAAACGAGTTTTATTCTGTCTCATCATAACATTATTGACTATGGCATGGCCTTTTAACTCAATGGGTAAGGACAAGAAAGTCATTGACTTCAACTATCCGCAGGACGTGAGCAAGACGGCATTGGCCGATCTGGACAAGGCGTTGGCGAGCGGAGACGGTCAGCTGACCGTCGATGCACTGGTGCGCTACAGCCTGGCCCAGAGCGGCATCTCACAAGATAACATGGCTGACATCACGGCCAAGCTCGAGGATGTCATAGCCAAGGAGAAAAAGCTCCATATCAAGGCGCTGTTATACTATTTTGAAGCGTTGGTCTATCAAGGCTACAGTAACCGCTATGCCCGCTGGAGCGACCGTAACAACCCCGTTGAGGAAGTGCCTGAGGACGTGAGTGAGTGGGACCGCGACCAGTTCAATAAAAAGATTGCCGAACTTGTCGAGAAATCTCTTGCCGAGCCCGACGCGCTGCACCAGGTCCCTGTGACATCGATGCCCGATATCATCGCGTGCAACGAGTTGGGTGCGACCTACGTGCCCACTTTATTGGAATTCATGTCGATGAAGGGTCTGGAGTTGCTCGAGCAGGGCGAGAGCAAGGAACTGACCGACCGCATCAAAGCCGAGTGGCTCGACGCCACCGACGGCAACGCCCCCGCCCACATCTTTGCCATCGTCAATACCCATGAAGGCGATTGGTACTCGACCTATCAGCGTTACCGCGACAACGAGCATTGCGCCTATTTGCTCAACAACAATATCTTTGACACCCAAAAACAGTGGTATGCCGAATTAAAGGACTACCTGAATCGTTTCCCCAACTCAATCTACACTGCTCGGGTCAATAATTCCATCATCAACCTGGAACAGAAAAACGTGCGTGTGAACTACCCCGAAGTTGTCTCCTCGCACGACATTATCACCGTCACGTCCAGCGTTCAAAACGCCAATACCTATTGGCTGAACGTTTATCGTGCCCCTGATGACGCAGACAACACCTACCGTATTAATCCCAACAAACTGCAACTCGTTTCACAGACGCCAGTTTCGGTTCAAGGCATTGTGCCGTTCAACGTGAATGAAGTCAAAACCGAATTGCCGCCGTTGCCTTACGGCTACTACGTCATCATTCCCATGCTGGAGAAAGACGAGAAACCGCACCTTGACGTCTATCATTACAATCTGCTGCATGTTACCGACATCGGAAACTTCATGGTGAGCAGGTACAATGAGCAGGACCTCATTGCCGCCGTTGATCTCGCAACCGGCAAACCGCTTGCTGGCGTGACCGTTTTGCAAAAACAAAGATACAAAAACAATAATAATTTAGGCAACACTGGCAGCGATGGAACACTGAGGCTGAAAAATCCGGATAGTTCAGAAATGAAGACCCTCAAGGGAGATGACCGTTATGGTCCCTATACCTATTACGGTAAGATGGGCGAACGCGAATTTGAGCAAGTGGAAGCCAAGTTTTACAAAGACCTGGGTGTGTACCGTCCGGGAGAAACCATCCAATGGGCCATCATCGTCTATCACGCCACCAACGAGGGCAACACTCCCGTGGGCGGTAAGGAATTCATGGTGAGATTTGAAGATTCCAATTTCGAGTTGATTGACACGGTGAAGGTTGTCAGCGATGAGTACGGACGTATTGAGGGCTCGTTTGTCGTGCCCAAGGACCGTATGAACGGCGATTTCCGCATCACTTTAGAAAGCCGATATGACAAAGACGAAGACCAGATCGGCAGTTGGTACGTGAACGTGAGCGAATACAAGACGCCCACTTTCGAAGTCTCTTTCCCCGACGCCCGCAACAGTTATGTCGCTGGTCAACCCGTCAAAGTTACGGGTAAGGCGTTGACCTACAGCGGCGTTCCTGTCGCCAACAGCGAGGTGCGCCTGTCGCTCATCCAGAATGAGTGGTCCTGGTGGTGGTGGCGCATGCGCAACGACAATGGCGAACATCTGCTGGACACCACCGTCGTGACCGATGCCCAAGGCAACTTCACCTTTGAATTTGCCCCAGAGTTGTTCCAAGAGAACAAAGACCTGAAACCTGGCAAACGCTGCTGGGCTCATTATAACTATGAGCTTGTCGCCACCGTGACCAACGATGCCGGCGAGACTCACGAGGAGAGCACCTCGTTTATTGTGGGCACACGCCGAGGCATCGAGCTGGGCAGCTCCAACGACAACGTCTATCTCAATGACCAACCCATCAAGTTGCCGTTGAAGTACAATACCACCGACGAGGAGCACCCCGACACCTGGTGCACATGGAAGGTCACACCTAAGGGCAGCGAGGAGCCCGTAATGACCGGTAGTCTCAACACCGCCGACCCGACCATCGACCTGACCAGCCTGCCCTCGGGCGAGTACACCCTTAAAATCCATATCCTTGATGCCGAAGATGGGGAGCAGGACGTTGACGTGAGCCGCGACATCATCCTTTACCGCAAGGGCGACAAGACCTCGCCTGTCAAAGATTGCCCGTTGTGGATTTCGCCGCTCGGCAAGAGCGTGGACAAGAAAAACACCGGCCACATTACCATTGGCGTCTCCACGCCCCAGGCCTACATCTATTATATTGCCAGTTACTATAAAGACGTCATCAGCGAGGGCTGGTTGAACTACAAGGCCGGCATGCATGACTTTACCGTCCCCTTGCCCAAAGAAGCGGGTGCTGACGTGACCGTGACGTTCATTACTTATTACGGCACCAAGAAGTGGACTAAAGACGTGAAACTGGAGAATCCGTATAAGGCCGAGGCGCTGAAGATTTCTGCCACGTCGTTCCGCAATAAACTTGTGCCAGGCGACATCGAGCGCTGGACCTTCTCTCTGACCGACCAGAACGGCATGCCCCGTCCCGGTGCCATGCTGCTGGACATGTTCGACAAGGCCATCGCCAGCATTGCCGAGAACAACTGGAACTTTACCACCCATTCATACTACCGTTTCGTTTCTCACGACATCAGGGGCATGCACGTGGACGGGAGTAACAGTAACTCATCCCATTGGAGCCAGGAGTACTGGAGTATCCCCAAGGAGGCTAATGCCCAACTGCCTGAGCTGTACACCTACGGCCAATACCCGTTCAGTTACATGATGGGCCGTGGCCGTATGATGATGAAATCCCAATCGCTGGGTGCTGTCAATGATAATAGTGCCATAGAGGGCAGAGTCGCAGGGGTGCAGGTCGAGGCAGGCGATCAGGAAGAAGTGCTGTTGGGCATGTCTGAGGATGATTATGCGTTGAATGAGTCTGTCGTCGTTGCTGCTTATACAGACAGCTCTCAAACTGAAGATGCTAAGGTCAACGAGAAGAACCTTGATAAGGTGCAGTTGCGCGAAAGCGACGTTAAGACGGCTTTATGGAAGCCGATGCTGACCAGTGATAACAATGGCAACATCCAAGTCGAGTTTGATGCACCCAATTTCAACACGACATGGATTACCCAGGCCGTGGCATGGGACAAGCAGATGGTGGGCAGCAATTGGATGGCCGAGGTGCTGACGCAGAAGCCCCTGATGGTACGCTCCAACATGCCGCGCTTCCTGCGCCAGGGCGACAAGGCCACACTCGCCGCCACCGTACAGAATGCTACCGATGAGGCCGCCGCATGCGATGCCGTCATTGAACTGTTCGACCCGCGCACCAATGACGTCTATGCGACCCGCAAATTCAACCTGACGCTCGACCCGATGGGCAGCGAGGCGGTTACTATCGACTGGCTGGTACCCGATACCGTTGCTATGGTGGGATTCCGCATCAAGGCTGCCAACAGCACCTTTGGCGATGGTGAGCAGGTGATGGTGCCCGTGCTGACGACCATTTCGCCTGTTATCGAGACCCAACCGTTCTATGTCGAGGCAGGACAGGGACATTTCGAGCAACCGTTGCCCGACTTCCCCGCCGACGCCCGCGTGACGCTGGAATACTGCGACAACCCCGTGTGGTACTGTGTACTGGCATTGCCCACCATCTGGGATGACAACTACAAAGTCGCCACAAGTGCTGCACATAGCCTGTTTGCTCTGCAAGTGGCACAAGGCGTAGCCAAGTCACAGCCCCAAATCAAGGAGGCTGTCACTTACTGGAAGGAGCACAACGAGGATTCTACCCTCGTGTCGATGCTGCAGAAAAACCAAGACCTGAAAATCGGCACCCTGCTGGCATCGCCGTGGGTGCGTGACGCTGACCGTCAGACGCTTAGAATGTCAAAGTTAAACGAATTGTTTGACGAGGCATTGATGGCTAAAGAATATGAGAAGATTATCACCGCCTTGCAAAATCTGCAGATGGGCGACGGTGGCTTCACCTGGTTCCGCCACCCGAATTGCAGGGCCGACGCGTGGACCACAGGCGCCGTGCTGGAACTCATAGGCGAGACCAAGCGCTTGGGCTACCTGCCCGACGATAGCCGCCTGACCTCGATGGTCAACCGTGCTCTCTCCTTCTATGACACCGAGACCGTGCGCTTGTACAACGAGGCCCTGAAGTACAATAAAGCACCTGAAGGCCAGTTCACCGACTATGCCTACATCCGCTCCCTCTTCCCTGAGGTTAAACAGACTACTTCGAGCGCCAACATTATGAATAAAGTGCTCAGGTACATGGACAAGAACTGGGGCAAGGGCCTTACCCTCAAGCAGAAGGCCTATTATGCCATGACGCTTTACCGCAACGATTACGCCAATACAGCCCACGCCATCATCGAGAGCATCCGCCAGTTTGCCATCGTGAAGCCCGAGTTGGGTATGTACTGGGACAACCTGCAGACCGGCTATGGCTGGTGGGAATTTGACAAGGTGGCTTATACCAGCACCATCCTGCAGGCCATGAACGAGGTGAATCCGATCACCGACGAGATTGACCAGGTGCGCAAGTGGATGCTGCTCATGAAGCAAAGCAATGACTGGGGTACCCGTAGCCTCGCAGCCGATGCCGTTTACACCATATTGAGCACCGGCAGCCAGTGGCTGGAGCGTGCCGCCAATCCCGCGATTACCGTGGCAGGACAGCCCATTGCCCTTGACAAGATGGCGCAATATGTGGGTTACTTCCGCACCACTTTGCCCGCCACCACGACAGGTAACGTCGTTATCGACCGCACGGGCAGCGGACCCGCTTGGGGTGCCGTTTACAGCCAGTTCAAGGCTCCGATGACGCAAGTCAAGGAAGTTGCCATCCAGGAAATGTCCATCAGCAAAGAATACTATGTGTATGGCCAGGACGGCAGCTTGCATCAGGCCACCTCGTTCAATGTGGGCGACAAGGTCAAGGTGCGTGTCATCATCAAGGTCAACAAGGACATGGATTATGTGACCTTGACCGACGAGCGTGCCGCCTGCTTCGAACCGGTGGATCAGCTCTCGGGCTATCGTAACGAGGACAACACATGGTTCTATCAGGAGACCAAGGACAGCCAGACCAACGTGTTCATCACCAACCTGGACAAGGGTACGCACATCATAGGTTATGACGTGTGGGTGACAAACCCTGGCGAGTTTACCTCGGGCATCGCCACCGTGCAGTGCCAGTATGCGCCGCAGCTGAGTGCCCACAGTGCCGGAAAGGCCATCATCGTGAAGTAATGGCCTTTATTGCTTTTGGTAAAAGTACGGTGGACAATGTAATAAAACTGATAAAAGCCACGTTTTTACTTGTGTAATAACTAAACACCAATAACAAAAAATGAAAAAAGTAATGAAAAAGTTTTTACCAATGTTGCTGATGACAGCAGCCATGTTGTTTGTTTGCGCATCGTGCGGCGATGACGATGAACCCAATGTACCTCCCACGCAGACGTTGGAGAGCTTGTATTTGGAGGAGACTGATGCCCATTTCACGTTTGACATTGATTTGGATAAGGATTCGAGCAGTATCTATCTTTACAATGTGATTTTCACTATCGGTGAGCAACACTCGCCTGCAATGAACATTCGCATCGATGCCCCCGTGACCGTTGACAAGACGGGTAAGGTCTTTACCTATGCCGGTACCGACATCGTTCCTTATCTGTTGGGCGGCATGACTCCCAGGCCAATGCCCAGTTTTATCGTGACGAACTTGACATGTACAGTCAACACCAAGGACAAGACCTACAGCATGTTCTTCAATTGCCACGGCGGTGAGTTCAGCGACAGCGGCAAGCTCAAGTAACACGGTTTTTAACGTCATTTAATATAAAAAACATTACAAATGGTGCAAGAATGCGTGCGCCATTTGTTTTTTAATGTAACTTTGCGCCGCGAATAAATGGTAATAACACTTTAGATGATATGAAGAAGATACTTTTAATGATTGCTGCTTTCGCACTTTTGGGTGCAGTCGTTTCCTGCAGCGACGATGATGAACCCAGGCACGGCGACGGCGTGTTCACTGTCAACTCGCCCATGGTCAACCACATCGTTGACCTGAACACAGGCAATGTGCTGGGCATGAGTTCCACTCATAACAAACTCACCATCGACACCGTGAACCACAAGGCGTCGCTCGAACTCCGTTACAATGATGGCAGCGACAAGACGCTCAAGCTCACCGACCTGACTGCAAGGCCATCGAGGCGCGGCTTCTATGTCTTGAGCTCGCCCAGTTATGCCAACTTCAAGGGCTACGTCGATTTCAACGAGTCGTCGATGCGTTATACCTATACTACGACCGACGGCATACGTGTCATCTCGACCATCTCTGAAGTCTTTTTCCTGAAGACGCAGAACATCATCACTTATGACGACACGACCGAGGCCACCTCGATGGAAAATGTCATGTACCAGTTCAACCTCGAGCCCGGTCAGCAGACCTGCATCGTCAAGGTGATGGACATTGTGCATGCCAAGGACCTGAAGCGCTTCATCAACATCACTGCTTCGAGTGTTCCTGTCACCGTCACTACAAACGGTTACATCATTGCCGGTAATGATCTCAAGACCAATGCGACCTATATGGCCCACATGGATAGCACGGGTACCAGTATGGGCACCAAGAGCACCGACAAATATCCGTTCAAGACGTTCAACGCCACCGTTGACCTGGAGAACGATACGCTCGTGACTACCTTCATGATGGGCAGCAGTGCTACCGTTGTCGCATCAGGAAGGACTTATCCTGACTATACCGCCTATTAATCACATTCAATAAATTTCAAGAACTAAGAAATGAAGAAATTATCTTTTTTGATGTTATCCTTGCTGGCCGTGACAATGCTCACAGCCTGCGGTAACGATGACGAGCCTCAAAGCAAGCAGACCATCACCAGCACCATCAACTGCCGCGCCATCGAATACGGTGAGGTGCTGTTCTCGCAAGGCTCTGCCACTATTGAACTCAACTTCAGCGACATGTTCTTAAAAATCACCTCTGATTATAAGGATGCCGCTGGCAGGTCCCACAGCTTGACCACTTCAGACATGAAGTTGTATTCCGTAACCAGTACGGTTTATTCCTTCAACAATATGGCGTCATCGACCTACGCCGGCTTTGACATGTTTGAGGGCTTCATCGACATGGCTACCGGCATGTTGTGGTATACCTTTATGATCGACGGCACGACCACTGTAGTGTGCACTTCACACCTGTTGTATGCATACACGACCACGACTATGACCAACCCCGAGAATGGCAACCACGGAAGCCATCAGCAGTCGGCTTACCTGTTTGCCCCCGACAGCAAGGGTGAGACCTGTATCATGCAGATTAGCAATTTCATGTCCAACCTGAATGGCGTGGTTGATGCTGCTGAGCTTCAGTACCAGGGCCTGACGCTGACTCCCACCGCTTTCGGTTATACCATCACCGCCGACATGGTTGAGTCGAACTACAAGGGCTACTTCACCCTCACCGACGTGAATATCACGCTCAATGACCAGTGCCAAGTCATCAGCGGCTCGTTCAAGTGCAACGGCCTTGAGTACTCGCTCTCGGGTGACCTGTTCTCTTTCCCTCAATAACGAGTATTTAGGACATAGATAAACTTATCATTAATCATCGTTCCCGCAGTCACCACTGCGGGAACTTTTTTAGTTGCATGACTATTGATTCAACATTTTGCGTTACACATTTTGTTGAATGAGGATAATTGCTTTACTTTGTGTCAATAAATCATTTGCGTCATGTTTATTCTTAATCGTGTTAATGACAGGGCAACAATGCCTGAGAGCAAAATCTTGTGGCTGGCTTTCATCTGGTTCGTCGCCATGTTTATGGTGAGCTCTGCCATCATTGTTGGCGTGGGCATGATTTACAAGAGTATTGGCATCAATCCCGAGGAACTCACGCGATTCGGGGGCGACGTCAGCACGCATAAGGACAAGCCTCTTGCGCAGACCCTCTTGCTGCTGCTCATCATCGCCCCTGTTGTCGAGGAAATCATCTTCCGACTGGGACTGTCGTTCAAGCGGCAGACGGTGGCGTTGTGGGTTGGGCTGCTGCCGGTCGCCATCGCTGCCTATATCTTCAAGTGCTATTACAATTGGCCGCTGCTTGCGGGATTGGTGGCTCTTGGCGCCCTCCTGTACTGGCTCGTGAAGCATTTTACCACCGATGAACAGTGGGTGGGGTGGAGGTCGCGCTACCTGCGGTTGGCGATGTGGGTGTCGGCCATAGCCTTTGCGCTGATACACCTCAAGGCCTTCACTGTCCTCACATGGGGTCTCTTGCCTTATTGCCTTGCTATCTGTCTGCGTCCTGGTCTTGTGGGCTGCGTTATCACTTATGTCAGAGTCAATATGGGCTTCTGGTGGGGTGTGCTGTTCCACATTGCCAATAACATTCCCGCTGTGCTTGTGCTGATCGCCTTGAAGGGCTGATAAAACGAAAAAAACATAAAAATCTGATGGTTTTGGGTCGGGTTGGCAAAATTTTTGCTATCTTTACGGCTTGAAAGTTATTTAATGGCAGCACGCGAAAAATATGACGAGGCGCAAGTGATTGAGCAACTGCACAATCAAGCGACCTGCAAGGCAGCGTTCGGTAAGGTGATCGAGCATTACAGCTCACAGCTTTACTGGCAGATACGTCGCATGGTTATCGACCATGACGATGCCAATGACGTGTTGCAGAACACCTTCCTCAAGGCGTGGACCAGCATCGACAACTTTCGTGGCGATGCCAAGCTCTCGACGTGGCTCTACAAGATTGCCATCAACGAGAGCATCACGTTTGTCAACAAGAAGAAGGTGATGAACCAGCTCTCTATCGACGATGACGAGAGCTTCCTCGTCAACCAGCTGGAGAGCGACGAGTGGTTTGACGGCGACCAGGCCCAGATTAACCTCCAAAAGGCTATCGCCACCTTGCCCGAAAAGCAGCGCTTGGTATTTAACATGCGCTACTATGACGAGATGAAATATGACCAGATGAGCGAGATTTTGGGTACCAGTGAAGGTGCCCTGAAGGCGTCCTATCATCATGCTGTCAAAAAAATCGAGCAATATTTGGCCGAAACGGAATAATTTTTCTCATCTACGATTAAACTTTATTGACATTTGATAGTCAAATAGGCGTTATGAAACAAGAAGACTCCACAATACTGAACAAATACGGGAAAGACCCGGGCTTCAAGGTGCCCGAGAATTACTTTGCCGACTTCAATCAGCGGATGGCCGACATGCTGCCCGATGTTGAGATTACCCAGGTTGATGTCAAACCCACGTTGTGGCAGCGTGTGAAACCGTTGGTTTACATGGCTGCCATGTTTGCCGGCGTGTGGTGCATGATGACGATATTCAGCCACTTGACCTCTACCGAAAACATGAATGGTGTGCAGGCAGTGGCCGAGAAGCTGACCGACGACAGGGACAATCTGGACGATTTCATTATGAGCGGAGCAGTGAGCGACTACGACATCCTCAACTATGAGGACTCCGTGATGATGAGCAACGAGAGAGAACTTCCCGAGGACGTTCAATAACAAGAACTGAACTGCTATGAAAAGGTTAATATCTATATTGGTGCTTGTGCTGGCAGTGACTACGGTCGCCGTGGCTCAAAACGGACGCACCAAGTTTGCAGCCGACATGTATCAGGCTAAGCATGAAATGATTATCAAGGAACTGGGACTGACCCAGACACAGCAAAAGCAATTCATGCCGGTCTATGAACAGATGGAACGAGAGATCTATCAGGTGAACCGCACCGCACGCATGCTGGCTAACGAGGTGGAAAAGAAGAAGAACCCCACCGACCGCGACTATGAGGCGGCAGCATCGGCTCTTTCCAACACGCGCATCCAGGAGGGTGAAATCGAGGCCAAGTACTTCGAGAAGTTCTCCAAAATCTTAACCAAGAAGCAGCTTTTCCAGCTCAAGCAGGCTGAAGCCAAGTTCACCCGCGAGATGCTTTCCAAGAAAAAGAACAAGAAAAAATAAGCTAAGAAGGGTAATTAGATTTTTTTATCATTGTTGTTATTCTAATACGATTTTTAACACACACGCCCGCAATGCCACAACATCTTCTCGAATGATGCTGTGGCATTGCTTTTTAACGCCCTTGCACGCCATATCTGAAGTGCCCTGCCAGGAGGCTGCGGACAAGGCCTTGGAGTGATGCCGAATGGCCGGGCCTGAGGACGCCAAACGATTTGTTAACAAGTGCGAAAAATGGTGCGCTTTTGGTTTGGTTGTTAAATAAATATTGTGTAAATTTGCACCGCATTTAGTGGTTCGCTATCCTGATTACTTGTGATGATTATCGCAAGTCGTTGTGTGATAGCGGCTTTGAGGTGTAAACATGATTTAACCTGTCAGAAATTAACAAACAATAGAAAATAACTTCGTTTTATGGATTTCTCAATTTTCGGAGTACAGAGCACGACTCTTGCCATCACAGCAGCGTTGACTGGTGTGTTATTGGTAGTCGGAGCCCTGGTTATCGCGTGGCTTATTGGACCGCGCAGCTACACTAAGAAGAAGGGTGAACCCTTCGAATGCGGTATCCCCACCAGGGGCGACTCGATGGCCCAGTATCATGTGGGCTATTACTTGTTTGCCATCCTGTTCCTGATGTTCGACGTCGAGACGGTCTTCCTGTTCCCGTGGGCGACCATCTGCAAGAACATCGGCAGCCAGGCTCTGCTGGCAGTGGGTACCTTCCTTGTTATTCTCGTTTTAGGTCTGGCTTATGCCTGGAAGAAAGGAGCGTTGAGATGGAAGTGAAAATCAAGTCGATGAAGCATGAGGACTTCAAGGACAATGAATATATCGATAACCTGGTAGAACAACTGCGTGCCGGCGGCACCAACATCATTGTTGGCAAGCTGGACCAGCTGATGAACTGGGGTGTGAGCAACTCGTTGTGGCCGCTGTGCTTTGGTACCAGCTGCTGCGCTATCGAGTTCATGTGCTTGGGTGCTGCCCGCTACGACATGGCCCGTTACGGCTTTGAGGTAGCGCGCAACAGCCCCCGTCAGGCCGACTACATCATGTGCCAGGGTACCATCAACTACCGTATGGCTCCCGCGTTAAAGCGCCTCTATGAGCAGATGGCCGAGCCCAAGTACGTCATTGCATGCGGCTCGTGCACCGTCAGCGGTGGCCCGTTCAAGAACAGCTACTGCGTTGTCAAGGGCGTTGACGAGATCATCCCCGTGGACGTCTATCTGCCCGGTTGCCCGCCCCGTCCCGAGGCGTTCTTCTATGCCTTGATGCAGTTGCAGCGCAAGATCAAGGTGCAGAAGTACTTTGGCGGCGTAAACCGCAAAGAGAAGCTGGAAGGCATCAAGTATGACGTAGAAGCTCTGAATGAAGCCAAGTAAAACCCGATAATAATCCATTCAAATATGGCAGAGATACAAGATAAAATCACACAGTTGTGCCCGCAGGCCCAGGTCGATACCACCGGTGAGTTCCCGATGGTGACCGTTGCCGATGCACAGTGGCATGAACTGGCATGCGCCCTGAAGACCCAACTGCACTACGACGTGCTCAGCGCCGTCGTCGGCATGGACTGGACCGAGGCCTTTGGTTGCGTTTATTACCTCACCAACACCAGCACCCACGAGTTGCTGCACGTCAAGGTGACAGCCCCCGACCGCGAGAATCCGCGTCTTCACTCGGTATGCGACGTATGGCCCGTGGCCAATTTCCAGGAGCGCGAGGTGTACGACTTCTTTGGCATCGTGTTCATCGGCCATCCCGACATGCGCCGCATGTTCCTGCGCAACGACTGGGTAGGCTACCCCTTGCGCAAGGACTATGACCCCGCTACCAATCCCCTGCGTCTCGAGGACGAGACCGGTGAGGATTACACGTGCCGCTGGGTCGAGGACGAGAACGGCAAGGTCGAGAAAATCGACGGCAAGGTGTTTGAGGACGACGAGTATGTTGTCAACGTGGGCCCGCAGCACCCGTCAACGCACGGTGTGATGCGCTACCGCGCCAGTCTCGATGGCGAGATTGTCAAGAAAATTGACGTTGTCAGCGGATATATCCACCGCGGCATCGAGAAGATGTGTGAAGACCTCACATATCCCCAGATGCTCCTTTACACCGAGCGTATGGATTACATGGCTGCCCACATCAATCGCCACTGCATGTGCATGTGTGTCGAGAAGGCCCTCGGTATTGAGGTGCCTCACCGCGCCGAGCTCATCCGCCTGATGATGGACGAGTTGATGCGTCTCTCTTCCCACTTGTTGAGCTATGGTTGCTTGACGATGGACCAGGGCGCTACCACCGCATTCTTCTACGGATTCCGTGAGCGCGAGCTCATTTATGATATCTTTGACCGCACCTGCGGCGCCCGCATGTCGATGAGCTACAGCACCATCGGCGGCGTGGTGGCCGACGTGCATGAGGACTTCGTCAAGGATGTGCGTCATGCCTGTGACGTCATCGAGAAGAACCTCAAGGAATACCACAAGCTCTTTACCGGCAACGTCATTGCCGTTAACCGCATGACCGGCGTGGGAATCCTCACTAAGGAGGATGCCATCGCCTATGCCATCACCGGCCCGTCGGGACGTGCCAGCGGTTTCCATTGCGACGTGCGCAAGACCAACCCCTATTCGCTCTACAACGAGTTTGACTTCAACGAGGTAGTCTATGAGAACGGCGACTCAATGGACCGTTACATGGTGCGTATGAAGGAGATGGAAGAGTGCATCAAGATTCTGCGTCAGGCTTGTGACAAGCTCGAGGCCGAGGGTCTGCAGGGTGAGTACTGCGCTCCCAAGGTGCCCAAGCTGATGAAGCTCCCCGCAGGTCACTGGTACCAGCAGGTTGAGGCTAGCCGCGGTGCCTTTGGCGTTTATATCGAGAGTGACGGCGGCACCAAGCCGGTGCGCGTTCACTTCCAGTCGCCGTGCTTCAACCTGATTGGCGTGGTGGATTTGACCTGCCGCGACAACATGATTGCCGACCTTATCACCATCACGGCATCGCTCGACTTCGTCATCCCTGACATCGACCGATAAAACGAGAGTAAACAACGAACAAAACCACTAAAAAGGAAACGAGATATGTTTGACTTCGGAATAGTCACCAATTGGATTCATGAGTTCCTGATGACTTATATGCCCGCGTGGCTGACCACGACAATCGAGTGTGTGCTGGTAGCAGTGGGACTGCTGGTAGCCTATTCGCTCATCGCCATGTTCTACATCTTCTACGAGCGCAAGGTCTGCGGTTGGATTCAGTGCCGCCTGGGCCCGATGCGCGTGGGCAAATGGGGCTTGCTGCAGGTGTTCGCCGACGTAATCAAGATTCTCCAGAAGGAGCTGATTACCCTGTGGCACACCGACAAGTTCCTCTTCAAACTGGCTCCCTATCTGGTGCTCATCGCCTCGATGCTCACCTTTGCATGCCTGCCTTGGGGTAAGGGATTGCAGATTGTTGACATGAACATCGGCGTGTTCTTCATTGTTGCCGTATCGTCCATCGGCGTGCTGGGCATCCTGCTCGCCGGTTGGGCAAGTAACAGCAAGTACACCCTCATCGGCGCTATGCGAAGCGGTGCCCAGATGATCAGCTACGAGCTGAGCTGCGGCATCTCCATCCTCACCATAGTGTGCTTGGCTGGCACCATGTCCATCACGGGCATCGTCGAGGCACAGCAAGACGGCTGGTTCCTGTTTAAGGGCCATCTGCCTGCCATCCTCGCGTTTATCATCTATATGATTGCCGCCAATGCCGAGAACAACCGTGGCCCGTTTGACCTCCCCGAGGCCGAGCATGAGCTGACGGCAGGATACCACACCGAGTATTCGGGTATCCACTTCGGCTTCTTCTACCTCGCCGAGTACCTCAACCTGTTCATCGTGTCGGGAATCGCCACACTGCTCTTCCTGGGCGGCTGGATGCCGTTGCACATTCCTGGTTGGGAGGGCTTCAACCATGTGATGGATTATATTCCCAGCGTGGTATGGTTCCTCGGCAAGGCCTTCTTCATCACCTTCATCTTCTTCTGGATCCGCTGGTCGTTCCCGCGCGTGCGTATCGACCAGATGCTGGCTCTGGAATGGCGTTACCTGATGCCCATCGGCCTGGTGAACCTGGTGGTGATGGCAATCATCGTGACCCAGGGATGGTACTTTGGTTCATGATATTGAGAGAACAAAAAATAATAATCATATAAAACCACTAAAAGTCGATAATTGAATTATGGCTGAAAATTATGGAAAAATCACTCAAGTGATCGGGCCTGTGGTCGACATCGCGTTTGAGGAAGAAGGCGCTTCGCGTCCTCCCATCTACACCGCCTTGTCGGTTACCCGTCCCGATGGCAGCGAGCTTACACTGGAGGTGGAGCAGCACGTGGGAGAAAACACCGTGCGCTGCGTCGCTATGGACAGTACCGACGGCTTGAAGCGCGGCACACGCGTGAAATCTATGGGCCAGCCCATCAGCGTTCCCACCGGTGACCAGATCAAAGGACGCCTGCTCAACGTGATTGGTCAGAGTATTGACCACTTGGAGCCGTTGAAGGAGGGCTCACGTCGTGCCATCCACCAGCCCGCACCTCCCTTCAGTGACCTGTCGATTTCCCAGGAAATCCTTTATACCGGTATCAAGGTCATCGACTTGATTGAGCCGTTCAGCAAGGGCGGTAAGATCGGTCTGTTCGGTGGCGCCGGTGTAGGAAAAACGGTGCTCATCATGGAGCTGATTCACAACATTGCCCATGGTCACAACGGATTCTCGGTGTTCACCGGTGTCGGTGAGCGCACCCGTGAGGGTAACGACTTGCTCCGTGAGATGATCGAGAGCGGCGTTATCAACTATGGCGACAAGTTCAAGGAAGGACTCGAGAAGGGTGAGTGGAACCTTAAGGACGTCGATATGCAGGCTGTCCAGAGCTCCCAGGCAACCCTCGTATTCGGCCAGATGAACGAGCCTCCCGGCGCACGTCTGCGTGTGGCATTGTCAGGTCTGACGGTTGCCGAGCAGTTCCGTGACCAGGACGGTGGTGGTAAGGACATCCTGTTGTTCATGGACAACATCTTCCGTTTCACCCAGGCTGGTAGTGAGGTATCGGCACTCTTGGGCCGTATGCCGTCGGCTGTGGGTTATCAGCCCACGCTTGCCAGTGAGATGGGTAAGCTGCAGGAGCGCATCACCTCGACCAAGACGGGTAGTATCACCTCGGTACAGGCTGTGTATGTGCCTGCCGACGACTTGACCGACCCCGCACCTGCCACGACGTTCAACTTCCTGGATGCAACCTGCGTGTTGAGCCGTAAGATCGCTGAGCTGGGTATTTACCCCGCTGTTGACCCGCTGGCATCAACGTCGCGCATCATGGACCCGAACATCATCGGCGAGGAGCATTACAATGTCGCACAGCAAGTGATCCACCTGTTGCAGAAGTATAACGAGCTGCAGGATATCATCGCCATCCTCGGTGTCGAGGAGCTCAGCGACGAGGACAAGCTGGTCGTTTCGCGCGCCCGTCGTGCACAGCGCTTCCTCTCGCAGCCCTTCTTCGTGGCCGAACAGTTCACCGGTCTTCCCGGTGTGATGGTACCGCTGGCCGAGACTATCCGAGGCTTCAAGATGATTCTCGACGGCGAGGTAGACGACCTGCCCGAGCAGGCCTTCCTGAGTGTCGGCACCATCGACGAGGCTATTGCTAAGGGCAAGAAGCTGCTCGAACAGAACTAATCGGCGCTATTCTTATACATTATTTATATATAACATGACACTCAAAATCATATCGGCAGAGCAGATCGAGTTTGAAGGCACCGTCGAGTCCGTGACACTTCCTGGTGTAATGGGCAGTTTCCAGGTGCTGAAGAACCACGCGGCTATCATCGCCGCCCTCACCGAGGGCAAAATGAGCTATGTCGCCGATGGCAACAACGTGGAACGTGATATTCACGGTGGCGTTGCCGATGTAAAGGATAATGTGGTGTCCGTGTGCCTATATTAATGCATGACTATGAAGAAAGCAATCACAGCAATCATTGCGGTCGTCATCCTCGCGCTCATGGCGTGGGGGTATGCCGATGCGGCACGCCATAGCCATGGCGGACTGACCGAGGTGAATCCCCAGGAGATCATCTTTGAACACCTGGGCGACACCTATGGCTGGGAGGTGCCCTTCTCGCATAGCAAGCGCATTCCGTTACCCATCATCGTCAAGGAAAAAGGCGGTCCGTGGCATGTCTTCATGTCGTCGCGTCTTGAGAACGGATCTGAGTATCAGGGCTTCAAGATTGCCGAGGGTGGGGACTACAACAACAAGGTGGTTCAGATGTTGCCTGACGGCAGCGAGTACCGCCCCTGGGATTTGTCAATCACCAAGAATGTGGCCGGAATACTCATTTCTGCCCTGTTGGTGTTGTTGATGATCTTCAAGGTGCGCAACTGGTACCGCAAGAACGGAATGAAGGCACCGCGGCGTTTCACCGCAGCATTGGAGTTGGTAGTGGACTTCGTCTATACCGACACCATTCGTCCCATCATGGGCAAGGAGGCTCCCAAATACGGGCCTTACCTGCTCACGGCGTTCTTCTTCATCCTCACGATGAACCTGCTTGGCCTTACGGTGATCTTCCCCGGCGGTGCTAACCTGACGGGCAACCTGGCAGTGACGGCGGTACTTGCCCTCGCCACCTTCCTGATCACCAACTTCACAGGCACCAAGCATTACTGGAAGGAGATGTTCTGGCCCGAGGTGCCCACCGCCCTCAAGTGCCCCGTGCCGATGATGCAGATCATCGAGCTCTTTGGTATCTTCACCAAGCCTGTAGCCCTCATGATTCGTCTTTTTGCGAACATGCTGGGCGGCCACATGGTGGTGATCGTCTTCATCCTGTTGATCTTCATCTTTGGCAGCATGTTTGGCGTGGCAGTCGGTGCAGGCATGACAGTGCTCTCGCTGGCGATGTCGCTCTTCATGCTCTTGCTCGACACGCTGGTGAGCTTCATCCAAGCCTATGTGTTCACCATCCTTTCAACCATGTTCATCTCGATGGCCCATGTGCATGCCCACCATCAGGAGGCAGTGCCCGAGGAGGTCAAGGATTGATAATATGGAAACAATAACAAAGAAATTCAATAAATAATCAATAACAATAACAATAACAATTAAAACTTTACGACTATGTTAGGAATGATTTTAGCAGACGCTATGGCCAACCTTGGCGCAGCAATTGGAGCAGGTATCGCAGCAGTGGGTGCAGGTATCGGTATCGGTAAAATCGGCGGCAGCGCCATGGAGGCTATCGCACGCCAGCCCGAGTCAACTGGTGACATCCGCAGTAATATGATCGTTATCGCCGCTCTTATTGAGGGTGTTGCGTTCTTCGCACTCATCGTTTGTATCCTCGGTATCTTCATCAAGTAATCCACCCTTAACCGGTTTACCAGATGGAACTTTTCAAGCCTGAATTTGGCCTGGCTTTCTGGATGTTCATCGCATTCCTGTGCCTGTTTGCCATCCTTGCCAAGTGGGCTTGGCCCTTCATCATCAAGTCGATGGAGGACCGTGCCGACCTCATTGACAAGGGTGTGGCATACGCTCAGGAGGCTAAGATGCATCGCGACAACGCCAAGGCCGAAGCAGACAAGGTGCTCTCGGAGGCCCACGCCAAGCAGAACGAAATTCTGCGCGAGGCCGAAAAGATGCGCAACCAGCTCATTGAGAACGCTCGCAGCGAGGCCGCCATCGAAGCCAAGAAGGTGACCGAAGCTGCCCAGGTGTCCATCGAGCAGGCGCGCAAGGAGACCGAGAAGCAACTGCGTCTTGAAGTGGGCGACCTCGCGTTGCAAATCGCCGAAAAGGTGATTCGTCGCAACATTGCCGGGGACGATGCCCAAAGAGCGCTTGTTGACCAATATCTGAGTGAGGTTGAGGCAAAAAACTAACGCGATATGAGTGACGGACTGATTCCACGCCGTTATGCCAAGGCGCTATACAAGTTCGCCGTCGAGAACGGCGACGCCAAGGAAATCTATGAGCTCTTGAAGACGCTCAGTTTCCGCTACGCCGCTATCGACGAACTCAAGCGCGCCGTGCTCAACCCCGAAATCTCTGACGAGGATAAGGGTGCCTTCATGCTGAAGATTGTGGGCGGTAAGCCAGGCAGCTCTCTGGACAAGTTCCTCTTGCTGTGTGTGCGTAACAACCGTGCCGAATATTTGCAGAAGATTTCCCTTGCCTACGTCGATCTCTACCGCGAGGCGCATGAGATAGCCCATGTGGTCATCACTACGGCAGTTCCTATGCCCGAGGCCGAGGTCAATGCCATTATCGACATCGTGAAAAAGCGGCTGGGTGCCATGGAGCTCGAGATCGAGCAGGTTATCGACCCCGAACTGATTGGCGGTTTCACCGTGATGATCAACGGATTGGTGCTTGACGCGTCGGTAAAGAGAGAATTGAACGAATTGCGATTACAACTGCAAAAGAAATAAACCGCTATTGAGATGATTAATCCCAGTGAAATATCTGACATACTGAAACAACAGCTCATCGACGACATCGCCAAGAGGCAGGCTGCCTTTGAAGAAGAAGGTACCGTACTCGAGGTGGGTGACGGCGTGGCACATGCCTATGGCCTGCACAATGTCGAGGCCAATGAGCTGGTGCAGTTTGAAAACGGAGTGACTGGTGTCGCCATGAACCTCGAGGAGAGCGATGTGGGTATTATCCTGCTCGACGAGGTCGACACCGTTACCGAGAACATGAAAGTGCGCCGCACCGGCGAAATCGCCTCCATCGAGGTGGGCGAGGGTCTGCTGGGCCGCGTAATCAATGTGCTTGCCAAGCCCATCGACGGCAAAGGACCCATCGAGGGTGATCGCCTGCGTCTGCCGCTGGAGCGCAAAGCCCCTGGCGTTATCTTCCGCCAGCCTGTGAACCAGCCCTTGCAGACGGGACTCAAGGCCATCGACTCGATGATTCCCATCGGCCGTGGCCAGCGTGAGCTCATCATTGGTGACCGCCAGATTGGTAAGACCGCCATCGCGGTGGACACCATCATCAACCAGCGTGACGGTTACGAGGCAGGAAAGCCGGTATACTGCATCTATGTGGCTATCGGACAAAAGGCTTCGACGGTTGCCGCGCTCGTCAACAAGCTCGAGGAGAGCGGGGCGCTGCCCTATACCATCGTGGTTGCCGCTACGGCTGCCGACTCGGCTTCGATGCGCTACTACGCACCCTTTGCAGGCGCTGCCATCGGTGAGTACTTCCGTGACACCGGCAGGGATGCCCTCGTGATTTATGACGACTTGTCCAAGCACGCTGTCGCTTATCGTGAGATTTCGCTTATCCTTAAGCGCCCCTCGGGACGTGAGGCTTATCCCGGCGATATCTTCTATCTGCACAGCCGTCTGCTGGAGCGTGCCGCCAAGATTAACGAAAACCAGGCAGTGGCCAGCGTGATGAACGACCTTCCCGCGCCGCTCAAGCCCATTGTCAAGGGTGGTGGCTCGTTGACGGCATTGCCCATCATCGAGACCCAGGCAGGTGACGTGAGCGCCTATATCCCGACCAACGTGATCTCCATCACCGACGGACAGATTTATCTGGAGTCGGCACTGTTCAACTCGGGTATCCGCCCGGCAGTGAATGTGGGTATCTCGGTATCGCGTGTGGGTGGTAACGCCCAGATCAAGTGTATGAAGAAGGTTGCCGGTACGTTGAAGATTGCTCAGGCACAGTACCGTGAGCTCGAGGCCTTCACCAAGTTTGGTGGCGACATCGACCCCGTTACCGCACGCACCATCGACACCGGTCGCAAGAACGAGCGCCTGCTTGTTCAGCCGCAGTACACGCCCATGCAGGTCGAGGAACAGGTGGCCATTATCTATTGCGGTGTGAACGGCCTGTTGAGAGACGTGCCCCTGGACAAGGTAGCCGAGTTCGAGAAACTGTTTATCCAGTATCTGCGCGGTAAGCACCAGAGCGATGTGCTCGACGTGCTGCGCACCGGTAAGATTGATGACGACGTCATGGCAAAGCTCAAAGCCGCTGCCGCCGAGGTTGTCACCAAATACACCGAAAAGACCGACAATTAATCCTGCAATTTTTTAGTTCGCAAGATGTCAACATTAAGAGAACTCAAGACGCGAATTGGCTCGGTAGCCTCAACGCAAAAGACGACGAGCGCCATGAAGATGATCAGCTCGTCCAAGATGCGCAAGGCCACCGGCCAGCTGCAGCGTCTGTCACCCTACCGCCACATGGTGCAGCACGTCATCAGTCACCTGCTGGTTACCGACCAGCACTTTGACTCGCCTCTCATCGTCGAGAGGGATGTGCAGAACATTGCACTGGTGGTGTTCGGCAGTGATGACGGCCTGTGCGGTGGCTTTAACGTCAACATCTTCAAGCAGTTGCTTGCCAGTATCAACGAGGTGCGCAAGCAGTATGGCCAGCAGGTGGGTATCACCGTTGTGCCTGTGGGCAAGAAGATGACCAAGGCTGTCACCAAGATCACGGGAAAGGACATCAAGATGGAACGCGTTGCACTAAATACACGCAGTGGCAGTGAAGACTTGTATGCCTTCACCGACCTGATGAAGCAACGCTTCCTCGAGCATGCCTATGACCGGGTGGAGGTGCTGTACATGCACTTCATCTCCACCGGTAAGCAGGTGTTCGTTCGCGAGCAGTTGCTCCCCGTGAGCTATCAGGGGTTGGCAGACAATGTTGACCCTCGTGCCGCCAACAGCCCGTGCTTGTTTGAGCCCGACGCCAACACCATCTTTAACACCGTGCTCCCGTTGCACGTCAAGTCGATGCTTCAAGATGTCTTCATCCAGAGCGCGGCCAGCGAGCAGAGTGCGCGTGTGATGGCGATGCAGGCGGCGAGCGACAACGCCAAGGAGTTGCTTGACGAGTTGCAGCTGGAATACAACAAACTGCGACAGCAGGGTATCACCACCGAGCTGCTTGACATCCTCGGTGGACAGGTTGAACGCTGACGCTAAATGTAACGAAAACAAGAAAATCATAGGAAATATGAGCATTAAGGAGTATTTCGTCTCAATCTTTAAAGGCTTTTATAGCCTGATTAAGGGCATGGAGGTCACCGGCAAGGAGCTGGTGACTCCCAAGGTGACCGAGCAATATCCCGAGAACCGCGCGACACTTCAAATTCCCGAGCGGTTCCGTGCGACGTTGGAAATCATCTATGATGAGAATGGTTACCACAAGTGCATCGCATGCGGTAGCTGCGAGCGCAACTGCCCCAACCAGACCATCAGCATCACGAAACGCATGGTGGAACTGCCTGACGGCAAGAAGAAAATGAAACTGGACAAGTACATGTATGACTTGGGAAGCTGCACCTTCTGCGGACTCTGTGTCCAGGTGTGCCCGACCAACGCCATCAAGTTCAGCAACGACTTTGAGCAGGCGGTATTCACGCGTGACAAGCTCAATAAGCAGCTCAATTACCTGCCCGAGAAGGACGACGCTCCCGCTCCCGCACCCGCCGCAAAGCCTGCGGCACCCGCTGCTCCTGCACCCGCCAAGCCCGTAGCGGCACCCGTGGCCCAGGAGAAGCCTGCTGCTGACAAGCCCGAACAAGAACCTCAAGAAAACAAAGAATAATGGAATCAGTAGGTAACATCATTTTATACTTTATCGTTGCGATCGCCATCATCGTCTTCTCGGTGTTGACGGTTACCACGCGCAAGATTCTGCGCTCAGCAACCTATCTGCTGTTTGTGCTGTTCGCCACAGCCATCATCTACTTCCAGATGGACTATCAGTTCCTGGGAGCTGTGCAGATTGCCGTCTATGCCGGTGGTATCATGGTGCTGTTTGTGTTTGCTATCATGCTTACGCAGGAGCCCGGCAAGAGTGCCGATGCACTCGCGTCACACCGCCGCTGGCTGGGATTGTCGGCTGCGTTGGCTGGCGTAGCGGTTTGTGGCTTCGCGCTATTCAGTTATTTGGACTTTGGCGGCAAGTTGCTATCCAGCGGCGTTGACGTCAATATGGAGAAAATAGGCCAGTTCCTGTTAAGTACCGACAAGTTCGGATATCTGTTGCCTTTTGAGGCCATCAGTGTGTTGTTATTGGCTTGTATCATCGGAGGTGTGGTTATTGCCCGTCGCCGCTAAACACGAGAAAGGAGAGAAAGATTATGGATTTGACTCTGTTTATGTATCTTATTCCCAGCCTCATCATGTTTGGCTGCGGTGTTTACGGTTTCATCACCCGTAAGAACATGATTGCGATCATGATTTCACTGGAGTTGATGCTCAACTCGGTGGATATCAACTTTGTGGTGTTTAACCGTTACCTGTTCCCCGGTTCGATGGAAGGCATGTTCTTCTCGCTGTTCGCGATTGCCATCGCGGCTGCCGAGACGGCATTGGCCCTTGCCATCATCATCAATGTGTTCCGCATTGCCAGGAAGGTGGACATCAACCAAATCACTAAACTGAAATTCTAACGATTATGCCACTGAGTTTAGCAATAATAGTTGTAGCATTACCCCTGTTCATGTTCCTGTTCCTGGGACTCGTCGGGGTGAAAATGGGTAGAAAAATCACTGGCTGGATAGGTGTATTGGCCATGCTTGTCGATACCGTCCTTGCTTATGGCGTGGCGCTGACCTATTTCTTTGGCAGCAGCCAGGGCCAGATAGTGGATGGCGTGCGTCAGGCAGTGGTGGTCGCTAATCCCGCCTGGTTGTCGTTTACCGACACGCTGGTGGTGCGTATGGGCGTCCTGGTTGACCCCATCGCAGCCATGATGCTTGTGGTCATCACCACAGTATCTTTCATGGTGCACCTTTACAGCATTGGTTACATGAGCGACCACGACGGCAACGCCGAGAAGGGATTCCAGCGTTACTATGCCTTCCTAGCCCTGTTCACGTTCTCGATGCTGGGTCTGGTGGTAGCTACCAACATTTTCCAGATTTTCGTCTTCTTTGAGATGGTGGGTCTTTCGTCCTACCTGCTCATCGGTTTCTATTATTCCACACCCGCTGCCAACCATGCCAACAAGAAGGCATTCATCGTCACCCGTCTGGCTGACTTGTTCTTCCTGTTGGGTATCATGATTCTGAGCTACTACACCAATACCTTCGACTTCGACAAGCTGGTCTTCGGACCCACGATGTCGGGTAGCCTGGAAACCGCCCAGAGCGCCATCACCACTGCTGGAGGCGCCACCTTCATGGGCTGCTCGGTTATGGCATGGGCTTTGACCTTCATCTTCATCGGCGGCGCCGGTAAGAGTGCGATGTACCCGTTGCACATCTGGCTGCCCGATGCTATGGAGGGCCCCACGCCCGTTTCGGCGTTGATCCACGCTGCAACGATGGTTGTGGCCGGTGTATTCCTGGTGGCAAGGCTCTTCCCGCTTTATGTGCTTGTGCAGGGCGCGATGAACATCATCCTGGTGGTCGGCGCGTTCACGGCATTCTATGCCGCTGCCATCGCCTGCACCCAGAGCGACATCAAGCGTGCGCTGGCATTCTCGACTATTTCGCAGATTGCCTTTATGATGACTTCGCTCGCCGTGAGCTCCAACAACAATGCCCTCGTCGAGATTCACGAGGGCTACGGCTTGGGCTACATGGCATCGATGTTCCACTTGTTCACCCACGCTATGTTCAAGGCGTTGCTCTTCCTGTGCGCCGGTGCCATTATCCATGCAGTTCACAGCAACGAGAACGACAAGATGCACGGCTTGCACAAGTACATGCCCATCACCAGCATCTGTTTCCTTATCGGCTGTCTGGCCATCGCGGGTATTCCCCCGTTCGCCGGCTTCTTCAGTAAGGACGAAATCCTCGTTGCCGCTTATCATCGCGGCTTGGGTTGGGGTCTGTGGATGTCGATGGTGGCATGTATGACCGCCTTCTACATGTTCCGCATCTACTACCTCATCTTCTTCTGGAAGAAACATGAGGTTCATGATGAGCATCACAAGCCCAAGGACCAGCCTTGGACGATGACGCTGCCGCTGATTGTCCTCGCCGCCATCTCGTGTGTTGCCGGCTTCGTGCCCTTCCACGACCTGGTAACCTGGGACGGTCATGCGTTGCACACCTCCATTGACTGGACCGTGGCCGGTTCGAGCATCGGCGTGGCATTGATTGGTATCATTCTCGCCACGGTGATGTACTACAAGGAAAACAAGTTGCCCGAGCGCATGGCCAATGCAATGCGCGGCCTGTGGACAGCTTCCTACAAGCGCTTCTACATGGATGAGCTCTACCAGTTCATCACCCACAAGGTGATTTTCCAGGCCATCTGTGTTCCCATCGCCTGGTTCGACCGTCACATCATCGACGGCTTCTTCAACCTGCTTGCCGACACCACCAACTCGGTTTCCTACGGCATCCGTCGTTTGCAGTCGGGCAGCATTCAGGCTTATGTGTATGTGTACTTGCTGGGAGCCCTGCTGCTTGCGGCAATCACAATGGTTTGTCTATTCATCTAATAACGGTCTTGACAAAATAGAAAGGATATACAATGGAAATTTTCAATAATATACTGATTTACTTTGTGATCGTGCCTCTGCTGACGCTTGGAGGCCTGGCCCTGTGCAGCAACCGCGGCATCAAGGCCATCAGGACCGTTGCCGTGATTGGTGCCAGTGTGCTCATGGTGCTTGCCTTTTGGCTGGTGAGCATTTTCCTGCAGGCACGCGGTGCCGGTGACACCAGTGAGATGATATTGCGCAGCGACGTGATGTGGTATGCCCCGTTCAACGTTCATCTGGCGTTGGGCGTCGATGGCGTGAGCGTGGTGATGATACTGCTCTCGGCCTTCATCGTGTTCGCCGGAGTCTTCGCCTCGTGGAAGATGAACCCGCTGCCCAGGCAGTTCTTCATGTGGTTCTTCTTGTTGTCCACGGGTGTGTTTGGCTTCTTTATCTCGATTGACCTGTTCACGATGTTCATGTTCTATGAGGTCGCACTTATTCCCATGTACCTCTTGATTGGTGTGTGGGGCAGCGGCAACAAGAACTACAGTGCCATGAAGCTGACGTTGATGCTGATGGGTGGCTCTGCCTTCCTGATGTTGGGCCTCATCGGTATCTATTTCCACTCGGCTCCTGCAGGTCAGCCCCTGACGATGAATATTCTGGATATCGCCCATAACGATGCCATCCCGCACAACTGGCAATACCTGTTGTTCCCGCTCACGTTTGTGGGCTTTGGCGTCCTGGGTGCTATGTTCCCGTTCCACACATGGTCGCCCGATGGTCATGCTTCGGCGCCCACCGCGGTGTCGATGCTCCACGCTGGTGTGTTGATGAAGCTGGGAGGTTACGGCTGTTTCCGCATCGCCATCTACCTGATGCCGTTTGCTGCTAACCAGCTGGCATGGATTTTCCTGCTGCTGACGGGCTTCAGCATCGTCTATGGTGCCTTCAGCGCTTGTGTGCAGACCGACCTCAAGTACATCAACGCTTATTCCAGTGTGAGCCACTGCGGCATGGTGCTGTTTGCCATCCTCATGTTCAACACCACGGCGATGACCGGTGCTGTGATGCAGATGCTCTCGCACGGTTTGATGACGGCCCTCTTCTTTGCCCTCATCGGTATGATTTACGGTCGCACCCACACGCGTGACATCCGCGACATGGGCGGTATGATGCACATCATGCCCTATCTGGGTGTGGGCTACGTGATTGCCGGTTTGGCATCGTTGGGTCTGCCGGGCTTGAGCGGTTTCGCTGCCGAGATGACTATCTTCTTCGGCTCGTTCCAGCACACCGACCTGTTCCACCGTGTGCTCACCATCCTGGCCACCATGTCGATTGTCGTGACTGCGGTTTACATCCTGCGTGTTGTCGCCAAATTGCTCTTTGGCGAGGTACAGGATGAGCATCACCGCTCATTGACCGACGCTACGTGGGAGGAACGCCTCTCGACCGCCACGCTTATCCTTGCTGTGGCAGCCATCGGTTGCTTCCCCAACTTCTTTATCGACATCATCAAGAGCAGCTTCTACCCCGTGGTCGAGGCTTTGCAGGCTGCTCTGCCCAATGTGTTGTGATGAAAGTGTTTAACCTGATAAAAATTGCATAATATAGATATGATGGATTATTCACAATTCTTATTGATGCCGCAGGAGATAGGCCTGTTGCTGGTTTTCCTGCTTGTTTTCATCTACGACACTTTCATGCCTGAGCGCTCTCAGCGTTACATGCCCATCTTTACGGTCATCATGATGGCGCTCTACACGATATACTGCTTCTGCTTCCCCGCAGCAACGGGCGAGGCCTTTGGCGGCATGTTCGAGTCCAATGCCCCCACTTGGGTGATGAAGAACATCCTCAACGTGGGTGTGCTGCTGGTGCTCCTGCAGGCTGTCAAGTGGACCAACAGCGACTTTGTGAGCGTTCGCCGTGGCGAGTTCTATGAGTTGACGTTGTTGACATTGTTGGGTATGTTCCTGATGATATCGGCACGCCACTTCCTGTTGTTCGTCATCGGTCTCGAGACCGCTTCGCTGCCCATCGCAGCCCTTGCGGCATTTGAGAAACGCCATTATGAGTCACATGAGGCCGCTGCTAAGTATATCTTCACGGCCATCTTCTCATCGGCTATTTTCCTGTTGGGCATCTCGTTTGTGTATGGCATGAGCGGAACGCTCTACTTCAAGGAGATTGCCACTGCACTCATCGGTAACCGTTCAGCCTTGCTCATCGCGGCACTGGCGTTCGTTATCGCCGGTGTAGGCTTCAAGTTGTCGCTCGTGCCCTTCCACCAGTGGACTGCCGACGTTTATCAGGGTGCTCCCACCGCTGTGACCAGCTATCTGTCGGTTATCAGCAAGGGTGCTGCAGCCTTCTCGTTCCTGATTATCCTTGTGCAGGTCTTCGGATCGGCCTATGGTCAGGTATGGGAGTGGATGCTCTATGCCGTTATCGTGCTCACCATCACGCTGGGTAACCTGTTTGCCGTCCGTCAGCGCAACCTTAAGCGTTTCCTGGCCTTCTCGTCAATCTCGCAGGCAGGCTACATCATGCTCGGTATCATTGCCGTGAACGTGATGGGTATGTCCTCGATGATTTACTATGTGCTGGTTTACATCTTCAGCAACCTCGCTGCATTTGGTGTGATTGCCGCTATCGAGCGTCAAACCGGCAAGGTGACCATGGATGACTACAACGGCTTGTTCAAGACCAATCCGTGGCTGGCCTTCACGATGATGCTGGCGATGTTCTCGCTGGGTGGTATTCCCCCGTTCGCAGGCTTCTTCAGCAAGTTCTTCATCTTTGTGGGCGCTTGCCAACAGGGTTCGATAGCCATCTACATTCTGGTGCTCATCGCGTTGGTCAACACGATCATCTCGTTGTACTACTATCTGCTTGTGGTCAAGGCCATGTTCCTGCGTCAGGACGACTGTGTCATCCCCACCATCAAGAGTCACTGGACCGAGCGTCTGGGCCTCATCTTGTGTGTGGCTGGCATCATCTTCATCGGTCTGATCAGCTGCATCTATGCCTACATTAACGGGGCTGTGGATGCCATCAGCTCGATGTTCGCTGCTATCCAGTAATTGGAAGTAAAAAGACCACATTAGAAAAGAGTTTTCATAATTCTTATTTTATAAAAGCAGGAAACGTGACGGATAGCCGTTGCGTTTCCTGTCTTTAGGTATGTGAGCACATAATGTGGTGCTTCTCCTGTATGTTGATATATATAGGGCGATCGCTTAAAAAATATTAGGGATTTCTTGTGTTTTCCGTTTATTTGTTATATTTTTGCCAAAAATCATTTGATGATGTCGCTTGTCGTCCCGATTATTATTAACGTTAATATATTAAGATCATGAAAAAGCTTTTACTCATTTTCCTGACCGTGCTCACGGCATCGCTTGCCGCACACGCCGACGTGGTCATCAACAGCACCAACTTCCCTGACGCGAACTTCCGCAGCTACCTGCTGAGTGAGTATCCCAGCGGCACCATCACCACGGCGCAGCTCAATGCCCGCGACACACTGTATCTATACAACAAAGGCATCTCTAACATGAAGGGTGTGGAATACTTCACCCAGTTAACCTATCTGATGTGTTTCAGCAACAACCTTTCGTCTGTCGATTTGAGCCAGAACACCAAGTTGAAATACCTCAACTTGGGCTACAACAAGTTGACCTCAATCAACGTGGATAGTAACACGGCTCTGGAGCAATTGTATCTCCAGAACAACCAGATTTCTCTTTTCTCAGTAACGAACCATAGTGCCTTGAGGACGTTGTGGATAGCAAACAATCCTAATCTGACGTCACTCACCTGCTACCGCAACGCAATCACCAGTTTTGATATCTCCAATTGTACTGCCTTGGCCAGTTTGAGGTGCTACGAGAATGCTAATCTAACCACTATCTATGGGTTGGCCTCCTGTACAGCAATCACCTATCTGGACTGTGAGGACTGCGCCATCACCGACTTGAGCGCTGTCTCAGGCATGACGAACTTGGAAAAACTTTATGCACGCTACAATCAGCTGACGTCACTCAATGTCTCTGGTCACCACAACCTGTCTTACCTCAGGGTCACGGGTAATACACAGCTGACAGAGCTCTTGTGCTATAGTTGTGACTTGACCACGCTCGTGGTTTCGGGCTGCTCGGCGTTAAAAACGCTGAAGTGTTATTATAATTCTAATCTAACTGCCATCACTGGCCTGGCTGGTTGTATCGCATTGACCTATCTGGACTGTGAGGATTGTGCCATCACCGAACTGCCCGGCGTGAACAACATGAACAACCTGCAAACGCTGTGGGCCCGTAACAACCAGTTGACAGGCACCCTTGAAGTGAGCAACAAACCTCAACTGAAATATCTCAGGGTTAGTGGTAACACGGGGCTGTTAGAGCTCAGATGCGCCTACTGCGCCTTGACATCGTTTGATGTGACAGGCTGCACTGGTCTGAACTTATTACATTGTGAAGTAAACAGCAATCTTTCCACCATCCAGGGACTGACGGACTGCACAGCGTTGGCTTGGTTTGGCTGCGATTATTGCGCATTCACTTCACTTGACGTGACGTTCTGTCCTGGCCTCAAAAGTTTGTATTGCTATAATAACCAGTTGACCTCGCTCAACGTGACGGGTCTGACTTCCCTTGTGAACTTGAACTGCATGAACAACCCTGACCTTGGCAGCATTACCGGCTTGAGTGACTGCTCGGCCATGACTTATCTTAACTGCTCTAACTGCGGCCTCACCAGCCTGAATGTGGATAATATGAACGACCTGGGGGAACTGTGGTGCAGTGACAATCTGTTCACCACACTCTTGGTAATTAATAAACCCCAGTTGACGGCACTGGTTGCCAACGATAATCTATCACTTGAACAATTAGAATGCTACTCTTGCGCTCTGACCCGTTTGGAAGTTTATAATTGTCCTGTACTGAATTATATCGATTGCATGTACAACCAATTGACTGAACTGGACGTCACCACTTGCCCAGAGCTCATGTATCTACTGTGTGAAGACAATCAACTGACCGAACTGGACATCAGCCGCAACTCCAAACTCCTCTACCTCTGGTGCCGCTACAACCTGTTGACAAGTGTGGACCTGAGCACTTGTCCTGACAATTTCCTTTCTTTTGACATCCGTGGCAACCAGGTTGCGGGCACTATCGATGTCTCGAGGTTTGCCTCGTTACTCCATTTAATGTGCACCAACAATCAGATTTCTCAAGTGGTACTTGGTAACCATGATGATCTCATTTACCTTTTGTTAGATTTTAATCAGCTAACAAGTATTGATGCCAGTGGCTGTAGTGCTTTGCAAATTTTCCGTGCTCAGAACAATCAGTTGACCAGCCTGCAGTTGGGTAATAGCCCTGATTTGAATCAATTAGCCCTATTCTATAATAAACTCAATGCCAGCCAGATGGGTCGGATCGTCAACGCGTTGCCCACACGCAGCGCCGATGATCCCGGAGAGCTTTATGCCATTGTCGATGATAATCCCGAAGACGATACCGTTGAGGGGAATGTAATCACTGCAGCCCAGGTCAGCCAGGCCAATGCCAAGAATTGGGATGTCTATCATTGGGCTTGGGACGGCACAGGTTGGGGACCCTATGCCGGCAGCACGTCCATACCTGGCGATGTGAATGATGACGGCAATGTGTCAATTGCCGACGTGACAGCCCTGATTGATTATCTGTTGAGTCATGACGCCAGTGCCGTCAATTTGGCTAATGCCGACGTGAACGGCGACAGCAACATTTCCATTGCTGACGTGACCGCCTTGATTGATATGTTGCTCAGCAACTCAAGCCATGTGGCGAAGCAGTCCGTTGGAAGTACCGGGACAGCTTCAATGCGCAGCCTCATCCTCGACGAGGAAATCGTTCTTGAAAAGCCCCGTTTGTATAAGAATTGACATCATCAACGGGGCGAATTTCAAGTTTGAATTCTCCCGGCTCATGTTTTGAGTGCCGAATACTGTGCCCGCGACTTGGTCAAACAGGTCGTGGGCACAGTTTGATATGAGAGCCTTTGTCGTTATTGACCCTTAAAACCATGGTCGCAAATCTTTTAGAAAAAATGGCAAAAAAGCATAAAACGTGTAAAGATTTTCACTACCTTTGCCTATTGTAACCAAAGTATAGAAAGACAATGCGAAAAAGATTCTTCCTGATGCCATTATTGTGCCTGTGCGCACTGTGCGCAACGGCAGCAGGCGTTAAACCCGGCAGCATGGAAATGCTGGTGGACAGTTGCGGCTTCTTCCCGCAGATAAGCGATGATGGCGAGTGGCTGCTGTATTCGCCTACCGATGCGCGGCAGCTGATGTTGAAAAACCTCTCCACTGGTGTGGTCAAGACCGTGTCGAGTGTGGGCTATCCTGGCTTTGACGCCATCTTTGGTGGCGACGGCAAGGTATATTATGTCACCCAGGAGCGCAAGAAAAACGGACTGGTTTACCGCACTGGCCATTGCTATGACCCTGCAACCAGCAAAGACAAGGTGGTACTTAATCCACAGCATGGCAGGGTGCAGGCCATCCGGGCAACTGCCGGTGTCGTCATCAACGGCGAGCGCCAGGTATATCAGAGCAGCAAGAATGTCGGTGTCTATGCCTACACGCGCGGTGATGCCTTATACATCGTCGATGAGAGTGGCACCACTCGCATGTTGCAGCCTGTGCGCGACTCCAATGGCTACCTGTGGGCATCATTGTCGCCCGACGGTTCCAAGGTCATGTTTGAGGCTGCTTCGCGCGGTGTTGTAGTGTGTGGCCTCAACGGAACGATTATTGCCGAGCTGGGCGAGTTCCTGATGCCCAGCTGGTATAATAACGACTATATAATCGCCATGAGCAATGCCGCCAACTCTTTCTATAAAGGTCAGCGCATTTGGCTGATTTCGATTGACGGTGAGACGTTCAAGCCCATATCTCCCAAGGAAGAGCGGGCCGTGCAGCCCATGACGGCAGGCGGCAAGGTGGTCTATACCGCCCAGTACAGCGGTCAAGTGAACCAGCTGGAGCTGGATATCGCACCAGCCATAGGGCGTGATTTTGCTATAGGCAAGAGCAAGACCTTTAAGGTGAAGAACCCTGAGGGCGGCAAGGACGTGCCGCGTGTGTTCATCAATCCGGGCCATGGCGGACATGACAGCGACGACCGCCACGTTCCCACATGGGTTATCGGTGCCCGTGACACGTTGCACTATTATGAGTCCAATTCCAACCTGACCAAGGGACTTGCCTTGGATGAGATTCTCACCAATAAGGGTTATGAGACTGTGCTCTCGCGCACGACCAATAACACCGAGGATGACCTCGACCTTTTCGAGATTGTATCGTTGGCAGCCAACAGCGGCGCCGACATCTTCTTCGCTATTCACAGCAATGCGACGGGTACCGACACCCGTCTGAACTTCCCCCTGGGATTGTATCGCGGTTGGGACGGCAAGCCTGTCGTTGACGGCAGCCTCAAGTTGAGCGAGGCCGTGATGAAGAGCCTCGAGCGAAACGAGGTGACTGTGTGGACCCACAAGCAGCGCAGTAACGGCGACTGGTCCTTCTATGATTGGGGCTATCAGGTCGGTCTAGGGGTATTGCGCTATAACAAGTTGCCGGGTATGTTGAGCGAAGGCTCGTTCCATGACTATCTGCCCGAGCGTGAGCGCCTTTTCTGCGACAACTACTGCTGGCTGGAGGCCTGGAACCAGTCGTTGGGTATTGACGAGTATTTTGGCCGCAAGGGCAAGAGCAAGAACGGCGTCATAGCCGGCACGGTGCGCTGGAGCGACCGTGAGCGCCGCGACGACGACCAGCGCCTGTTTGGCGAGGACCAGCTCAAGCCTGTGAACGGCGCGCTGCTCAGGCTCTATAACGGCCGTGGCGTGCTCTCGCGCATCTATACGCTCGACAACCGTGACAACGGCGTGTTTGTGTTCACCGACCTGCCCAAAGACAAATACAAACTTGAACTGTATTACGGCGACGAGGAACTGTATGAGACCCTCAAGATCAAGACAAAAAAGAACGATACGGTTTACAAGAACCTGAAACTCAAAACCGACCAGAAGCCCAAGAAGTCGAAAAAGAAAAAAAGGCATTGATGTAACGTCTAACATCTAAAACAAAATAAGTATGAAAAAAGGATTTGTCATATTACTGGCGTTGGCGGCACTGCTGCCTGCCATGGCGCAGGAGGTAGAGGTCACCTCGCTGACTCGCCTGCTTGAGGGCGTGGAGGGACCTGCCTATTATCCCGTGCTCGACAGTCAGGGCAGCCGCCTGTTGTTCTTGAGTGAGAGCGGCGCTCTGAAGCTCCACGACTTCGCCGACGGCGTGACGACCACCGTGTCGCGCGACTATGTGGCTGGTCATGATGCCTGCTTTGGCGGTGACGGCAAGGTCTATTTCGTCACCCAAGAAGTGGGGGAGAACCACCTGGTGTACCGCACCGGGAATTGCTACGATGTATTGACGGGCAAGACGGCCATCGTTACCGAGGCTCAACACGGTGCCGTGCGTGCCGTGCCTGCTACGCATGGCGGCGCCTTGAAGGCACCCGTGCAGAGCTACAGCTCGTCCACAGACATCGGCAGTGCCGTGTGGACCGAGGGCAGCACCGTGCATGTGACCGTCAACGGTGAGGAGCGCGTTTTCTCGCCTGTTGATTCATGGGCCGGCTATCTGTGGGCCTCGCTTTCGCCTGATGGCAAGCGTGTGGCATTCTTTGCCGCGGGCAAGGGCATTGTGGTCATCGACCTGCGCGGCCAGATGCTCGCCATGCTGGGGAACTATGAGATGCCGTGCTGGTACAACAACGATTACCTTGTGGCGCAGAACGCCAAGGACGACGGTCACCAGTTCACTTCCTCGCAGATTCTGTTGCTCAAGGCTGACGGTACTTACAGCACCGAGCTGACCAAACCCGCGTCGATGACGATGCAGCCCACCAGTGGCGGCGGCAAGATTGTCTATACGACCATCGACGGACTGCTTTATGAGATGAAAATCAACATTTACGAATAATACCGCTCAACGTCATGAAAAAGAATTCACTTCATACAATCATGGTGGCGCTGCTGGCGGTTTTTGCCGTGAATGTCGCTACCGCTCAACAGCCGCATGTGTATATCAACCCGGGTCATGGCGGCTATGACAGCGATGACCGCAACATGGTCATCTATCCCTTCAGCCAGGGTGACTCGGCGGGCTCTTGGGAATCCAAGTCCAACCTGCGCAAAGGTCTTGCCTTGCAGGATATCCTGCAGAAGAAAGGCTACAAGACCAGCATCTCACGTGTGACCAACACCACGGCCGATGACCTGGCGCTCTCGACCATCGTCGCCCTGTGTAACCAGAGTGGCGCCGACGTGTTCTACTCAATCCACAGTAACGCGACGGGCACCAGCTCGCGCACCAATTTCCCGATGGTATTCTATCGCGGTTATACCGGCTCGCCCCAGATACCCAATGCCGACGTGCTGGCTGCCGATCTGGAGCCTTACCTGTATGCCAGCCAGACCACTGTGTGGACCCACAATTATCAGATTTGGGGCGACTGGTCATTCCGTCCTGAGTGGGGCACGCAGGGCTACGGCGTGTTGCGCGGCAACCATGCCGTCGCTAACCTGAGCGAGGGCTCGTTCCATGACTACATCCCCGAGGCTTATCGTCTGCTGGGCCTCCAGTACTGCTGGATGGAAGGTTGGAACATCTCGCTGGGTGCCGACAAATATTTTGACCGTCTGGGCAACTATAGCCAGGGCGTGATTTCGGGTAATATCCGCGACGACCGGATCAAGCGTCTGCAGGAGTGCGCTCAGCCGTTCCTCGTCTATGGAGATGACAACCTGATGCCCATCCACAACGCCACCGTGCGTCTGCTGGACGATAACGGCACCGAGGTGCAACGCACGCAGACCGATACCCTCAGGAATGGTATCTACACTTTCAAGTTTGTCAACCCCGGCATCTATACTGTCGAGGTGACCGAGCCATCGCATTTCACCCAGACCGCGACAGTAACCGTCAACGCCAACGCTTCGACTTACCAGAACTTCTACCTCAAGCGCGTGCGCGACACGCCTCCTGAGGTAGTGGAATACGGTCCCGTGTGGAGTGAGGGCGATCCCGCCGTGAAGTGCAGCACGCCCATTACGCTCGCCTTCAACTGGGATATGGACAGCTTGACGACTTGCAGCGCCTTCACGCTCGACCCGCCCGTCGAGGGCCATTTCAGGTGGGAGGACTCCTACTATCGCTTGATATTTGAGCCGACCGACGCCTTTGATGTGAACACCCTTTACACCCTCACACTCAAGAAGACTGCCGAGCACGGTGGCGGTACGCCCATGGAGGAGGACTTCACGCTGCAGTTCTACACCCAGCCACGCAACCACTTGTCCGAGTTGGCTGTCTTCCCCTACGAGGGTGCACCCGTTCATCTGAAGACTCCCACCGTGGAGTTGCGTGTGGACTCGCTGCTCGATACCTACAATCTGTTCCAGCGCCTGCGCGTGCTCGATGACGAGGGCAATGAACTGCCTTGGAACAAGCGTAGCATCAAGTACAACAAGAAAGGTGACGACTACGGCTTCGTGCGCATCCCGCTCACCAGGGATATCGAGGCAGGCAAGGATTACCACCTTATCCTTGACGTGGACATCGCCGACACTGCAGGCATCCATCTGCCTGCAGCACGCGACATCGTTTTCCATGGCGTTGACGCTGGTGCCAATAAGCCCGGTATGGCCGTCGTTGAGGATTTCGAGAATGTCGACAACTACTACGCTTATACAGGTAACATCTACATCCACGAAGGCCACGGCTTACCGTTGACAACTTCAACCGACAGGCTGTTCGGTAGCAAATCTATGCAGTTGGTTTACGACTTTTATAACGATGCGCCAGTAATAATCTCGAATTACGCTGAATCGGACATCAACTTCAACCTTGGCGACACGGTGGGCTTCCACGTGTGGGGTGATATGAGCTATAACAAACTTTATGTGTCCTTATCCGATGGATCCATTGCCTACGGGTTGCCCTCTGTGACTATCGATTTCCACGGTTGGCGTTATGTGACCCTGCCGATTGAAGGTGTGCCCGACAATAACTATAAGTTCTACGGTTTCATGATTAGTCGTGATCATGAACTGATGGGCAAGGACGGCGGCACTATTAGGTTTGACAACGTGCTCAAGGCCGAGTCCAGCGGCATCGACGAGGTCTCCCTGGCTGGCCTCAAGGTGATGTGTGAAGGTGACTATATTGTTGCCAGCGCCGACACCTACATCCAGGGCATGGAGTTGATCGACATGAACGGCCGCACCATTAAGGCCGTCGGCAGTAACTGCATCAACGTGAACGGCATTGCCCCTGGAGTTTATCTCGTGCGCGTCTTCATCAACGGACGCACCTCGACCCAGAAGGTGAGACTCTAACCATCAGATTTTAGGCTCTTTAATAGCTTTAGGCGCCTAATAATCTTCAATAAAAAATCAACCCTAAAATGACCAGAAACTGACATTTTGTCAGTTTCTGGTTTAATTTTTGTAAAAAACCTGACACGCTGGCTTCGTTTTTTAACGGTGGTTAAACTTCGGGCCATTGGCACCGGGTTTGCATTAAGAGCAGTGAACGCCACTCACGGCACAGATGTCGCGGCGTCCAGAACAAGATTATTTATCAACAAACAATAACAAACAAAAAATTAGGAGGTAAACATTATGTATTTTCCCGTAATTCGCAACAATCGTTGCAACAACTGGTTAGACACCGCATTCAATGACCTGTTTGACATGGACTGGGCTCCGCGTCACGTGACCACCGCCCCGGCCGTTAACGTCAAGGAGAGTGAGAAGGCTTACACAATGGAGGTTGCAGCTCCCGGTCTCAAGAAGGAGCACTGCACCGTGAACATAAACAACGAGGGCAACCTCGTCGTCAAGATCGAGAACAAGTCGCATCACGAGGCTAAGCCCGCCGAGGGGGAGAAACCCACTCACCACTATCTGCGCCGTGAGTTCTCCTATGCTAACTATGAGCAGACCTACACCCTTCCTGAGGAAGTGGACAAGGAGGCCATCACCGCCAAGGTTGAGGACGGCATCCTTACCATCGAACTGCCCAAGCTGGCTCCCGAGCCCGCCAAGAAGATGGACCGCGTCATTGAGATAGGCTAATCGCCTTTCGGGCCAAGTCAGGAAAAGACAAGGCTATCCAGTAATCACCGCTTGCCGGAGTGAAAATCACGGCAAGCGGCTTTTTATTTAGTTAAGGAATGTTTAATGGTGTTAAATTTATGGGTATTTTTAAAGTTTGTCTGTAAAAATGTGGGCCAACAGGGAGGAAATGCATAATTTTGTGCCCGTAAAAGTCGGCCTTGAGTCGGCTTTAACATTAAATTAACAGAAAGGTACAATCGTTAACAGGATAAAGATGATAAAAGGTCAAGATATCACACTCATTGCTGAGAGCAGCACAACGCGCACCGAGTGGTCGTTGGTTGGGGGTGGGGAAGTGCTGGAGCACGCCTTCACGTCGGGCTTGAACCCCTTCTTCATGTCCCGCCGCGAGATCAGCCATAGCATCCGTCTGGAATTGCCGTCGGCTTTCTTCAAGCGCCGTTGGAACCATGTCTATTTCTATGGTGCCGGTTGCTCGGGTCCTGAGAAGAATAAGATCATTGAGGGGTCGCTGGTGGCACAGTTCAAGTCTCCGGTGACGGTGATGAGCGACTTGCTGGGAGCTGCGCGCGGTCTGCTCGTGCGTGAGCCGGGACTGGCGTGTATTTTGGGTACCGGTAGCAACTCGTGTCTGTATGACGGCAACGAGATTGTGAAGAATGTACCTGCCCTGGGCTTCATCTTGGGTGACGAGGGCAGCGGTGCCGCACTGGGCCGCGTGTTCCTGGGTGACGCGCTCAAGGGCTTGGCGCCCAAAGAGCTGACCGAGGCTTTCTTTGACAAATACAAGGTAACGCGTGCCGAGGTGCTTGACGCTGTGCTCAACAACCCTGCCGCTACTCGCAACCTGCGCTCCTACTCGTTCTTCTTGAGCGAGCATCTTGACAGTGCCTATGTCCACGACATGATTGCCCATGAGTTCAGTCGCTTCTTTGAGCGTAACGTGGCACAGTATGACTATAAGAGCTATCCTGTCAACTTTGTTGGCTCGGTAGCTACCACCTACAGCGATATCCTGCTTGAGGTGGCACACGACTTTGGTGCAACGGTGCGCAAAATCATCCTCAGTTCCATGCCCGGTCTGGTGGCCTACCACACCAGTGAGTGAACGTTGTAATAGGAATTCATGCCAAAAGAATAAGGAGCGGGATGCTGTCGTGTGCAGCATCTCGCTCCTCTATAAAAAGCCACACCAAAGGATGTGATGAAACTCCGACTAAATACAGGATTTGAGGGCGCCACTCGCTTTGTAATCCTCCGGCTGTTAAGCACCTTGCGGTCGAGGCCCGCCATTACGGGCAGCGCTTTGCTCGGCATTTCAATAAAATTTGAAGAGTATCCCGATCTACTTTGATGTGGACATCCTTTCAAGGAACTTTTGTCTTAATGACATCGCAAAGTTATAGCATTTCCCCATATATTGCAACACCTTTCCTGCTTTTTAACACAACATTTTAACATTTCGGCCACTACCGATTTCGGTCGCGTCTGTGATGCCCGCAAGTCGCGCTTCGGCCGTGTTAATAAAAAGATGTGAAAAATGATGTCGAGTTGAGGGAAAATGTTTACCTTTGCACGATAATAAAGAAACATCCATTTTCATAAACTAAACGATAGATTTCCAAGTCATGAAAGGTATTCATGTAACAAGTGAGATAAAGCCGCTTAAAAAGGTTTTGTTGCACCGTCCGGGACGTGAATTGCTCAACTTGACACCGAACACCCTCGAGGAACTGCTCTTTGACGATATCCCTTATCTGAAAGTGGCCGAGGAGGAGCACGACGCCTTCTCGCAGGTGTTGCGTGACAACGGTGTTGAAGTGGTGTATCTCGAAGACCTGATGGCCGAGGTGCTGGACATCAGCCCCGACATCCGCGAGGCGTTCCTGCGCCAGTTCATCGAGGAGGCCGGCATTTGTGCGACAAAGTATCACGATATCATCTACAATTACCTCAACGACATCAAAGCCAGCAAGGACCTGGTGCTTAAGACCATGGAGGGCATCTACCTCAAGGAATTGCCCCGTGATCCGCGCCAAATCCAGAATTCGCTGGTCGATCAGGTGCGCGGTGACAGCCGCTTTGTGGTTAAGCCGATGCCCAACCTGTATTTCACGCGTGACCCGTTTGCCAGCATCGGCACTGGCGTGAGCATCAACCGCATGTTCTCAGTGACTCGCTGCCGCGAGACCATCTACGGGGACTACATCTTCAAGTATCACCCCGATTTCAAGGACGTAGAGCACTACTACGACCGCGACATGCCTTACCGCATCGAGGGCGGTGACATCCTGAACCTGAACGAGCACACGCTCGCCATAGGTATCTCGCAGCGCACCGAGCCTAACGGCATCGAACTGATTGCCAAGAACATCTTCAAGAACGGCAATTCGGCCATTGATACCGTGCTCGCCATCCACATCCCCGAGACGCGTGCCTTCATGCATCTGGACACTGTGTTTACCCAGATTGACTATGACAAATTCACGGTGCATCCCGGTATCCTGGGGCCGCTTGAGGTCTTCAAGCTCACCCGTGGCGACAGCGAGGACGAGGTGAAGCTCGAGCGCAAGGAGGAGACGCTGGAGGAAATCCTCGCCGAATCACTCAGCTTGGAGCACGTCACGCTTATTAAGTGCGGTGGCGGAGACCGCATTACCGCCGAGCGCGAGCAATGGAACGACGGCTCCAACACCTTGTGCGTTGCTCCGGGCAAGGTCATTGTCTATGAGCGCAACAACGTGACCAACGCCATCCTGCGTGAGGAGGGCATCACCGTACTCGAGATTCCCAGCAGCGAGCTCTCTCGCGGCCGTGGAGGACCCCGTTGCATGAGCATGCCGCTCTGGAGGGATTGACCTTTAATTAGAAATTATCTTTAATACATCACATATTAATCATTTAACAAAACATTTTACTATTATGCCTAGAAGTTTATCAGGAAGAAGTTTCTTGAAGTTACTCGACTTCTCCACCGAAGAGATTCAGTATTTACTTGAGCTTGCCAAGGATTTCAAGCGCATGAAACGCGCTGGTACTCCTCACAAGTACCTCACCGGCAAGAACATCGTGCTCTTGTTTGAGAAGACCTCGACCCGCACCCGCTGCTCGTTTGAGGTGGCTGGCAATGACCTGGGTATGGGCGTTACCTACCTTGATCCCGGTTCATCGCAGATGGGCAAGAAGGAGTCGCTCGAGGACACCGCCAAGGTGCTGGGCCGCATGTTTGACGGTATCGAGTACCGTGGCTTTGACCAGCAGATTGTCGAGAACCTGGCCAAGTATGCCGGCGTTCCCGTATGGAACGGTCTTACCACCGAATTCCATCCCACTCAGATGCTGGCCGACGTGCTCACTATCGAGGAGAACTTCGGTTATTATAAGGGCCTGACCATGGTCTTCATGGGTGATGCCCGCAACAACGTGGCCAACTCGTTGATGGTTGTTTCGGCCAAGTTGGGTATCAACTTCGTGGCTTGCGGTCCTAAGGACAACATGCCCGACAAGAAGCTCGTTGACACCTGCAAGAAGATCGCCAAGGAGAATGGTTGCACCATCACCTTGACCGACGATGTGAAGAAGGGTACCAAGAACGCCGACGTCATCTATACCGACATTTGGGTATCGATGGGTGAGCCCGACGAGATCTGGGAGAAGCGCATCAAGCTGCTCAGCCCCTATCAGGTGAACGACGCCGTGATGAAGAACGCCAACCCCGGCGCCATCTTCCTGCACTGCCTGCCCTCGTTCCATGACCTGGAGACCACCATCGGCGCTGATATCTATAAGAAGTTCGGTCTGCCCGAGATGGAAGTAACCGACAAGGTATTCCGCAGCCCGCAGTCCAAGGTGTTTGACGAGGCCGAGAACCGCATGCACACCATCAAGGCCGTCATGTACGCCACCTTGAAGTAATCGATTGGCAGCAATATGAGCAAACGTCTTGTTATCGCCCTGGGCGGCAATGCCCTGGGTAAGACTCCTCAAGAGCAGCTGGACCTGGTGAAGGGTACTGCTTCGACCATCGTGGACCTCGTCGAAGAGGGCTACGATGTAGTCATCGGTCATGGCAACGGCCCCCAAGTGGGCATGGTAAACCTGGCCTTTGAATACTCGGCCAACAACGGAGGCGGCACCCCCGCCATGCCGTTCCCCGAGTGCGGCGCCATGACACAGGGTTACATCGGTTATCACTTGCAGCAGGCTGTGGAGCGCGAGCTCGCTCGCCGTGGCATCAACAAGCCCTGCGCCGCTGTAGTGACTCAGGTGGTTGTTGACAAGAATGACGATGCTTTCCAGAAACCCACCAAGCCCGTGGGCATGTTCTATAGCAAGGAAGATGCCGACCGCATCGTGGCCGAGACCGGTTACACCTTTGTCGAGGATGCCGGCCGTGGTTATCGTCGCGTCGTTCCTTCGCCCATCCCCGTCAAGATCGTTGAGCTGCCCATCGTTGAACAGCTCGTCGGCCTGCACAGCGTGGTCATCACCGTGGGTGGTGGTGGCATCCCCGTTGTGGAGAATGGCCCTGGCGACTATGAGGGTGTGGCAGCCGTGATTGACAAGGACCGCGCCAGCGCCAAGTTGGCCCTCGACCTGAATGCCGATATGCTGGTGATTCTCACCGCCGTGGAGAAGGTGTCTATCAACTTCAACAAGCCTGACCAGAAAGACCTCGACCGCATGACCATCGCCGAGGCCCGCGAGTACATCCAGCAGGGTCACTTCGCCCCCGGCAGCATGCTGCCCAAGGTGGAGAGCTGCATCAGCTTTGTGGAAAACACTACGGGCGGCACTGCCCTGATTACCTCGCTCGACAAGGCACGCGAGGCCCTGCAGGGCAAAACCGGCACTCTGCTCGTCAAGTAGTAAACAACATCTCATTTAAATAATGGTAATGGTTGGGCAACAGAAGTCCAACCATTATCTTTTTTATTGTCTAATGGCGGAACTCTCTCGGCGTCATGCCTGTCATGCGCTTGAAAAACTTGGTCAGGAACGAGGGATTGGGGAAATTCATTTCATCGCAGATGCGGGCAACGGACTTGTCGGTGTGCTTGAGTTCGATTTTGATGCGGGTGACCAGGGCATCGTCAATCCACTGCTTGGCACTCTTGCCGCTCACTTGCTTGATAATAGTGCTCATGTAACGCGGTGTGATGCACAGACGTGAAGCATAGTAGTCGATGGTGTGGTGCTCGGGGGCAAACTCGCTCACCAGTTGGATGAAGTCGGTGAACAGGCGTTGCTCTCGTGTTTGGCTCTCACGATAAGTTTCTTCTTGGCGGCTCCACAGGTGGTCCACATACCACAGGAATGCGCTCAACAGGTGCAGTGTTACCTGGCTGCTGCCGTCCTGCTGCCTCAAGTGGCGGTACAGCATCAGGTGCAGCTGGTCAAGGTATTCCAGTTCATCGGGCTGCAACCGCAGCTGGAAATGACGCAGGTGCCCATCAAATGCCTGCGGGATGCGGTTGCCGATGGCCAGCGAGAACAGTTCGTCGCTGATCGACAGGCCGATGCCCTGCACATCGCTCGATGCATCCTTGTACTGCAGGATGCCGTTGGTGCCCAAGAACACCAGGTCACCAGCTTCAAAACGTCGCTCTATCATGTTGATGACGGGCCTGGCCCAGCCGTTTTTGATAATGAGAATACGCATCTCGGGCATGAGCGTCGGTTGGTCAACGATTTGCTCCTTAATAAGGTCCAGACGCACATTGCGCGCTACTGCCATCTTGCGCGAGATGTAGTTATTGGCCAAATTCTCATCTTTTCCCTCAACGAGTTGCTTGAGTTGAGCCAGATTTAATTGTCTCATTTCTGCCATGTTTTCCCGATTTTTGAACGCAAAGATAATCAAACTGGGTAAAAAAATAAGAATTAATTGATATTTTGTACAAATAGGATATTATTTCCCTGCTTTGGATAAAAGCTGCTTTATGATATCACTGTATCTTTGCCATATCAAACCAATTCACTACGACATGAAACGGCTATTTTTTATCATTAGCGTGTGCATGGCGCTTTCGGCTGCGGCACAAACCCTTGAGGAGTGTCAACAGGCTGCCGAGCACAACTACCCGCTCATTGCCCAGCATGACCTGATTGCCCGCACCACCGACCTCACCGTTGCCAACATCCAGAAGGGGTGGCTGCCACAGCTTTCGGCGACCGCCCAAGCGACTATCCAGAATGCTGTCCCTGCGTGGCCCGACGAAATGAAGGGAATGATGCAGCAGATGGGTGTGGACATGAAAGGCTTGGCCAAGGACCAGTATCGTGTAGGAATCGACCTCCAGCAGACGGTGTTTGACGGCGGTGCCATCAGCGCCCACAAGCAGGTGGCTCGTGAGCAGGGCGCTGTGCAGCAGGCGCAACTAGACGTCAGCCTGTATCAGGTGCGCCAGCGTGTCAACGAGATGTATTTTGGCTTGTTGCTGCTTGATGACCAGATACGCCTCAACAGTGATTTGCAGGAGCAACTTGCTGCCAGCGAGAAGAAACTCACCTCGATGGTCAAACACGGTACTGCTGCCGAGTGTGACCTGAACAATGTCACCGCCGAGCGCTTGAACGTTGCTCAGCAGATGACCACGCTGGAGTCGCAACGCCGTGTGCTGGCATCGATGCTGGCCGCCTTTTGCGGCATCGAGGTGAATGGCGTAATAAAGCCGGCTGCCGTCGATGCAACCAATGGCAACAATCGTCCCGAACTTAGACTCATCGATAGCCAACTGCGGCTTGCCGATGCCCAGGAACGTGCCCTCAAGGCGGCCATGTTGCCGCGGTTGGGCGTTTTTGCTCAGGGCTACTATGGCTACCCGGGCTATAACATGTTCAAGGACATGATGAGCCGTGACTGGTCATGGAACGGTATGGTAGGAGCGCGCCTGACATGGAACATCGGTGCTCTCTACACCCATCACAACGACAAGGCCAAATTGCAGCTGCAGCGTGAAACTGCCCGGAATCAGCGCGAGGTTTTCCTGTTCAACAATCGCCTGGAGCAGATGCAGCAAAACGAGGCTATCGACCGCTACCGCCGTCTTATGGCACAAGACGAGGAAATCATCGCCCTGCGTCAGCAAGTGCGCAAGGCGGCCGAGTCCAAGCTCTCACACGGCATTATCGATGTCAATGACCTGATTCGTGACATCAACAGCGAGAATGCCGCCCGTGTGCAGCAGTCTATCCATGAGATAGAGATGCTCAAGCAGATGTATGACCTGAAATATACGACAAATAATTAATCAGCATAACGATGAAAAAGATAACAATCATTGCAAGTGTGGCACTGATGGTGATGACCGCTTGCGGCAAAAAAGAAAAGGCATTTGACGCCACGGGAACGTTCGAGGCCACCGAGGTCACCATCTCGGCTAAGGCGACGGGCGAATTGAAGTCCTTTGACGTCACCGAGGGGGAGACCATCGATGGCGGCACCCAGGTGGGACGCATCGACACCTATCAGCTGGTACTCAAGAAGCAGCAGCTCGAGACGCAACGCGGTCAGCTTGCCGCCAGCAAACGCCAGCTGTCGTCCAACCGGTCGGCAGCCAGCAGCCAGCAGCTGGACTTGAACAAGCAACTCTCGTCTATCCAGCAGCAGATTGCTAATGCCCAGCGGGAACGGCAGCGTTATGCCGAACTGGTCAAGGACGGGGCTGTTCCGCGCAAGCAACTCGATGACATCGACAACCAGATCAAGGTCTTGAACCGTCAGTTGGATGCCACCCGTGACCAGATTCGTAGCGCCAACGCGGCGCTCGCCGATCAGGGGAAAGGCATAGGCGCCCAAATGGACGGCATCGACGCTCAGGTTGCGGGCATAGACGCCCAGCAGAGGCAACTTGATGACCAGATTGCCAATGCCGACATCGTGGCACCCTACAAGGGCACAGTGCTGGAAAAATATGTCGAACAGGGAGAGTTTGTCTCGACGGGCAAGCCGCTGTTCAAGATGGCCGATGTGGACAATATGTTCATCCGTGCCTATGTCACCTCGGCACAGTTGCAGAATATCAAGGTAGGGCAGGCGTGCAAGGTGTTTGCCGACTATGGCGATGGCCAAAAGAAAGAATACTCTGGCACAATCACTTGGATTTCAAGTCGCTCGGAGTTCACCCCCAAGACCATCTTGACCGACGATGAGCGTGCTGACCTGGTCTATGCCGTCAAGATCGCCATTAAGAACGACGGCTACGTGAAGATTGGCATGTACGGGGAAGTGAAATTCTAGACAATCTGGTAATTCTGGATTATCTGGTAATTCTAGAGAACAAACACTCTCATGAATGCAATAGAGGTCAACAACGTGTCCAAGTCCTATGGGGCGGTCAAGGCGCTCGATGGCGTGTCGTTCTCGGTGGGTAGAGGTGAGGTCTTTGGCCTCATTGGCCCTGACGGAGCTGGCAAGACATCGATGTACCGCATCTTGTGTACCCTGTTGTTGCCCGATGCTGGCAAGATAACGGTTGATGGCTATGACACGGTGCGGCAGATGACCGATATCCGCCGTAGGGTGGGGTATATGCCTGGCAAGTTCTCGCTCTATGAGGACCTGACGGTCGAGGAAAACCTGCAGTTTTTTGCCACACTGTTCGGCACAACTGTCGAGGAGGGCTATGACAGCATCAAGGCCATCTATGGTCAGATTGAACGCTTCAAGGATCGCCGTGCGGGCGCTCTCTCAGGTGGCATGAAGCAGAAGTTGGCACTCTCGTGTGCACTGGTGCACAGCCCCAGCGTGCTCTTCCTCGATGAGCCCACGACGGGTGTTGACCCTGTGTCCCGCAAGGAATTTTGGGAGATGCTTGGTGACCTCAAGGAGCGCAACATCACCATCGTTGCCTCAACGCCCTATCTTGACGAAGTGCGCCGTTGCGAGCGCGTGGCCTTCCTTGAACAAGGCAGGATTCGCGGCATTGGCACTCCTGAAGAGATTCTAACTCGTTTTGCCGACATTTTTAATCCGCCGGGCATCGAGCACGCCCAGGGTGGTGAGGTCAAGGACGAGAATGTGATCGAGGTGGAACACCTGGTCAAGGCTTTCGGTTCGTTCCGTGCTGTTGACGATATCAGTTTCACCGTTAAACGCGGCGAGATTTTCGGCTTCCTCGGTGCTAATGGTGCCGGCAAGACCACGGCTATGCACATGCTCACTGGCCTCAATCAGCCCACGAGCGGCACAGGTCGCGTGGTGGGCTATGACATCCGCACCGAGCATGAGCAGATCAAGAAGCACATCGGCTACATGAGTCAGCGTTTCTCGCTATATGAGGACTTGACAGTGGCCGAGAACATCCGCCTCTTTGCAGGCATCTACGGCATGGATGACAAGGAGATTGCCCGCAAGACCGACGAGTTGCTCGCTCGTCTTCGGTTTGCCGACCACAAGGACACGCTCGTGGCCTCGCTGCCGCTGGGCTGGAAACAGAAGCTGGCCTTCTCGGTCAGCATCTTCCATGAGCCGGGCGTGGTCTTTCTCGACGAGCCCACGGGCGGTGTGGACCCCGCCACGCGGCGCCAGTTTTGGGAACTCATCTATGGGGCAGCGGGCAGGGGCATCACCGTGTTTGTCACCACCCACTACATGGACGAGGCCGAGTACTGCGACCGCATCTCCATCATGGTCGATGGCAAAATCAAGGCCATGGGCACGCCCGAAGAGTTGAAACGCAAGTATAACCAGCCCGATATGGACCACGTGTTCACCTATCTGGCACGCCAAGCCACCCGCAGCAGCGACTAAACCACCCGAGGCATGAAACAGTTTATCTCATTTGTCATCAAGGAAGGCAAGCACATCCTGCGCGACAAGCGCACGATGCTCATCCTGTTCGGCATGCCACTGGTGCTGATGCTCATCTTCGGCTTTGCCATCACCACCGACGTGAAGAATGTGCGCACCGTGGTGGTAACTAGTTCGATGGACCACCTCACGCAGCAGGCCGTGGACCGTCTGGCGGCATCAGAATATTTTACCATTACCCAACTGGTCGCTACACCCCGCGATGCCGAGCGCATTATTCGAAGTCAAAAGGCGGATATGGCCATTGTTTTCGGTCCCGACTTTGCCTCCAAGCGCAGTGGCGTGCAGCTGATTGTTGACGGAGCCGACCCGAACATGGCGCAGCAGTGGACCAACTATGCCACTGCCGTGATGCTTAATGCCGATGGCGGCGTCGTCAATACCAGGATGCTCTATAACCCCCAAATGAAGTCGGCCTACAACTTCGTGCCGGCCATCATGGGCATGTTGCTGATGCTCGTGTGCGCGATGATGACTTCTATTTCTATCGTGCGCGAGAAAGAAAAGGGGACGATGGAGGTGTTGCTGGTCTCGCCCGTCAAGCCGCTGATGATTATTGTCGCCAAGGCGATACCCTATTTGGTCCTCGCTTTTGCCATCCTCATCATCATCCTGTTGATGGCTCGCTTTGTGCTTGGCGTGCCGTTGGTGGGTTCTCTGTTCTGGATCATTGCCGTTTCGGTAATCTACATCCTGTTGGCGTTGGCGTTGGGCTTGCTCATCAGCAATGTTGCCAAGACACAGCTGGTGGCACTCCTGCTATCGGCGATGGTGCTGCTCGTGCCCATCGTGATGCTTAGTGGCATGCTCTTCCCTGTGGAGTCGATGCCACGGGTACTGCAGTGGATATCGGCTGTCATCCCGCCCCGCTACTACATCGAGGCGATGCGCAAACTCATGATTATGGGTGTGGGCATCAAGGAAGTCGCCCGTGAGGTATTGATTTTGACGGGTATGCTGGTCTTGTTGATGACGCTCGCCCTGGCCAAGTTTAACAAACGACTCGAATAGCCCCCATTGCCATGACGCTCAAATATCTCATACAAAAAGAATTCACGCAGATTCGCCGCAATGCGTTCCTGCCCAAACTCATCGTCGTGTTCCCCATCATGATCATGTGCGTCATGCCCTGGGTGATGAATATGGAGGTGAAGAATATCAAGGTCACTGTTGTGGATAATGACCGCTCGACCTTGTCGCAGCAGCTGGTGCACAGCATCGAGGCCAGCAACTACTTTATCTTCAAGGGGCAGCAGCCAACCTATCGTGCCGCGATGCAGGAAATCGAGAAATCACGTGCCGACGTTGTGATGGTCATTCCCCAGAACTATAGTCGTGACGTGACCTTGGGCAACCAGCCACAGGTGCTCATTGCTGCCAATGCCGTCAACGGCACCAAAGGGGCAATGGGCGGGGCTTACCTGACGCAGATTGTCACGGCCCACGTCAACCCTGACGTCACCGCGCTGCAGTCGCGTGTGTCCACCCTGTTCTTGTATAACAAGAATTTGAATTTCAAGCTGTTTATGATACCCGCGCTGTTTGCCATCGTGATGATGTTGATGACAGGATTCTTGCCAGCACTCAACATCGTGGGCGAGAAAGAGGCAGGCACCATCGAGCAGATCAATGTCACGCCAGTGAGCAAGTGGTCGTTCATCCTCGCCAAACTCATTCCTTACTGGATTATTGCCCTGTTTGTCATCACCGTCTGCCTGCTGCTGGCTTGGGCGGTCTATGGTATTACCAGTGTGGGTCCATTGGCGCTCATTTACCTTCTCGTCTTGCTGTTGGCGCTGTTCTGGAGTTCTTTTGGCCTGATGATCAGCAACTACAGTGACACGATGCAGCAAGCCATCTTTGTGATGTGGTTCTTTGTGGTGATGATGCTGTTGCTGTCGGGCCTGTTCACGCCCACGCGCTCCATGCCTTCGTGGGCCTATGCCACGACCTATGTCAACCCGATGTCCTACTTCATCGAGGCGGTGCGCACCGTCTTCATCCGTGGAGGCGGCATTTCCAGCATCTGGCACCAGTTGCTTGCCCTGTTGGGCATCGGCTCGGTCATGGCCACCTGGGCCGTCCTGAGCTATAAGAAAAATTCATAAAATGCCATCAATTTGAGTAATTGTATTATCTTTGCCGATAGAATAACAACCTCAAAACGACAAATGACTATGAAACGATTACTGACAACTATTGCATTACTGATGGCTTTTACCGCCGCTTGGGCCGACTCGCCACTGACTTCAACCCATTTTGCCGAGGCTTATTCCGACCACGAGATGGTGCAGATGGCCAACGAGTTTATGCAGGGCGACATCTCTACTACGTTGCTGAATTTCCTTGCCGATAAGCATTCTCCGGTAGATGTGCGTCTGGCGGTGATCAACAAGATAGGGTGGAACTTTGACGGGACTTCGATGGGAGCGCAACTGCGTGACTTCCTCATGGGGCGCTACAACGCCAAGAACGAGGCAAAGCTCGTCAAGAAGCTTGATGCCGGGACATTGGTGGTCTATGCCTATGCCGTGGCGATGAGTGACTACTTTGATGTGAAGGAGGCCCGCGAGTTGGCTCACCAGGCCTTGAAGAAGAACAAGAATAAGAGCTTCAGCGTGGCGATGGCGTCGGCTCTCATCGATGCCCAGCACTACCTGGACAGCGACTGGAGTATGGTCTATAAAGTGGTTGCCGACGTGCTTCACGATGGCTCGCTCAATCTCGACATGCGTCAGGAGGCCATCGACAGCATCATGGAGTACATTGGCCTCTACAACGAGTAGGCCAATCAGGGCATATTAAAACTGAACGACTCATGTACCACACATGGGTCGTTCGAGGTAATAAAATAATCAGGCTCCTTGGGGTTACCCCCTTGGAGCCTTGTAGCATTTTGCGGAATTAATTCTTAAGAACCGGCGTTGATTAGGCGTGCTTTTTAGCCTCGTCAACGATAGCCTTGAAAGCGGCGGGATTGTTCATGGCCAGGTCGGCGAGCACCTTGCGGTTGATCTCGATACCAGCCTTGTGAATCAGGCCCATCAGCTTGCTGTAGGAGAGGTCCTCCATGCGAGCGGCAGCGTTGATACGCTGAATCCACAGCGCGCGGAAGTTGCGTTTTTTCTTCTTACGGTCAGCGTAAGCATAGGTCAAACCCTTCTCCCAGGTGTTCTTAGCAACGGTCCAGACGTTCTTGCGAGCGCCAAAGTAACCCCTTGTAAGTTTTAAGATTTTCTTGCGTTTGGCTCTTGAAGCCACGTGATTAACTGATCTTGGCATTTTTTTGAATTGTTTTGAGTGCTAGCGGCCGTTTCCGGCACTTTGAGCTAGACATTCGGTTAATAAAATGATAAAAATCTCTCGTTGATTAAAAGAAAGTTAGGAGTTGTTTACTTCACCAGGAGCTTACGCACGATAGGCATGTTGGCTTTCTCAACGATGCTCATCTTACCCAGGTTACGTTTACGCTTCTTGCTCTTCTTGGTCAGGATGTGACTCTTGTAAGCATGTCTTCTTTTAATCTTTCCGGTGCCGGTAAAGGTGAACCTTT
>JAFRRT010000013.1 GCA_017427945.1 Muribaculaceae bacterium | reverse complement strand
GCGGTCGTCGAAGGGAACCATGTTCTTGTTGACGGTGATGTCGGCAGCAACGAGGGCAGCCTCGGCAACCTTACCGGTCAACTCGGGATACTTGGTGCGCAGGTCAACCAGCATGCAGTGGTTGTCGGTACCGCCCGAGCAAATCTTGTAACCCTTGTCGATGAGGGCCTGTGCCATGGTAGCAGCATTAGCACGCACCTGGATGGCATAGTCCTTGAACGAGGGCTGGAGAATCTCACCAAAGGCAACAGCCTTAGCAGCAATCACGTGCTCGAGGGGGCCGCCCTGAACACCGGGGAAGACGGCGCTGTCGAGAAGCGACGACATCTTGCGGATAACACCCTTCTTGGTGGTCTTGCCCCAAGGATTGTCGAAGTCCTTACCCAGCAAGATGATACCGCCACGGGGACCACGCAGGGTCTTGTGGGTGGTACTGGTGACGATGTGGGCATACTTCAAGGGGTTATTCAGCAGACCGGCAGCGATGAGGCCGGCGGGATGTGCCATGTCGATCATGAGCAATGCGCCAACGCTGTCGGCAATCTTGCGCATGCGCTCGTAGTCCCATTCACGGCTGTAGGCACTAGCACCACCGACAATCAGTTTGGGACGCTCGCGCTGTGCCACCTCTTCCATCTGGTCATAGTCCACCAGGTTGGTGTCGGGGGTCACATTATATTCACAAGCCTCGAACATCAAACCTGAGAAGTTGACGGGGCTACCGTGTGACAGGTGACCGCCATGAGCCAGATTCAAGCCCATGAACTTATCGCCGGGCTTGAGGCATGCCATGAACACGGCCATGTTGGCCTGTGCGCCCGAGTGGGGCTGCACGTTGGCATACTCGGCACCAAAGATTTCTTTCAGGCGCTCGATGGCGAGGTTCTCACTCTCGTCAACGCACTGGCAACCACCATAATAGCGGTGACCAGGATAACCCTCAGCATACTTGTTGGTCAGGCAGCTGCCCATGGCCTGCATGACCTGGTCGCTAACGAAGTTTTCACTGGCAATCAGCTCGATGCCATGTTTCTGACGCAGATGTTCACGCTCGATAATGTCAAAAATCGCTTTGTCTCGTTCCATTTTTTTAGTTTCTAGTTGTTAGTATTAAAGTTATTTAGTCATTTTTCGGTTTCTTACGGACTGTCCAGCCAAAGTGGCCCAATTCCTCGCCCAACGCATAATAGTGGCCGTGGCAGTAGGTAATGAGGTCAGCGGCTTTGAGGTCAAGGGCGCCTGTCTCGGGGTCGATAAAACGCTCATCGGCGATGACGTTCATCACCTCGGCAATAAACATATCGTGGGTACCCAGACGCATAATATCACGCACGCGACACTCGATGCTTACGGGAGCCTCTTGCACATAAGGGGCTGCCACAGTTTCGCCCTTAACGGGCGTCAAGCCCATTTCGCGCCACTTGTCATATTCTCGTCCTGAACGCACGCCACACCAGTCGGTGGCACGTGCCAAATCGCGGTTGGTGAGGTTGAGTGTGAAAGCCATGTTGCGCTCCACGATGGAGTGGCTGTAGCGCTCGGGCCTGATGGAGACGTAGCACAACGCTGGATCGCTGCAGATGGTACCTGTCCATGCTGCCGTGAAGACATTGTATTCCTCGGGCGAAGCGCCGCAACTGACCAGCAAGGCAGGCAGCGGGTATATCATGGTCCCAGGTCTCCAGTTTTGTTTCATGCGTTCAACACTCTTATATAATCCTGCAAAATTACGCAATTTTTCACAATAACAGATGAATTGTAGATAAAAAATATGGGCACTCCCAAAAACGTCTCTTTAATCGATAAAGTTGTTAATAACTTTCTTGTTTAGGGTGATTGTTGAGGCTGGGAAAAAGAGTATCTTTGTGGATTGTAAAACAATCAACCCAAAGCGACCGTGCACATCGTTATAGCAGGAAATATAGGTAGCGGAAAATCAACGCTGGCCGAGATGCTCGCAAAGCATTACGGCTGGGAACCGTTCATGGAGCCCGTAGTGGACAACCCCTACCTGAGCGACTATTACAAGGACATCAAGCGGTGGTCATTTGCCCTTGAAGTTTTCTTTCTCAAACAGCGTTTCAAGGACATCCTTTCCATCAACGCCAGCGACAAAGCCATCATCCAGGACCGCAGCATCTTTGAGGGGGTATATATCTTCGCCTCCAATAACCGCGACATGGGGAACATGGACGACAGGGATTTTGAGACCTACATGGAATTGTTTGAGCAAATGATGACCATCGTCCATCTGCCCGACCTGATGATTTACCTTAGGTCAAGCGTGCCGCACCTGGTGGACAACATCCGCAAGCGCGGGCGCGACTACGAGCAGACCATTCCGCTGAAATATCTGTCCAACCTCAACGAACGCTATGAGGAGTTTGTCATGCACACCTACCAAGGCCGCAAACTCGTCATCGATGTTGATGACATGGACTACAAGAACAACCCTGAGGATTTTGCCGCCATCGTTGACAGAATCGACGCAACGATGTTCGGTATCTTCGGGCCTTTGGATTAGCCTCACGCCAAATCAAGTAATTATCATTCAACCATAGACTATCAACTACAAAACCATACAGATATGCATATAGCAGTAGCAGGAAACATCGGCAGCGGCAAAACCACATTGACCAAGCTGCTCGCCAAGCACTACGGGTGGAGCCCGCGCTTCGAGCCCGTTGACAACAACCCCTATCTGGAAGATTTCTATGCCGACATGTCACGCTGGTCCTTCAACCTGCAGATATACTTCCTGAACAAGCGTTTCAAGGAAGTGGTGGAAATCTCGCAAAGCGACATCGACATCATCCAGGACCGCACCATCTATGAGGACGCCTGCATCTTCGCGCCCAACCTGCACGGCCAGGGCCACATGAGCGACCGCGACTTCAACAATTACAAGGACCTGTTTGAATTGATGATGTCGCTGGTCAAGATGCCCGACCTGATGATTTACATCCGTTCTACCATCCCCAACCTGGTGCAGCAAATCCAGAAACGAGGCCGTGAATATGAGCAGACGATGCGCCTGGATTATCTGGAAGGCCTGAACAAGCGTTATGAGGACTGGATTAACGACTACAAGGGCAACCTAGTTATCATCAACGGCGACGAAATCAAGTTCGGGGACAGTCCCGAGGCATTCCAGCAGGTATGCGATAAGATTGATGCTAACCTCTACGGTATCTTCTCCCCGTTCAACCAGCGGTAAACCAATTTCATTTACCAGAGACCATCTAATCACAACTTACAGTTTGGCCGTGGCCCATTTACAATGCCGCAGTCATTGACATCATGCGGCTCTTTCATGACGGTCACTGCAAGATGCAGATATTGAGGGCAAAAAGATAATAATTGTCATTTTTTATATAATTTTGCACCCGAAAAAAACTAAAGTTCAAGAAAGAATGAAAAGAATACTGTTCCTTTCCACCTTATTGTTTGCCGCTCTACAAGTTATGGCGGCTAATGTTGATGTAGCGACGGCACAAATGTCGGCACTTCGATATTTGCAAGCTTCGGCCCACGTCGGACGCCATGCGGCCCCAGCACGTCTAGCCGATGTCCAGCTTGTGCGCTCCGAGCCCAGCACGACCATTGCGGGTCAACCTGTTTATTACATCTTCAACACCAGCGACAGTTATGTCATTGTATCGGGTGATGACCGCGCCCGCGCGGTACTCGCTCATGGAGACCGCCCTCTGGACGTCAACAACATTCCATGCAACATGAAGTTATGGTTGACGGGGTACAAACAACAAATTGAATACCTGCAAGCGCATCCCGACCTGGTTGTGGACAACAATCCTTCTTTACGCGCTTCAATGTCAGGATATGAGAGTGTCGAGCCTTTGCTGACCGCTGAGTGGGATCAGGGTTATCCCTATAACCTGGAGTGTCCGACTGCCGGCGAATTGTCTTGTGTGACCGGTTGTGGCGCTACAGCTCTCGCGATGATTTTCCATCACTGGAAATATCCGACCGAGCCCACGCCCTCAATACCCGCTTATACAACCCAGAGCAGAAACCTGTTTCTCGAAGCCCTACCTCCGACGACATTTGATTGGGATAACATGCTCGATCATTATTACGGAGGATTCTCTGATGTGCAGGCCCATGCCGTTGCAAAGCTGATGCGCTATCTGGGCCAGTCCGAGAGGATGGATTATGCCCCCGACGGCAGCGGAACCGGCAGTTATGACATTATGAATACTGTCAAGAGGTTTAATTATGACCAGGACGTGCGACTTGTCTCAAAAGAGAATTGGTGGAGCGGCGAGTATTACAGCGATGAGGAATGGGGAGCCATCATACAAGATGAAATCGCCAACCAGCGCCCCGTGCTGATGTGCGCCTACTCCCCCACTTGGTCGGGCCATGCCTTTGACATCGACGGCTATGACGCCGACGAGGACACTTACCACATCAACTGGGGCTGGAGTGGATCCGGCAACGCATTCTATGCTCTGAATGCCTTCAAGGGAGGTGGTGAACTTTTCAACGTTGGACAGCAGGTCATCATCGGCATTGAGCCTCCCGCCACCGTTCCCACCATCAAGGCTTGGTCAACGAATGTAAGCGCAAAGGCCTATGTTGACAGCACCAAATACTCGTCATTCAGCGTTAAGGGTGCCCTGCTCACCAGTGATGTGAATGTAACCCTCAACGACCAAAGCGGATTCTTCAGCATCAGCACCGAGCACATCAGCCTGGACGCTCTGCAACAGCAGCAAGGCGCTCGCGTGAACGTGACGTATCATCCGACAGCTGTGGGCTTGCACCATGCGACTGTAGTCCTTTCCAGCGAAGGTGCCGAAGACAAAGTCATCAACCTGTACGGCACTTGCATACTGGAGACTTACGACCCCGTCATGATGGATGCCGACAACGTGACCGAATCATCGTTTGATGCACACTGGCAGGATGCTACCCCGAGTCACAACGTCGTAAGCTACAACCTTGAAGTCACTCCTGTGCCTTTCTATGAGTTGCGCATGCATGAGGCTTTCGACAAGACCGAATACTCCGGCATCAGTACCACCGATTGTTCCTCCAAGCTCGATGAAATCACGACGATTCCCGGCTGGACCGGCAGCAAGCTGTTCCGCAGCAATAATGACCTGATTCTGGGTACCACCAAAGCCAAAGGATGGATCGAGACTCCGGCGCTTGACATGTATGGCAATAATGGTATGATCACCATCAAGGTGATTGCCAAGAGCACTGGTTCAGACAGCGGCTCTCCGCTCAAGATCAGCTGCGGTGATAAAGATACAACCCTCGTCCTCAGTAACGAAGAGGATGAGACATATTGCGTGCTGTTGCCCTGCCCCGCTACCGATGACGCCAAAGTCAAACTGAGTAGTGCGACAGGTAAGCGAGTTGTCCTGTGCCAAATCGACATCTATGCCGGCGACGACTACAACCCGGTTGATTTGAGCAAAGCCATCTATTTTGAAGGCATCACCGAGTCATCTTACACGGTAAACAACCTGATTCCGGGTTATTACAGCACGAGAATCCAGACCCTTTACACCGATAACGTCCTGTCTCCGTGGAGCAACCGAATGCGTGTGTTGATCAACTGGAAACGCGGCGACGTGAATCATGACGGCGAAATCAATATCGCTGACGTCAATGAGATCTTGGACATCATCTTTGACGGGTATGCTTCACCCTGTGCCATGTCACTGACCGATGTTAATGGTGATGGCGAAATAAACATTGCCGATATCAACGCCATCATCTACTCGATGATGGCCGAGTAACCGACATCCATCTTTACAAGATACATAAAAGGCGGGCGACACATTGGTCACCGCCTTTTTCGGCTACTATAGTGTGACGCGAAGTGATGATTTGGCGGTTTCACGCCTTTGTGGTAATTTTGCGGCATGAAAATCAAAAGGGTCATCTGCGCTATCATCTTGCTGGCATCGGCACTGTCGCCTGTCCTGGCACAGGTGAGTGTCGACATCTATAGGGAAGATGGCTCCCGATATATATGCTCGCAGCAAGAGGTGATGTATGATGACTTCTTCCATGCTGCAAAGTTTGCCGTGGCAGCCGTTGCCGACGCAGGCGGCATTGTGACATTTTCGCTCGAAGTGACGTATGACGAAGGGATGCTCCATGTCTCACGCGGCGACAGTCTCACACTGGTCCTGCGCGGCGGCGACCGCATCGTCCTCAAGACAGACCGCGACGTGACCCGCGCCGACATCATGAAGCGCCATTACCGCACATACAACGATTACTATGTGACCTGCCACTACTTGATGAGCAACTATGACATCCAGCGCATCACACGAAACCGCATCACCAAAATGTCGGCACAAACCGACGACTTCACCTTTGACCGCAAACTGAACAATTTCCAAGATAACTTCAGGCGACAGTTCACGGCGGTTTACCGCTACTTGATTGGATATTAGACCTTCCGCAAAAAACAAACGGAATACAAAAACGGCCAGACTACTGATGTAGCTTGGCCGCTCTTGTTAAATCTTAATGGCGTCTTTATTTCACGCGCAGGACCTTACCGGCTCCAACATTGTCATCGGTCAAGCCGTTGAGCTTCTTAAGCTGGGCAACCGTCATGCCGTTTTTCTTGGCAATCTTGGTGAGGTTGTCGCCCTCACGCACCTGATAAGTCGAGCGGCTGTTGTCACGGCTCTCCTTAGTTGACTTCTTGGTGCTGGCAACGGGCTGCTCCTTCTTGGTTGAAGCTACTGCCTGTTCCTTCTTGCTGCTCTTCTTACTGGCGCTTTCCTTTTCCTCAGAAGCCGAAGACTTCTTGGCCTGGTTGTAGCGCTTGCTGGGCGAATAGTCGCGCGCCTTGGTATAAGTGCTCTTTGAGAACGTGTAGCTGTCGGTGTGGGTGCAACGGTTACCAAAGTCGAAGATAGCCTCGGGATTGATAGCGTAGCCCATGAAACGAGTCTCGAAGTGCAGGTGAGGACCAGTGCTGCGGCCCGTGTTACCGCTCAAGGCGATGGGCTGTCCGGCCTTCACATACTGGTCGGGCTTCACCAGGAAGCGTGACAAGTGGCCATAGACCGTCTCCAGTCCGTTCTCGTGGCGAACGATGACATAGAAGCCATAGCCTCCGCGCTCGAAGCGGGTCAAACGCACACGGCCCGAGAATGCCGAATAAACGGTGTCGCCGATAGCCGAACGCAGGTCAACACCCTTGTGGGTACGACCGAACTGCGGACGGTAGCCGTAGTGGGAAGTCACATAGTTACCCTTAATGGGCATTACATAGTGACGAACGTCAAGCACCTTGGTGTTGGGTACATTGGCGTCCTTATAGCAGTTAACGAGGTCGCTGTCCCAGCCCTCGGTGTAAATGTCGGGCTCGGGCTCGCACTCCTCATAAAGGTCTGCGGCATATTTCTGGGCTTCCTGCACACGAATCTGATCTTTGACGCGGTTTTGCTTTGCCAATTGATCGCTGTGCATCTTACTGTATAAAGAAGCCGATTGCATATTCTGAGCCGATATGCTAAGCGCAAAAAGGGTTATCGCCGTCAAGGCGAGATATATTCTTTTTATATTCATTTCAGATTGTTTTCTAAGTCTATTTGTTTTTAAGAACGCTCAAAATTACACTTTTATTTTGGAAAAGAGGGCATTTAGTATGCTAAAAAGTGTAAAGTTTGGTTTCAGTTCCTAAACAGGGCAAGTCAATCCGCTATCTTTCAGGGATATAAAAAATTCACAAATGCAAACAGCATCAGTTCCCAAATGAATGGGTTTAGTTCCAAGAATTGGAATTCTCTATCAAATTCTCGGTGTCAGTTGCTGCTATCGGCTCAGCAATTTCCACACCTGCCGGCAACTTATTGCCGTAGATAATGATGTTCTTGCTGTCTTCCATCTTGATGAGGCTTGACGGCGTAGTGGTGACACTTGAAATGACATTATCAGACAGAATCACATTATCCAGATAGTCACCTGAGAACAACGGTGCCTTGAGGTTGTTGATGCGATTGTTGCTGATTTGCAGTCCAGTGCAATGGAAATTGCTCCTTGCCTTCAGGAAATCAAACACATAACTCTTGATGCTCTGGAACTCGTTATTCCTGATGGTGACATACCTTGCCGCAGTCCCAAACTCCTCGTCGCTGCATCCATGATTGAAGGACGTTATCTTGTTGTTGTCCACAATCACGTTGTAAACTTCCTGGCAGAAGAACACGCCCGAACCCACGGAACCATTACCCGTCATGGTATTGTTTGCTATGACTGCAGCATTGTACTTGGTTCCCACATGTACACCATGCATAGCCGAGTTCTGGATTACGCAATCACGCACAATAAGTCCACCTTCGCCCTGGTCGCTGATGGCATCGCAGGGAGAATTTTTTATTACCACATTGCGCACCTGCAAGTCACGCTGCACTTGACGGTAATCAATGCCGGTGTTGCCGGTGTATCCACCGGGGTAATACGAGTCGATGTGAATGCAGCTGTTTGACCATTCACGAGCCTCGGAGCTATTCCTGTTGCCGTCAAGAGTGAGGTCATGGATGAATACGCCGTCACACTCATAACGGGTTGACCACGAGCGCAGTAACGCGAATGATGTAGATACTTTCAGACCCGAATCATAGTTCTTGATACATCCGGGGAAATTACTTTGATGGTCGCTGATGATATTGTAGAAACTGATGCGGTTTCCCTCAACAGCGGTAACGATGCAATAGGTGCACTGATTTGCGCCAGCGGGGTCAGCAATAAAAAACTGGTCACCCACATTGAAGCCTTCAGCCGATTTGACCTCAATATAAGTCTGGTCCTTAACCGTCGGTTCGTCCAAAGTGGTGGTCACAGCATCGCGCTTTTTCAGGGTAGCGTCCTCGCCATATATTTCCATGCCTGTTCTTAACAGCAATGAACGACGGATGATGTAAGTTCCGGGATCAAAGAAGACGGCCTTTTTCATGTTGAAGGCATCGTTAAACAGAGCCTCGAGCGCTTCGGTATCATCGGTCTCACCATCGCCAACGGCGCCATAATCCTTGGCCGAGAGATAGTTTTGATCCTCATCGACAATAGGACCACCATGGCCATACAAGATATAGTCAACAACAGCGTTTATATCGGCAATGTTCACTTCGCCATCACCATTCACATCGACATGAAGCTTTGTGGCGGCATCCATTGTAGACGGCGCCATAAAGGCAATGATAGCGAAAAACGCTGCAAAAAAGTATCGGTTTCTAATCATCTGAAGTATTATTTAGTTTTGATTATAATCTGTTTCAACTGGTTATGAGATAAGGCCCCAATTGGCCTGTTTATCAAAGATTTCCTTGATGTGGGCCGCCATCTTGCGTCCCCATGGTGATTCCATCTTCGGGTCAAGATGCAGATAGTCCTCGGCAGCGGTTCGTGCCATCTGGATGATTTGGCCGTCCTGGGCAAGGTTGGCGATGCGCAGGTTGAAGGCAATACCGCTCTGCTGGGTGCCTTCCATATCGCCGGGTCCGCGCAGTTTCATGTCCTCCTCAGCAACGACAAAGCCGTCGTTGGTCTGCGTCATCACCTGCAGGCGGTGACGCGTGTCACGGCCCAAGTCGCTGCGCGCCATGAGGATGCAGTAGCTCTGGTCGGCACCGCGCCCTACCCTGCCGCGTAACTGGTGCAACTGTGACAAGCCAAAGCGCTCAGCGTCCTCGATGACCATGACCGAGGCATTGGGCACATTCACACCCACCTCAATGACCGTTGTTGCCACAAGGATGTGAGCCTTACCACTGGCAAACTGCATCATCTGGTAGTCTTTCTCGGCTGGCTTCATGCGGCCATGCACCATCGCCACGTTATAATGCGGAAACACGTCCTTGACCTGCTCAAATCCCTGTTCAAGAGCGTGAAGGTCAAGCTTTTCGTTCTCTTCGATGAGGGGATAAACGATGTAGGCTTGACGGCCCTCACGCAACTGCGACCCCACGAACTGGTACATCTTGAAGCGGTCAGGTTCATGGCGTAACACTGTCGTGACGGGTTTGCGGCCCGGTGGCAGTTCGTCGATGACCGACACATCAAGGTCGCCATATACCGTCATCGCCAATGTCCTGGGAATGGGCGTGGCAGTCATTACCAGCACATGGGGCGGTGCCACACGGTTCTTCCCCCACAGCCGCGCACGCTGCGCAACACCAAAGCGGTGCTGCTCGTCAATAATGGCGAGGCCCAGGTTGTGGAACTTCACCGTGTCCTCGATGAGGGCATGTGTGCCGATGAGAATCTGTAACTCGCCGCTCATCAACACCTCGTGGATGGCGGTACGCTCACGTTTGCGTGTCGAGCCGGTCAGGAGCGCCACCTTCACGCCGATGGCTTCGGCAAGCGGGCGAATTGTTTCCAGATGCTGTCCTGCCAGAATCTCGGTGGGTGCCATGATGCATGCCTGATAGCCGTTGTCGAGAGCGATGAGCGCCGTCATAAATGCCACAACAGTCTTGCCGCTGCCCACGTCGCCCTGCAGCAAGCGGTTCATTTGCTTACCACTGCCCATGTCATGCCGCATCTCGCGGATGACACGCTTTTGCGCCCCTGTGAGGGGAAACTGCAAAACGTTGTGATAGAAGCCGTTGAAATAAGCCCCCACACGGCTGAAGACATGACCGACAAGTCGGCGGGTACTACCTTTAATATAATGTAGGATGTTCAGTTCCAGGAAAAACAGCTCCTCAAACTTGAGACGCAACTGCGCCCGCTGCAAGGCATGCTGGTCGGCAGGCACATGGATATTGCGCAATGCCTCGGCCAACGGCATTAGGTGATAACGCTGCATCAGCTCGGGAGGCAACGTCTCAGCAATATTCTTCACGGCAGGCGTGTCGAGCAAGTTGATGACAAGCTTATGGATGGCGCGTGACGAAAACGAGCGGTTGCGCAGCGTCTCGGTCAGGTTATACACACCCTGCAAGCCCTGAGTGACAAGTTCGTTGCCTGCCACATCCACCTCGGGGTGGACGATATTCAGGTGGCCATTGAACAACGACGGCTTGCCGAACAGAATATACTGCGTGCTCGTGTTATAAGTCTTTTGAATCGAGGCTACACGATTGAACCACACTACCTCGATAGTCCCTGTGCCATCGGTGAACAAAGCCTGAAGTCGGCGCTTGCGACCCTCACCCGCTGTGGTGAACGTGAGGAAACGGCCCTTGAGCTGGACCGCTGCCTCGTCGCCATTCAACTCGTTCACGTGATTGATGACACTGCGGTCAACGTAGCGGAACGGGAAATAATAGAGCAGGTCATAATAGGAGCTGATGCCCAATTCCTTGCGCAGCAACTCGGCGCGCTTGGGTCCCACACCGTGCAGATACTGTATGTCGGTATGACGCAGGTCAGGCATGAGCTAACAGGTATTCAGCAAGCGCCAAGTCCATGGGGCGCGTAATTTTCAGATTACTGGGGTCGCCCTCAACAAGGGTCACTTCGTGTCCTGCGCGCTCGACAACCGAAGCGTCGTCTGTGAATGTGGATTCAAACGGCAGGTTGTAGGCATCCAACAGCAGACGCGCGTCGAAAGTCTGGGGCGTCTGCACCGCACACAGCGAGGAGCGGTCCAGTGCACGGCTTGCCTCGCCCTCAATTTGTCGTACCGAGTCATTGAGCGACACTACTGGTATGGCACTGCCCATGCGGCGGGCAGTATCGAAGCAACGGTTGATAAGTTCCACCGAGGCCAAGGGCCTTACCCCGTCATGGACGGCAATCACATCGACATCAATGCCATCACCCACGGCCGTGAGTGCATTTTTGACGCTGTGCCAACGGGTCTCTCCACCCGCCACAACACGGTGAGGCACATCGAAACGATAGCGGTCGCACAGCTGCCGCCACTGATCAAACTCGGCGGCAGGCAAGGTCACCAACAGTTCATGGTCGTGCCCGGCAAGCGCCCGCTCAAACACATCTATCGTGTGCATGAGTATCGGCTTACCGTTCAAATCAATAAACTGCTTGGGCATCTCGGCGCCAAAGCGGGAGCCGCTTCCACCAGCGACTATGATAGCTATCGTCTTCATCTTCTTACGTTTTGCGACCGCAAAGGTAGTGATTTTTCGGTGATTATAAATTAAAAATTTAAAAAGGAACCTTAAGCCTCGGCTTAAAATTCCTTTTTAGGTTTCAAATAGGTAAAATTTCTAAGGTAAAAAAGATTGTTTCAGGTTTATGGCGCAAATTTATAGCCATTTTTCTTACCATGGGCATTAAAAATATATGTTATAAAACATATTTTTCGCAAAATCGAGCCTCGTTTGGCCCTAACCCGTTGGGAATCACCCATGCAAACGTTTTCAAAAAAAATTACTCTTTTTCAAAATACTTGAGTTCAAAGTTGCCCGAGGCGTCAAGCACGACATAAGAGTTCAGGGTAATCCACTCACCCAGGAAAATAATGGGCGGCATGTCGTCCTGACGGTTGACACGCGCCAGATGGATGTGGCCATAAACGAACGCCTCAACAGCGGGATGCTTGGCGTGATAGTCGCGCGAGAAGTCAATCAGGCGGCTTGCCGCGCGCTCCGAAATCGCCTTTTGCTCATCGGGGTCACGGCGCGTGCGGTTCTCGTTGGACCACGCGGTGGCAATGGGATAGGTCCACCGAGGATGAATCGCGGCATAGAGCCACTGGCACACCTTATTATAAAAGCACCACCTGGTGAAACGGTACATGGCAGGTTGCACGCCCACATCATCGCCATGGGAGATGAGGATGCGCCGTCCTTGTGTCTCGACCTCGGTGTTTCCATTAAGCACCGTCATGTTTAACTGGTCACGCAGGTAGTCAAAGAGCCACACATCATGATTGCCCGTCACCCACGTCAATTTCACGCCGGCATCAGCCAACTCGGCCAGTTTACCCAGGAAGCGGATATAGCCACGGGGCACCACATACTTATATTCATACCAGTAGTCAAGTATATCGCCCAACAGATAAAGCTCGGCAGCATCGTCCTTGATGCTGTCCAGGAAACGGCACACACGCCTTTCCCGCTCCAAATGGTCGGACATATACTTTGCTCCCAGGTGCAAGTCGGAAATGAAATAAGTGTTCTTGCCAGCCATATTCCTAATAATAAGGATTACATCATGCCCAACTCAAGTTTGGCCTCATCGGTCATCATGCGCGGGTCCCACTCGGGTTCAAACACCAGATTGACCGTTGCCGACGTCACTCCATCTACGCTCTCCACCTTTTGACGCACGTCTTCAAAGATGAAGTCGGCAATGGGACAATTGGGTGCTGTCAAGGTCATGTCGATATCCACATGCCCATCGTCGTTGAGGTCAATCTTGTATATCAGCCCCAGGCTATAGACGTCAACCGGCAGCTCCGGGTCATAAACCGTTTTGAGCATCTTGACGATGTCCTCCTCTATTTTCAACTTCAGTTCTTGTTCCATAACTGGCCGCAAAGTTAATCAAAATCCCGTAAACACTCTTCAAAACTCTCATCAAAATGCATGCCATCGTTCCATCGCCCAAATATTGCCCTAAAATCGCTAAAAAATTGCGCTTTTGGAGACCTCCCGAAAGACTTAAAAGTGGTGAAAATCAAAAAATTTCATAAAAAATTTGCATTAATTGGTTTCTAATTGGAAAAAAATTCCGATATTTGCAGGCGCAAAATCGCAAGGGGTCTTTTTTGAGCACTAAATCGCTACCGGAACACCCTGGTAGCCAGTGACTCAATCGCTTGTTGATTAAGCGTTTACCGAATGAATTAACTTTTTATTATTTAACTAAAAAATCATTTATAGAAAAATGACTAAAGCAGAAATCGTAAGAGAGATCGCTCAGTCCACCGGTATTGACAGAGCATCGGTTTTGGAGACTGTTGAAAAATTCATGGACACCGTAAAGGATTCACTGGCAAATGGCGAAAACGTATACCTTCGCGGTTTTGGCAGTTTCATCGTGAAGACCCGTTCACAGAAGACCGCCCGCAATATCAGCAAGAACTCTGTTATCATTATCCCCGAGCACAAGATTCCGGCATTCAAGCCCGCTAAGGTGTTCATGGACCAGGTGAAGTAATTGCTTCCTGTTGATGACAGTACATCATAATGTTCAATAACTAACATTTACAGACATGCCAAACGGAAAGAAACGCAAAGGCCACAAGATGGCAACGCACAAGCGCAAAAAAAGACTGCGCAAGAACCGTCACAAAAACAAGAAATAATTGCGTAGTCAATCTGTGACGACTGTGAAATAGCGGGAACAAACGAGTTGGCACGCATGATGAGCGGCACATTGACCATTCAATGACCACCCTCATCACGTCAACTAGTTTGTTTCTGTTTTTTGTTCTTCCAGCCCGCAACGCGGGCTACCGTTCCCTCCAGTTCCCCCGCACTTCTGACCCGGCATCGCGCCCAGCGGGGCGCCACCACCGCCGACAGAACAGTGCTGTTTTGACAGAACATTGACATTTTTATTGAATATCACCTAATAATTCAAATGTATTCCACCCACCTTCTGCGATGAGAAGTGAATTAGTAGTTGACGTTACGCCCCGAGACATGACAACGGCGCTGCTCGAAGACGGCCGCCTCGTGTCATTGCAACGGGAGACAAGAGATATCTCCTATGCCGTGGGCAACATCTACCTTGCCAAGGTGAAGAAGCTAATGCCGGGACTGAATGCCGCATTTGTCAACGTCGGCCATCCCAAAGACGCATTCCTTCATTACCTTGATTTGGGTTCACAATTCAACACTCTTTCTCAATACATCAAGACGGTACGAGAGAATCCCAACAAGCGGCCTGCCAGCATCAGCAAGATAAAGAACCTGCCCGAAACCAACAAACACGGCACCGTCACCGACGTGCTGACCCAGGGACAGGAACTACTGGTGCAAATCGCAAAAGAGCCCATCTCGACCAAGGGTCCACGACTCACCACCGAAATCACCTTCACTGGACGGTTCCTGGTGCTCACTCCATTCAACGACCGCATCTCGGTCTCACAAAAAATCAAGGACCACGCCGAGAAAACCCGCCTGCGCCGACTCATCGAGAGCATGAAACCCAAGAACTTCGGGATTATCGTGCGCACATCGGCCGAAAACAAGCGCGCCGCAGAACTCAACAACGAACTCAAGTCGTTGCTCAAAGCTTGGGATGACGCTATTGCCAAGATTCAACAGGCAACCCCTCCCACCCTTGTATATGAAGAGGAAAGCCGTGCCGTTGGTGAAATCAGGGACATCTTCAATCCCGATTTTGAGAGTATTCACGTGAATAATGCCGACGTATTTGAGCAAATTCACGACTATGTGAACCTAATCGCCCCCGATCGCAGTGATATCGTCAAGCTTTACAGTGACGACGTGCCAATCTTCGACAAGTTCAGCATTACCAAGCAGATCAAGTCGTCCTTCGGCAAAACGGTATCCATCAAGTCGGGCGCATACATAATCATAGAAAGCACCGAAGCACTTCACGTCATCGACGTGAACTCAGGCAACCGCTCGCGCACCAGCACCGACCAGGAAAGCAATGCGCTGAACGTCAATCTGCTGGCTGCCGATGAAATCGCCCGCCAGTTGCGCCTGAGGGACATGGGCGGCATTATCGTGATCGACTTCATCGACATGGCCAAGTCAGAGCATCGCAACGAGCTGTTCAAGCACATGCGCGAAGTGATGCAAAAGGACCGTGCACGACACAACATATTGCCGCTGAGCAAATTCGGACTGATGCAAATCACACGCCAACGCGTCCGTCCAGCAATGGACATCACCACCGAGGAGACCTGTCCGTCATGCGGCGGCAAGGGCGTAGTGCAGCCATCACTGCTTTTTACCGACAAGCTGAAAGACAAGATTGATTACCTTGTCCACACGTTGAACGTGAACAGCTTCATTATGTATGTCCATCCATTTGTCGATGCCTACCTCAAGAAAGGTCTGGTGAGCGAATACTGGAAATGGCGCAGGGAATTCAAGCGCAAATTCCGCATCCTGCCCGACCAGTCACTCAATTACCTGGAATATAAGGTATTCGACAAAGATCGTAACGAGATAGACCTTAAAGAAGAAAAAGACACCAGCAGCAGCGAGACAAGCAAGAAGGAGCGCCGCTCCAAACAACGAGCCGCAGCTGCCGACGACAACGACAACCAGGAATGATGACACTCTCCCCACATCCGCGCATCACCCTGTGACAGACATCCAAGCCGTTCCCTCAAGATACCTGCGGGAACGGCTTTTTTCATACCCAAATAACCCTAAGTATTTCATCACACAATGCTGCGATGAGCGGGACGTCGACAGCGCCGCCTTATACATACAAAAGCCCGCGAACAACAGGTAAACAGAGAGGGCTGTTAGCAGTGCGGATTCGTTGCGTTAAATAATGTGAAACTGAAACGCGGTTGACCAAAATGGGCTATATTTGCAGTGTAATCACAACATAACTTCATTAATCCTTTAAACCAATAACATTACAACATGGCAACAAAGAAAACAAAACCTGCTGTGAAGAAAGTATCCAAGTGTAAAAAATGTAATTGCCAGCCCAATCCGCTGGGCGCCGAGACCAAGCGCTACATCGCGATGGAAGACCGCTATGGCGCACACAACTACCATCCCCTGCCCGTAGTCTTGAAGAAAGGTAAAGGCATCTATGTATGGGACGTTGAAGGCAAGAAATACTTCGACTTCCTGTCGGCCTACTCGGCAGTAAACCAAGGTCACTGCCACCCGCGCATCGTGAAGGCGCTGACCGACCAGACCAAGTCGTTGTGCCTGACCTCGCGTGCATTCTACAACGAGGCCTTCTGCGAGTATGAGAAATTCATGCACTCCTACTTTGGCTACGACAAGGTGTTGCCCATGAACACCGGTGCCGAGGGCGTTGAGACCGCTCTGAAGCTCGCCCGCCGCTGGGGCGTTGTCAAGAAAGGCATACCCAATGACAAGGTTAAAATTATCTGCTGCGAGGGTAACTTCCACGGCCGCACTGTAACCGTTATCACCATGAGTAATGACCCCGAGAGCTATGCCAACTACGGCCCGCTGACTCCCGGTTTCATTCGCATCCCCTATAATGACCCCAAGGCGCTGGAGAAAGCGCTCAAGGAGCATGGCAAAGAGGTTGCCGCCTTCATCGCTGAGCCCATCCAAGGTGAGGCCGGTGTTTTCGTTCCCGATGACGGCTACCTGAAGAAATGCTTCGACCTGTGCCACAAGCACAACGTACTGTTTATTGCTGATGAGGTACAGACCGGTATCGCTCGTACGGGTAAGATGCTGTGCTCACAGCACGACGGCATTCGTCCCGACATCGTGATCCTGGGTAAGGCCCTGGGTGGTGGCGTGCTGCCCGTTTCGGCATGCTTGGCCGACGACGACATCATGCTCAATGTGAAGCCCGGCGAGCACGGTTCGACCTTTGGCGGTTTCCCCTTGGCAGCCCGCGTTGCCGTTGAGGCACTGAAGGTGGTGAAGGAAGAGAAACTCGTCCAGAATGCAGAGAAAATGGGTAAGATTTTCCGCAAAGAGATTGAGAAAATCAACTCGCCGTTCATCGTGCAGGTGCGTGGCCGCGGTCTGTTGAACGCCATCGTGACCAAACCCGTCGAAGGCAAGACCGCTTGGGACATCTGCCTGAAGCTGCGCGACAACGGCCTGTTGGCTAAGCCGACCCACGACCACATCATCCGCTTCGCTCCTCCCTTGTGCATCAACAAGGAGGAACTCATGGAGGCCATCGGCATCATCAAGAAGACCTTCGAGCAGATGTTCGGTTAATTTATTCGAGTATCGCAAATTTTGCGATACTCGAAGTTTAAAGTTTAGAGTTTAAAGTGGATTGCTCTCACTTGATATTCTGGACTTGAAAGATGAGGAATCGCATGGCGAAACTCATCTTACTTAAAACTAAAAACTCACAACTTAAAACTTTATAATTAAATCAATGAATAACGCTGTTATCAATTTTCCCCTTCCCGCCAATGAGCCGGTGAAGGCCTATATGCCCGGTTCTCCCGAGCGTGTTGCCCTCGAGGCCGAACTCGAGCGCCAGAGCAAAATCGTGGTTGACATCCCCATCATCATCGGCGGCAAGGAAATCCGCACCGGTGACACGGGCAAGGTGACCTGCCCACACGACCACAAGCACGTGCTCGCCACCTACCACAAGGTGACCAAGAAAGAGATTAAGATGGCTATCGATGCCGCTATGAAGGCATGGAAAGAGTGGAGCCGCACACCGTGGACTACTCGAGCTGCCATCGCCATGAAGATGGCCGAGCTGCTTGCCACCAAGTATCGTCCCATCATGAATGCTGCTACGATGCTGGGCCAGAGCAAGAACATCTTCCAGGCCGAAATCGACTCGGCTTGCGAGACCATCGACTTCTTCCGCTACAACGTGCACTATGCCAGCAAGATTTACGGCATGCAGCCCAAGGACGGCGTGGGCCAACTGAACCACACCGAGTATCGTCCCCTCGAAGGCTTTATCCTGGCTGTAACCCCGTTTAACTTTACCTCGATTGCCAGCAACCTGTGCATGACCCCCGTGCTCATGGGTAACGTGGCACTGTGGAAGCCCTCCACCACCGCCCTGCTGAGCAACTACTACCTGATGCAGCTCTACAAAGAGGCAGGTTTGCCCGACGGCGTCATCAACTTCCTGCCCGGTAGCGGCGCCCTTATCGGCGAGGTTGCTACCCAGAGCAAGTACTTCAGCGGTATCCACTTCACCGGCAGCACCGCCACCTTCAAGTCGCTGTGGAAACAAGCCAGCCTGAATGTGGACAAATACATCTCCTACCCCCGTCTCGTGGGCGAGACCGGCGGCAAGGACTTCATCTTTGTTCACCCCAGTGCCGACAGGAAGGGCGTTGCCACGGCAGCCTTCTGCGGCGCGTTTGAGTTCCAGGGCCAGAAGTGCTCGGCTGCATCGCGCATGTACATTCCCAAGAGCATGTGGCCCGATGTGCTGAAGGACATCAAGGCTATGTGCAAGGAGGTGAAGATGGGTGACGTGAAGGATCCCGGCAACTTCATCAACGCTGTGATTGACGAAGCCTCATTCGACAAGTGCAAATTCTACATCGACTACGCCAAGAAGGCCGATGATGCCAAGATCGTCATCGGTGGCAAGTGCGACAAGAAGAAAGGCTGGTTTGTTGAGCCCACTGTCATCGAGACTTCCAACCCGCGCTTCAAGTCGATGGAAGAGGAAATCTTCGGCCCCGTGCTGACGGTTTACCCCTACGATGATGACAAGGTGAACGAGACCGTACGCCTGTGTGACGAGACCTCGCCTTATGGTCTGACCGGTGCCGTTTGGGGCCGCGACCGCCTTGAGGTAGAGAAGATCACCGACAAGCTGTGCTATGCAGCCGGTAACTTCTACATCAACGACAAGCCGACTGGTGCCGTTGTGGGCATGCAGCCCTTTGGCGGCGCACGTGCCAGCGGTACAAACGACAAGGCCGGTGGTGAGTTCAACCTCATCCGCTGGATTATCCCGCGCGTCATCAAGGAGACCCTCGTGTCACCGACCGACTACCGCTATACTTATTTGAAATAAGGCTTTAGACTTATAGTCTTAAGAAATCGATATTGAGGGTGTGTCAATTGATTTTGGCTCACCCTCAATTAGAATATAATACGAAGCATCATGAACAGAATAACCAAAATTACAGTATTGCTCATCTTGAGCCTGTTCTGCGCCGTTGCGTCGGCCCAGACCTATAGACAAGTCAATGATATCAGTTATACACAAAAGAGTGATGCCTACTCTCTCGAGAGGCTGAAACTTGACGTGTATCATCCTGAAGGTGTTACGGACTGCCCTGTCATCGTCTGGTTTCATGGTGGCGGGCTCGAGGCTGGCAATAAGGAAATTCCAACACCATTGAAGGAAAAGGGTCTTGTGGTTGTTGGGGTGAACTACAGGCTGTTGCCACGGGTTACCGTCAAGGAGACGCTGGACGATGCCGCCGAAGCGGTGGCATGGGTGTTCAGGCACATTGCCGAGTATGGTGGCGACACACGCAAGATTGTCGTAACAGGTCATTCGGCGGGTGGCTACATCTCGTTGATGCTATGTTTGGACAAATCGTGGCTTGCTGCCTACAGCGTGAATGCCGACGACATGATGATGTATGCCCCCTTCAGCGGTCAAGCTATCACCCACTTCAATGTGCGCAAGATGCAGGGCATACCACCCCTACAAGCCACCATCGACGAGTATGCACCGCTCTACTGGGTTCGCGGCGATTGTCCGCCCATGGTACTGATTTGCGGAGACAGGGAGTTGGAACTCTACGGCCGCTATGACGAGAACCAGTACCTTGCCCGCATGATGAAACTGGCAGGGCATCAACAGACTTACCTCTATGAGATTGATGGTCACGGGCACAACGGCATGATATTGCCCGGTTTCCATATCCTCGAGACACATCTGAAACAGATGCTGGGCCAACCGGTAATGCCTTAGCTTCTATCTCTTTTCCTCATTTTGTGACGCTGTTGGCATGCATCTCGTGTGTCAAGGCATAAGACGTTTCCCAGTCTATTGGGGAAGCATCGTAGGGTAATGGCACATGAATATAGTTGATGGGTCAGAAAAAGTCTGGAAAAACGCTCAGGTTGTTGGAGCATATAACAATAATGTGTAACTTTGTCGATTAATCACCAATAAAAGGAATCAAGACATGAGCAACGACAAAGTATTGCAGCCAATGGCTGGAATGACACTCGAGGATATGCAGGATGCTGTTACTGCATTGGGGATGCCCAGGTTTGTAGCCAAGCAGTTGGCGCAATGGATTTACCAGAAACGCGTCAACGATTTTGAACAGATGCTGAACATCTCAAAAGCCAACCGTGAGCTGTTGGCAAGCCGCTACTGTGTGGGACTGTACCCGCCCAGCCAAGCTGCCGCCAGCGAGGACGGCACAGTGAAGTACCTGTTTGATGTGGGCGACAAGCAGGCTGTCGAAGCAGTCTATATCCCCGAAGATGACCGCGCCACGCTGTGCATCTCGTCACAAAAAGGGTGCAGGATGAACTGCTACTTCTGCATGACAGGCAAGCAGGGATTCCACGGCAACCTCACAGCGAACCAAATCATCAACCAGGTGTTGAGTATTCCCGAGAGCGAGACGTTGACCAATGTCGTGTTCATGGGCATGGGCGAACCGCTCGACAATATCGATGAAGTATTGCGTATCATCGCCATCCTCACCGAACCATGGGGTCTGGCATGGAGCCCAAAGCGCGTCACTGTCTCTACAGTGGGTAAGAAACCCGAGCTGAAAATCCTGTGTGAGCAGACAAACGTCCACATTGCCGTGAGCGTCCACAACGCAGTTCAGGAGGAGCGTTCGTCGATGATGCCCATCGAGCGCCTCTACCCCATCGACCAAATCATGGAATTGCTGAGCAACTATGACTTTGCCCATCAGCGCCGTCTGTCGGTGGAATATATCTGCTGGCAGTGGTTCAACGACGACATACAGCATGCCGAAAAGCTGCGTGAATTGCTTCCCAACGAGCACGTGCGTGTGAACCTGATACGTTTCCATCCCATCCCAGGGATTGAAAAGCTGCGCACCAGTAGCGACGAACGCATGGCCTACTTCCGTGACTACCTGAACAGCAAGGGCGTGACGTGTACCATTCGTCGCAGCCGTGGCGAGGACATCCAAGCTGCCTGCGGCATGCTTGCAGGCCAAGTGCGCAAGCAGCAAGCCGCCAAGGAGACCAAGGACAGCAAGAATGCTGACAAAAAGACTCGCAACAGCAGAAGCAAGAAATAATTAACCACCATCAACATTCTTTAGACCATGAATAAGTCCATTAGGTTCATCATCATGCTTGCGGCAATGCTATTTGCCGCCCAAACGGCATTTGCTGCCGCCTCCGCCAGTTATTACAACACGGCCAAGGGCAAGCACGATGAGGCGCTTATGACAGCATTGAGGAACATCATACGTGAACACAGACAACTTAGCTACAACGCCTTGTGGGAAGCCTTCAAGACCACCGATACTGATGCCGATGGCTACATCATCGACATGTACAGCAACTGCCGGTACCGTCCCGACCAGCATGGTGGCAACTCATCGGCTGTGGGAGGTGGTTATAACCGTGAACACAGTTTTCCCAAAAGCTGGTTTAATGACGATTACCCGATGTACACCGACTTGTTCCACCTCTATCCCACCGATATCAGGGTGAACAACCAAAGGAGCAACTATCCCTTTGGCGTGTGCAAGGACGGCTCACGCCTTATCAACGGGAATCTGTACGGCAAGGGCAAGTTGGGCAAAAGCTCATATCCCGGCTACTCCGGCACCGTTTTTGAGCCTGACGACGAATACAAGGGTGACTTTGCACGCACCTATTTCTATATGGTGACCTGCTACAAGAACGAGCTTCCCAATTGGAGCGGCAGTCCCCAGCTCGACTACAGCACAAACAGATATAAGGCCTTCTCGACCTGGAGCATCAACATGCTCATGGAATGGACACGACTTGACCCCGTAAGCGATAAAGAAATCAAGCGCAACGATGCTGTTTTCGGCATACAAGGAAACCGCAACCCGTTCATTGACCACCCCGAACTGGCAGAATACATTTGGGGTAACATGCAGAACCAAATATGGGAGGGCTCTGGTGAAGAGATTCCTGCCGAGATTACGATGCCTGAAAACGGCACAGTTTTCGACTTGGGCACCACCACCTTGGGTGTTGTCCTGGAACGCACAATCACCATTAAGGGCAACGGACTGACAAAAGGACTTGTCCTTACCATGGAGAATAATGAAGATTTTTATCTCAGCAGGAGCTCATTCAGTGCCGATGAAGTCAATCGCGGTATTACGGTGGATGTAGGTTTCACTGCCGACAATGAGGGCTCATTCACCAACGTTGTCACCATGAGTAACGACGAGGTGACCAGCACATTCATTGTCACAGCCACGGCCAACAAAGAGGGAGAAACGCCTCCTGGCCCGGGTCCCGATCCCACATTGTGTGACAGCATCACCGAAGATTGGGAGAGCTGCACGACGGGGGGCTACTGGACCAAACAGGTGCAAGGCCATACCTGGAAGTGGGACTTCAGCGATGCCGGCATTTGGGCCGACAACCTGAGTATAGGTCAGCAGTCCTGCCGCTTGGGTAAGTCCAGCAGTAGTTCAATCGCTATGGCCGAGGACGTAGAGGGAGGCTCCAGTGCTATTGGTTTCTGGGCGGGCTGCTTCGGCAGTGACGCTGATGCCAACCTGCGCGTAGATTACAGCACCAATCAAGGAACATCATGGAGCACCCTTGGCAGTTTCACTTTCACAAAAGGGGCGTTGCAGCACATCACCATGGAGGTTGATGTGACAGAAAGCGTACGATTCCGCATCGTCCAGACCTCAGGCTCACGCGTCAATATCGACGACATCACCGTGTATGGCCGCGCCAGTGAGACCGTGTTAAAAGGCGACGTGAACGGTGACGGTGAGATCAACATCGCAGATGTCAATGCCGTCATCGACAGCATTTTGGGTACTCCCAACAATCCAAAGTGTGACGTCAATGGCGATGGCGAGATCAACATCGCCGACGTCAATGCCATCATCGACATCATTATCGCGCCGTAACAAGAGAAAAGGCATCAGCGTATTGTAACGCTGACGCCTTAACCTATAGCGACATATCAGCAGGATGGTTTATCAGAGCCTCCTGCTGATTTTTTCTTTACTTGTACTTGTCTCGGATACTGTAAATGGCCTTATAGATGTCACGGTCTATTTCGGTCAAGGTGACGCCACGACGAGCCATCACACGCTCGGCGATGGTATAGAATGTCTCGATGGGCACATTCTTGAAACCTGCTGAAGCACTACCCTCTTGGAATGAGGCGACAAAATTGCGGGGGAAGCCCGTACCATGAATATTGACGCCCACTCCCAAAACGGTGGCGGTGTTGATCATGCCATTGACGCCAATCTTGCTGTGGTCGCCCATGAACAAACCACAGAATTGCAGTCCTGTGCGCTCAAAACGCTTGCTGGCGTAGTTCCACAGCTTGATTTCGCCGTAATCATTCTTGAGGTTGCTCGCGGTGGTTCCGCCACCGATGTTGCACCATTCACCAATGACAGCGTCGCCCAAGAAACCCTCATGTGCCTTGTTGCTGTAGCCGATGAAGACGCTGTTTTCGACTTCGCCGCCGATTTTACAATACGGTCCCAGAGTTGTGGCGCCATAGACCTTGGCACCGATGCGCACCTTCGCATCATGGCATGCGGAAAAACCGCCCCTGATACAAGCGCCCTCCATCACCTCGACATCCTTGCCGATGTAAATGGGGCCCTCTTGGGTGTTGAGCATGGCACCCTCGACATACGCACCTTCCTCAATAAAGATGCGGGACGGGTCGCCAATGACAGTGTTGCTCGCCGAGAGCGGTTGAGACTCCCGACCTGCCGTCAAGCGGTCAAAGTCCTGCTTAAGCACCTCAGCATTAAACTCAAAGATATCATACAAATGTCGTACAATAAGCGGTTTTTTCCTAGGATACACCACACGTGTATAGTGGCGTGCATCAAAATCCTGAGCGCTACCGTTAAAGGCGATGAGTTCCTCACCTGACATCAACGCCTCTCCAGCCTCCAAGGCCAGCACCTGCTTGGCAAGTGCGGGTGTGGGTATCACGTGCCCTGCAACCAACAAGTTAGTCGTACGGCGCACACGAAGGGGGTATTTCTTTTTCAGATACCTGACAGTCAGGTAGCTATAATTCGCCTCGCCCAGCATGGCCTGCCATTTATCGGCGATAGTAGTAATGCCTATCCGCAATAAGGCGGCAGGACGTGTATAGGTGAACGGCATCAGGTGCTTGCGCAACTCATTGTCGTCAAACAAAATGACATTGCGTGCAGTCTTTTTCATTGAGTTTCAATTTTAAGTTTCGGCAAAGGTAGTTGATTTTCTTGAAATGCGTTGCCATCCTGCCCAAAAATAGCTATCTTTGCAGGTTGATTAACCACGTTTAACAGGAACATGAACTTTATTGAGCAGAATATCAAAGGCGTTTGGGTCATCGAGCCCATCAAATATGGAGACAATAGAGGGTACTTCTGCGAGGTATTCAAACAAGCGGTTTTTGATGAGCACATTGGACACATCGATTTCATCCAAGACAATGAATCCTTCTCATCAAAAGGAGTCCTGCGAGGTTTACATTTCCAGCGCGGAGAGTGGAGCCAGGCTAAACTAGTGCGCGTGTCTTACGGAAAAGTGCTTGATGTCGCTGTTGACCTGAGGGAAGGAAGCCCCACCTGGGGCAAACATGTCACCGTCATTCTTGACGCCGAATCGGGCAGGCAATTGTTTATCCCGAGAGGTTTTGCTCACGGATTTGCCGTACTGAGTGATTATGCGCAATTCCAATATAAGGTGGACAATCCCTATGTTCCGCAAAGTGAAGCGACACTGAGATTTGATGAGCCCGCATTGGGTATCGACTGGCAGATAACCCCTGCCGAGATGATTCTGAGCGAGAAAGACCTGCACGGTCTCCCATTACATGAAATGACTCCAGAATTCCTCGGGTTCTGATGTGACAGCCGGCTTGGACCACTCAGGATAATCAATCAACTTGATTTCCTTAAGGCGGTTGTCTTGAGAGGGTCTTTTCTTGAGTACCAGCACATATCGTTCACCGTTAATCTTCACGAACTGGACAGGCAACACCTCGTTGCCTACTTCGTCATTGACTTTAGCCAGCAAACGGTTTAACGGCCAAGGCCAAGTATCTGTCTTGGAGGGCTCATAAACAAACTCGGCCCGCCAGACAGTTTGTCCCGGATTTAATCTCATGGCATAGAAAGGCAAGTCTTCCAACGTGTGGAACTCTCGATAAGCATCATAGTTTTTCTGCACATCATCGATTAAAACCTTGGGTAAAAAGCACACAAACTTCTTGTTAAACCCATAATAATTCGGTACCCAGTCATCTTCCCCATAATATTTTATCTCATCTATGCCGTCTTTGATACCCAAGCCCTGATAATCAAGCACAAAACGCCTCAAATAAGAAGACGGGGCAATCAAGTCGGTGGTGGGAATGATGGTTTCACCGGAAGCCACGCACGCCAATTCTTCCTGTGCAACTGCATAACAACGGGAACTTACTGTAGCAGCATAAACCGCAAATGCAAGCACAGCAACGTTGGCAATTGTGACAGGTATCATGCCGACACGATTCCAATCAATCAAACGCAGAATCAATATCAGCGAAAACATCTCTATACCGAAACGTGAATGACTGTAGAAAAAGCCGGTGAACATGATGAAGGCAAACGAAATCAAAGTCGCCATAACAAATACCTGTTCTTTCCTTAGCCATTCCCTGAAACTCAATTTTCCAAAAGCGATTTTCACACACAACAACAGCAAAAGAATAAAGAAAAGCCTCAAATTCTGCATATTCACCAAGCGGTCTATTAGGCTGAATTCACGAACAGATGCAGTCATTGCGCGGTTGATTGCGGACGGGGCGAATACAAGGAACAACATCCCAAAGTAGAATCCTGCCAGCATGAAAATACGAGGACGAGTCAAGCGCTTCCTGTGAAAAGCGAAATACAGAAAATAGGCACCGCCCAAACCTATAGCCAAAGCCTCATTACTCCAGCCACAAATGATGCCGAACAGCAATAGTGGCAGATGTGCCCAAAATGGTAGAGACTCTTTTTCAATCAAATAATTAAAGAGAAGGAGAATCGTTCCTACCCACAGGTAATTGAACGCGCCACTCAACCATAGTATTGTGTACTTGAATCCTGTCATTAACAGGAAAATGAGTATGAATGCCACTGACATGATCTTGTAATAACTACTCTTATCATGTGATGTGTTCATTGCCAGTGTGTAAAGGAAAAGGACAAAAACCAATGCATTTGCCACGTTAAACACACCCTTGCCCAAAAGGCCATCAAACACCTGAACAAAAAAGTGAACAATGGCACGCCCATTGAAGCCGAAATAATGATGATACTGGCTGACTATGATGTCACTGATGGAACGAATAGGTTCCTGGGTGCCAAAACGGAACACATAGTGCCAATCGTCACAAAACAACGGAGTAAAACAATTGAATGCCCACATTAATATCCCCACGATAATGAGGAAGAGGGCACAAAGCAACTTATTTGACCATCTGAATGCCATCTGTTATCTCTATTTTTGGGCCTCCTTGACGGGGTCATGTTCGATTAACTTGATTTCTTTGAGGCGATAGTCCTGTGAAGGACGGGGACGACGTATCAAGGCATAACGCTCACCTTTGTAATCCATGAACTTGATATCAGAGATGTCCCAGTCGGTATCCTGCATGAATTTCATGCATATCCTATTGAAGGGCCAAGGAAGTTTATTGTATTTAGACGGTTCATAGGAAAGTACTGCATACCAAATGTCCTGATCGGGAGACAACCTAATCGCATAGAAAGGCAGTCCCTCAAAAGTGCGGAAATCATTATACAAATCGTGGTTTGACTCTATGTCATCAATCAAAATCTGCGGATACATGTACAGCAGTGTGGGATGATATCCATAATAATCCGGGATCCAATCATCATCGCCATAGTATTTCTCCTCGTCCAGTCCATCCTTGACACCGTAACCGTAATAATACAACACATAACGGCGGAAAAATGATGTCGTTTTGACCGGGCTCGAAGTATAAACAAGCATCTCTCCCTTAGCCACATGAGAGAGTTCTTCCTGGCCAATCTTATAAGCGTTGGCACAGATTGGCAAAGCATATATTGCGACTGCTAAGGTCGCGATATTGGCAACAGATACAGCACCGATACCTACTTTCTTCCACTCAATAGTCCTTAACAGCAGCAGCAAAGAGAAGAACTCAATGCCGAAGCGTGAATGTGCCAGATAATAGCCAGTCAACAGGATAAAAACCAAGGACACCAACACTGCTGTGACCAAGACCTGTTCTTTTTTAACCCACTGCTTGAATTTCATCCTCCCGAAAACGAGCTTTCCTATCACGACGAGTAACATCACGTAGAAAATGCGCAGGTTATTCATATGCACCAACCGGTCCATCGGAGTGAAGTTCTGAGCCGTTGCCGTAAACGCACGGTTGATAGATGCAGGACACAACACCAATATCGCTGCTCCAAGATAAAAGCCTATCAGCATAAACTTACGATGGGTTGTCAATTGTTCCCTGTGACGTACGAAATAAAGGAAGTAAGCGGCACCCAACCCAACCACCATAGCCTCGTTAGTCCAACCGCAAATGAATCCATAAAGCAGCAACGGCACATTGGCCTTAGCAGGCAAATCATCCCTTTCAATCAAGTGAATGAAGAATACAAGAAGGACTGCCATCCACAGATAGTTGCATGAACCGCTCATCCACAGACAAACATACTTAAAACCCGTTATCAGCAGGAATACAAGCACAAAGCCTACTGACATAATTTTATAGGTCTGGCCCTTGCGGTCAGGCACAATCTTGGTCAACGCAAATAAGAAGAGGGCAAAAACCAAAGCATTGAACACATTGAACAACGGTTTGCCCAAAATGCCGTCAAACAGCTGCACAAAGAAGTGCGGAACAAAACGGCCATTGTTGAACTCAAAATAATGGTGCCACTGGCTGATTATGATATCGCCAATGTTGCGGATAGGTATCTGGGTACCATAAATAAAACGATAGTGCCAATCGTCACAAAACAAGGGCGTGAAAGAATTCATGAGATACATCACAACCGCCACAATGACAAGAAGAATGGTACACAGAATTTTATTCGTTTTCATTGCATCAATAAACTTTTATGATGTCATGACTGCAATCTATGTTTGTAGTCACCACATCAACTCAATAAATCATTGCTGCAAAATTAATACTTTAATCGCTATCAGCCATCACTTCAAACAAAAAACATGTGTGGCCACGGCCCACAACGGGCGATGACCACACATGAATCAATTTGCGTTAATGTCAATTATTGAAGACCAGCTGGCCGTCAATGGCATCGATCGTGATGGGACGCTCACGGTTGACCTTCATGGCAATGATGTCCTTGCTGAGCTGGTTGAGCACAAGGCTCTGAATTGCTCTCTTAACAGGACGAGCGCCGAATTCGGGGTCGTAGCCCGCCTTGCTCAACAGCGTAATTGCAGCATCGGTCGCTTCAAGCGTAATCCCGTTTTTAGCAAGCATCTTCTTAACACCATTGATCTGCATGGTGACAATCTCACGGATCTGCTCTTCATCAAGCGGAGCGAACATGATGATCTCATCAATGCGGTTGAGGAATTCGGGCCTGATAGCTTTCTTAAGCATTTCCAGCACTTCATCGCGCGTGTGATTGATCACATCTTCCCTGTTATCGGGAGTCAGGTGTTCGAAACGTTCACGGATAAGGTTAGAACCCAGGTTGCTGGTCATGATGATGATCGTGTTCTTGAAGTTGACCGTTCTTCCCTTATTGTCGGTCAATCGTCCATCATCGAGCACTTGCAACAACACGTTGAACACATCGGGGTTTGCCTTTTCGATTTCGTCAAACAGCACAACTGAGTAGGGTTTGCGTCTTACTGCCTCGGTAAGCTGTCCGCCCTCGTCATAACCCACATATCCAGGAGGAGAACCGATGAGTCGAGTCACCGAGAATTTCTCTTGATACTCGCTCATGTCGATTCGCGTCATCATGTTCTCGTCATTGAACATATAGGCTGCGAGTGCCTTGGCAAGCTCTGTCTTACCCACTCCAGTGGTACCAAGGAAAATGAAGGACCCGATGGGTCGGCGCGGATCATTCAAACCTGCACGGCTGCGGCGTACTGCATCGCTGATTGCCTTAATAGCATCGTCCTGACCCACAACGCGCTTGTGCAACTCATCTTCAAGATGCAACAGCTTTTCCTTTTCGCTTTGAAGCATCTTAGTCACGGGAATACCCGTCCAACGGGATACCACTTCGGCAATGTCATCGCTGTCAACCTCCTCTTTAATGAGCGCCTTATCTCCTTGCATCTGTCGCAAGGTTTCTTGAATCTGAAGATTCTCGTCCTGTTTCTGTTTGACCAGCGAATAGCGTATTTCGGCCACTCTGCCATAGTCGCCATTGCGTTCAGCACGCTCGGCTTCAAAGTTCAGATGCTCAATATCAATTTTGTTTTGCTGGATTTTGTTAATCAGCTCCTTTTCACTCTTCCATTTGGCATTGTAGTCGCTCTCGCGGTCTTTGAGCTCTGCGATCTGCTTGTCCAGCACTGCAATGCGGTCGGCATCTCCATCACGCTTGATGGCGGCACGCTCAATCTCTAACTGCGAAATCTTACGGGAAATCTCATCAAGTCCTTGGGGCACGCTGTCCATCTCGATGCGTAACTTAGCCGCAGCCTCATCAATCAAGTCGATAGCTTTATCAGGCAAGAAACGGTCACTGATATAACGTTGGCTCAACTGCACGGCAGCAATAATTGCGTCATCCTTGATACGCACCTTATGATGGTTCTCATATTTTTCCTTCAAGCCTCTCAAGATGGCAATGGAACTCTCTTCGTCGGGCTCATCAACCATGACAATCTGGAATCGGCGCTCTAAAGCCTTGTCTTTCTCGAAATACTTCTGATATTCATCGAGAGTGGTTGCACCTATGCTGCGCAAGTCACCGCGTGCAAGAGCGGGCTTAAGGATGTTGGCAGCATCCATCGCACCACTGCTCTTTCCTGCACCCACGAGGGTGTGGATCTCATCAATGAACAGGATGATTTCGCCGTTAGCCTGTGTAATCTCATTGATGACTGACTTGAGACGTTCCTCAAATTCACCCTGATACTTGGCACCGGCAATCAGAGAGCCCATATCAAGTGAATAAACCTGCTTCATCTTGAGATTCTCGGGCACATCTCCACGCACAATACGTTGGGCTAGACCCTCTACGATGGCCGTTTTTCCTGTACCGGGCTCACCAATAAGGATGGGGTTGTTCTTTGTGCGTCGACTCAAAATCTGCAGCACACGCCTGATTTCATCATCCCTGCCGATGACAGGGTCAAGTTTGCCTTGGCGAGCACGCTCATTCAGATTGATAGCATACTTGTTCAAGGCGTTGTACTGTTCCTCGGCACTCTGAGAAGTGGCGCTTTTACCCTTGCGCAACTCGTCGATGGCCGCTTTCAGATCGTCAGCGGTCATTCCGGCATCTTTCAGGATGGTAGATACCGTAGACTTCACCTCAAACAATGCCATCAGTATGGCTTCAACAGTCACATACTGGTCACCGTTCTTGCTCGCAATGCTATTGGCCTTCTCGAGGACCTTACTTGCGTCATTGCTAAGATATGGTTCGCCTCCACTCACATGCGGCAGCTTCTGCAAGGCAGCCTCCAAAGGACGTTCAATATTGACGAGATTCACATCCAATTTCTGGAAAATGAATTTTATCACCGAATCGGCCTCAGACAACAAAGCCTTCAGCAGGTGCTCTGGCTCAACTGCCTGGTGTCCACCACTCCGGGTCAGACCCACTGCCTTTTGCACAACTTCTTGTGCTTTGATTGTAAAATTGTTAAAGTTCATATATTGTTTCTCCTTTCGTTCAAAATGTAGTAACACATAGTCCTCATAATTACAATCATAACTTATGCCAATGGGCTGAGACTGCCATTTTGTCAGTCTAATAAAAGCGGCTCACCCAGGGTCCGGGGAGCCGCTTCTTTCTGTATTTATTCTTCTACGTTATTTAGCCAACACTGTTACAAAAGTAATGAGAGACATTGCTGTTCCTAACATCGAGACGCCAAAAGAGAACATAGGAGATACCTGCCATACGCTGCGTTTCTTGTATACGTTAGGGGAAACATAAAGGATATCATTCTGCTGAAGCTCAAACTCAGGCATTGTCATGAAGTTCGCATCATTAAGATTAATGCGCTTCATGTAACGCTGGCCAGTAGCATCTGTTCTGATAAGCATAATGTTATCACGTTCACCTTGAAGCGTCAAGTCTCCACATTGGGCAATGGCCTCAATCAGATTAAGACGTCCATTGTCAGCAGAAATAACTCCTGGATGATTGAATTCACCGACACAGAACACACGGAAGTTCTGGATACGGCATTCTACTTCAGGTTTCTCGGTCAAATAACGCGGATAAATCAATGATGCGATGTACTCTTGAATAGATCTCTTTGTCATGTTCTTAACATGGATTCTTCCAATAACAGGGAAATCAATATTACCATCATCATCAACAAGATAGTAAACAACCGATTGGTCTCCCAAACCATATGTTGAACTGGTACCCAAAGTCGGCACATACTGGATTTTGTTGAATGGCTTCACTGCATCAGAATTGGTTGATGCCACATTAATTTGTAGCAAGTCGCCAGGTTTGATGGTAAAGTCACCAGCCTGAGTTGTTGCTGCCGTAAGAGCTGCAGATGGGATTTTGTCAATATTGGTCATGTAGGTAATGTCCTTGTCAGGTTTACATGCCACAAGCAGCAAGGCCGCAATGCAAATTGAAAAAAGATGATGTAATTTCATAATTTTGATATTTTGATTGATTTGTATTCTGATGTGCAAAATTAATGAAAAATCGAAACAATCATTATTTTTTTCAGCAAAAACACCTTGCTAAAGCAATTTTTTTCGTTTTCTTTGCAGTTATGAATAATCAGCAACCACAAATAGAGCGGCACCCATGGCCTCCGTTCATTTCAGAAGGCGCAAAGTTTCTATTTCTTGGTACTTTCCCGCCTAAGCCAGAACGTTGGTCAATGGATTTCTTTTACCCGAATCGGACAAACGACTTCTGGCGTGTGATGGGCATTATTTTCTATGACGATCGCAATGCGTTATGGAACGAAAACCTTAAACGGTTTGATTTAGAAAAGATTAAGAGACTTCTGGCAAAAGAAAAGATTGCTTTGTGGGATACCGCCATGGCTGTGAGAAGACTCAAGGGCAATGCAAGTGACAAGTTCCTAGAGATTGTAGAACCCATCGACTTGCGAACTCTGCTTGATGACAACCCGAGTATTTCACATGTTATAGCCACTGGCGAAAAAGCGGCATGTGTAGTCGCTGAGCAAACTGCAACCAGTATTCCTCCTATCGGTCAACCTATTGCATGCAGAATTGGCACTCACGACTTTACACTGTGGCGCATGCCATCAACTTCCAGGGCTTATCCTCTTGCTTTGGAAAAGAAAGCCGAAGCATATCGGCAAATTTTCAGATGATGAGTAAAAGCATCGCTGTTAATAACTTTTTTGACTTAAAAATTTTGCCGAGGGAGCCAAAATGAGTACTTTTGTGAGATGTTTTCAATCATTGAACATATAGAATACCTGATAACGTGCCATGACTGCGTGACTGTTCCTGGTTGGGGTGCTTTTATTGCCAACGATAATCCTGCTCATTATCAACAAGGGAGCTCTTCGATGCAGTGCCCGCAGCGTTCCATCGGTTTTAATTCAAGCCTTTCTCACAACGATGGACTTTTGGCCCATTCTATCATGAGACGTGAAGGAATTAGCTATGATGATGCCTTACACGTCATTGACGATGCCGTGACGTCCTTCCGTCAGCAATTGGCCAAAGGCACTGAAGTATCCATGGGGAAATTAGGCCATTTTCGTCCTTCGGGAAAAAACGTTGAGTTTGCGCCGTCCATGCAGTGCAATGCATGCAACTACTTCTTCGGTTTGACCAATTTGGAAATCCAGACACTTCAAGCGCTAGAGCAAAAGGAAGAGAACGTTGCATCAACACCTAACGTGTTGCAAGGTAAGAACCTCTTCTCACGCAAAGCCGCACGCATCGCTGCTTCAATCGCTGTACTGATAGGCTTAGGCATCATGCTCACGACACCCATAATTGCCGACCGTGAAGGTCACAACATGGCGAGCATGACTCCAACAGTAACGGCACCTCAGCCCCAGCAGCTGGGCATGACAGTTCAAGAAGGCATTGCCCCGCAAGAGATTGAAGTGGTGGAATCCAACCCTGCATTCGGTGGCGTTGGTAATACGTCAGGAAAGTATTACATGGTCATCGCAACCTTGCGCAACCAGCATGAGCTCGATGCTTTCAAGAAGAAATACAGCGACCTCGTGCCTTATATGAAATTGTTGAGCTATAAAGGATTGACTTGCGTTTACATTGCCCGCAGCGACGATTACAACCAGTTAATGAGTTTGAGAGGCAAATTGCCTCAGCGCCTGCGCGACATCTGGATTTACAGCTGAGGCAGGCAACATCAAGCATGTATAGCGCTTGCCACGAAGCATAAACAAAAACGCACCATCCTTTTCAATGATATGACGCACGTCATCCCACCGGATGACGTGTTTTTTCATGCGCTCGTCAACAAATGACAATGTTAAGCATTGGTTATCGATTGATATCTCCTTTTCCATTATTGACCAACGAGCTTCAGGCGACAAACCATAATAGAAATAGAGCATTGCCAATAATAAAGGAATCACCATAAACAACACCATCATGGCAACAATAACAAAACGCACGTCAATCCAGACGGCAAGCACTGCGCACAAGGCAAGTGGCGCTACCATGTAAAACCAGTTGTCGGCAAGAAACAGCGCACCCAGGTGACGCATATAAAAACCGGCCGACACACTACAATTGTCGATGGTCATTGTCTTGTTCTCCTCGAGCAAACGCAGGCTAATGCTTTTTGTGTTTATTGTACATGCTGCGACGACGAGCAATTTCCTCGTATCCTCGCTTGTAAGTCTGACGGTTTTTCAACGTGAGCACCTGGCAGTAACCCGTTCCCTCGTTGTTATAAAGTTTGGACAACTTCAGGTACTGCTTGCCGTTGCCGCGCTCTACAGGGAACACCTCGGCTTTGCGCTTGTTCACAAGGTCACATTGCACCGAATGATTGTCTTTTGTGGTACCAGTAAGCTCTGGTGCGACACCATCCTCTCCTACCCATACCGGGAACACCTCGGCACAAGGGGGATAACCCAACGCAATCCACATGGTCGTCAAGCGAGGATTCTCACCGGGGATAATGCCTTCAATGACCACGCTTGCAGTGGAAATGCGCCGCGGAATAAAGTCCTGATCAACTATCCATGTGTCACCGCTGCGGGTGAAATCCTTTCCTAACAGTGAATTGTAGAACGTACGGGACAGTTCCTCGGTAAATACAGCGGGAGTGATATCCTGAGCAGCAATGTGGGGAGCGAGCAATGCTTTTTCGTTCTTTTCCCTCACGTAACCATAGCCCTTGTCGGCAACGCCGCTATAAGAATAGTTCGTGCGCATGAGAATGCCATCCTGGGCATCGGCAAGGTCATACTTCACATACTTATAATTGCCTGTCTCAAAATAGGCGCCATTACCCTGGGCATCGATAACACCAAAGTTTGCCTCGACACCAAGGGGTTTGGGCAAGTTCTTGAGCAAATCCTCAAAATCATCTACCGTTTTGCAACGCTCAAGCGCATAGCGCATCAGCTCACCTTCGCGATCCATATTCTTGACTCCATCGTTGCCATTCAGGTTGTATGATGCGGTATTCATGACAGCAAAGCCCACTTCATTGAAACCCATCCAAGCGGCTGTGTCACGTAAGTCGCGGGCATCAAACAAAGCGACAAACTCATACAAACCATCATGGGCCTTTATGCGCTCCACACGGTTATTCAAGTCGTTCGTATCACGGTTTTTCCACAACAACGGACGTCCATTGGCAGTCAATTTACCGCTCACAATAGCTGATGTACAAGCATCGGAGACGATTGCAATGCCCACGATTGCCAACAATACGAGAATCAATCTTCTTTTCATATTATCGTTTTTAATAATGTCTAAATCGTTGGGTACAAAAGTAGTGAAAAGTTTTCAAATTCAATCCATCGCACAACAGGAAAACAAAAAAAACACCCATCACTCCCTTTAAGCGCAATAAAATGTGTAACTTTGCACTCAAAATAATTAAAAGCAACCAATTATGGGACTGTTCAAAAAGTTTTTCTCGCACGAGAAAAAAGAGACGCTTGACAAAGGTTTGGAAAAGACCAAACAAGGAGTTTTTGAGAAAATCAAGCATGCCGTGGCCGGAAAATCCACTGTCGATGACGATGTGCTGGACAATCTGGAGGAGGTGTTCGTCACCAGCGACGTGGGAGTAGATACCACAGTTAAAATTATCGAACGGCTGCAAGAACGTGTGGCCCGCGACAAGTATGTAGGCACCGAAGAACTTAACGAGCTGCTGTGTGATGAAATTTCGCAGATGCTCGCCGACAACAATAACGCCGAACTCGAGGACTTCACGGTTCCAGAGGACAGCAAGCCCTATGTCATCATGGTCGTGGGTGTGAACGGTGTAGGCAAGACCACCACCATCGGTAAACTCGCCTACCAGTTCAAGCAAGCCGGTAACAAAGTGGTGCTTGGTGCCGCTGACACCTATCGCGCCGCCGCCGATGAGCAGCTCGAGATTTGGGGTACCCGTGTGGGCGTTCCCGTTATCAAGCACAAGATGGGCACCGACCCTGCTGCAGTCGCTTACGATGCCGTTCAGAGCGCCAAGGCCCAGAATGCCGATGTGGTTATCATCGACACCGCCGGTCGCCTGCACAACAATGTGAGCCTGATGAACCAGTTGACCAAGATTAAGAACACCATGCGCAAGGTGCTGCCCGATGCACCGCAGGAGGTGCTGCTCGTTCTTGACGGCTCAACCGGACAGAATGCCTTTGAGCAGGCAAAACAATTCTCGGCTGCCACCGAGGTCAATGCTCTTGCCATTACCAAACTTGACGGTACCGCCAAGGGTGGTGTAGTCATCGGCGTGAGCGACCAGTTCCAGATACCCGTGAAATACATCGGTCTGGGTGAGCAGATGACCGACCTGCAGATTTTCAACAAACGAGAGTTTGTGAAATCGCTGTTCGGAGTAACAGAAGAACAATAAACAGATTGAGACGCAAGATTTTGCGTCTCTACTGTTATGAGGAAAAACAAGATAGACATCGTGTCGCTGGGCTGTTCCAAGAACCTTGTGGACAGCGAGCAACTTATGCGCCAATTCCAAGCGGCCGGTTTCCGTGTAGAACACAACCCCAGCCGCATCAACGGAGAGACCGTTGTGGTGAACACCTGCGGCTTTATTGCCGATGCCCAACAAGAATCCATCGATACCATCCTGCAACTGGGTGAGGCAAAGCGGCAAGGCAAAATCCGCCAACTCATCGTCATGGGTTGCCTGTCGGAACGATTCCGTGCCGACCTGATGGAAGCATTGCCCGAGGTGGATCGCCTTTATGGGAAGTTTGACTGGAAAGGCATGCTAACCGATTTGGGGCACGCCTATCGCGATGACCTGGCTCGAGAACGATGTCTTACGACCCCACCGCATTATTGTTACCTGAAGATTTCTGAAGGATGCAACCGTTTTTGTGCCTTCTGCGCCATTCCGCTCATCACGGGCCGTCACACGTCGGTGCCCATGGAGCAACTGCTTGATGAAGTGCGCATTCTTGCAGAAAAAGGTGTCAAGGAGTTCAATGTCATTGCACAGGATTTATCATCCTACGGCACCGACCTGAATGGACGCATGATGCTGCCCGAGCTCATCGACCGCATGGCAGATATCGAAGGCGTGGAGTGGATACGCCTGCATTACGCCTACCCCACCCAGTTCCCCTATGACATCCTGCCAGTGATGGCAAGCCGCGACAACGTGTGCAGCTACCTGGATATCGCCCTGCAGCACATCAGCGACAAAGTGCTCAGCAACATGCGCCGCCATTTCACCAGCCAGGAGACACTCGACCTGCTGGCTCGCCTGCGCCGTGAGGTGCCGGGCATTCACATCCGCACAACGCTTATGGTGGGCTTTCCGGGCGAAGGCGAGAAAGAGTTTGAGGAACTGATGGACTTCACACGCGAGGCGAGATTTGAGCGCATGGGCGCCTTTGCATATAGCGAGGAGGCAGGGACCTGGGCAGCGGAGCACCTGAACGACGACATTCCTGAAAAGGTAAAGCAGGAACGCCTACAGCAACTCATGGCACTGCAAGAAGATATTTCTCTCGAAATTCAGGAACAGAAGGTGGGCCATACCTTGCGCGTCATTGTGGACCGCGAGGAAGAAGACTACTACATTGGGCGCACACAATGGGACAGCCCCGAGGTGGACCCCGAAGTGCTCATCACCAAGAATACACCCCTCACTATTGGCGATTTTGCCCAAGTACGCATCACGCAGGCCATGCCATTTGAACTCATTGCCGATGTATGCTGATGATGTGATTTCGTGCACACAAATTCCTGCTTATAAACCGCTCTATTTCAGCCCATCAACAAAGCCATAACAGCGCAAACGATTGCACTCATTTTTCTGAAATTTTCTTATAATATATAATGTATTTGCAAAATTAGTAGTAATTTTGAGCAACTTTAAAAAAGTTTCAGGTTACAAGAACAAACCAACTCATTTATATGTTTAATTATTAACCAATTTTTACAAGCATGAAAAAATTAACGTTAACTCTCATTATGATGCTTGCTCTCGTTGGCTTCAATGCTAACGCAGCAATGTACCTTGTGGGAAATGAGCCCCTCGGAGAGGGTTGGGATCCCAGCAAAGGTATTGAAATGACCGACAATGGTGATAGCACGTATACCTATGATGTTATCATTAACGGTGAAGTATGGTTCTGCTTTGCAGAAGCATTAGCTAACAACTGGGATGTTTTCAATGGCCAGTATCGTTATGGCCCCACTGGCGGTACCAACCAGACGGTCACCGCTGGCGAATGGATCACGACCCAAAAACAAGGCAATGGTAGTGGTTCTTACTATTTCCGTGGCTCAGGCGACAAGTACACTGTTACCTTTAGCTTGAAAGCCTTGCAGTTCAAAATTGACGGCTATGTAGAACCCATCACCGAGGACACCTATACCGTTGCCGGTGGCAATGCTGCCATCTTCGGCACCGCATGGGCTCCCGGTGAGGCTGCCAACGACATGACCCTGGATCCTGCCGACGGCCTGTACAAACTAGCAAAGGATAGCATTGAGATTGAAGGTGGCTACACCTTGGAATACAAAGTCTGCAAAAACCATGGCTGGGGCACCAACTGGGGCGCAACCCCCAATGGAGACAATCAGACCTACACCTTCAACGAAGGCGGTACTTACAACATTGTGTTCCTCTTCGACTTGGAGAATGAGACTGTATCACTCGAAGCCACCAAGATTGAGGACGGTCCCGTTGGTCCCGTGATTGATCCCATCACTGGTGACCTCTTCATCCTTGGTCAGGTAAACAGCAACAACTGGAATCCTTCCACTGGCATTGAGATGGAGACCGCCGATGAGGATGTTTACACCCTTGCCGACGCTACCTTCACTGACGGCGGTGACGGCTATGCTTACTTCAGCTTCACCTCTAAGATCGGTGTTGACGAGAATGACTGGAGCTTCGGTGCTTATCGTCGCGGTGCAGAGGTTGACGGCACTGAGGTTGTTGACGGTGAGAGCGCTGTTCTCGCTGACTGGGGTTCTGGCGACAATGCCTTCAAGGTGCTCCCCGGTATCTATGATGTTGAGGTTGGCTTGAGCAGCAACTATGTGAAGTTGGTCAAGAAGGGTGATGTTCCCGGTCCCGAGCCCTATGAGGGCGATGTTTACATCCTGGGTGAGGTGAACGAGAACGGCGGCTGGTTCCCCAATGTTGGTACTAAGATGGTCCGTGATGCCGAGAACAAGGTTTACACTGCAACCATCACTACCGCTGGTGAGAACGATGGTTACAGCTACTTCAGCTTCACCAAGAAACTCTCCGTGAATGATAACGAGAATGGTGGTTGGGACGAAATCGCAGGTGATCGCTTCGGCGCCACAGTAAATGACTTCGAGATTACCGAGGCCCTGCTCGGTGAAGAGCTTGGTCTGGCCAATGCGGCCAACGCCTTCAAGATTCCCGCCGGTACCTGGGATTTGACCTTGAGTGTTGACGAGATGACCCTCGTTATCGCGGCAGTCGCTCAGCCTGTAGGCCTGCGTGGTGACGTGAACGGTGATGAGAACGTAAGCATTGCCGACGTTACCGCACTGATTGACTACCTGCTCTCACACGATGCAACCAACGTCAATCTGGACAACGCTGACTGCAACCAGGATCAGAATATCAGCATCGCTGACGTTACTGCACTGATCGACTATCTGTTGAGCCACACCTGGAACTAATTCCTTTTTAGGAACATAGTTCATAAACTAATAAAAGGACAGGATTCCGAATTGGGATCCTGTCCTTTTTTAAGCTTCTTGGTAAGCGTTTCCCAGAAAGCGCTGAGAGAGGGAACTACAGATTGTAGTCCACGCATGCACGCGACTGCTTTACATCCTTGATGATGGCGGCGGCAGCGACGTGTGCAGGATGTTTGGCATAAACCGCGACGTCTTCCATCGTGGGAACAATGGCCGTGAGAACGATATCCCAGTCCTCGGCGGGATTCTCATTCAGGGCCACCTCGATGCTTTGCAGCACGTCAATCTGAGCAGGCAGGGCTTCGAGTGCAGCCTTGAACCGCATGGCGGTCTCTCGGCGCAGTTCATCACTGCCCCGCAATTTAAACATTACAATGTGCTTGGTCATCATATTGATAGTTTAGAATTTATGGGTTATATTTGGAGGATTTCGCATCCCCAATAAAAAAGGCACCGGTCATGTGGAGGAGACCGGTGCCTTCAACATTATCTTGTTGTTTTATTACTCGGCGGCAGGAGCCTCAGGAGCAGCATCCTCAACGGGAGCTTCCTCGGCAGCCTCCTCAGCGCCTTCCTCGGCAGCCTTAGCGGCAGCGAGAGCAGCCTGATGTGCGGCCTCCTCAGCCTTGCGTGCAGCACGCTCGGCAGCGAGTTCCTCAGCATTCTCGGCGATCACCTCAAAGGGGATCTCAACAGCCACTTCCTTGTGCAGACGTACGATACCCACGTACTTGCCAGGAACCTTAACAGTCTCATGAACGCTCACGAGCTTGCGGTCAACATTGTGACCTGCTGCGAGCAATGCCTCATGAACCTGCTGAGCACCGACCGAACCGTAGATGGTTCCCGTGGGGCTAACCTTAACGGGAATGGTCAGCGATACGCCTTCGAAAGCCTTGGCGGCCTCTTCGGCATCAGCCTTCACCTTGGCCAGCTTGTGAGCCTGCTGACGCAGGTTCTCGGCGTGCACCTTCAATGCGCTGGGCGTAGCCAGGACGGCCTTGCCGGTCGGGATGAGATAGTTGCGGCCATAGCCGTTCTTCACTTCCACCACGTCATTCTTGTAACCAAGATTGACGATATCTTCTTTCAATATAATCTTCATAATTGTATTCCTCCTTAAATGTGTTAATTAATTCATCAAGTCGGTCACATAGGGCAGCAAAGCCAGATGGCGGGCGCGCTTAACGGCCTTAGCCACGCGGCGCTGGAACTTGAGCGATGTGCCAGTGATGCGGCGGGGCAAAATTTTGCCTTGCTCGTTGAGGAACTTCTTCAAGAAATCGGGATCCTTGTAGTCGATGTACTTGATACCACTGCGTTTGAAACGACAATATTTCTTCTTGCGCGTGTCAACCGACAGGGGAGTGAGATAACGGATTTCACCCTGATTGTAGGGCCTTTGTTGTTCTTGTGCCATAGTTTTTTTCTCCTTCATTAAGTTTTACTCTTTGGTTTCTTCATTTGCCTCGGAAGCGGGCGCTTCAACAGCGGGAGCCTCCTCGACGGCAGGTGCTACAGGAGCTTCCTCCACTACTGCGGGAGCCTCTTCGGCGATACGTGCTTCAGCCTCCTTAGCGGCAGCTTCCTGTGCGGCACGCTCCTCGAGCTTGGCCTTGCGCACGGCGCGACGCTTTACAGCATACTCGGCAGCATACTTGTCCAAGCGGAAGGTGAGGAATCGGATGACTTTCTCATCACGACGGAAAGCGGTTTCCAGCTTGCCAACGATAGTGGGCTCACCCTCAAACTCAATCAAGGTGTAAAAACCAGTGTTCTTGTTCTCGATGGGATATGCGAGCTTGCGCAATCCCCAGTTTTCTTCGTTCTCGATGGTGCAGCCCTCATCGGTGAGCACCTTCTTGAACTTCTCTACCGTTTCCTTCATCTGATCATCAGACAAAACGGGAGTCAAAATGAAAACGGTTTCGTACTTGTTCATAAATCGTTAAAAATAAGTTAATTAATAAATGTTTGCGCAAAATTTGCGCCAAAAAGCGGGGCAAAGTTACACATAATTTCTTTAACAGCAAACACTTTCATCAATTTTTATTTAATTATGTTCTCATTATTCCCAGCCAGAGGCTGTTGAATTGCGGATTTTTTGTAATTTTGTAAACAATAAACTGACCATCTGCCACTTTAGGGCAGTAATTATTTAGATTAGAAATATGACTGTGTTACAAAGAATCAACCTCATAACGTTAAAGCGCCTGCTCGCCTTGTCCCTCCCGCTCTTGCTGTCTCTGATGCTGGTGTCCTGCAATTCCGACCAGCAGACTGCCGACGAAGAGCCTTCAGCACTGGAGCAAGAAATGACGGCCCTTTATGGCGAAAACAAGATCATTGAAGGGGACTATGACAACGAATTGGCTGTACAGGCCTCCAATGGCATATTTGTGGGACAACGGGATGATGGTCTGCTCAGTTTCAAGGGCATCCCTTATGCCGTGCAACCCACCGGAGACCTCAGATGGCGTGAACCCAAGCCCGAACCCGACAGCCGTCTTGTGCGCGAGGCGAAATACTTCGGGCATTCCGCTATCCAACATCGCTCCGAGGGCAATGCCGCGTCACTCTATCCTCAAGGAGAGGATTGCTTGACGCTGAACGTGTGGACTGCTGCCGACGGCATGCGCCAGGCTCGTCGTCCCGTGATAGTGTGGATACACGGCGGTTCCTATGTGAGCAACGGCACGGTAAATCCCCGCAACTGGGGCGACAAGTTTGTCAAGGCCCACCCCGAGGTGGTGTTTGTGTCCATCAACTACCGTTTGGGACTGTTGGGCTTTTTGGACCTCTCGTCGCTACCCGACGGAAAGGCCTTTTCCCGTAGCGGCAACTTGGGCATTCTGGACCAAGTGGAGGCGCTGAGATGGGTAAAACGCAACATTGCGGCCTTCGGTGGTAACCCCGACAACGTGACCATATTCGGCCACTCGGCGGGTGCTGGCAGCGTGATGCTGCTGTCAAGCATCGATGAGGCACAGGGTTTGTTCCGTCGTGCCATTGCCCAAAGCGGTAGCGTCGCTTTCACCAGCAGCCGCGAAGACTGCCAAAGCCTCACTAAGCGTGTGCTCGATGCCACGGGCGCCAAAACGGTCGCTGACTTGCAGGCACTTTCCCAGGATGAAATCATCGCCCTCAACGACAAGGTGGGTGAATTTTACCGTTTCCCCGAGCGTGACGGCAACCTCATTCCCGAGGATCCTTACAGCCGCTTTGATGGTTTCAACGCCGGCATCGATATGCTCATTGGTTCGAACAGCGACGAGTCAAACTTCTGGATTGACGCCATGGGAGGTGAAGAGAAATTTGAACTCGCCGTGCAGTTATGGTATCGTTACATCTCCATGTCCCTCGACAGCGCTCAGAACGACAACGCCAGCCGTTTCCTGGATGTCGTTACCAAGGACAAACCTTGGCCTGCCGCCGAGTTGTTGAATGACCTGATGTTCCGCGGCCCCGCCATTGAGATGGCGCAGCGGCATGCGGCATCGGGCGGCAAGACCTACATGTACTACTGGACCAAGGGATTGAGCGACCCCATTTATGGTGCATGCCATGGTACCGAGGTGTCTTATATACTCAACACGGGACGCCAAATCAAAAACGGAGATCGCCATAATCCTTTTCTTGCCGCCGAAGTGCAGCAAATGTGGGTAAACTTTGCCTCAACAGGCAATCCCAGCAGCACAACCCATTACTGGCCCGCCTATGAGTCCACTCAGCGGGCTACGATGATGTTGGGCGACAACGTCATGCTGTTGAATGACCCGTTGCCCGAGCAACGCAAGTTGATAGCGCCGCTCATGAAGGAGTATATCTCGCCCATCTTCAGTGACCTGCTCGACAAGGCGCCGTGGTATGCCGGCATTGCCATCGGTACATCAGTAGCCCTCGTGCTGCTGCTCATCTGGCTCATCGTGCGCATTCGCCGACTGTTTAAGAAAAAATCAAACCAATAAACGATAATATGAGAACTATTGCAATCACAATCCTGCTTGCTGCTGCATGGCTGAGTGTTAATGCCCAACAGACCGTTTACACACCTACCGAGGAAAACCTGCGCGCCCGTGAAGAGTTCCAGGACAACAAGCTCGGAGTCTTCATCCACTGGGGTGTCTATTCCATGCTGGCTGACGGCGAATGGGTGATGCTCAACAAGAAAATCGACCGTGACGAGTATGCCCAGCTGCCTGCGGGTTTCTACCCCTCGCGATTTGATGCCGACGAATGGGTGCGTGCCATCAAGGATGCAGGCGCCCGCTACATCACCATCACATCGCGCCATCACGACGGTTTCTCGATGTTCAAGAGCGCGGCAAGCGACTACAACATCGTCGATGCCACCCCCTTCAAGCGCGACGTGCTCAAGGAACTCGCCGACGCCTGTCAACGTCATGGCATCAAGTTGCATTTCTACTATTCCCACCTGGATTGGCACCGTTTGGACTATCCGTTGGGTCGCCACCAGAAGGATTTGCCTCACGACCCCGAGACCACCAACTGGCCCGCCTACTACAAGTTCATGAATGACCAGTTGACCGAACTGCTGACCAACTACGGCCCTGTGGGCGCCATTTGGTTCGACGGCAAGTGGGAACACGATACCGACCCTACCCCATTTGACTGGCAGCTCGACGAGCAATATGCCCTTATCCACCGCCTGCAACCCTCCTGCCTTATTGGCAATAATCACCATGAGGTGCCGTTCCCTGGCGAGGACATCCAGATTTTTGAGCAGGATGTACCTGGCGAGAACACCGCGGGTTATTCTGGCGAAAATGGTATCAGCCTACTACCCCTCGAGACCTGCATGACGATGAACCGCACATGGGGCTACCGCATCACCGACAAGAACTACAAGAGCGGCGAAGAAATCATCCGCACCCTCGTACGTGCCGCCGGTCGTAACGGCAATCTGCTCATCAACGTGGGACCGCGCCCCGACGGCTGTCTGCCCACCGAGGCCATCGAGCGTCTGCATCAGCTGGGTGAATGGATGCGCCAGAACGGTGAGAGCATCTACAGCACACGCGGCGGCATCATCGCACCACATGACTGGGGAGTTACCACCCAAAAAGGGAACACCCTCTATGTGCACATCCTGAATCTCAAGGACAACGCCCTATATCTGCCATTGAGCGGCAAGCGGGTGAAACAGGCTCGTCTGTTCAGCGACAAAAGCCGCTTGCGCTACACCGCTACGGGCGACGGCATCACCGTTCAGTTACCGGCAGTGCCCACCGGCGTTGACACCATTTTAGAGCTGACGCTCAACAAGTAAAGCAGCTTATGACACATAGCGAGACAAATCCTTAAAACGATTCAAAATCCGTCGCATATCACCAAACACATAAGGCTAAATAAAACATTATGTTTATTTAACACTTAGATTTGTCCCTATCACTAAAATAATTGTATTTTTGTGGTTGAAAATCCCCATTATGATAGGAATGGTTTGGAGTTTTGCTATAACATTGATTCCATAAATAACTGAATCCAATACTATTAGTATAATTATTAACTTTTTAAATCATTTTACAATGAAGAAAATTACAGTTCTTTTAATCGCATTGATTGCTGGCGCTTTCGCTATGCAGATGAATGCTGCGCCGGGTAAAGCTCCCATGCGCTCGGCTATCTTCAGTTCCCTCCCCTCTGGTTTCCAGCAGTTGGGTAACACTTCAATCTACTACAACGTTTCGGAACGCAATGCTGCAGGTCCCGGTGCCCAGACCGGTTTCAGCCTTCTCGGTAAGATTGGCAACTATTATTACTCGTCCACCTACGAGGCCAACGAGGATCACCTTTTCTGGACCGAGAATCATGAAGGTGCTGGTTTCATTGCCGCATTCCGCGTAAACGATGGCACCGCCACCTACCTCAACGCTGCTACCGGTAATACCGTTAACGGCGTGAACATGAAAGCAAGAATCGAGCCTCAAGGTGAGGTTTGCGCACGCATCGTTTATACCCTGACCAACAACAACAATCAGGCTGTAAGCGTGGATGCCGGTGTGTGGGCCGACATCATGATTGGTGACAATGATGAGGCTCCCCTCGAGCGTCTGAACATGTCAACAGGTGAAGCCTATGGCATCAAGATGAAACACGACAACAACAGTGAGAATCCTCCCCTGCTGTGTGTCCTCTTTGGCGAGCACCTCACCGGTGTAACTCCTATCGATAGCTTCTGGTTCGGTTTCTTCAGCTCCAACTGGCATGCTAACGAAATCTGCGGTGAATACTCAAGCTATATCTATAACACCAACACCAACTGGGGCCAGTCCTATGCACAGTATTACATGATTGAGAACGGTAGCTATGACAGTGGTTTGGGCTTCTGCTGGAGTGATCGCACCATCGAGGCCGGCGAGAGCATCGAGCTGTCATACCTCATCAGCGTTGGTGAGATTGACTTCGAGGAACCCATCATTCCCGATCCCGATCCCGAGCCCGGTGAGGACATCTTCACCTATAACATCGAAGCCTTTGACTGTGACGCATGGAATGACCTGAGCGCAGATCATCCCATCCACATCTGGGGTCACTATGAGCATCCCTACGGACAGGCTGGTTACCTTGAGTATCAGGTTGATGATGAGAACGGCTGGCACTCCTTGGGCGAGCTCACCTCTGGCGAGGATTATGAGTTCAACTTCAACATCTCCTTCAATGAGAACCGTGACACCGACCACTTGATCGCAGTGCGCTTCAACGACGGTCTGGACAACTACACCAACCTCGACGGTCTTAGCTGGATCGACGTTCGTTCCTTTGAGGCCACTGGCACCGACGCCGTTTACAATGGCGAGCCTCAGACCTTCGTTGTAAGCATCAACGGTGAGACCCTTACCTTCAACACCGACTTGGTTGTTCCCGGTGAATACACCGTCGGCACCTACGAGGGCGACTTTGACTTGAACACCATCGGCATCAAGCCCATCATCGTTACCATCGACAAGGCTCCGTGCGTATATGACGTTGAACTGCCCTTCCCGAGGATTGAGTATGACGGCGAGGCTCATGCTGCTACCGTAACCGTTCCCGAAGGCAGCGGTGCCGTTACCATCATCTATGAGAACGCAGTTGGTGAAAGGACCACCGAGGCTCCCACCGAGGTTGGCGTATATGATGTATATATCATCATCACTGAGGGTGAGTACTACTATGGTATTCCCGAGACCTACGTAGGCACGTTCGAGATTTATTCACCCGAAGTTTCGGTAAATGAGCTCACCGTTGGCACCAATGACAATGGCGCATGGTACACCATCGATGGTCGCCGTGTTGCTGCTCCCACCGAGCGTGGCATCTACATCCACAACGGTAAGAAGTACATCGTGAAGTAATCACGGCGTAACAAACCTTTAAACTTGATGCGGCCCGGTTCTGCCAGGCCGCATCAGTTTTTCAATGAAACAGAGCAACTATATAACAAACTACGAATTACAGAAATAAACAAGGCGCAACTGCTCAAGGTCCCCAAGCCAAGGCACTAAGTGTTATAAATTGCTCGCATCGGCTCGCAAGAAATTAAGCAACATTAGATATATATATTATATTAACGTGAGTTCGACGACAATAAGTTACTGATACTCAATTCCTCCCCTAAGATAGGGGAGGTGGCGTGTAGCGCCGGAGGAGTATGATTTGCCATCAAAGCACTTTCTCTTGGGGTATCAACGCCCCCCTGCCCCCTCTAATCTTAGAGGGGGAGTTGCTAACGCACTGATTGACAATTAATAATTTCATCGAACTCACGTTATATTATATTCTATTATTAATTTGTTTCAATTTCCCGTGCATAGCACGGTTTGATGTTTCAGGCGACATGTGATGCAACCCCAAGAAAAATGATCTGAATCCGCCTACCATAAAAGCGTGTGCGACAGCCCAAACAATCATAGCGGCTTAGCGTAAGAAATGCGGAACAGCGAACATAACAATGGGCAATTGTACCTATTATTATTTGTGTTGTCATCAATAAAGGGTGGGAGCCTATGCCCCCACCCTTTTATTAGTATGTCTCGACTTATCAGATTCCTAATGCCTGATTGATGACTCGAATGTACTCGCGTTGTGGATAAAGGCCGACAACGCTTTTGGGTTCGCCCTTGAGCGGGCAAATGAGCAAGAAGGGGATGCTGCGAATCTGGAACACATCGGCAATGCTGCTGTTCTCGTCCACATTGATGCGATAGAAATCGACCGTGCCATTGTAATACTGGGCAATTTGACGAAGGATGGGATACAGGCGCTTGCAGGGCTGGCACCAATCGGCATAGAAGTCCACCACAACAGGGCGCTCGTTGAGCATCACCCAGTCTTCGGCGTTCCAATCGGCAATTATTTCCCTGAATGTCTCCTGATTGATGGAGTGTACGGTATAAACCGTATCAACATCTTCGTCGTCATAATAGTTCCCCACTCTATTCTGGGCACTGACATTCATTGCCACCAGTGCCAGCATCAGCAAAATCACTTTTTTCATTTCTGCATCTAATTACTGATGTGCTCGACGCAACAGGTCATTGACGGTTTTGACAGGGTTGAAGGTGTCGATAGGCACTTCGACAAACACGGTATTCCAATTACTCATTGAGCCATTCCACAATCCGGGCAACTCAAGGGCTTTAATGTCCACACCGTCCTTGCTCTTAATGCTGATAAAGCCAGTGTCAGGATCGACAAACTTGCGGAGGTCGAACTTGATGCCTTTGTAGTCCTTGATGTAGCACACCAGGTCAACAGGGTTGAAGTGGGTGCCGCTGCGCATCATCTCGACAGCTTCGGGGGCATCGGGATTAATCTGGGCCGACTCAAGAATCTGAGGCGAATAGGAGCCGTCGGGATTGTATGCCAGATATGGTCCACCACCGGGTTCTCCCTCGTTGGGCACAACGCCACACACGCGGATGGGCCTGTTGAACTTGTCGCGCAGCCATTCGGCAAGGGCAGCATCGTCCATGCTGTCGGTAGCCTCGTCAACGATAAACAGCGTCTGGCGTGCATAGCGCAGCATCGCCTTGAGGTCGCTGCTCTTGGGATTGGGCTTATCGAGGGTTTCAAGGTATTTCTTCAGTTGTCGCTGAACCTGTACGAGATAGCCACCAAGTACCTTCTTGTAACGCGTGGTCACGCTGCGTAAGCGCAGAGGCACCACATTGTCAACGTTCTTGATGAATACCACATCGGCATCACGCTCGTTGAGGTTTTCGAGCAAGGCTCCATGACCTGCAGGACGGAACAACAGATTGCCATCGTTGTCGCGGTATGGAGTGTTGTCCATCTTCACGGCAATCGTGTCGGTCGAGGCTTTTTGTTCGCTCAAGGTGATGTCATAAGTCACGCCCCACACCTTCTCCATCAAGGGCACCTTGGCCTTGATGAGTTTTTCAAAGCCTGCACGGTGTTCGGGAGATACAGTGAAGTGGATGCTCACACGGCGACGGCTGTCGGCAGCATACTGTGCGCCCTCTTCAAGATGCTCCTCGAGAGGCGTATGGACAGTGCCTGCTGCAGCACGGTGGAAACGAAGCAACGCTTTGGGCAGAGCGCCGTAATTCATGCCCTCGGGCAGGAGCAGCGCCTTGAGTATGTCAACATAGCGTCCTGCCTCCATGAGTTCGCCCACATTGTTCTGGTACAGGCTCACGCAGGTCTTGTTCAGCTGAGGATAAAAGGCGAACTGCGTGATGCCCTCAAAGAACTGACGTTCGAAATCGGTATCGGGTGCCGCTTTGCCCTCGTTGACAAATGCGAACAGGTTCTTGAACATGCGGCTGGCTGCGCCCGATGCGGGCTGGAATTTTTCTATCGTTGTGCCACCGCCCTGAAACTCTTTCCAGCTCTTTATGCATTGAGTTTCCTTTTTGGGGTCAAGACGGATGATACCGTTGCCCACGGTTGCCACAGCAGCAAGCTTGAGCCACGGGAAACCTGTTTCAAACCTCTTGAGTTGAGCCTCGATGACTGACTCGGTAATGCCCTTGTCAGACATCAGTCGTTGATCTTTTTCGTTCCACATATCACTTGGTTTTTTAAATTTTGCCCAAAATTACATTTTTAAACACGTTCTTGCAAAAAAATAGCCACAAAAAGACTAAATTTGCCAAAAATTACCGCATGGCAACGACACAGGATTATTTCACCGCAGAGGAGCGAGCGCTATTGCTGCAGCTTGTCAAGGACATCAACGAACGCCTTGGCAGTCAGTTGTCATGCCAGGACATCAACACGGTGCACGGCCTCATCAAGCGAGGCATCACCGAGGCGGGCATCTTCCGCCGTGACCAGTACGGTCTCAACCCGGTCATTAGGCATCTGCGCACCGCTCTCACCTTGTGCGACAACATCGTTCCTGACCGCACGATGGTCATCGCCACAATGATTTACAACTTGTGCCGTGACAATTACTTGAACCCGGAGCGAGTGAAAGCGCTGTTTGACGAGGACATCGCCCGTGTGGTTCACGGACTACTGAATGTTGCGCCATTGTACAAGAAACAGGCTGCCGTTGAGGACGAGAACTTCCACAAACTGCTGCTCACCTTTGCCGAGGACGTGCGCGTCATCCTTATCATGACCGCCGACCGCCTGGCGCTCATGCGTGCCATCAACCATCACCCCAACGAGAAATTCGTGCACGAGATTGCCAGTGAGTCCCGCTACCTGTATGCTCCGCTGGCCCACAAACTGGGACTCTATGCCATCAAGACCGAGCTGGAAGACACTTCCCTGAAGTACCTTAACCGCAAGGTGTTCACACAGATTGCCAACCGCCTGATGGTCACCAAGGAAGAGCGCGACAAATACGTGGAGGACTTCATCAAACCCATCGACGAGAGGCTCAAAGCCGAGGGTCTGAAATATGAGCTCAAGGGGCGTACCAAGTCCATCAACTCGATTTGGCAAAAGATGCAGAAGCAGGGCGTGGACCTGGGCGGCATCTATGACCTGTTTGCCATTCGCATCATTCTCGACACCCAGGAGAAGGACGAGAAACGCGCCTGCTGGCTCGCCTACTCCATCGTTACCGATATCTACAAAGCCAACCCATCGCGCTTCAAGGACTGGATTACCATTCCCAAGAGCAACGGCTATGAGTCACTGCACATCACCGTCTATGGTCCCGAAGACAAGTGGGTAGAGGTACAGATACGCTCCCGCCGCATGGACGAGACGGCCGAGAGAGGCGTGGCGGCCCATTGGCGCTACAAGGGTATCAAGAGCGACGGCAGCGCCGACAAGTGGATGAACGATGTGCGCGAAATGCTTGAAGCGAGCGGACAGGAGGGACAGATGAATCTGATGCGCAACATGGACACGAACCTGTATAACAACGAGGTGTTTGTGTTCACGCCCAAGGGGGACCTCTTCCGCCTGCCGCAAGGCGCCACGCTACTCGACTTCGCCTTCCACATCCACACGCGCGTGGGCAGCACCTGCATGGGTGGCAAGGTCGATGGCAAGAACCAAAAAATCAATTACCGCCTCAAGAGCGGTGACACCGTCGAGGTCATCACGTCGGCAACGCAGACGCCGCGCCTTGACTGGCTCAACATCGCTGTCACCAGTAAGGCGCGTAACAAGATCAAAAACGCCATCAACGAGCGGCGCGCACATCAGGCACAGTTGGCAAGGGAAACACTGCAACGGCGTTTCAAGAACCGCAAAATCGAGGCCGACGATGCCACTCTGGCACGCGTCATCAAGAAGATGGGCTATAAAACGACGACCGAGTTCTATGCCGCCATACAGGAAGACATCATCGACGTGAACACCGTGGTTGAGCAATACATGGCATTCGCTGCCAAACCGGCTGATACCAGCACAGCAAGGGGCACGGCCGAGGAGTTTGTCCTGCAACAGCCCACCGAGGGCGAGAGCCACCACCGCTTCAGCGACGACATCCTGACCATCGGCAACGACATCAAGGGCATCAATTATAAGCTGGCACGTTGCTGCAACCCCATCTTCGGCGACCCCATCGAGGGGTTTGTCGCCAGCGACGGTGCCATCAAAATTCACCGCACCGACTGCAAGAATCTGAAGCACCTCAAGGAGCGTTACCCCTATCGCCTCATCCGCACGCGCTGGGCAGGCAAAGCAGGGAGCCAGTTTATCGCCACGCTCAAAGTCCTGGGCCGTGACGACATAGGCATTGTCTCATCCATCACCTCGGTCATCAATAAGACCGACGATTGCCTGCTGCGAAGCATCTCGGTACAGGCCGAGGGCGGATTCTTTGAGGGCATGCTGACCGTCAATATCAGCAACATCTCATTGCTCGACGAGCTTATCAGGAAAATCCTTAACATCAAGGGGGTCAAGCAAGTCAACCGCCTGTAAACATATCAAGGGCAAGATATTAGGCGTGAAAAACAAAACTATTCTCCATTAACTATCGACTATTCACCAAAAATCACTACCTTTGCAGTCGACATGCATGTAGTATCAATCGAAAAACAGGCCGTGAACCAGATGACCAGGGTGACCTTCCCCGGTCATATTCACATCGTCGATGCCATTTCTCAAGTCAAGAGCGCCGTTAACGCCCTGCGCACAGCGCCTGTCATTGGTTTTGACACCGAGACGAGACCTACTTTCAAGCGTGGCGACCGCCATACCGTTGCACTGCTACAGCTGTCGACCGATGACGACGCCTTCCTCTTCAGGCTTAACATGACCGGCATCCCCGCTCCCCTCAAGGAGCTTATCGAGGATGATTCCATCATCAAGGTCGGCCTGTCCACCACCGACGACTTCAACCAACTGACACGCGTCTGCGACATCCATCCGGCAGGCTTTGTTGAGCTGCAACAGCTCGTCAAGCAATTCCAGATCAGCGACATGAGTCTGCAAAAGATTTATGCCATCCTCTTTGAGCAAAAAATCAGCAAGGGGCAGCAGCTCACCAACTGGGAGGCGCAATACCTCACCGAGGGCCAGCAATCCTATGCTGCCATCGACGCATGGGCATGTCTGAAAATCTACCAATTCCTGCAGTCCGGCGCCTTCATTCCTGAGGAATCACCCTACTGGCACGAACTCATAGAAGAAAAATAGCCCGTTTTTCAATATTTTTTCAAAAAATCCCCGGCAAAACGCTTGTCTGGCACGAAATTTGTTGTAATTTTGCAGGCCGTTTATGCGGACACATGCAATTGGGGCTGACTGGCTTTGACAGCGTGTAGAAGTGGTAAGCAAGCATGCAGAGCGATAATGGCTATGCTCTATAATATCAGTCATTGACATTTTTAAATGGCGAAAACAACTACGCTCTCGCTGCCTAACCGAAGCACAGTAAGTTCGGCTTTATCACAGCCCAAGGGGTTGTGACGAGACATCACCCAACTGCCCTCGCGCCGAGGCGGGTTGAAACGGTGGTGCAGGAATATCGGCGATAGGACAAGGCAAGCCTCGGGCCGCGTCTGAAATTTAGAGGATAAGTTGGCGGTTGGTGGTCCAGAGCCTGCCGTCAATCGAAAACCAAGTCAGGACTAAGCATGTAGAAACCTTATTAGTTCCACGTTTGGACGAGGGTTCAAACCCCTCCAGCTCCACCGACTTAAGTCGCTGATATTCAGCGACTTATTTTTACCCCCTGTATTTTTATTTAGTAATATTGGTTGGTTAAAAATAGTTGCGACAAATGCAGGCTCTCCCCAAAAATAGTGAGGGGGAGCGTTTTTTTTCATTTGATTTTGGGATTGTATAGCGGTCACCGTCTGGGTAATTTTGCAGCCGATAAACTATATAAAATATGAAAATGGCAACGAGATTACTGACAACACTGCTGGCATGTATGACGATAGGCACGGCAGCAATTCACGCTGACAATCTGCTGGAGAAGCCCCAGGCCGAAGTGTCTGAGACACCCACCGAGACGCCTACCCACCGGCTGACCATCGGCGGCTATGGCGAGGCTGTGGCCAGTCGCATGTTCTATAGCAACAACTACAAGCGTTACACCAATGCCGAACTCTACAAGGGTGACAAGGGCTTCGGTCAGTTTGACCTGCCCCATGTGGTCCTTTATCTGGGCTACGACTTCGGCAAAGGGTGGTCGCTGGGAACCGAGATTGAGTTTGAGCACGGCGGCACCGAGAGCGCTGTCGAAATCGAGGAAGAAGAGACCGGCGAATATGAATCTGAAGTGGAACGTGGAGGCGAAGTCGCCCTCGAGCAGTTCTGGCTGCAGAAATCTTTCTCGCACGCTGTGAACTTGCGCATGGGCCACATGGTTGTGCCTGTGGGTGGAACGAATAACGCGCACATGCCCACCGAATTCTTCACTGTCTATCGTCCCGAGGGCGAGAACACAATCATGCCCTGCACATGGCATGAGACAGGCGTGAGCCTGTGGGGAAACGTGGGCAAGTGGCGCTACGAGGCGATGTTTATCGCAGGCCTGGACGCTGACCGATTCGGCAACAAGGGATGGATCCACGATGGCGCAGGCAGCCCCTACGAGTTCAAGATGGCAACCTCCTATGCCGGTGCGCTGCGCATCGACAACCGTTCCATCAAAGGTCTGCGCCTGAGTGTTAGTGGCTATCTGGGCAACAGCGCCAATAACACGCTCAACGCCACGGGCAAGTACAATGGTCTGCACGGCACCGTAGCCATCGGTGCGGTGGACTTCCTGTACAATGACCACAACATCGTGGCTCGCGGCAACTTTGACTACGGCCACCTGAGCAACTCGCTCGAAATCACTACCGCCAACATGTCCACCCGTGCTGACTCTCCCTTCCCCAAGACCAACATCGGTGAGGCCGCTATCGCATTGGGCATCGAGGCAGGTTATGACATCTTTTCACAAGTTGCCCGCCTGCATGCCGACGGGCAACGGCTGTATCTGTTCGGACGTTATGACTACTATGACTCGATGTACAAGACGGTCAAGAACATGACCGACGAGAAGATGTGGCAGCGCCAGAAGGTCACTGCGGGCGTCAACTACTATCCCATACCGCAGATCGTCATCAAGGGCGAATACAGCTACCGCATCCTTTCATCGCAGTACAACAACGAACCGACAGTGAGCCTGGGCATCTGCTACAGTGGCCTTTTCCATATCTGAGACACCACTATGACACAAACACGTTAACCATAAAAAGATAGAACAAATGAAAGCAATTGAACTTTTCAAGAACGCGCTCATGCTCGTCACACTTGCGGGCATGACGCTGGGGTTTGCCGCTTGCAGCGACAGTAACGATGACCCTGATCCCAACCAGCTTGACAGCAAGAAAACGGCCATCATCACCCAGTATGTGAACGGCGTTGTCGTTCCCACCTACAAATCTCTGGCCGATGAAGCCAATGAACTGGCCGCATTGTGCCAGCAGTTGCGCGAGAATCCAACACAGGGCAAAGTCCAGGAGTGCTGCGACAAGTGGATCAGTGCCCGCAAATATTGGGAACTGAGCGAGGCCTTCCTGTTCGGTGCCGCCGCCGACTACAACATTGATCCGCACATTGACTCATGGCCCCTGCAGAAGTCCCAACTAGACAACATCCTGAACAACAGTTCGCTCATCGCAGCCCTCGACGAGGATGGCGCGGGAGCCGACGCTTTTGCAACGTTGGGCTATGGTCTGCTGGGTTTCCATGCTGTGGAGTACGTGCTCTTCCGTGACGGTGCCGCCCGCAACGTGGGCGACATCACCGAGCGCGAACTCATCTACAACGCTGCCGTTGCCCAAGACCTCGCCAACCAGACCGTGCGTCTTGAAGCCTCATGGGCGGGCATGAACAACATCAGCAGCGCCAAACGTGCTATCCTTGAGGAACATGAACTGGAGCCTTCTTTCAACTACGGTGAGAACATGATTGATGCCGGAAAGGCTGGAAACAGTCTTTACAAGACTCAACTTGCAGCCATGGAACAGATCCTGACCGGTGCCAGCGACATCAGTGACGAGGTGGGCAATACCAAAATCACCGACCCCGTGAACTCGGGCAACGTTCTTGACGTGGAGTCCTGGTACAGCTGGAATTCCATCGCCGACTTCACCGACAACATCCGCAGCGTGCGCAACGCCTATTACGGCTCACTTGACGGCACAGTCAACAACAACTCGTTGGCAGCCTATATGAATAAGGTAAACGCATCACTCGACAGCAACGTGCGCAGTGCCATCGATAACGCCATCAAGGAAGTATCGTGCATGCCCGCTCCTTTCCGCAACCACCTGAGCAAAAGCGAGACACAGAAGGCCGTTGACGCCTGCAACCAGTTGCTTGATGCCCTGGATGCAGCCATCGAAGGACTTAAATAAAAATCTTAAAACACGAGAAACATGAAAAAGCATTGGATATTATTGGCGCTGACATTTCTAGCCCTGGCATCGTGCAGCGATGAGAAGGGCGGTGGCAATGAAGTGACGCCCGAATTGCCCGACTACTATTACACAGGTGGCCGATTGGGCACAACCAGCAATGTAACCGCTTCGGCTTACGAACAAGAAACCGAAGCCATCAATAAGCAGGGACTGCTGGCATCATTCAAACGTGGTGAGCGCATCTTTGAATCACCGTTTGACTCCGATACGAGCATGTCAACGCCTATGCGCGGATTGGGACCGTTGTGGGTGCGCGATGCCTGCATCACCTGCCATCCTAGCTACGGTCATGGCGCCCGACAGTTGAATTATAATTCCAACGTGCAGGGCAACGGCTACCTGCTTGTGCTCACCGATGAGAATGACACTTACCTGTCGTCGCTTACGGGTATGCCGCAGACCCAGGCTCAAAAACCTTTCAAGGCACCCATCGACGAGAGCCAGATCGTCATCGACTGGCGCGAATACACCGATGAGTGGGGCAACCGCTTCCCTGACGGCGAGACCTACAGCCTCATCTATCCCGAAGTCACCATCCCGCTGAGCGCATTCTATGTGCCGTTGCAGGTAGGAGGCAAGGACATCGACTACAGCCAGTTGCGCGTGCGCCTGGAGAGCACCATCGGTCTCTATGGAACAGGTCTGCTCGACGCCATTGATGAGAAGGACATCCGTGCCCAGTACGAGGCTGAACAGGCCGCAGGTGTGACGCTCAACCCCGCCATCTGGAATGGCAGCGACTTCAACTACTATTCCAACACTGCACAAGGCGACGGCACCAAGTACGTGCGCCGCTACACCTATGCCCTGTCACGTGCCAACCTGCAGGACGGCGCTGGTGCTAACGCCATCTGGAACATCACCAACGTCACCCGCAGCGACCGCCGCTATCACTACATGACCGCTGCCTACGCCACCATCGCCAGTAAGGATCCTGAGGTGCAGGCCGACTTCTACAAGTACTTCCCCAAGCAGAATGTGACCGGCGACCCCGAGACCGACATCTACAACTACCTGATGAGCAAGACGCTCGACGTGGAGATGACCGACCAGGAGTACATCGACCTTATGGCATGGCACCGTGGCCTTGCTGTTCCTGCAGCCCGAAACGTCAATGATGCCGACTTCCTGCGGGGCAAGGAACTGTTCACCGAGATTGGCTGCGCCTATTGCCACCGTCCCAGCTGGACTACGGGCGATGACGTCATCCGCGACCCGAACAACTTCTTTGTCGGAGCCTATGCCGACATGCTGCCCCGCTATCCGCATCAGACCATCTGGCCCTATACCGACCTGATTCAGCACCGCATGTACATGGTCAATGACATCCGCACGGGCTGGTGCCGTACCACACCGCTGTGGGGACGTGGCCTGAGCAAGAAATGCACCGGTGCCGACGACCGTCTGCACGACTGCCGCGCCCGCAATGTCATCGAGGCCATCATGTGGCACGGCAACGCCCAGAGTGATGCCCGCCGCAGCGTCGAGAAGTTCCGCCAACTCAGTAAGGCTGACCGTGATGCGATGGTGACCTTTATCGAGTCCATTTAATGGCTATAACAACTCTTCATATAGTATAATTCGGGTGGAGGGTCGGTTTAACCGCTCTCCACCTTTCAGTCTTTCCAGATGAAAACATTGAAACGCATATCCTTTGGGTGCCTTATCGTCATGCTTGCAGTATTGGCAACAGCCACTGTGGTAGAGAAAACCAATGGAACGCCAGCGGCAAGAGCCTGGTTTTATGACAACATCGCCTTTGTGGCGTTATGGACAGCCATTGCGGTTTCTGGGCTGTGCTACATGCTGTTGCGCAGGATATGGAAACGGCCTGCGGTAATGTTGCTCCACCTTGCACTGCTGATCATCCTGTGTGGTGCGGGCATCACTTGGTTCACGGCCCTGCATGGTAAGATGCAGGTGATGAATGATCAAGCCATCGATGTTTTCACCACAACCGACGGCACCCGCCACACGCTGCCGTTCACGGTCACACTCGAGTCCTTCGATATCCAGACCTATCCCGGCACGCCGTCACCGATGGACTTTGTGAGCCGTATCCAAATCAATGATGCCGACGGCACGACCGTAACGGGAACAGTCTCTATGAACAAGGTTTTCTCCCATCGCGGTTACCGCTTCTACCAGTCAGGCTATGACGCTGAGGGACGCGGGGCTGTCTTCACCGTGGCGCATGACCCGTGGGGCATCGGTGTGACTTACGTGGGCTATGGTCTGCTACTCGCGGGCATGATTGCCGTGCTTATTGACCGCAGGACGGCTTTCAGGGCACTGCTACGCCACCCCCTACTCAAACGTGGCACTTTGGCTGTGATTCTGTTCCTTACAGCCACTTTCACGGCAAGTGCCCAACCCCGCACACTGCCACGCGATGTCGCTGACAATATGGGTAACCTGTACATACTTCACAACAATCGCATCTGCCCGTTCCAGACGTTTGCCCGCCAGTTCACGGCAAAACTCTGCGGTAAAACAACCTATAAAGGTCTCACTGCCGAGCAGGTGGCATCAGGATGGATATTCTACTATGATGACTGGAAAGACGAGCCGATGATTAAGGTGAAAAACGGCAACGTGCGACGCCTTTTGGGTATAGATGGCAAGTATGCCTCGCTCGAGGACTTCTACCGTACGGTTTCAACCGGAAAGATTCAGCAAGCCATCGACAGCCTGCAGGCCGTCGATGACCAGGCCACCATACGCGCCTTGGGCGAATCCGACGAGCGTTACCAGATAGCCAACATGGTCGCAGCAGGCACTATGATAAAACTGTTCCCTCTCAATCATGGCGGCAAACTCGAATGGTACAGCCACGGCTCGCTAGAAGTACCACACGACATTGACGACGGCAAATGGCTATTCCTGCGCAACGGCATGGACTATCTCTATGAGATGGTCAGCGCACAAGACTGGAACGGAGCAAACCAATTCATAACCAAACTCAAGAAGTATCAGACCAAAGAATGCGGTGACATGCTGCCCAGCGACACCGCATTCAGGGCTGAAAAACTGTACAACAGCATGGAATGGGATCGCCCGTTGTCGATGGCACTAGCCACCCTAGGCATCATCCTGTTCATCATCACATGCCGCTGTGTGGCACGTTCGCAGCGGTTGCCGCGAGGGGTAAGGATTGCAGCCATTGTCATTCTTGCCCTCTCGCTGGCTTACCTCACTACCGCACTCATCCTGCGCTGGATTATCAGTGGCCATGTGCCCATGAGCAACGGATTTGAAACCATGCAGTTCATGGCATGGGCGACGATGGCGCTGACCCTGTTATCCCACAGAAAACTGATGCTGATTCTGCCGTTCGGTATTCTCACAGCAGGACTGGCATTGATGGTGGCATCCTTCGGCGAGAGCAACCCGCAGATTACCCAGTTGATGCCCGTGCTTGCCTCACCGCTGCTGAGCATCCATGTCGCGGTCATTATGGTCGCTTATGCCCTGCTGGCCTTCCTTATGTTGGGAGGAGTGCTGGCGTTCACGGTTCGTCGTGACCAAGCCATGGTTGAGCGTCTGCACGTTGTGGGGCAGGTCATTCTCTATCCTGCCGTTTTTCTTTTGACTGCAGGTGTGTTCATCGGTGCTGTATGGGCCAATGTTTCATGGGGAACTTACTGGAGTTGGGATCCCAAAGAAACATGGGCACTGATCACGCTCATTGTCTATGCTTTGCCCCTGCACAACCAATCACTGAAGTTGTTCAGCAAACCCATGTTTTTCCACGGCTACTGCATCATCGCCTTCCTTAGCGTTCTCATCACCTACTTCGGCGTCAATTTCATCCTCGGAGGCATGCACAGCTACGCATAACGTAATAAAAAAAGACCCTTAATGAGGGCTCTGTTAGAGCCAAATAATTAGATTCATGTCTAAAAAGTTAGTAAAGTGCAGATTTCCTGTAATAGTAATCCGCCTTTAGATTTTCATGGGCAACCAGTAAATGATTTTCTACGGACACAAAAGGGGGAATAAAGGCCGTTTTGTATTCCCCCCTTTTGTGATATAATAAGCATAGTTGCTGATGTGACATTTTAATCAAAATCTCATAACCCGCTGAAAATCATTAAAATATAACATCAAGTATTAAAAAGTCATATCATTCTCAAGCCCCTCCAGCTCCACCGACTTAAGTCGCTGAATATCAGCGACTTATTTTTATTCTTTTTAAGACCCTGCTCTTGAACCCACTGTTTTCGGCATAGGGTAATTGATTTTAGTCAAATTTGGGGATTGATAGATTTTATATTGGAAAATAATGTCTATTTCAAAGATATTCAGAGCCTTTGCGTCGTTCTTTATAAGAATGAGGACAAAATTATTGTGATATGTAGTGTTTCACATCGATGGCGGCTCGGTAGCCTGCTGCGGCTGCTATGATGGCCTGACGGTAGTGCAGGTCGGCGACGTCGCCAGCGGCAAAGATGCCCTCGACATTGGTAGCGGTGTTATGACTTGTCAACTTGATGTAGCCTTACTCATCAAGGTAAATCTGGCCGTTCAGGAACACCATTGTCGAGCCGAGCACGATGCCAAGCATCGGTACAAACAATCCAATCAGTATCGTATCCACATCACTTCTTTTTTGCCCTGAAATAAAGCATAGCACCCTCCACTTGGAAATCAAGAATCTCATAGTTTGGTTCCAGTCGGCGCCGCACATCATCGACGGTGTCGAAAGGCGGCGTGAACCAGCTCATGCGCGTCATGACGGTTTTGGCAAGCCAATCGGCGGTCTTTTTCTCGCCTGCAATGTAGAAGCAGGCCAGCAGCTTGCCGCCCGTCTTCAAGGTGCGGAGGATTTCGTCGTATGCCTTGTACTTGTCGGGGAACACATGAAGCCCGTTCATGCAAAGCACAATGTCGAACGTACCGTCATTGAACGGCAGTGCGCCCACATCGCCTTGCATAGTCTTGATATTGCTGATGTTGGCTTCACGGAACCGTCTTTCGGCTTGTTCCAACATGTCTCGGCTATAGTCCACACAAGTGATGTCGGCTTGAGTAAGGCGGCCATACTTTTCGGCCGTGAACACAGCCGTGCCGACGGGGACGTCAAGCAGCCGTCCCGAGAAGTCATCAGGGATGTAACCCAAGACTGCGTCGGCAATCCGGTTGTCATCGACTCCGCCCCACAGCCACTTGAAATACAAGCGGCTCCACCATTTGCTCTGCGTAAGCGCATCGTCATAGAAACGTTTACTAAACTTGTATGATTTCTTGATTCTGTCTGCCATAATCGTTTTGCTTTCGTTTGTGTGTGCAAAGGCACACCAGACTGAGCGCAACCAGGTTGCAAGGTTATTTTGACTTGATAACCTTTGAAGCAAACCTGATGCCCAAAAATCCAGCCACGGCTGTCGTCAGTACAACAGCCAGAAGCCACCAAGGACTGGCAAACGTCATTAATCCGTTTGCGTAGTCAACCCCAATTTCTTCGGTGGCACCCTGGTAATACCATTCCGTGCGAGTCCACAGCGGCAGAATCCAGGCAATGACACCTATTGATAATACGGGATAAGCTAACGACTGTCCTTTCAATGTGGCATAACCGATGAGATGTCGGACAACATCAGACAACACGCCAGACAACAGCATCAGTAGGGCTTTTGACAGGTCGCACTCGCCAACTGCCAGCAGGAAGGCAGCAAGGGCAACAGCGAGTAATGTGCCTACTCCAAACTTTTGCCATCTAATAGCTGTGCAATAATAGGATAAGGCCCCTATCAGGGCTGTAACAACAGGAAAGAAAACCCAAGCCCAGGGGGCAAGAAATCCCAGAAAAGCGGTCATGAAGATGGTCACTACATAAAGGGCCGCAAAGCCCAAAGTCCGTAAATAGCTGATTTTGCTCATAGTTTTTAATTGTGTGCATAGTTATGGCTTTACGCCGAGGATAGTGGCGTATGACGGTTTCTTTCGGTGGATTCCCGTCTGGATGAATCCCGCTTCGTCGAGCAAGTCTTTCAACTGCTCTGGTGTATAGGCGGTCATGCCCTCACAAAGGTCTGTCCACTTAGAGTCCGCCTCCAGCACTTCCACCATGATGGCAAAACTACCGCCCGGCTTCAGCACCCTGTGCACCTCTTGTAGGCAGTCGGGCAGGCTGGGCCAGAAATAGACCGTCTCGACCGCAGTCACGAGGTCGAACAGGCCATCGTCGTAAGGCAGTTTCTCGGCAGAACCTTGTGTCACAAACACCCGTTTGCCGAGCAGTGCGTCATTCACCTTGCGTGCCTTTGCTACGCTCTCCTCCGAGATATCGATACCATATACCCGGCTGCCGTTGCTTCTCTTGAGCAGCCTCTTCAGTGTAGCACCACCACCGCAGCCGATGTCAAGCATGGTCCATTCGTCCTGAAAATCGACAATATCCAGCCCCCAGTTGGTGAGCGGCGCGTGACCGAAATTCATAAAACATAGCATCAGTCGCCCCATCCGTCCTTTAGGATTGGCGCAATTAGTAAAAAAAGATTTTAATAATCCCATAACTTTAATGATTTATATTAGGCTGCAAATGTACAGCGAGAATAACACGCGCGGCAATACCTAAAACAGGGGATTTTTGGTCTCAATCATGACCAAAATCGGCGTAAATACTATGCGAAGAGCCCATAGAAATCTCGGAAAAAGCTGTATCTTTGCACCTGCATTATGATAAAAGATCTTCTTTATATCGGGGCTGGAGGCTTTCTTGGTAGCGTGTTGCGTTACCTGATTGCTATAGCTATGAGGTCACATAACGTGTTTCCGTGGGGCACGTTCACGGTGAATCTTGTTGGTTGTCTAATCATAGGGTTAATCTGCGGTTTTGCCGGCAGGCATCCCAACTTCTCGCCAAGTGTCAATTTGTTCTTGACCGTTGGACTTTGTGGCGGTTTCACCACATTCTCAACCTTCTCTAAAGAAGCACTGACCCTTCTACAGAATGGCAATATTACCGCCTTTTGTCTGTATGCGATAGGAAGTGTTGTCCTTGGTGTCTCTTGTGTTGCCCTAGGTTACTGGCTAGCTAAATGAAACCTCTATATCCAATGGAAAAGAGAATACAATTGATTCGGCTCGTTGAGGAGCACACTGTTGCTTTCAAGGAAGAGATGCAGGAAGCGTTCCAGCATGGTTTCCAGGCATATAATAAAGACGATGGAAAAGACCCCAACCAGTGGCAGGTGCTGCCTGATGAGGACTTTTACAGGTCATTGAGGGCTGAGGGCGCCGAAGCCTACGAGGCTGTCGATGCCGACGGCCAGCGTGTGGGCGGTGCCATCATTACCATCGATAGCTCGATGCATGAAGGTGAACTGATGGAGCAGCGAGAGCAGAGCCAAGCTTGCATGAGTTCTGCCGAGTCGCGACAGAAGAAGACCGTAGGCCAACTGGCGTTCCTTTATGTGAAGGTGGGTGTACAGAGCAGGGGCATCGGTCAGGCAATCTGGAAAGCCATTGAGACGAGGCATCCCGAGGTTGAACTGTGGGAGACCTGCACCCCGTATTTCGACCGCCGAAACATCCACTTCTACATCAACCGCTGCGGCTTCCATGCCGTCGAGTTCTTCAACGAGCATCACCCCGACCCGCATATGGCAAGTCAATTTGACCAGGAAGACGGCCTGTTCAAGTTCGAGAAACGAATGAAATAGACAAACCTGCCGATTCCTCATCGGCTTCATGGCAAAACATTCTCCGGGTTGTCATGCTACTTCAGGCGCTTGCGGTACTCGCTGGGCGAGCAGTCGAAGACGCGCTTGATGTAGCGGCTGAGGTAAGAGGGCGACGAGAAGTTGAGTTCGTGGGCTATCTCAACGAGGGGTTTTGAGCGGTCGTTCAACTGACGGGCCAACTCTTGTGAGAAGTGGTATTCAATCCAATAGGATGCGTTATGGCCGCTGACGGCAACGCAGGCTTCGCTCAGGTATTTGGGCGTGATAAAGAGCCGCGAGGCATAGTATTCAACACTTCGTTCCTTCTTATATAAGCCCTCCTGCAGCAATGTCACAAACCGCTGGAGGATGCGTGATGCTTGGCTGACGCCCTCGATGTTCTGATGGGTCATACGGGCATGGATATCGTAGAAGTCCAGAATCATCGTCTCTACCGCACGACGCATCACGTCGGCAAAGAAATTATGGTAGGGTTGTTCCAGACGGCGACGGATTTCCTCGAAGTTCAACAGGCAGCGCTCAAGGTCGGCCTGCTGCATCGACATCACTGGGTTCTGTGTGGTCGAGAGCGCGCCAATCACGTTGTAACTGCTCTGCGGCGTGTTGGCATTAAGAAACCGCCACGAGATGAGCAATGCCTTAATGCGGAAATCCTCGGAGCAGTGAACATGGGTAATCGGCTTGCCCGATGACTTGATGATGGCATCGCCGCCGATGACATTAAATAAGGTGTCGCCAACGGCAAACCGTGCCGCCCCGCTCAGGCACAGGATGTGCAGGCAGTAGTCGGCATACTCAGCACGGCAACATTCGTTGAAGTCGTTGGTGAAAACGAAGTCGTTTTGGTTTATCTCCTGCTTTTGCATGGCGCGAAGATAACACGATTTCTGGTAGTTTTCAAGCAAAAACCGCAAAAAGTGAAAGTTTTGCCACAAATTAGGTTGTATTCATTACAAAATTTCGCCATAATTTTGCACTATCAAACTGATTAAGCGCAAGAAACATGAACATCAAATCAATTATCATCGCCTTTTTGGCCTTGCTGACAGCAACAGGCTGCAACGGGCAGAACAAACAGGAAGTTAAACAATCAAATCATACAACTATGAGTAAAACAATCGTCATTTTCTTTTCCCACGCCGGTGACAACTACGCCGTGGGCAATATCGAAGTGGGCAACACTAAAATCGTGGCTGACTACATCAGCGAAATCACGGGTGCCGACCAGTTTGAAATCGTCACCCACAAGTATGACGGCATGGCCTACACACCACTCATCCATCTGGCACAGGAGGAGGCTAACAACGGTGAGTTGCCGCCCTATGAGGGCGAAGCTCCCGACCTCTCGCAGTATGACACCGTCTTCATCGGCGGCCCCGTGTGGTGGGGCACCTATCCGCAGGTGATGTTCACGCTGTTCCGTGACATCAACCTAGATGGCAAGACGGTCATCCCGTTCACTACCCACGAAGGCAGTGGTCTGGCCAACTGTGTCAGCGACGTGAAAGCCGCGTTCCCTGGTGCCACCGTCAAGGGCCAGTTCTCCATTTACGGCCATGAAGTGCGTACCGGCAGGGCAAAAGTTGAAAAATGGATCAATGGATTAAAATAAGTCTTGAGCAATGAAAGAAGTGATTTTGAACAACGGTATTCGTATACCGATTATAGGCTACGGTGTGTTTCAGGTAAGTCCTGAGGAGTGTGAACGTTGCGTCAGTGATGCATTGAGCGTGGGTTATCGCCTGATTGATACAGCTCAAGCCTATGCCAATGAGGAAGGCGTGGGTCTTGCCGTGCGCAAGAGCGGCATCCCGCGCGAGGACATTTTCCTAGTAACAAAGGTGTGGATCAGCAATGCCGGCGAAGAGAGGGCTGCCAAATCGATTGACGAGAGCCTGCACAAGTTGCAGACAGACTATATTGACCTGCTGCTCATCCATCAAGCCTATGGTGACGTGTTCGGGACGTGGCGGGCAATGGAGAAAGCTTATAGTGACGGCAAGGTGCGTGCCATCGGCGTGTCGAACTTCCAGGAGGCGCGCTACTTCGATTTCCACCACTATGTGGACATCAAGCCCATGGTGAACCAGTTGCAGTGCAACGCATTGATTCAGCAGCGAGGTATCGAGCCGCTGCTTGCCGAAACGGGCTGTAACATGATGGCTTGGGGCCCGCTGGGCGGACAAGGCGTGGACGGCATCATCAAGAGCGAACTGTTGGCCAGCATCGGCGCCAAATACGGCAAGACGGCCTCGCAGGTGGCCCTGCGTTGGTTGACACAGCGTGGAATCATTGCCATCCCCAAGAGCACCCACAAGGATCGCATGGCGCAGAACCTCGACATCCTGGACTTCGCGTTGACCGATGATGATATGGCACAGATTGCCACGATGAACCAGCACGACACAGGCACCGTGAATTTCAGCGACATGAATTTCGTGAAATATTTAATCGAGACTTACGGTTAAGTAGAGCAGAGCCAAGCTTGCTTGAACTCTGCCAAGCAAAAGTAAGTCCGACAAAGTCAAACTTGCGGATAAAATTAATTGCGATATGAAGAAGTTATTATCATTGATGCTGGTGAGCCTGGTGGCCATAGCATCACACGGGCAGAGCACGGTGTATCTTACCCGAGAGATCACGCCCGAGTCGTTGGTGAAAATCTACAAGGCGCTTGGTGTTGAAGCCAAGGGCCGCGTGGCAGTGAAAATCTCGACAGGCGAGGGCAGTAACCCCAATTACCTGAAGCCCGAACTTATCAAGGACCTGGTACTCGAGGTGGACGGCACCATTGTTGAGTGTAATACCGCCTATGGCAGCGGACCGGGCAATGAGCAGGACGAGCGCAACACGTCGGCCAACCATTGGAAGGTCATCGAGCGTCACGGTTTCCTGAAGTACTTTCCCGTGGACATCATGGACGAGTACGACGAGATACGCATTCCTGTGAAGGACCAGTCGAACATCAAGTATGACATCGTGGGAGGCCATATAGCCAACTATGATTTCATGGTACTATTGAGCCATTTCAAAGGGCATCCCATGGGCGGATATGGTGGTGCACTCAAGAACCTGTCCATCGGCTGCGCCAGCAGTAACGGCAAAGCCTATATCCACTCGGCAGGCAAGATGGAGAAACTGGATATGGGTAAACTCTGGACCCCTGAATACATCGGCAACCAGGACGGATTCCTCAAGTCGATGGCTGCCGCCGCGCAGGCTGTGGTGGACTACTTCAACAGGCAGCAGGGCATCATCTTCATCAGCGTGATGAACAACATGAGCATCGATTGCGACTGCGTGGACCATCCCGCACCGGTGAAACTGGAAGACTACGGCATCCTGGCCTCGACCGACCCTGTGGCCCTGGATCAGGCCTGTGTGGATATTATCAACCAGCAGAAGGTGACCGCCACGAACGACCCCACCGACCTGCTGAACCGCATCGACAAGCAGCATGGCATGCACACCATCGAATGGGCTGAACTCATCGGCCTGGGCAGCCGCAACTACACGCTGGTAAACATCGACCAATAAAACAAATACCGATATGAAAGTTCTATTGATTAATGGCAGTCCGCATGTAAAAGGCAACACATTTCTAGCGCTGAGTGAGGCGGCTAAGACCTTGGAACAGCAGGGTGTTGAGACTGAAATCGTGCATATTGGTACAAAACCCGTCCGCGGCTGCATTGCTTGTGGACAGTGTATGATGAAGCAACTCGGTCACTGCGTGTTTGATGATGACATCTGCAACCGTATTTCAGAGAAACTGGATGATGTAGATGCACTGATTGTTGGCTCTCCGGTCTATTACGGCCAGCCTAACGGCACGGTAATCTCACTCATTCAACGCATGTTCTTCTCGGCAGGGGATAAAGTGCAGAACAAGCCCGCAGCCGCTGTCTGCGTGTGTCGTCGTGGTGGGGCCACCGCTGCCTATCAGACGATGAACATGCCCTTTGAGATGATGAACATGCCTGTAGTCACCTCACAATACTGGAACATCGTGTATGGCCGTGAAGAGGGAGAGGCGTCGCTCGATGCCGAAGGTATGCAGACCATGCGCACAATGGCGAACAATATGGCCTGGCTGCTCAGGAAAATCCATGCCGACGGCAATCCCGGCTATCCTGAACGTGAGCAGTGGCAACCGATGCACTTTATTAGATAACAGAAATCAATGAGACGATTTGTAACATTATTAATAGCGATATTGGTGATGGCGACAGCAAATGGACAGGCGCTGACAGAGCGTCAAAAGGGATTAGCGGCGTGTGCCTGCCTGATGGCACAGGGTGACTTGGAACGCTTGGAGCCAGCCGTACGCTCGGCACTCGACAACGGCGTGACCATCAACGAACTGAAGGAGGCTTTCTCGCAACTCTATGCCTACACGGGCTTTCCGCGCTCACTGAATGCTCTGGGCGTATTGAATAATGTATTGCAGGACAAGCCCAATACAGCCTGGCAACAGGGCAAGCCCTGGACGCGCCCTGCTCTATGGGACGATGCTGAAAAGGCCTTGAAACAGGGCACCGAGGTGCAGACGCAACTCTCAGGCAGAGCCTTTGACTACGATTTCTGTCCGCAAGATGATTACTATCTGAAGGCGCACCTCTTCGGCGACATCTTCGCCGGCGATCAGCTCTCGGCCGCCGATCGGGAAATCGTCACTGTGGCAGCGTTGAGCGGTCTGGACGGCGTGGATCCGCAGTTGGCTGCTCACAAGCGTGGAGCCGTGAACATGGGCAACAGCCAGGAACTGGTCGATGAACTATGCGCTTGGCTCGACCACGAGGGTTACACCCTGCGCAACGGTTTCCCAAAGGGCGTGCCCAACACGGGCTATGCCCAATTCTTCATCGGTGACAGCTACCTCGCTCCCATCGCGCCAGCCAACTTGGGTGAGGGTGAAGCAACCGTGATGCCCACAGTGAACGTCACCTTCGAGCCTGGTTGCCGCAACAACTGGCACGTGCATCGCGGATGTCGCCAGATTCTGATTTGCGTTTCGGGCCGAGGATGGTACCAGGAATGGGGTAATGAAGCAATCGCTTTGGAGCCTGGCATGATCATCGACATCCCCGAGGGCGTGAAACACTGGCATGGCGCCGCTAAGGACTCATGGTTCCAGCACCTCACCACCCACGTCAAGACCAGCGGCGAGGAATCTAACGAGTGGTTGGAGCCTGTCAATGACGAGACCTACAACAGCCTGCCCTGATAACTGACAGCCACCAATCAACAAGGAACCGCATCCCAGTAGTAGTTTGTCCTGCTAAAGGGGTGCGGTTCCTTGATTCTTATTACGAATACTGTTTAGAACTCGTATTCACTAGTTGTCGTGTTTACAGCACTCGCAGGTTTCTGACTCGCAGCATTCGCACTTGGGTTCGTTTTGGGGCGTGATTTCCTGAGCTTCGTAGCCGAATTTCGTGAAAGCCTCAATCAGTTTCTCGGTATTGGTCTTCTCGGCATCATACTCGATGGTAACCGTCTGGTCGGGGATGCTGGTCTCGATTTTCTTCACCCCTTTCTCGAAACGGAGGTTGCCCTTGATTTTGTTCTCGCAGCTCTCGCAGTGCATCGGCGGCGTGGTCGTCACCACGAGGGTCTTGATGTCCTTCGCAAAGCCGACAGTCATGGTCAGCAACATTGCGGTCAATAGAATCAGTTTCTTCATTTTTTATTGCGTTTTAGGTTGATTATAATCTTCCAATATTGATGCGTATTCCAGCATAGGCCATAGCTCCGTGAACCGGGCCCCACACCATCGTCGGGTCAAACGTCTCGCTCCAGGGATCGGCGGCGTTGATGATGGTCTGTTGCTGGCGTACTCCAGTCAGGTTTTCGCCACCGATGTAAACCGAGAAATGGCGGAACCACCGCGTCACTTGTGCCGACAGCTGCTCAAAGGCGTGGAATCGGCTCGGCCATGACTGTGTTCCGTCGGGCAAGGTATAAGGGGTGGGCATACGCCCTCCACCATTCAATTGCAGAGTGACGTCAAATTGCCACAAACCCAGTGGTGTCTTGTAACTTGCTGTGAGCAGACCCTTGTAACGGTTGGTGAGCGGTTTCTCCAGCAACCGCCCTCCATAGGTCGTCTTCACGTCATTCCAACGGTAAGCGGCGGTCAATTCCAGCCCGCTGACAATAGGATAGGAAGCATCTATCTGGAACGTGTTGGAATAGGACTTGCCATCGAGGTCTGCGATGTGAATGAGCGTGACATCGGTGTCATAGTCCACGACTGCCTGGTTGCCAAAGCGGGTGTGATAGTATTCCAGATTAATTTTGAGCAATTTGCCTCCCACAGGAATCTGCAACGCACTGCTCACGCCATAGTTCCACGCGCTTTCCTGGCCCAATTCGTCTATAACGAGTCTGCGACCGCTCGCCAGCAGATAGTTGTTCTCGGCCAAGGCATGCACCGTGCGGTAGCCCTTGCCTGCCGACAGACGCAAGCTCACTACCTGGTGAGGGGTCACCTTGAGGTGGAAACGGGGCGTGAGAAAAGTGCCGTAGAGGCTACTGTGGTCTGCCCGCAACCCTGCCATGGCCACCAGTTTGTCGGTGAGCGTATAGGTATATTGGGCATAGATGCCCGTGGTCGTCTCGCGCTCATTGGCGGCATCGAATCCGCAATTGAGCAGGTCTTGCTTCAGGTAGTCACGGGCCAGCGAAAGACCGGCCGACAGATTGTGCCTCTCGGTGAAATTGGTCTCGAAAAGCAACTGGGCATAGGCGTTCGTCTGGTTGACGTGATAGCCCTTATGGCCCCAGGCGGCATCCATACTGTGCGATGACAGGTTGCCCATTAGCGCAATGTTGGTGCCGTGGTCGGGATTGAGGATGAAGGCATGCTTCATGTAGCCCTCATAGCGTTCGGTCTCGATGTTGATGCCATAGAGATGGTGCAACTCGGGAGCAGTGTGATGCGTTTGCCCGCCGTCACGTTTCTCGTTGATGAGCCCCATGCCGGCATGGAACAGATAGCGGTCACCGCGCCATTTCCAGCGGTTCTGCAGGTTCACCTGGCGCACATTGGGCTGATCCATGAAACCGTCATGGTTCATGTCATGATGCGCCCATTCGTCCTGATAATGCGCCAGCAACTCGGTGCTAAGGCGCTCTGTGAGGTGAAGATTACCGTCGGCGTTGGCCTCGAAACGGCCCAGCGAACTGCCGTAGAGGTTGATGGTCAAGCCCGGATCGTTGTCGGGCTTGAGATATTCAATGTCAATCTGCCCCGTGATGCTCTCGTAGCCGTTGCGCACCGATGATGCGCCTTTGGAGACCTGGATGCTGTTCATCCATGGCCCCGGCACATAGTCCAGCGCGTAAGGGCTGGCTGCGCCACGGAAGTTGGGCAGATTCTCGGTGAGCATCTGGACGTAGGTGCCGCTCAAGCCAAGCAGACGAATCTGCTTAGCCCCCGTAGCGGCATCGCTGTAGTTCACATCGACCGACGGATTCGTAGTGAAACTCTCGCCCAGATTGCAGCAGGCCGCCTTGAACAGTTCCGCGCGATTGATGCGCATTCCGTTCTCGGCACCCGCAACACGGCTCATGCCGGGCCGACGTGTCGTCACCGTCACTTCGTCCAGTTCCTGAGATTTTATGGTGTCGGGAGTGGTCTGCGCGTTAGCAGCCAACCCGACAAGCATGGCGAGACCCAAGACAAGGCTTCGCAACATCTTTCCAGGCCGTAGCGATATGTGGCACAATTTCTTCACTTGCGACGACAAAGTTAAGTAAAAATTGTACAAATCGAACACTAAACAGAATTCATTTTGGGTTAGTGATTCTCTGGGCAGTAAAAAAGGGGGGAATACGGCCTTATTTGTATTCCCCCTTTTTGTTATATAATTAAGTATATCTGCTGATATTACGTTTTAATCAGGACAGTTAATGAAGCACGATATTATGTCGTGATTCCTCAATTCCTTTCAATTATCTGTTGAAAATAAAGCCTTATCGGGAATTGTTTGACAAAGACAGACCTATGCTAAAGATCAGGTTCACGTTGGACAATGTGCCACTAAGATCCCAATCCTCACGATACTCGTCAGACGGTTTGTGATACCACACAGGCATAGGATATTTATTGGGCTTGCTCACATCCACAGGATGAAGACCGTTCTCCAACACCACAGCACGCACACCCTTTTTCACGAAATTATAATGGTCGGAACGGTAAAACCAGCCGTCGGAGTTGTCATCGTCGAAATAGATATACCTTCCCTGAGCAGCAGCGGCAGCCACATAATAATGGTCTAAGTCGCTTTCGCCACCACCCAAAATCACGACATCGTGCGTCAGCTCGGCAGGGCCTATGCTCTCAAAATTAAGGCAGGCCACGGTTTTCTCCATCGGCACGGCAGGGTAATCGCAGTAATATGCAGAACCGAAAAGTCCGCTCTCCTCAGACGAAGGGAAGATGAACAGCAGGTCTCGACGCGTCTGGGGCATCTCCTTGAACTTCTTGGCGACGAGCAAAGCTCCAGCCATGCCAGATGCATTGTCGGCAGCACCGTTATAAATCGTATCGCCGTGCTCATCGGGTTTCCCGATACCCAGATGATCCCAGTGGGCACAGAACACCACGGCCTCACCGTCCTGACAGCTCCCTCGAAGCATGCCGCCCACATTGCGCGTCTTTTGAATGTCGTAAGTCACATTCATCTTCACATCACCTCTCACATTCAGTGAAAAGCTCTTGAAGCCCGGCTTCTTCGCATCAGCCAGTGCCTTGTCCATATCCATGCCGGCCGCAAGAAACAGTTTTTTGCAACCGTCCTCATGCAGCCATCCTCTGACGGCCAATTCGTCGGCATTGCGCGTATCTGGATGATAGATGCCGAGATTGTCACTCAGGTGGCCATTCACACAGACATGCCACGCGTAACTGGCGGCTTCGGTATTGTGGAGCACCAGACAACCGGCAGCACCCTGACGCTGTGCCTCTTCAAACTTATATAACCAACGACCGTAGTAGGTCATATTGTGCCCTCTGAAGAGCTGACTGTCATAAAAGCCGGGGTCGTTGACCATTACCACCACTATCTTGCCTTTCACATCGATGCCCTCGTAGTCGTTCCAGCCGTATTCAGGCGCGTTAATGCCAAAACCGCAAAACACATACTCCGCCTTCTTCAGATCAATTTTCTCAGTGGCGCGAGTCGTCCAAATGATTAAATCATCGGGATAGCGAAGCACCGATTTCTTCTTCCCGCTCACCGAGAGCCTGCTACCCACGGGCTTGGCTGTGACTGCAATCATTTCAAAGGGCTGGAACCAACTGCCGTTGAAGGCAGGCTCCAAACCTATTTCCTCCAACTGTTTGGCAAGATAGCCCACCGTCTTGTCCTCATAGGGTGTCATGGGCTTTCTTCCGCCAAACTCATCACCGGAAAGCACCTTTGTCCATTCCCTCAGCAGCTGTTCATCACTTCCGGTTTGCAACTGCTCCTGTGTAATCTGTGCACTGGCAGTTGCCAATCCCATGGCGACAAAAGCGATTACCATCACCAACTTTTTTGCAGTCATTCTCATCATCAGCATTTTCATAAATATTATGTTTCTGCAAAGATACAAAATATTAGTGCAAGTCGAACACAAAAGCAAATGTTAATTAGTTAATCATTAACCTATAAAATCAAGTATAAAAAAGTAATATCATCCTAAAGCGTTTTACTGCAATATGGGAAAGAATGCAAGGTGCTAAGTGGTAGCGCCTTGCATTCGTTTATTGGGGGTATATTGCTTTATGAATGAGGTTAGGGTTTATTCGGGGATGGATCGTCGGGGGTGGCTTGGCGGGCGGCGTCGAATTTGGCCTTCATCGTGGGGTTGTTACGGGTGAGTTTTTTGATTGTCAGGTCCTCGGCGTTCTTATTGGCCAGTCGCAGGTTGTTCTCCGAGCCAATCAGGTTGGCTTTGATTTTCTGGAGGTGGTCGATGCTCTTGTCAATCTCCTCGATTGCCTTGGCGAATTTCTCGCTTGCCAGACGATAATTCCGTCCGAATTTATCCTTGAATTCTTCAAGGCGTGACTCGAAGTTGGTCACATCGACTGACTGCTGCTTGGCCAGTGCCAGCTCGTGTTGCAGCTGCACGCTCTTCTTGGAGGTCTGCACCAGAAGGGTTATCAGCGGGATGAAGAACTGGGGACGGATGACGTACATCTTGGGATAGCGGTGTGACACGTCCACGATGCCAGTGTTATAGAGTTCGCTATCAGGCTCGAGCAACGAGACCAGCACGGCATACTCGCAGCCTTTTGCATTACGGTCGGCATCGAGTTTTTTCAGGAAGTCTTCGTTCTTGTGCTTGGTGGTCGTGGTGTCCATCTCGTTCTTCATCTCGAACATGATGGAGACATATTCAAAACCGTCCTCAGAGTCACGGAAGATGAAGTCGCCCTTGCTGCCGCCTGAAGCGTCGTTATCTTTCTCGAAGTAGGCGTTGGGGAACATGGGTCTCAAACGGTTGAACTCGGTGTTGCAATGGGCCTCGAGGGTTTCGCCGACCATCTTGGTAGAGAGACGCGTCTTCATATCCTTATAGTAGTCCACCAGTTCCTGCTTTTGGCGCAGTTCCAGTTCATAGTGTTCTTTTTGGCTCTGCTCACGCTGGATGGCGGCATTCTTCTCGTTGGCAATTTCGCTCCTGAGTTTGGCAATCTCGGCATCCTTGGCCTGGGCGGTCTCCATAGCCTTGGTCTGTTCTTGCAAGACAGCGACCTGCACCATTTGCTCCTGCTTCTCGGTTTGAGCCTTGAGTTGGGAGATTTTGGCATCACGCTTGGCCAGCTCCTGGTTGAACTTCAGTTGCTCGTTCTGGACAGCACTTTTCACCTGCTCGTTCAAGCGGGCAATCTCGGCGTCCTTTTGACTGAGCTCAATCTGTTTGGCACCCAGCTGGCGTTCATAGTCCTGCTTGGCCTTGAGTTTTTGATTCTCCTGTTCGGCTTTTTGTTTCTCATGTAATTCCTTTACGCGGCGGTCCAGTTCCTGCTCGAACTCGGCGTTTTTCACTTGGCCGACGATTGCTGCATAGTCGGCCTCATCCACACTAAATACGCTACCGCAATTGGGGCATTTCAATTCTCTCATTTTTCTACTATTTTTACTGTTCGCTATCGTTTATATGGTCAACAAGACAATTTCTTGTTGCGGAGTGCAAATATACAAAAAATTCCTGACTTTACAGCCAGTCCACAGGGGATATTATTGACATTTTTACTTTTGATGAAAACAATGGCCGCCAGCGTCCCATCTTAAATGAGGATGGCTGCGGCAAGCAGTATGGCCACCAGGGCAGCCAGGCCCATCAGCAAGGTCATGAGCGTCATGGTGCGGTAGCCATCGCCCGCCTTGATGCCGCCAAAGCCCGTCACTACCCAGAAGTAGCTGTCGTTGGCATGCGACACGGTCATGGCGCCTGCTCCTATTGCCATTACCACCAGGGCTGCCGACAAGGGCGACGTGTAGCCGAGTGCCGTCATCATCGAGCTGGAATCGTTGAACATGCCCATGATGCTTGCCGCCGTTGTGATGGCGACCGTAGAAGAACCCTGCGCCGATTTGAGAATGGCAGCGATGAGGAAGGGGAACGCCATCCCCAGGGCCGACAGGGCGCCGCAATGCTCCTTGATGATGTCAACAAAGCCGCTGTCAACAATCACCGCCCCAAGCACACTGCCTGCAGCCGTGATAAAGATGATGGGGCCCGCCGTCATGAGCGATTCCTGCGTGATGGAATAAGCCTTCGACATGATGCCGCGTCGTGCCAGTAGCGGCAGGCAGCAAGCGGCGGCAATCATCAGCGCGATGAAAGGTTTGCCCAGGAACACCAGCACCTGCAGCAAGCCGTCAGGAAGGCCGAGCAGCGGCGCCAGGCTTCCTATCGCCATCAGCAGCACCGGCACCACGATGGGCATGAAAGCCGCGAAGGCCGAGACGCCACGAGCATCAGCGGTTGCGGCCTGTTGCTGCGGCACTTCGTCCTGGGTACTCTTTATTACAGGGGTCACCTTCTTGCCCATGTAACCCGCAAAGAAATAGGCAGGGATAAGCGCAACAAGCGAAATCACCGCTCCCAGGGCGATTATCAGCAACAGGTTGTTTTCAAGCCCCATGATGCCAGCGGCAGCAACCGGTCCCGGCGTGGGCGGGATGAAGACGTGAGAGGCAAACAGACCTGCCGCTAAGGCCAGCGACAAAGCCACCGGCGACTGTCCCGAACGTGCCGCCAGCGAGCGTCCCACAGGACTCACCAGCACAAATCCGCTGTCGCAAAAGACAGGTATTGACACAATCCAGCCGATAATGAGCATCGCCAAGCGCGGGAAACGGCGACCCACCGTGCGCTCCACAGCGCGGGCCATGGCGACTGCAGCCCCTGTCTTGTCGAGTATGCTGCCGATAATCGTGCCAAAGATAATCACGAGTCCTATGCCCGTGAAGATGCTCGAGAAGCCGCGTCCCACCGTGTCAGGCAACGTCTGCACCGGGATGCCCAGCGCAAAGGCCAGCACCAGGGCCGTGACAAGAATCGAGATAAACGGATGAACGCCAAATCGCGCTATCGCCACCACCATCGCCACGATGGCCACCAGGAAAATGATGATCATTGCCAGAGCACTCATATCGGGAACTGTTTAATCGTTACTATGCTATCAGTCTTCAATTTTGGCGATGGCCCATTCACACCACGAGTCCTCAAAGGGGGCTCGGTCGTCGGTACTGATGACGTCCTCGTCACTGTAATAGCTGCGCAAGGTATAGCGATGCGACACTCGATACTTCTCGTATTCAGACTTATCTGAGATAATCAGGAGCGTCTCCTCGCTCTGCAGGTCACTGCCCTGCCACACCATCATCGTGTAGGTGGTCTCGGGGCAGGAACTTGACGTCCGGCGATAAATCACCATGCGCTCGGGCTCGTAGAAGAAGTCGCCGTTAAAAATGCCAAAACCGTCGTTGGTGGCACGCACAAAGCGGTTCTCCTCATTGTCCCACAGCAGCAAAGCGCTGTACTCGCGGTTGGTGCCCGGTCCTATCAGGATATCGACATTGCCGTCGTAGTTGGCATCAAGAAAGTGCACCATGTCGCGCGTAACGCCACTGTCATCGCCAATGTTGACGCTCTGCATCAACATGCCGTCGGCATAAATCCGTACTTCGTTATAGCAATACTCGCCTTCCTGCAGTTGCACTTCGAGCACATCATGCGTCGTGGGACAATCGGCTACCGTAAACAAGCCGTTGCCGTCCACGCCCACTGCAGGCACCGCCAATGGGTTGGCCGCCTGCTGTCCCGCTGCTATCATCGCCATGAGGGCAAAAGCCAGCAACATGCGCGATTTCAATCCAGCGTTTTCCTTTTTTCTCCTTTTATCCATTTTTCCTTTACATGTCTATTACTGCAAAAGTAATAAATAATTGCGAGATGAAGCCATTTCAGGCCCAGAATGTGAAAAAGGCTGCAAGGTCAACCCCCGTCTGCCCCACCCCTCTTCAGCGTGGCCTATAACAACGAAGGCACATCATGGTAGATGCGCCCCCGGTTTTCCAGTTCAGGTCAAGTATCGGGTGTTACTTGATAAGCACCTTCTGGCCATTGTGGATGTAGATGCCAGCGGGCAGGTTGCCGGCGCTGAACTTGTGGCCCATGAGGTTGTAGTAAACATCGTCACCGGTCTTTACAACCTCCACTTCCTCGATGCCGGTCGATGGGCTGTAAGAATACTCAATCTTGGTGACGGGCAACTCAACGTTGGTGCCGCAACCCAGCGAGGCGGTAGCATCGGGGAAGTCCTCGCCCAGTGCATAGTCCACAAAGCTGACGGTGTTGTCGGTGTAAACCATGGCCTTGCCACGGATGCCCGATGTGTAGAAGGGAGCATAGTCGCTGCCCATCGTGCAGTTGTCATCTTCCTGAGCATCACATACCACAGTCACCAGCAGGTTCTTGCCTGAGGTGAGGGCAAAGGGCTCTGTCAGTTCCAGAGCAAGCTCCTCATCATCGCCCATGGTGTACAGGAGCTCATAGGTAACCTCAGTCTCCATCACTGGTTCGCCGAACTCAAAGAACTGCTTAACGCCATCCACTACAGCAAACTCGGTGGCATCGGTCTCTTGCAGATACAGCTTCACGTCACGAACGATGTCTTCCCAAGTGCCGGCATTGTTGAACTTGAAGGTCAGCTTGTTGATCTTCACGCCATCACGATCCTTCATCTCGGCCAGCTCATCAGCAGTGTAGAGCATCTGTGCGCCGGTGTGGGCCAGGTAGAAGTTGGTGGGAGCCATGTCAAAATAGGAGCCGTTGTAAATCTCGGTGGGATTATCAAAATCGCCCACTTCTACGGCACCTAAGTTTACGGTCTGAGCCTGTGCGCTCATTGTCATTGCAGCAACAGCTGCGAGAATCATGTAAAATTTCTTCATCTTGTTGAATGTTAAGGGTTAATATTGATTTTATACACTATCGCGCATATTATTGCGCTCCTGAAACATATTCTTAAATGCAAAAATACTGCTTTTCGCAAAATAAACAAACCGATTGACAGGAAAAAGAACCCATCAACCGGTAATCGTGCAACATTTTTTGCCCTTAGCGGACGAGCGTCCTGACGGGGAAATTGAAGTAGGTGTCGGGGAACGGCTCGTTATCGAGGCGGAAGTGCCACCACTCGTTATCCAGCGGCAGGAAGCCATGACGCATCATTGCCGAGCGCAGCACCATGCGGTTGTAGAACTGCACCGAATTGAAGTTGGGGTCCACCTGCTGGAACTCAAGCGTCTCGGGATTGCCGCCGCCATAGTCGGGATGGCTCTCGATGCCGAACCAGTCAAAGGTGCCGCCCATGTCCAGTTCCTTGCCCGTGAGCATGTCCACCAGCGTCAGGTCCACCGTCGAGCCGCGCGAGTGTCCGCTCTTCTCGGCAACGTACTCGCCTTCAAAGACCTGCTTCTTGGTCAGGCGGGGATAGAAATAAGCCTTGGTAATGGTGTCGGTCTCGTCGAGCGCCCAGCGCAGGAAATGGTCCACGGCACGCTGCGGGCGGTAGGCATCATAAATCTTCAGGCAATAGCCATGATACCGCAGGTCGTCGCTCACGGCACGCAAGCTGTCGGCCGCCTGGCGCGTCATCAGCGCCACCGGCTCCTCATAGCCGTCGATTCTCGCGCCCACAAAGTTGTAGGTGCTGAAGTAGCGTATTTCCAGGATGACATCGGGCACCACATCGGTGATGTTCACAAACTGGCTCGAGTCCATCGTTTTATCCTTCACTTGTGTCGCACTCTGGACACTCTTGCAACCAGTGAGCACGGCACATGCCATCAGCATGCCCACTGCAAGAAATAACCTATACTTATTCATTGGTCTCAATATTAATTGTTTTGCTACTGCAAAAGTAAGCATTTTTTGAAAACTACAGCAACAACTGCCAAAACGAAAACAATAAATACAATAAAAACAACTAAGGCTGTGAAATCTTGCGGTTTTTGATTACCTTTGCCTTTTAATCATTATGGTTTGACATTATGAACAAGACCGAGAAACAGATTGCACAGGCTGCCGACCAGTTTGCCAAGCGCTGGGAGGACAAGGGCTATGAGAAGGGCGAGAGCCAACTGTTCTGGACCGAACTGCTCACACAGGTCTATGGTGTGGAAAACCCATCGGCATTTATCCGTTTTGAAGAACAGGTGAAAGTCGATTCCACCAATTTCATCGATGGCCACATCCCCAGCACGCGGGTGTTGATTGAGCAGAAGTCACTGGGCAAGGACCTCAGGGCCGCTATCAAGCAAAGCGACGGCACCAAGCTAAACCCATTCGAGCAAGCTAAGCGCTATGTGGCCAACATGCCTGTATCTGATCATCCTCGCTGGATTGTGACCTGCAATTTCTCGACGTTTCTAATCTATGACATGGAGCAGCCCAATGGCGAGCCCGAAGAAGTCCTGCTCAAGAACCTAGGTAAGGAGTACAACAGGCTGATGTTTCTGGTTGATAGCAATAAAGAGCACATCTCCCGCGAGATGCAGGTATCGATGCAGGCCGGAGAGATTGTGGGACACCTATATGACGCGCTGCTCACGCAATATGACGACAATTCTCCCGAGGCTCTCAGGTGGCTGAATATCCTGTGCGTACGCATCGTGTTCTGCCTTTATGCCGAGGATGCCAAGGTGTTTACCCGAGACCAGTTTCATGACTATCTCGTAAGATATGAGGCCCAAGATTTGCGCAATGCGCTCATCCGTCTGTTTGACGTGTTGAACACGCCCGAGGAACAACGCAGCCGCTACCTCAAGGATGACCTCAAGGCCTTCCCCTACACCAATGGCGGCCTGTTTGCCGAACCCATTGAGATTCCGCAGTTTACCGACCAGTTGCGGCAGACGCTATTGCAACATGCATCACTCGATTTTGACTGGAGCGAGATATCGCCCACCATCTTCGGTGCCGTTTTCGAGAGTACCCTTAACCCCGAGACGCGCCGTAGCGGTGGCATGCATTATACCAGCATCCAAAACATCCACAAGGTCATCGACCCGCTCTTCCTGAACGACCTGCGCCACGAGCTCGATACGATTCTGGAGGAGAAAATCGAGAAGCAGCGCGTGAAACGCCTGGATGCTTATCGCGAGAAGCTGGCAGGTTTGACGTTCCTTGACCCCGCCTGCGGTAGCGGCAACTTCCTTACCGAGACCTATCTGTCGCTGCGACGGCTGGAGAACGAGGCGATACGTGAACGCTACCACGGCCAATCGTTCCTGGGCTTTGAGGAGTTCAACCCCATCAAGGTGAGCATTAACCAGTTCTATGGCATCGAAATCAACGATTTTGCCGTCACTGTCGCTTCCACCGCCCTGTGGATTAGCGAGGCGCAAATGATGGCCGAAACCGAGCGAATCATTCGTCACGATATTGATTTCCTGCCCCTAAAGACCTATACCAATATCGCCGAGGGCAACGCCCTGCGCATGGATTGGGAAACCGTTGTCCCCAAAGACAAGCTTAACTATATCATGGGCAACCCACCGTTTATTGGTTACTCGTTGCAAAACAAGGCGCAAAAGGAAGATATTTTGAGCGTCTTTGTTGATGCCAAGGGAAAGCCTTTTAAAACCGCGGGAAAAATCGATTATGTGGCTGGCTGGTATTATAAGGCAGCCCAACTTATGCAAGGCACCAACATTCATACTGCGCTCGTTTCTACCAACAGCATCACACAAGGCGAGCAAGTGGCGGCTATTTGGAAACCACTTAGGAACTTGTTTAATATCAAGATTGACTTTGCTTATAGGACATTCCGTTGGGATAGCGAGGCAAGTATCAAGGCACATGTTCACTGCGTTATCGTAGGCTTCAGTTGTGAAGACAAGAAAGACAAAATCTTGTATGACAATGACACGGTTATTAAGACAAAAAACATCAATGGCTACCTGATTGATGCACCCGATATTTACATTGAGAGTAGAAATAAATCATTGTTTGATGTTCCAGAAATGGTCTATGGCAATAAGCCAGTTGATGGAGGCAACCTCATTATAGAAGCAAAAGACTATGAAGATTTCATTAAACAAGAGCCGAATGCTTTACCCTTTATTAAACAACTATTGGGAGCGAAAGAGCAAATGAATAACACAAAGCGTTATTGCTTATGGCTCAAGGACGTATCTCCATATGAATTACGTAAAATGCCAAGTGTTTTAGAGCGAGTTGCACGTTGTAAAGAGTTGAGATTGTCAAGTACTGACGCTGGAGCAAGAAAATTGGCAGACACTCCTCATCTTTTTAGAGAAACAAATAATCCCGAACTCGCAATTGTTGTCCCATGTCATTCTTCTGAGAATAGGAATTACATACCAATGAGTTTCATTGATGATAGTATCGTTGTCACTAATGCCGTTTTATTTATTCCTAATGCTTCATTGTATCATTTTGGCGTGTTGGAATCGATTGTTCACATGGCTTGGATGAGGGTTGTTTGTGGCCGATTAGAAATGCGTTACCGTTATAGTAAGGATGTTGTTTACAATAATTTCCCGTGGCCCGAGGTGAACGAGGAGCAGCGTGAACGGATTGCACAAACCGCACAGGCCATCCTTGACGCAAGGGCATTGTACCCCGACTCGTCATTGGCTGACCTATATGACGAACTGACCATGCCACCCGAACTGCGAAAGGCCCACCGCGACAACGACCACGCAGTCATGGCCGCCTACGGCTTCCCCGCCACGATGACCGAGCCCGAAATCGTCGCCCACTTGTTTACTCTCTACTCCAAACTGACACAATAAACGAAAACAATAAAAAACAACAAATAGCCATGAATAGTCATGAATTATTTATTCATGGCCATTTGTGGGAATTTGTGGGTATTCGTGTTAATTGTTGTTTGAGAAAACGAGGGCGGATGCCGTGTTGTGGCACCCGCCCTTGATTTACTTGTTGAGTGTGTTCTAATGCAATTGTCTGAATTATTACCGCCCTACGGGCGGGAAATTAAGCAAAATTATAAATAACGTGAGTTCGACGACAATAAGTTACTGATACTCAATTCCTCCCCTAAGATAGGGGAGGTGGCGCGTAGCGCCGGAGGAGTATGATTTGCCATCAAAGCACTTTCTCTTGGGGTATCAACGCCCCCCTGCCCCCTCTAATCTTAGAGGGGGAGTTGCTAACGCACTGATTGACAATTAATAATTTCATCGAACTCACATTAAATAAAATTTACTTGTTAAATTTTTACACAAATTCTGTTTAATTTCTCGTGCGAAGCACGATTTATGTTTCAGCACATGAATTATGACACAACTCAGGAGGAGTTGGGAATTACTTCTCGAGTTCTTTCTTGATGCGCTCGGTGAGCATGGGAACGATCTTGTGGAGGTCGCCCACGATACCCAGGTCGGCAACGCTGAAGATGGGAGCAAACTTGTCCTTGTTGATGGCAACAATAAAGTCGCTCTCCTCCATACCGGCAAGGTGCTGGATGGCACCGCTGATACCGCAAGCCATGTAGAGGTTGGGACGTACGGTCTTACCCGTCTGACCTACCTGGCACTCGTGAGGCATCACGCCGTTATCGACCATGGCACGTGACGAAGCCACCTGACCGCCGAGGACGTCGGCGAGGGCCTGCAGCTTGTCAAAGCCTTCCTTGTCATGCACACCGCGTCCACCGCTGATGAGGATTTTGGCATCGGCGATGTCGGCCATCTGCTTGTCGGCCTTGATGGTCTTGACGAGTTTTACCTTGAACTTGCTCTCGTCGAACTTGGGCACGAACTCGGTGATTACACCCTCGCGGCCAGGCTGGCGCTGCATCTTCTGCATCACACCGGGGCGCACGGTTGACATCTGCGGACGGTTGTTGGGGCAGATGATGGTGGCCATGAGGTTACCGCCAAAGGCGGGACGCGTCATGCGGAATTCGGGCTGCTCGTCCTTGTCGGGCTCGATGTCGAGCTTGGTGCAGTCGGCAGTCAGACCCGTCTTGAGGCGGGAAGCGATGCGGGGAGCCAGGTCGCGGCCGATGGTGGTAGCACCATAGAGCACGATATTGGGCTTGCGCTCGGTGATAATCTGACCTACTGCCTGCGAATACTGCTCGCTCAGGAAGTCCTTCAACTCGGGAGCGTCAACAACGATAACCTCGTCGGCACCATACTCGATGAGCGATTGTGCCTGGTCCTTGATGCCGCATCCCAGCAACATGGCGACAACCTTCTCGCCGAGGGCATCGGCCAGGTCGCGCGCCTTACCTAAAAGTTCAAACGCAACCGACTGGATAACACCTTCGCGTTGCTCAGCAAAAACGAATACGTTCTTATAATCTTTCTTATCCATAGCGCCAACTTTTAGATGATGTGTTTAACTTTGAGTTGATTAACAATGAGCTCAACAGCCTCTTCGGGGGTTACCTCGTGTACCTCGCCCGGAGCCTTCATGGCCTTGGGGAAGGACTTGAACACCTTGGTGGGTGAGCCGGCAAGACCGAGCTTGCCTTCCTCGACGTCAATCTTGTCGGCACTCCATACCTCGACTTCCTTGTCATAGGCCTCCATGATGCCGGTGACGCTCATGTAACGCGGTTCGAATGCCGAGGCGAGCACGGTCAAGAGGCACTTGCCCTCGACCTCGAGAACCTGAACACCGTCCTCATTCTCCTTATCGACCTGCAGGTTGCCGTTCTCCAGCAGCTTGGCATCGGCGACGTAGGTAATTTGCGGCAGTTCGAGGTGCTCGGCGAGCTCGGGACCCACCTGAGCGGTATCACCGTCGATGGCCTGACGGCCGGCGATGATAAGGTCATAGTCCAGCACGCGGCACAGGCCCGAGAGGGCGTAGGATGTTGCCAAGGTATCGGCACCGGCAAACTTGCGGTCGCTGAGCAGGATGGCACGGTCGGCACCCATAGCCAACGCCTCACGCAGCATAACATCGGCTTGGGGAGGACCCATCGAGATGACGGTGACATTGGCACCGAACTGATCTTTCATTCTCAGAGCGAGCTCCAGACCACCCTTATCGTCGGGGTTCATGATGCTGGGCACGCCTTCACGAATCAAGGTACCCTTAACGGGGTCAATCTTGACAACCGTGGTATCGGGAACTTGTTTTACACAAACTATAATATTCATATTGCAGTCCTCCTTGAATTATTTAAACAAATGACCGGCAATGACCATGCGCTGTACCTCGGATGTACCTTCGTAAATCTCGGTAATCTTGGCGTCACGCATCATGCGCTCAACAGGATACTCACGGGTGTAGCCATAGCCACCATGGAACTGTACAGCCTTGGTAGTCACCTCCATAGCGGTCTCGGCAGCAAACAATTTTGCCATAGCGGCATCGGCGCTGTAGGGCAGGCCCATGTCTTTCTTCCAGGCGGCGCTGCGCACGAGCAGGCGGGCAGCCTCGACCTTGGTCTTGAGGTCGGCCATCTGGAACTGGGTGTTCTGGAACTTGGCGATAGCGCGGCCAAACTGCTTGCGCTCCTTGGTGTACTTCACCGTCTCGTCCATAGCGCCCTGAGCGATGCCGAGGGCCTGGGAAGCGATACCGATGCGACCGCCGTCGAGGGTCTTCATAGCGATTGAGAAGCCCTTGCCGAGCGGGCCGAGGAGGTTCTCCTTGGGCACGATGCAGTTTTCGAAAATCAACTCACAGGTGGCGCTGCCACGGATACCCATCTTCAACTCCTTCTTGCCAATGGAGAAACCGGGCATGTCGCGCTCGACGATGAAGGCCGAGATACCCTTGGTTCCCAGCGACTTGTCGGTCATCGCCATAACGATGAACACGTTGGCATAGGAAGCGTTGGTGATGAAAATCTTGGAGCCGTTGAGCACCCAGTGGTCACCGGCGTCAACAGCGGTGGTCTGCTGCATGGCGGCATCGGTACCGGCGTTGGGCTCGGTGAGACCGAAAGCGCCAATCCACTCGCCCGAAGCGAGCTTGGGCAGGTACTTCTGCTTCTGCTCCTCGGTGCCGTTCTCCATGATGGGAGCTACGCACAGCGAGGTGTGTGCCGACAGTACAACACCTGTCGTGGCACAAACGCGCGAGAGTTCCTCTACAGCCATGATATACATCTGGACGGTACCGCCTGCCCCGCCATACTCCTTGGGAACAGGAATACCCATCATACCGAGCTTGCCCATCTTCTGGACCGTCTCGATAGGAAAGCGCTCCTGCTCATCGACCTCGGCAGCGAGAGGCTTCACCTCATTCTCTGCAAAAGAGCGAACCATCTGCAGGAACAGTTGTTCAGTCTTTGAATAGCTAAAATCCATTTTTATATTAGTTTTTAGTCCTTAGTTCTTAGTTTTTTCCCATGAAGGGGATGGTGACTAAAAGCCAGGGGCTGAATGATGATTAATATTTATAGAAGCCTTCACCGGTCTTGCGGCCCAGGAGTCCGGCACGAACCATCTTGCGCAGCAGCGGGTGAGGACGATACTTGGGATCGCCAAACTCGTTGTAGAGCACCTCCATGATGGCGAGGTTCACATCGTTACCGATGAGGTCGGCCAGGGCCAGGGGTCCCATGGGATGGTTGGCACCCAGCATCATGCACTTGTCGATATCCTCGGCGCTGGCAATGCCGTCGGCCAAGATACCCACTGCCTCGTTGATCATCGGGATAAGGATGCGGTTAACGACAAAACCGGGAGCCTCGTTAACGGGCACGGGGGTCTTGCCGATTTCGGTCGTCAGGTCAACGATGCACTTGGCGGTCTCGTCGCTGGTGAGCTGACCCTTGATAACCTCAACGAGCGCCATGCGGTCGGCGGGGTTGAAGAAGTGGCAGCCAATGAACTGAGCGGGACGGCTGGTGCAAGCGGCAATCTCGGTAATTGACAGCGACGACGAGTTGGTGGCGAAGATGGTCTCGGGCTTGCAAATCTTGTCAAGCTCCATGAACACGTCCTTCTTCAACTGCATATCCTCGACAGCAGCCTCGATAACGAGGTCGGCATCGGCGAAGTCGGCATAGTCAGTGGTTGTGGTGATGTTTGCCAGGATGGCCTTCATGGCATCCTCGGTGATTTTACCTTTCTCGACGAGCTTGTTATAGCCCTTGGAGATTGAAGCCATAGCTTTGTCCAGGCTCTCCTGGGTGCGGCTCTTCATGACCACCGGCATCTTGGCTGCAAAAGCCTTGACGATACCCTTGGCCATCGTACCTGTTCCAATAACACAAATTTTCATAATCTGGTAATTTATAGATTGTTAATGATTAATTATTCTTGATATCATTCTCCGGTAAATTCGGCCTTGCGCTTATTGAGGAAGGCATCCATGCCCTCCTTTTGGTCGCTGGTGGCGAAGCATTTGCCGAAGAGTTTGTTCTCCAAACCGATGGCATCGTCGGCATCGAGGTCATAGCCCTCGTTGATGCTCTGCTTGGCAAGGCTGATGGCCACGGGAGCGTTCTTGAGCATCATGGCAGCCATCTCCATGGCCTTGTCCATCAGTTCCTCAGGCTCATAAACGGCATTGACCAGGCCTATGCGTAGAGCCTCGTCGGCACGGATGACCTTGCCCGTGTAAATCATCTCCTTGGCATAGCCCTGGCCGATGAGTTTGGGCAAACGATAGGTGCCCGAGAAGCCCGGGATGATACCCAAACCGACCTCGGGCTGGCCGAATTTGGCCTTGCTCGACGCGATGCGGATGTCGCAAGCCATCGCCAGCTCACAGCCGCCACCCAGGGCAAAACCATTGACAGCAGCAATGACGGGGATGGGCAAAACCTCGATTTTGCGGAACACCTGTGCGCCCAGACGGCCGAATTCGGTGCCCTGAGGCTCGTTAAGGTGAGCCATCTCGGAGATGTCGGCACCGGCGACAAAGGACTTCTCGCCATCGCCCGTGATGATGAGCACGCGCGTTGTGGCATCCAGCGAGCCGATAAAGGCGTCAATCTCCTTCAGGATGGTGGAATTGAGCGCGTTCAGCGACTTGGGCGCCGAGATTTTCATCACGGTAACACCCTCGTTACGCTCAATTTTCAAGAAATCATATTCCATGACAGCAGACAAGGAATTAAACATCCATAGGTTTCAGGTCGGGCGAGATGATGAGCTTGGCCTCGGTAGCAGCCTGCACATCCTCGACAGTGAACTCGGGATGGAGCTCACGCAGCACGATGCCCTCGGGGGTGATGTCCATCACACCCATCTCGGTGATAATCATGTTCACCTGGCCGGCAGCGGTAAGAGGCAGCGTGCACTCTTTCAAAATCTTGGGGTTGCCTTTCTGGGTATGCTCCATCGTGAGGATCACGCGCTTGGCACCTACCACGAGGTCCATGGCACCGCCCATACCGGGAGCCATCTTGCCGGGGATAATCCAGTTGGCAAGGTTACCCTTCTCGTCAACCTGCAAAGCGCCCAGGAACGACACGTTCACGTGGCCGCCGCGGATGATGGCGAACGAGGTTGCCGAGTCGAAAGTGCAGGCACCGGGATTCAGCGTGATGGCGCCACCACCGGCATTGATGAGGTTCTTGTCCTCCTTGCCTTCTTCGGGAGAGGGACCCATGCCCATGGCACCGTTCTCGGTCTGCAGCGTTACAGAAACGCCTTCGGGCAGATAGTTAGGAATCAACGTGGGAATACCAATTCCCAGATTTACAACATCGCCGTCGTGCAGCTCTTTTGCAGCACGTTTTGCGATGACTTCTCTCATTTGATATTTATCCATAACAATAAGTGTTTTGAGATTAATTATGTTGTTTAAAAAATTATTTCATTCCTCTCTTGACCATTTCCTGGACCACAAACGAAGCCACATCGTCGGCATAGGTGTTCATGCCGAAACCGGCATCAAAGCCCAGCTCCTTGGCCAACTCGTGGGTCACACGGGCACCGCCACAGCAGCAAATCATCTTGTCGCGCAGGCCCTCGGCCTCCATCAGCTCGATGAACTCGGTCATGTTCTTAATGTGAACGTCCTTCTGGGTTACCGTCTGTGAGACGAGCAGTGCATCGGCATGGAGTTCGATACCCTTGGCAATAAACTCGTCGTTGGGCACCTGTGAACCCAGGTTATAGGCCTCGATCATCTCGTAGCGCTCCAAGCCGTAATGGCCGGCATAACCCTTCATGTTCATGATGGCGTCGATGCCCACAGTGTGGGCGTCGGTACCCGTCGAGGCACCCACAATGACAATCTTTCGGCCGATGTTCTCCTTGATGTACTCGTCGGTCTCATACATGTCCATCGTGTCGCTCTCCACTTTGGGAACGTAGATGGTGCTGTAATCCACCGTGTGGGTACAGCTGCCGTAGCAGTTGAAGAAGGTGAAACCGGGCGTCAGTTCTTTGTAGAACACCACGCTGGGATTCTCCAGACCCATCTTGCGGATCAGTTGCTTGGCGGCCTCCACAGCCTCGGCACCACAAGGCACAGGCAGCGTGAAGCTCATCTGCACCTTGCCGTCGTTCATGGTGTCGCCGTATGGCTTAATCTTGGTGAAGTCTAAGGTTTTGTCAAAATCCTTAGCTTCCATGCTATATAATCCTTCGCTCATAATCGTAGTATATCGTAACCTTGTGATGTAATATTATCTCTTGCCTTTCATCAGTTCCACAAACGGGTTGTAGTAGTTCTCTCCCTTCATGGTAACTCCCTGCAGGCCCTTACCGCCGTTCTTGGGACGTTTCACATCGCCGAAGATACCCTTTTCAAGGGCGGTGAACAAGCCTTCCTTGGTGATTTCCTCAAGCAACTTGATGGTGTTGCCCAGGACCTCCTTGGCACGGTTGCGGCAGATGCCGCCCTCGACAAACTGCATCTCCTCGCCAATGCTCTTCATATTGTTGAAGATATATTTGGCATTCTCGATAGAGAGGTAGCGGTCGCTCATGAACGGCGTGTGGATAGCCTCGGTGGGCATACCCAACAGCTGGATACCCTGGTGGGTCCAGATGCCAATCATGTTGAACAGGGCATCCTGGATATGACCACGGAAGATATTGCCCGTCATGAACTTCGTGGGGGGCATGTACTTCAACGTAGCCTTGGGGAAGATTTCGCGTGTCATCTGTGCCTGAGCCAGCTCCAGCAGGAAACCGTTCTCGAGCATCGGGTCCATCTCAAAGGCGTGGCCCAATCCCATCTGCTCCTCGGGCAGACCGGCCATGAGGGCCAGCTGCTCGTTGATGAGGTCCGAAGCCAGCACCGTGTGGGCAGCCTCGACCGCATCGGCGGTTGTCAGGTAGTTGTCCTCACCCGTATTGATGATAACGCCAGCAAAACCGTTGATAATACGGCTCATATACTGGTCGATGAGAGTTCGCTGCATATTGATGTCGCGGAAGAGGATGCCATACAGGGCATCGTTCAGCATCACGTCCAGACCCTCGAAAGCACCCATGATGGCAATCTCGGGCATACACAGACCTGAGCAATAGTTGCACAGGCGGATGTAACGGCCCTGCTCCTCGCCCACCTCATCAAGCGCCTTACGCATGATGCGGAAGTTCTCCTGGGTGGCAAAAGTGCCGCCGAAGCCCTCGGTCGTTGCGCCATAGGGCACATAGTCCAAAAGGCTCTGGCCCGTGGTACGAATCACGGCAATGACATCGGCTCCCTGGCGGGCACCGGCCTGAGCCTGCACCACATCCTCATAGATGTTACCCGTTGCCACGATAATGTAAAGGTAAGGCTTGGGACCCTCGCCAATGGTCTCGAGATAATGCTCTCGGCGTGCGCGACGAGTGCGTATGCGCGTCATGCTCTCATCGATGACGGGCTGCAGCACAGCGGCAATCTGCGCCTGGTCACGGGTGACAACCTTGGTGATATCCAACTCGCCTGCAGCGACCTTCTCGGCAATCTGCTGCGGCTTCATTCCCGTCTGAATCATGGCGTTAGCGATGAAGAACAAGGCACCTTCGTTCAGCACACCCTTGTCTTTCAATGCCTCTACCACAACATTAGGCAGCGGCACGTCATTGTCATCAACGCCGTCAATTCCCATCAGGCGGCACAGGGTACGCTCCACGGCAACCGTCGTGTATTGCTCTACAAAAGCCTGCACATCCTCGGCAATGCCTTTGGCGAGTCCACGAGCGTACTCCACTTTTTCAAAATCTAATCCTAACTTGCTCTTTTGCATAGTGTATATAGTATATAGTGTGATATCGTTGTTAATTTGGGTGGGCCAACATGGTCCGGGCCATGTCTATCCACTCGCTGTCGATGCCCAGGCTGGCAGCAATATTTAGAGCCTCGTGGGGCACCTCGCCGTCCTGAACCTCGACAAGCCTGTAATCCATCTCGCCGTTCTCGAAACCCCTCACCCTAAGGCAGCGGGCCTCGCCCGGCTCTATATCGTAATGCGTTGTCATGACCAGACTCATGTCCTTGCCAGTCAGCACCTTGAGCAATGCCGACACGAGGGCGGCACCTTCGGTCGGGTTGGTGGTGCGTGCAGGCTCGTCAATCAACGCCAGCAGTTTCTTGTTCTCGCGTGATGCCTTGATAACGGCATCGATGTTCTTCATCTCGGCGGCAAACGACGACAGGCCTTTCTCGACCGACTGCTCGTCACCGATGCAGAAGTATATCTCGTCTTTCACGGCAATTTGGGCCGAAGCCGCGGGGATGCCGAACCCGAATTGGAAGAGCAGCTGACACAAGGTCAACGTCTTGAGTACCACGGTCTTGCCGCCCATATTCGCACCCGTGATGAGTGTGGGGGCCATACCATAGGTGATGTCCACAGGCTGGAAGTCCCTGCCGCGTGTGGCGAGGGCCGCCTTTACCTGCGGGTGGAACATGGCCTCATAGCGGCATGTCCCGTCGGCCGACACTGACGGGAAGGTCAGTGCCATCTGCCGCATCTGCAGCGCCTTGGCCAGATTCACGTCGATGCGTGCCAAGGCAAGCTGCGCTTGTTCGATAGCCGCCGCAAAGGGATGCAACTGGCGGCTCAGGTCTTTCCTCACGCCCTCCTCCAGTTCGCTGGCTTGCAGCAAAAGGTCATCCTGCTGCTCGGGGTTCTGGCGTATCTGGTTGCGCAGGTCCTTGAGCTGGGCGCAATAGGAATCATATATATAAAAGGTGGCTATCTTCATCCCGTCGGGGTCGAGGATGCTGATGACCTCGTCAAGGGCAGGGATTTCCACCACATCGGCCATACCCTGTTCGTTGAGCAGTTTGGCCACATCGGTCGAAAGGATAGCCAGATGCTTGACCTCAAAGAGTTCGATATCATCGAGCACCGCACCCTGGCTGAGGTTTTTGATGGTTGTGCGGATGTCCTTAAGGCCCTGCAAGCGGAACTGCAGCGTGTCGAGGTGGGTCTTGTCGGCCCGCTCGACGAAATCGTCAAAACGGCGCAACGTGGCATAGCAAGCGTCAATCTCCCCGCCGTCGGTCATCATCGACGAGTCGAGAAGCCACCGGCGCGCAAAGCCCGACTGCAGTTCCAGATGGTCGAGCATAAAGCGCAGTCCGCAAGGCGATTCTATGACATTCTTCAGTTGCACTGTTTGTTCTTTAATAAGTCAAAAACGGGAAGCCCGATGGCTTCGCTTAATTTGCCGCACAGGATGTCGGAGTCGAGGACATATCCGCTGGGCGACACGGGATTGACGGTGACGGCTATGAGTTTGCTGCGCTGCAGCACCCTGATGGTGCCTCCTGCCTTGACGAACAACCTGAACTGCTGAGGGGTGACAAAAATCTTGGTAAAATCCCTCACCACCAGTTCCACCTGCTTGAGGTTCTTGTTCTTCCTCACCTTCTCGAGGAAGCCGTCTACCAGGGCACCTGCCACGTAGAGCGTCTTGCAGTCTTCAATCCCCTCGAAACGTATGTCCTGTGACAATGAGGTCAAGGCATCAAGGCCATGGAGGTTACCGTCCTTGTCGATGAACCATACGCCCTTTTCCAGCGGCATGAGCAGTTGACGGGTAGCGTCGTCGGTGAGTTCCAGGTTAACGAGATCCACCACATGGGCGGTCTTGCTTACCAGTGTCGCCATGTTGGCCGAGTAGGCCGCACCCGTTGCCAGTATCAATGACTGGCTCACAGCAGGCGATGCTGAACTCATGCGCGACAAGGCGCCGTCGATGACCACTAGGTCGATGTCGAAGCGATTCATCTCCTGCATCCACCGCCTGAGGCCGATTGCCGAGGATGGTCCCGACAGGAGGATTTTACCTCCCGTGAGAGCCTTTGCAGTCACCACGCGTCCTAATGAGGTGGTCTGGTCGCTCACGTCGATGAGTTCCGAAACCAGACGCCGTTGGCGGTAGTGCATCTCACTGGTGCCGAAATACATGCCCTCGCGCAGGACAATCTCGGGCTTTTGGGTGCGTGTCACCTGGTCCACCGTCTCTCCATCAATGCCAATTGACGTCACCGCGATGCGTTTGGTCTGGACAGGCAGTCGGTCGAGCACATACTTCAGGCACTCGGTCTTGCCGGTATTTTTCTCCAGGCCGACGATAGACAGGCTATCGTAACGCAATATTTCATTGATGAAGGGAAGCACTGCTCAGGAAAATACCCGTCGGTCTGCGGGGGCGTTCATTCACGCCCCCTTACAGACCAGCGGATGATTTCACTTCTTGTCGCGGACCTCGTTACGCTCATGGCGTTTCAAGGCACGAGGCTCGATGTTCATACGTTCTCCCTCAAGCAGCGAGATTACACCGTCCACCGCCTTGTCGGCAGCCACCTGCTCCTTCTTGCGGGCAGCCTGGCACTCGGGGCAGTTGCACTCGTTGTGATACTCGGTGGGCTCGGTGTAGGTGGTAATCACGCCCTCGAAGTTGCGCAACACTACCCTACCCGGCGACTGCGAGATGATGTACTGCGGCATGACAGGCGTCTTGCCACCGCCACCGGGAGCGTCCACCACGAAGGTGGGCACGCAGTAGCCACTGGTGTGGCCGCGCAGTCCCTCGATAATCTCGATACCCTTGCTGACGGGGGTGCGGAAGTGCTCCAGACCCATCGACAGATCGCACTGATAGATGTAGTAAGGACGTACACGGATTTTTACGATTTCGTGCACAAGCCTCTTCATCACGTGGACGCAGTCGTTCACGCCACGCAGCAGCACGCTCTGGTTGCCCAAGGGGATACCGGCATCGGCAAGCATTTCGCAGGCACGGCTCGACTCGGGAGTCACCTCGTTGGGATGGTTGAAGTGGGTATTGATCCAGATGGGATGATACTTCTTCAACATATTGCACAGTTCGGGTGTCACGCGCTGCGGGCACACCACGGGAGTGCGGGTTCCCAGACGCACGATTTCCACATGAGGAATCTTGCGCAATTCCGAGATGATGTATTCCAGCCTGTTGTCGCTCACCATGAGGGCGTCACCGCCTGAGAGCAGGACGTCGCGCACCGTCGGCGTGTTGCGGATGTACTCCAGCGCCTTCTCAATGCGGTCCATGCCGCACTCGTTGTCGGTCTGGCCGGCAAAGCGGCGACGGGTGCAATGGCGGCAGTACATCGAGCACATGTCGGTGATGAGAAACAGCACGCGATCGGGATAACGGTGGGTCAAACCGGGCGTGGGTGAATCCTCATCCTCATGCAGCGGGTCGAGCAGGTCGGCAGCAGCCTGATGGGTTTCCAGTCCCGTGGGGATGCACTGACGACGAATGGGATCACTGGGGTCATCGGGATTGATGAGGCTCAAGTAATAAGGCGTGATGGCCATACGCAAGGTCTTGAGGGTCTGTTTCACACCCTCTTCCTCCTCGGCGGTAAGGCTCACATATTTCTTAAGTTCCTCAAGCGTCTCGATGCGGTTCTTCACCTGCCATTTCCAGTCATTCCACTGTTCGTCGGTGACATCGGGGAACAATTGTTTTCTTCTTGATTCTACCATAATCAGATGATAAATGGATTAAGCGTAGAGTTCCTCGAAGATCTTGCGCAGCTCGGGGCACTCGCGCAGCTCCTGCAGGGTAAAGTCGGCATGGCCCTTGGTGTAGCCGTTACCGATAATCATGTTCGTGTCGGCACCGATACCCTCGGCACCCAGAGCAGCCTTGGTGAAGCTGGTGGCCATCGAGAAGAAGTAAACGACACCGTCGTCCCTGGTGCAAAGCACAGCGGTCATCTCGCAATCGGGCACGTTTACGCAGTTGATGGTTACGTCGGCCATCTTGCCGTCGGTCAGTTTGTTCACCAATTCATACACCTCAACAGGAGTCATACCAGCAACGCTCTCGACCACGTCACAGAAGCCGAGGTCCTTGATGCGCTGGGTTGACTTGGGGCTGTTGGCGAGACCGATTACCTTACCGGTAACGCCTACGCGCTTCTTGGCCTCGTAGCAGCAGAGCATACCGCTCTTACCACCTGCGCCCAATACCACAACGTTCTGGCCATACTGGCACAGTTTTGCAGTCTGTGCGGGAGCACCTGCAACGTCGAGTGCGCTCAACGCCAGTTTCTCGGGCATGTCATCGGGTATCTTGGCATAGATGCCGCTCTCGAACAGGATAGCTTTACCCTTGATGTCCACCTGGTCAACATCGGCACGGATCTCAAGGATCTCGTCGATGCGCAGCGGGGTCAGCGACAGTGAAACGAGGGTAGCGATGCGGTCGCCCTCCTGCAGGTCGATTTTACCCTTAAGGGCGTCACCGATCTTCTCTACCTTACCCAGGAGCATACCACCCGAACCGGTACGGCGGTTACGGTGCTTGCCCTGCAACTCAACGTTAAGGAGCATCTCCTTCTTGATCTCTTCCATCACCTCGGCCTCGTTGTTGGGATCCTTGGCCTGCTGCTTAGCATAGTTGTGAATGTCGGTGAATGAAGCGGAGTCAATATTCAGTGTCTGTACATCGATGAGAATCTCGTTGTCGTAGATCTCGTCCATGTTATTGTCCAGCTTGTTGGCGGGCTGAGGAAGAACGCCCTTGGGTTCAATGACGCGGTGAGTACCGAATCTGTTTCCGTGTTTCTGCATTTTTTTAATAGGTTTAATAGTTAAACGATTAATTATTTGAATTGTTTTTGTTTTAGTTACGCTTGGGGAGACCCAGGATTTCGCGGGCCTCGTCGCTGGTGGCAATGGGACGACCCAGCTCGTTGGCAAGGCGCACCACCTTCTCGACGAGTTCGCCGTTGCTCTTGGCGAGCACGCCCTTAGAGAGGTATAGGTTGTCCTCAAAACCTACGCGCACGTTACCGCCCATGGCGATAGCTGCGGCAGCCATCGGGAAGGCATGACGGCCAACGCCGGTTACCGTCCAGGTAGAGCCAGCGGGGATGCCGTTGACGAGCCAGCACAGGTTAGCAACGGTGGCGGGGGTGCAACCGGGCACGCCCAGCACAAAGTTGAACTGCATGGGTGCTCCGGGCACCTCACCCTTGCGTGCCATGGTCAGGATGGTGTCGAGGTGACCCATCTCAAAGCACTCATACTCGGGCTTGATACCGCGCTCCATCATGCGCTTGCCAAAGGCACGCATGGTGGGCATGGTGTTGTCGAAAATCTCGTCGCCGAAGTTGCAGGTACCGCAGTCGAGCGTTGCCATTTCGGGCAGCGGCGTAGTGTCGGTCGATTGCAGACGCTCATCGGGCGTCATGCCCACAGCACCACCGGTCGAGGGGATAAGGATGACATTGGGGCACACCTTGAGGATGGCCTCTTCGCACTCCTGGAAACGGCCACGGTCCTGAGTAGGCGTACCGTCATCCCAACGCACGTGCAGGTGAACGATGGCAGCACCAGCATCGACAGCCGACTTGGCCTCGCGAACGATTTCTTCAACGGTATAGGGCACATTAGGATTCTGCTCCTTTGTGACCTCGGCGCCGCAAATGGCGGCAGTGATAATCAGTTTGTCCATAATTTATCCTTTCCTCTGGCAGTCTTTAGGAGTTACACAGGTGCCTGATGCGCGGCATACCACAACGGGCTCTTCGAGGATGTCGGCAGCCGATGCACTGATATCGGGACGTGCCTGAGCCACCTTGCGGGCTTCAAACATCATGTGACGCGAGGTGTTGCCTTCACGGTCAATCCAGCCCTCGGCCTCGATGAAGTCACCGGCATAGACGGGAGCCAGGAACTCGATATTGTCATAGGCGCAGAACAGGCCCTCGTCGCCATCACGCATAATCAAGAGCTCGGTAGCCACGTCACCAAACAAGTGAACCATGTGGGCTCCGTCAACCAAGTTGCCCCCGTAGTGGGCATCCTTTGCGCTCATGCGCAGTCTGATCATTGTCTTGTATTCCATTGTCAGTCCTTAGTCCTTAGTTTTTAGTCCTCAGTTATTTCTCGACATAGATGCCATCAACATAGATACCTGAAGCATGTACGTGCTCGGGAGCGATTTCGCCCACGGGAACCAGCTTCTCGGCCTCAACAACCACGTAGTCGGCAGCGGTAGCCATCAGCGGGTTGAAGTTGTTGGTGGTGCCCAGGAATACCATGTTACCAAACTCATCGACGATGTTGGCACGCAGGAAGGCGATGTCGGCCTTGAGCGGCTTCTCCAACAGGAAGTCCTGACCGTCGATGTTGATAACCTGCTTGCCGTCGGCCATGATGGTGCCCAGACCGGTCGGGGTCAGCACGCCGCCCAAGCCAGCGCCTGCTGCACGGATGCGCTCAGCAAGAGTGCCCTGGGGAACGTATTCCACGATGAGGGTACCCTCATTCTTCTGCAGAGCAGTCTGCTTGTTGGTGCCAGTGTGGGAAACGATGGCTTTCTTTACCTGGTGGTTGCTGACCAGCTTGCCGTGAGCCACCTCGTCATAGGCGGTGTCGTTAGCAATGATTGTCAAGTCTTTAACACCTTTTTCTACAATGGCGTCGATAATCTGGGTGGCGCTGCCGTTACCCAAGAAACCGCCAAACATGATTGTCATGCCGTCATGCACTTTCTCGACGGCTTGTTCCAATGTGATTTGTTTGTTCATAATGTTTATTTTTTGGAGTTAATTGGTTTATGTCTATATTGGCTGCAAATATAGCAAAATTTCCCCTATTTTACGGCCATTCACAACAATATTTTATCAACTTTTTATCTATTACATAGATAACTGCTCAAAAAACAGCGAATTGGGCTCATTGAAAACAGTATTTCGAAAAGGAGCCTACTAACATATAATGGAGCACCCGGCACTGCCGGGTACTCCATTAAGCATTTCCAACTCATTACCGTTATACGGTATTATTACTTCAGGTAGTCGTCGAAGTAGCGGGTGATGCGCTCATGTAGATGGACACTCTGATGACCACGCATGTTGTGGCCCTGGCCGGGATAGACGTAAAAGTCAGGCTGAGTGCCGGCAGCAATGCAGGCCTTAATGAAGCTGTACGCGTGCTGGGGCACTACCGTGGGGTCGTTCAGGCCGATGATGATCTGCAGGCGGCCCTTGAGATCGGCAGCCTTGCTGATGAGGCTGGTCTGTTCGTATCCGTCGGGGTTGGTCTGCGGGGTGTCCATGTAGCGTTCGCCATACATTACCTCATACCATTTCCAGTCGATAACGGGTCCTCCGGCAACACCCACCTTGAAGACATCAGGGTAGTTGGTCATCAGGGTAATTGTCATAAAACCGCCAAAACTCCAGCCGTGCACACCCAAACGGGTGGTATCGACATAGTTGAGGGTACGCAGGAAGTCCACGCCACGCATCTGGTCCTGCATCTCGACCTGTCCCAGATGGCGGAAAGTCGCCTGCTCAAAGTCACGGCCGCGGTTCTCGCTACCACGGTTGTCGAGGATAAACAGCAGGTAACCACGCTGCGCCATGTAGGTCTCCCAACTGCGGCTGCCCCAGTGCCAGTGGGCATCTACATTGTGGGCATGAGGACCGCCATAGACATAGACCACCGTGGGATATTTCTTTGTCGGGTCAAAATCAACTGGCATCACCATGCGGTAGTAAAGGTCGGTGACGTCATCTGCCGCCTTGATGGTGCCGCAGCGGTACTCAGGAACGGTGTAACCCTCCCAGGGGTCAGGGGCCGTGAAGTAGCGATACTGGCGATTGGCGCGGGTGTCCACAATAGCGATGTTGCGTGGCACATCGGGCTCCTGGTAATTGTCGATGAGCCAACGGCCAGTGCTGCTCAGCAAACCGTAATGCCAGCCATGGCCGCCCTCGTCGATGCGCACACGCTCGCCTGTGGCGATATCCACACGGTAGAGGTTCTGCTGAATGGGGTTATCGGCATTGGCAGCAATAATGACCGACTTGCTCTGCTCATCAAAGCCCAGCAGGTCCATGACCACCCAATTGCCACGGGTAATCTGCTTCAATTCATTACCTTGGGTGTCATAGAGGTAGAGGTGGTTGTAACCGTCCTTCTCGCTCCACAGGATGAACTTCTCCTTATCCCATGGCAGGAAAGTGATGGGGTTCTGTGGCTCGACATACTTGGGATGCTCCTCATGGTAAATCGAACCGATGCGGTTGCCCGTTGCGGCATCATAGGCCACCAGGTCCACCACATTCTGGTCACGGTTGCCCTCCATCATATAGACGATGTTGCCATTGGGGTTCCACGCGATGTTGGAAAAATAGCGGTCGGTAGGATCACCCGCCTTGAGATAAAGCGTGTCGCCCGTAGCCACCTCAAGCACGCCCACCCAAACAAGATGGGACGTCTGGCCCGCCATGGGATATTTCTCGGGAGCAGGCTCAGCAATATAACGTGTGGTATCGTCCAATTCGGGCACGTCAACCAAGGGATAGTCGGTCACCATACTCTGGTCCATGCGGTAGAACGCCAAACGCGTGCCGTCGGGGTTCCAGAACAAGCCACCCTCGATGCCGAACTCGTTGCGGTGCACGCTCTGGCCATAGACCAGGTCGCGCGAGCCGTCGCTTGTCACCTGACGGGTATTGCCCGAGGCATCAGTGACATACAGGTTATCGTTCTCGACATAGGCGTTGGCACGACTCACCTCGTTCCACTCGGCAGCCTGCGAGCCCTGAAGACGTTGCCGCCACTCTACCTTGCGCGTCTTGAAGTTGACCAGCATGCGCTCATTATTGTTGTAGAGCATCACCAGAGGCTTGCCCGACTCAGGGAATGAGGCGCTCTGGAGCGACATCACCTGTAATGAGTCAGCCGACAATCCTGTGTCCTTGTTTAGGCGGTCGCGGGTAAAGAGCACTTTTTCCTTGCCCTTTACGGGATCCACCGTCCAGCAGGTGTCCGCCGAAAGGTGCACCAACTGGTCGCCCCACCATGCAAGGGAGCGGTTCTTGGGAACCATGTTCCTGTAATTCTTTCCGCCGAAGTTCAGGTCCTCGAGCGTGAACTGTTGCTGTGCCACGGCCGTGAAAGCCATCACAGTCATCAACAGCAATATCAAGCCTTGTCGTCTATTCGTTTTCATTTGTTTAGGGTTTGATGTAGTAGGTTATCTAATTTTCCACAAAATTACATAGAATTATCGGATTTCGCAGTAATTTTGCAGACATGATGAAAAAGTTTTTTATAACCATAACGATTCTGGCGGGACTATGCATCGCCACAGTAATATCGAGTTGTGACAAACAACAGCAGACCAAGCCGATGGACTACACGGTGACATGCACGCTGGAAGAACCGCTGCGCCACGACAGCGCGACGTTGCTGGTGCTGGAGGAAAGTTACAACAAACTGAGGGTTTACGGGGCAGACAAGAGTGCTAACAACACCTTCATGTTCAAGGGGCAGATTGATGGGCCTAAGGTCGCCCTCATCCGCTGGGACAACGACTCAACACAGCCGTTCCATTTCGTACTTGAACAGGGGAATATCAACATCGTCATCAAGGCCGACAGTTGGAACGCAAGCGGGAGCAAGCAAAACAATGATTACCAACGATTTGTCAACCAGCGCAACAGCATCATGAACACGCGTGTCGCCACCTGGCAGGAATACCTGAAAGCAGCTGCCGACAAGTCGCTGACGCGCGAGGACGAATTGCGCATGGTGCGACAGGACAGTCTGCTCAATGACTCGCTGCAACGCATGACTGTGGAGCGTATCAACAAGGGTGACGCCGTGGGGCGCATCATCCGCGAGCGCTTCGCAGGGCAGCTCGATCAGGAACATGCACGGTTGCTTGATTAGGCTTTAGGGGGCTGACGCACAGATTTTCAACGCGAATTACGAGAATTTCCCTCAAGTAGATAAAACAACAATCCGCCTGCTCTTTCTTGCTGAAAGACAGGCGGATAAATTATTTATCTTCAAGTGACGGTTTAAAACAGTCGACCTGCGAGTCGAATCGAAATCACCGGATAGACGCTGATTTTGCTGATCACCTTCAGGATACCGTCATCCTGACCCTTGGCTCCCTCGCTGGTAAGTACCTCTCCGTTCACACCATTGTAAACCACAGGTTTGCCCCAAAACTGCACGCCCATGTCAAACTGGCAATTCAGACGCGACTCCCTGGGTACGGCACGACCAAAGCCGAAGCCGACATAAGGACGGAACTTCTTCACTTTAATAAAAGCGTTGGCATTACCGTTGTCGTCGGGCATGATGTTGTAGTCACCCAGTTTGGCTGCAAGCAGACCGTAGCTCAGCGGCACATCAGCATACTCTCCACGACGGGCATTGAAGTCTGCCACCTTCATCAGTGAGCCCTCGTCCTCATTATATACCTTAACGATGTTCTCTTTGCCGCAGAAGTAGGCGCCGAAGGTCAAGTGGAAGCCTCTTTCCTTGAAAGGATAGACGTCAAAGAGTGCATGGCCCGTGGTGTTATCGAGTTTACCCTTCACATCCACCTTCTGAGGCAACGAGGTGACCACCCCATTCTCATTCTGCTTAACCATAGTGAGGTTAAGGTCGGTCTTGTAGTCAAACTTGGGCAAATAGTCGATACCACCCCTGAAGCCGACATAATTGCCGAGCATTGTTCCGAGGTCAGCCGTCACGCCGGTAGTACCAATACCCAGCGAAAGGCTGTAGTGGCGCAGCACATTATTGTCCTGTGCAAACAGCGGCAAAGACAGGAGCGCCGTAACCGCCAAAACAAGAATCTTTTTCATCATCATTGCAATCGTTTTGTTACTTTGATATGTTCTATTTACCTGCAAATTTAAACATAATTTCTGAACAAGCGGCACAATGCGGGGCATTTCTTTCAATACGTATGGGCATAAATAAATCTCCCCGACGACAAGATGTCAACGGGGAGATTGTGTTGGTTAATTCTTTAACGCTTTAGAGCGTCTTCAAATTACTTCTTAACGATGAGTTCGCAGATGGAAACGCGGTTCCAGCTCAGCTCCTCGAACATGTCGGTCTCACCACAACCCTTAGCAGTGATGCGGGCGGGATCGATTTTGTACTTGTTGATCAGCATGTTCTTCACAGCCTCAGCGCGGCCGTTAGCCAACTTGATGTTGTTGTCCTTGGGACCCTCGGGAGAAGCATAACCCTTGATGTCAACAGTGGCAGTGGGGTTGTTCTTGAGGTACTGGGCAACGCGCTCAACATTGGGCTGCTGGTCAGCGGTGATGTTGGTCTTGTTAACCTTGAAGTGAACGAGTACGTTCATGTACTTAGCTGAGTTGTCAATGATCTCGGTGGTGTTAGCCGACTTTGCGTTAGCAGCCTTCTTGGCAGCATCCAGATCGCGCTGGAGCTGAGCGTTGCGTGCATTAGCAGCGTCGAGGTCACCCTGCAAACCATTGAGCTGGTTGCGCAGACCGTTGATCTGACCGTTAAGAGCATCGATGTCATCCTGGCTGTACTTGTAGGGGCAGAAGGTGATGTAACGCTCGCCGTTGCTACCCTTGAAGTGATAAGTCAGACCAGCCTCGAGCTCAACAGCAGCGTGGTTGGCGTTCATCTGGCTCTTGCCATTGTGGGGCTCGCCATTCCAACGGGCACGAGCATTGGTGTTGTCACGATAAGGAATCATGATGTCACCGTTCATGTCCCAAACTACAGCGGGCTTCAAGCTGAAGGTGATAGCGCGGCTCTCACCGAAGTTGAAGTTCAGGTTAGCACCAGCCTTGGTGTACCAGCTGTTGTAGTCGTTGCCATACATGTTAGCAGCCTCGGCGCGGTGGAAAGCGTGCAGCCAACCAGCACCAATTACACCCTCGAGCTCAAAAGCGCGGGGCTTGCCAGCATAACCAGCAAAGAGGTTGCCCAGGTTTACGGTACCAAACAGACCGGCCAGAGTGTGGTCGATGATGTTCGGGCTCTTGGGACCCCAGTACTTGTCGGGCTTCTCCCAGCTGGTGGTGTTGATGGTAGCCTCACCCTCAACGCCCATACCGAAGACGGGAGTCAGCTGCTTCTTGATCTCCATACCGAAGATACCACGAGCGCTGGGCCAGAATGCATAACCCTGGAAGGGCATGATAGCACCACCCTTCAAGGTTACTGACATGTTGTCAAAGAACTTGTTCTGCTCCAGAGACTGAGCCTGAGCAGCAAACACACCCATCAAAAGGGCTAAAGTCAAGATAATCTTTTTCATTTCACTAAAAATTTAAAAAACTATTATTAGACAAATTTTGTGGCAAAAGTAATATATTTTTCTTATTCGACCAAAATTTAACGTTCATTAAGAGAAAAATATGCCTAATATGACCATTTCTACCGATATTTTCTCAAAAAACCGCCATTTTTGGAGTCAAAAGTCAATAAAACAAGCAAAAGTAACCCATTTATTCGAATTGTGCAAATAATTCTTGACAATAATGACTATAATGGGTATAAAATGCCCAGTTTTGGCCATCAGAACGTGCCGGACATCAATTGATGATTACATCTATCACACTGTTGATGTCCGAGACAGTAATTTCCCCATCACCGTTCACATCGGCCCGCTGGATGACGCTATCTGCCGCCGTGCCGCCCTGGATGATATCAACGATAGCGTTGATGTCGGCTACATTTACCTCCCCATCGAGGTTTACATCACCCTTGAGCGACGTCGTCATCACAATCGTGTTGACAGCACCGTTGCTGTTGACATCGGCCTTCCAGGATGCAAAGCGCAGTCGCGCCTTCTTCATCCCCCTGGGGACGGTGATTGACAGGTCCCAAAAATTGGTCCTGCTGATCTCAGATGCTACCGGGTTGTAGGTCACCGAATCGACCGTCACGCCCTGCTCGTTGAGCAAAGCGGCGGTAAGCGCTACCTTGCTGGCTACAAAAGTGGAAGACTTCCACTGGTCGGTAATCCATTTCACGTTCATCGAAATTGTCTGGCCTCCCACACAGTTGAACTGGGGTGATGTCAGCGTGAGCTGCAGACCTGTACTGGTGGTGTACAAGACAATTTTGTTGTTCATGATATTGTCGGAATTGAGTTCTATGTTCGGATTGGAATAAATCCAATAATCATAGTCCACATAGGAGAATTGCGGTACTTGGGCTTGCAGGGCGAGTGCCAAGGTCATTGCCGATAACAGCTGCAAAAATCTTTTCATCTACTTTTCAGGGTTAAAAATGTGCCTCATCGTGAGGTAATGCCATTGTTTTTCGTTTCTGCGTGCAAAGATAATACATAAATCAATAAAAACCGTAGGTCATGGCAAAAAAAAGGCGTGGCGAGCCTTTAAGCACAACGAGGTGCGGCCCTATAAGGGTCGCACCTCGTTTATTTCATAGAGACATCAAACCGTCTCACGGTTTTCATTTGAGCATGCCGATGGAGCGTTTGAGGAAGCGGTCCAGGCCCTCGCCCTTGAGCATGTTGTTGCTCAACAGGGCGATGTCGATGAGCTGGTGCACGCGATTCTCACCAGCGCCATAAGCGACGATGATGTTCTCTTTCTTCTTGCGCAACTCGTCCAGGTGCTTCTCGTTGTCCTCGAGGTCTTTCTTCTTGTCCTCGGGCACACCCTTGTTGTCCTTGTCCAAGTCACGGATGGCCTTGACCACATTCTGTGTGGCGTTGATTTCTTCATCAACAGGCTTAAGCTCGGCGTCAAGCGACTTCTCGGCCAAATCGACAATCTTTTGGATGAGCGGGTGCTTGGTGTTGAGCACCAGGCTGTACATGTCGGGCATCTCGCCATAGAAGCTCATGCCGGGCTGGAAGCGTGCCATCTCCTTCATGCGGCGCATATATTCGGCCTGGGTGATGACCACAGGCTGATCGTCGGGCGACATGGCGGCGAAAGCGATATTGAACTCGGCCTTTTCGACGGGCGGAATCTGGGACTTGAACAGTGTCTGGGCAATTTCCTGCTGCTCAAGGCTGAACTGCGGCTTGTTGTCGTCCTGCTTGCGGATGAGGTTGTCAAGCACGTCGCTGTCCACACGCAAGAAACGCATCTTTTCCTTCTCCTGCTTTTGCTCAAGCATGCCCACGAAATGCACATCCAGCTCACCGTTCATCAGCAGCACGTCATAGCCCTTGTCGGTAGCCGCCTTGATGTAGGCATACTGCGCCTCCTTGTCAGTGGCATACAGGCAGATGAGGTTACCCTCCTTGTCGGTCTGCTCGGCCTCGATGAGTTTGCGGTAGTCCTCAATCTTGAAGAACTTGCCGTCAGTGTTCTCGAGCAGGGCGAACTTAAGGCCCGACTCGCAGAATTTCTCATCGCTCAACATGCCGTACTCGATGAATATCTTGATGTCGTTCCACTTCTTCTCGAACTCGTCGGGCTGGTTCTTGGCGATTTCCTCAAGACGAGCGGCAACCTTCTTGGTGATATAGGTCGAAATCTTCTTCACTGCGCGGTCGCTTTGCAAGTAGCTGCGCGACACGTTCAGCGGGATGTCGGGGCTGTCAATGACACCCTGCAGGAGCATCAGCCAGTCGGGGACAACACCCTCGACGCTGTCGGTGACATAGACCTGGTTGCAGTAAAGCTGGATGCGGTCCTTGCGGATGTCCAGATTGTTCTTGATTTTGGGGAAGTAGAGGATACCCGTCAAGGTGAAAGGATAATCCACGTTGAGGTGAATCCAGAACAGCGGATCGTCCTGACCGGGCTCGATGGCGTGGTAGAACTTCAGGTAATCCTCGTCCTTGAGGTCGGCAGGCATGCGCGACCACAGCGGCTCAATGTCATTGATGACCTTGTCCTTGTCGGTATCCTGATACTTGCCGTCTTTCCACTCCTGCTCCTTGCCGAAAATGATGGGCACGGGCAAGAATCGGCAGTATTTCCTTAACAAGCCCTCGATGCGGGCTGTCTCGAGGAATTCCTTCTCATCATCGTCGATGGTGAGGATGATGTCGGTGCCGCGCTCGGCCTTGTCGCAATCCTCCATCTCAAACTCGGGTGAACCGTCACAACTCCAGCGCACAGCCTGAGCGCCTTCCTGCCAGCTGAGCGTGCGTATTTCCACCTTTTTGGCAACCATGAAGGCTGAGTAGAATCCCAGTCCGAAGTGGCCGATGATGGCATTGGCCGTGTCCTTGTATTTCTCCAAGAACTCCTCGGCACCCGAGAAGGCGATCTGGTTGATGTATTTGTCGATTTCCTCGGCAGTCATGCCGATACCGCTGTCGCTCACGGTGAGTGTACCAGCCTCTTTATCAATGCTGATGTTGACGCGCAGGTCGTCTGTCGAACCTTTGAACTCACCAGCTCCTGCCAGGGTCTTCAGTTTTTGGGTGGCATCAACGGCGTTGCTCACCAGCTCACGCAGGAAAATCTCGTGGTCACTGTACAGAAATTTCTTGATAACGGGGAAGATGTTGTTTGTCGTTACCCCAATAGTTCCTTTTGTTGGCATATTATTTCTTAAGTTTTAAGTTGTTAATCATTAAATGGCATCGAACTCTTTTCTTGTCGGCGAATTACGCAAATTAGAACAAACTGCATCATTAGATAAAGCAGTGTAATTCGTAGTTTTTAAAAGGGTCTCTGCCCCACACCACCTCAAAACTCATGCCATCAAGGCATATTATATAATAAGGTGACAAATCGTCACCCACAACTGCCAACCCTGCCGCATAACCCCTCGCAAAGGCGCTATGCCGCTAAGATTTGTTTATTTCGAAACGAAAAAGCGGGTTCAGTCCGCAAGCAGGCGGACGTAGCCGTAGATGCCATCCTTACGGTCGATGACACTGTAGTGCGTGGGCTCATCTATCACCTCGCTGTTGTCAGGGTCGATGGCATGCTCGAGGCTGTCGCGCAACTCATCGAACTTCTCCTGCGCCTGCTGCTCGTCACGACAGTTGTACACGTCGCTCATCGCGCCGTCCTCAGTCTGATATTCAAAAACCACACGATACCTCATAGTTAATAAAAAATCACACAATCATAACGCAGCCGCTATTTTGCGGATGGATTTAAGGAGATTACTGAGAGATTTATCAGAACGCGCCGTCTGCATGTTGTACTTCGACTGCAAGTACATTAAGGAGTCGGCAGGCACGTCGAGAGCCGCCTCGAACATCAGCGCTGTTTTGGCAGTCAACGGACGGCGTGCATTAAGGATCTCGTTGACGACTGAATAGGTTAAGCCCATGCTCTCAGCCAGCTTGCGTTGCGTGATTCCGCGATATTCAATCTCATCTTTCAACACCTCACCAGGGTGTGTTGGGTATGCACCATATCCAAGATTTCCCATATTCTCTTTATTTGTTATAATGGTTTGACAATTCAATAATGTTACAAATGGTGATCATTTTCTGTTCATCTTTGAAAGAACTCTTGAATTCTAATCGATACTGATGATTGACACGAACAGACTCGAGTCCTCCCTTATCTCCTGACAACTTTTCATAATTCAATGAATGATAACGAAACAAATCCTCGACCCTTTCCACAGAATCCAAAATATTCATCACACGGATATATCTGCTGACAACTTGCGGCTGAAACCGATGCTTCTTGTCACTGGTCCTGCCCTCGTAGTACAGCTCACGAAGATACTCCTTTTCAAAAACGATTTCCATCTTTCATTATATTTCGCTGCAAAGATAGTCAACAAAAATTAAGTTCGCAAATTTTGCGAACTTTTTTTAACTAAAATTGGCATTGAGGATCGGTGTGTAGCAAGGAGATGACATAAGTTTAATGTACACTTGACCATCACAGTCTAAAAGATGGGCTTATTTCAAAAAAACATCTATATCAAATTCATGTAATGGCTGATATTTTGCCATTAGAGGGTGTTTAGGATTCCCTGATTTCGTAAGCTCCCCGATTTGTTTCCATTTGGGATTATAGGGGCGAAGAGCTTTTGCAATGTCTCGAAAGCAGTCTTTTAGATACTTCCGTTTGTCTATCAGATTGCCGAAAGCAACTAATATGACTGGAGTTGAATGTCGACTAATTATGTCAACAATTATAGCCATGTTTTGCTTGTGAAGTGTTTCATCGCAAGCAGAATGCAAAAGATTAGGATTCGTGCAACGTTGGGGGTATACATTTAGCATAGCAAACCCATCAAATCCTTCTCGTTCGGCAAAACCCATGACGCGTCTTATCGTATTATCTGGACTGCTATCATTGGCGGTACTCGGATTAATACCAAACACAAACATGACCCTCTCCCCTTTTTTATATAGCAGGTAACGTACATTGTCAGCATCACCAATCATGGAAATATTATCGTATCTCATGTCGCAAATTTAAGGAAAATTTCTAAAAGATGAACTTGTAGGCCGCTTATCTCGAATATGCAGCAGATGCGGACTTGGCGTATCTGGTACGAGTCAAGAAGTTTGAACTGCTTGGTGCCTTGATAGAAATTGTAATGCGGGGAGAGATGCAATTGCGCTAGCATCGCATCCTCATTGGTCCCCAAGGGTTTTCCTATTTGGGATTGACAAAAATTCTGTAAAAGATGTTTGAGCTGTTTTTAATAACAGAACAGCTGTATATTACTTGTTATTTTCTTTATTTGTTGTGGTTTAGCGGTTGCCGTACATTTCCTCGTAGTAGCGTTGGTAATCGCCGCTGGTAACGCTGTTGACCCAGGGCTGGTGGTCAAGGTTCCAGCGGATGGTCTTCTCGATGCCTTCGGTAAAGGGTGTCTCGGGGTACCAGCCGAGTTCGCGGGCAATCTTGCCGGGGTCGATTGCGTAGCGCATGTCGTGACCAGGGCGGTCGGTGACGAACTCGATGAGGTCGTTGTTGATGACGTCGAGGTCACACTTGAGCAGTTGCTGATATTCGGGCTCCTCGTGCATGATGCGTGCGATGATGGCGATGACCTGCTTGACGATGTTGATGTTGCTCTCCTCGTTGAAGCCGCCGATGTTATAGACTTCGCCGACGGTGCCTTGACGCAGCACCAGGTCGATGCCCTTGCAGTGGTCCTCGACATAGAGCCAGTCACGAACGTTTTCGCCCTTGCCATAGACGGGGAGTTTCTTGCCCTCAAGAATGTTTTTGATGATGAGCGGAATCAACTTCTCGGGGAAGTGATAGGGTCCATAGTTATTGCTGCAGCGGGTGATGTTGACGGGCAGGCCGTAGGTCTCGTGATAGGCCATGGTGATGAGGTCGGCGCTGGTCTTGCTGGCCGAATAAGGCGAACGTGGTGCCAGCGGCGTCTCCTCGGTGAAGAAGTGGCGGCCATAGGTCTTGAGGTCGGTGCGGCCCTCGATGACCTCGCGAACATCGTCGCTTACCTCCAGCGGCTGCGGCTCGTCAAAGTCCTTGGCAAGTGAGCCATAGACCTCATCGGTAGAAATCTGCAGATACTTTTTCCCGGGAGCATAGGTGTTATGTCCCTCGGCATCCTTGCCCGTGAACCAGGCCTCGCGGGCGCAGTCGAGCATGTTCTGGGTGCCCAGGATGTTGGTCTCGAGGAAGAGGCGCGGGTTGGTGATGCTGCGGTCCACATGGCTTTCGGCAGCGAAGTTGACGATGTAGTCCACGTCATAGTCGCGCATGATGCCCTGTACCAGTTCACGGTCACCCACGTCGCCACGGATGAAGGTCACGTTGGAACGCTCTATCTCCTCCTTGATGGACGCGAGGTTGCCGGCATAGGTCAAGGCATCGAGAATGATAATCTCAATGTTATCGCCATACTTGTCAAGGATATACTTCACAAAGTTCGAGCCGATAAAACCCGCGGCTCCGGTAACAAGATAAGTTTTCATAACAGCAATGGTTTTTGTTCAAACTACAAAGATAGCTATTATCATCAAAAAAATATGTAATTTTGCCAAAAAATAGACTTTTTACATGAAACGTTTCATCTCATCTCTTATACTGATATTGACGGTTGCCGGCATCGTAGCCCAACCCATCACCCAACCTCAAAAAGAAAAAACTGAACGCAAAAAAGTAGCTGTCGTGCTATGCGGCGGCGGTGCTATGGGCACTATTCACATCGGTGCGCTCAAGGTGCTGGAAGAGGCCGGCATGCCCATCGACATGGTCACCGGAACGTCAATGGGCAGCATCATCGGCGGCATGTATGCCGTGGGTTACAATGCTACTGACATCGAGGACATCGTCAACAGCATGGACTGGGGCGACATCTTGCGCGACCGTTTGTCAATGAGGAACCAGACGCTTGACGAGCGCGAGCGCCAAAACATCTACCTGTTTGACTACCGCCTGTTCCTGGACAGCAGCAAAGACACGCTGGCCGGTGGTTTCATTCGCGGCACCAACGTCGAGAAGACGTTGCGCCATTACCTGCGCCAGCCTGAGGACATCGACTTCAAGTCGCTGCCCCGCCCCTTTGGCTGCATCGCCACCGACCTGGTTACCGACAGCGAAGTCGTGCTTGACCATGGCTCGCTGGCCAAGTCGATACGCGCCAGTATGGCTGTTCCCGGCGTGTTCGCTCCCGTGAGGATGGATCCCTATATCCTTGTTGACGGCGGCACGAAGAACAATTTCCCTGCCGACCTGGCACGCAAGATGGGTGCCGACATCGTCATCGGCGTGCTGACCGATTTGGGACTTAACGAGGACTACTATTCAACAAAAGACATCTTGGAACGATCAGTGGGAGCCGACATCCATAACCGCAGCCTCGAGAACATGAAGTATTGCGACCTGGTAATTCGTGTTCCCGTGAGGGGTTACTCGGCGGCCCACTTCTACCGCTCGGCCATCAAGAAGCTGATTAAGCGAGGAGAAGATGCCACGAGGGCGCAGATGGACGCCATCATGCAACTCAAGAAACAGGCTGGTGTGTCCGCCGACTACATGCCCGAGTACAGCTTCATTCACTTGAGTGACGTTGACAACACTCAAGCCAACAAACTCGTAAACGAGGAGAATGCCAAAAACTCCATCAAGACGAGTGTGGGACTGCGATACGACACCGAGGAGCTGGTAGCAGCCCAAATCGGCGCGACTTATTACTATGGAGACCGCTTGGAAAAGAGAGTGGACTTGACCCTGAGGCTGGGCAAGCGCACCATGGGCAAGCTGGCGTGGAACATGAGTCTGAAACCGCATCGCAAGATAGGCCTATCCTATGAAATCTGGCACAACGACATCAACCTGTATCAACGCGGTCACCGCTCAGATAACCTGATGTTCATCTACCAGAAGGCCAATGCCACGCTGTTTTCGTTTGACGCACTCAACCTGAATGTTGATTTAGGCCTCTCGTGGGAACATTACCACCACTATGATGTGCTGAGCAACGAGTACAGCATCAGCAACTTTAAGAAAAATGAGCACTACTTCAAGTATCATGCAGGAGCACAATACAACACCGAGGACCATTGGTACTTCACCCGCAAGGGTATGCGAGCTAATGTGAGATATACTTACGGCACCGATAATTTCGCCCAGTGGAAAGGGCATATCGGATTCAGCGAAGTGATGGCACTGTGGCGCATGACTTTACCGATAACCAGTACTACCCATCTGCAGCCCATGGTCTATGGCCGTTTGGTGTTTGGCGACGACATCCCTGCAACCGCCGCCAACATGATGGGCGGCAACCGTCTGGGCATATACTATCCCCAGCAACTTCCCTTTGCGGGCTTCGGTCATTGCCACGCCATGGACAGCAAGGTGCTGGTAGCAGGGCTCAAATTACAACAGCGCGTGTTCAACGACCACTATGTTCTGGTAAAAGGCCAAGTGGCCAAACAGAACGACAAACTTGACGGCATCTTTGACAATAAGCCTATCTGGGGTGCCCAACTTGGCTATTCCTACAACAGCATCGTCGGTCCCCTGGGCGGTTCAATTAGCTGGAGCAATTTCACCAAGAAGGTCTATCTCTACGTCAACCTGGGCTTCGAGTTCTAACATTAGCAACACTTTAGCATCGATTTATAAAGATGAAAAAGAAATCTTTTATTATAATATTGGTCTTGGCTGTTGCCATTCTTGGCATTGGTGGATATCTCATTGATTACTACCGAGTAAGAAATGTGGATTTTCAGTTTGTAAAGACTTTCCAGGTACCAAATAATGAATACGATGAGACTTCCTTTACTTCGTATTACTACATTGATGATGACGAGTCATTAGATTATTTTCTTGGAAAGAATTTATCAGACTATTTTGGTTATTGCTATGATAGTCTTTTCATAGATAAGATGAAAGGGGAATTAAACTTCAAAGACTACGATTATCTATTGAGCCCACAAAAAAAGATTGTTAATCTATCTTACTCTCCATCCCATAATAAGAATTACTATGATGGCTGCGGGCATCAATTACACGCTTTAGGTGATCGAGATGTCTTAGAGCCGGTTTTCGAGGACGGCTCTATTGATTCCATGTATTTGTATAGGATAAAAAAGACGAATAAATTTATACAGCCTGGCCCATAAAGTTAAAGAACTGTAATAAAACTAATGCGGGGACACTCTGGTGAGGGCTCCCGCATTGGATAAAGACAACAATAATCGCCGAAAAACTAGTATTTTTGCAAAAAAATCAGAGCAAATCATGAGACAGATTATCATAACGATATTGTTGTCACTCGCCCTGCCCAGCCACATGATAGCCCAGGACCTGGAAATAGACGGCATCTATTACCGTATCCACGGCGACCATGCTGTCGTCACTCCAGGCATTTATCCCTACAATGGCGATGTGACGATTCCTGACATGATATCCCATAACGGCATGATCTATACTGTCACCGCCATTGACCCAGCGGCATTTATGGATTGCGCTTCGCTCACAAGTATCTCAATACCCGGTTCAGTCACCTCCATCGGCGAACACGCCTTTGCCTGCTGCACAGCGCTTGACAGCGTGGATATCAGCGACTTGAGCGCCTGGTGTAGCATCGACTTTGGCTCCGAGACAGCCAATCCCTGCTATCATGCCCATCATCTATACTTAAACGGAGAGGAAATCGCTGATTTGATGATTCCCGATCAGGTAGATACCATCAACTCTTATGCGTTTTCGGGGTGTTCTTCCATCAAAAGTGTCTACATTCCAAGTTCAGTCAGGGAGATTGGCGTGGCGGTATTCAGCAACTGCTCTTCACTCACTCGCATCGATGTGGCTGCCGATAATCCCTACTATGACTCGCGCGACAACTGCAATGCCGTCATCGTGACCGCGTCAGGCGTTCTGATTGCCGGTTGCAGCAATTCCGTCATTCCAAACACAGTTACCGCCATCGGTAATTGGGCGTTCTACGCTTGCACAGAACTCACCCATATATTCATCCCGAATTCAGTAACCATTATTGGCTATGAGGCCTTCTATGGCTGCTCGTCACTCATGGGGGTGAACATTCCCAATACGGTCACCAACATCGGTTATCAAGCCTTCTATGGTTGCTCGTCACTGCGAAGCATTCACATTCCTGGCAGTGTCAGGGGCATCGGGAGCTCAGCCTTTGAGTTCTGTCCCTCACTCACGAGCATGAGCGTGTCTCCCGACAATGCGAGATATGATTCCCGCGACGAGTGCAATGCCATTATTGAAACCGAAGAAAACACGCTGATTGCCGGCTGCATGAACACCTCCATTCCATCCACAGTCACAGCCATTGGTGATTATGCTTTTTCGAGATGCTCGACACTCTCCAGCATCGACATTCCCGCCGGGGTGGCCATGGTGGGAGATTTCGCTTTCAGGAACTGTTCAGCCCTGCGCAATATCAGTTTCCCTGACGGGATGAAAAGCATCGGTGCTTCGGCATTTTTTGATTGCACGGCGCTCCAATGCGTAGAAATACCTGCTGCGGTAGAGTCCATCGGGTCCTTTGCTTTTGAGCATTGTCCCGTAATCCAAAGCATGAGCGTAGCCTGTGGCAATCCTTTTTATGACTCTCGCGACAGTTGCAACGCCATCATCGAAACCGCCAGCAACATCTTGATTGCGGGTTGCATGAACACTGTCATACCTAATACCGTCACCGCCATCGGCGACAACGCCTTCAGTGGCAGTTTCATGCTGACCAAGGTCTCAATTCCCGCATCCGTCTCCGCTATTGGCGATTACGCGTTCACAGGTTGCACATCCCTATCCTGCATCAACATTTCCAGCACAGTGACATCCATTGGAGAGGCCGCCTTTAGCGGCTGCTCGGCCCTTACCTCCCTCGCCATCCCCAACTCAGTAGCCCTCATTGGGCAAGCAGCCTTCGACGGGTGCTCCTCGCTGGAGAGCATCAGTTTACCAAAGTCCGTCACTTCCATTGGTGATTTCGAGTTCATGGGCTGCTCCATGCTCAAGGAAATCAATATCTCAAATGCGATCACTTCAATCGGTAATTCATCATTTCGCGGTTGTTTGTCACTTTCCGGCATCAACATTCCAAAATCGGTGACGAAAATCGGGAATTCGGCATTCCGAGAATGCCCTTCCCTCGCCAGCATCACTGTCGCCAAAGGCAATCCAGCCTATGATTCGCGTGAAGGCTGCAACGCCCTCATCGAAACCTCTACCGGAACACTTATCGCAGGGTGCCAGAACACCATCATTCCAACCACTGTGACCGCCATCGGTTACGCCGCCTTTGATGGCTGCGTACTCCTCGACGCTATCACCATACCCGAATCCGTGACAGCAATCAGCCGAAAAGCCTTCTACAACTGTCCTGCTCTGAAGACCGTCGTCTGCCGTATCGCTGACCCCTCGCTGGTTGCCACAGCTCCCGACGCCTTCAAGTTGCCGTCACACGACTACACAGAGCGCATCCTGCACGTCCCCGCAGGCGCAACCACCGCCTATCAGGTCTCCAACGCCTGGCACCCCTACTTTCACACAATCACCGAGCAATAAAATCACTTGAATAACAACTGCGGGGGCCGTCCGGTGTGGCGGCTCCCGCAGGGTGTGTGCGTTAAATACAGTTTCTTAACAAATCACCTCTATTTAATCGGGTTGTTCTCGGCGAAGATGGCCATGCGCTCATCGAGAATCTCGTACTGGTGGTCCTGGATGAACGAGGTACATACACGCAGACCTTCCTGCCATGAGCCGGTAGTGGCCAGGCAGATGGCGCTCACGCCGTAGTACATCAGTTCGCGAGCCAACTCACCGCTGGTCATCTTACCATAGCCGATAGTAAAGTAGAAGCCGTCGGCAATAGGCTGGTCACCATCCATGCCATAGACGATGCGGAAGCCATGACGGGTGAAGATTTCTTTCAACTTGTGGGCGCGTTGTCCATAGACGATTACATCATCGCGGAAGTGGTACTCACCGTTGCTGGCAGCATCCATAATCGCAGCAAGTGCGTACTGGGCGCTGTGGCTGGTGCCCGATGACAGGGCATAGAGCGTGCGGGTGATGAACACCTTGCCGAAGGGAAGGCCATCGTAGCGTGCCGACAAGTCGTCATAGTGGCGGTTGAAGATGGCCGGGCTGATACAGGTCATCGCAATGCGCTCACCGGCATAGGAGAATGCCTTACTGCCGCTGATGTGCATGATGTAGTGGTCGGTATATTTGGCCACACTGGGCTGGAAAGGCGGCTCGAAAGGCTTGCTGATGTCCAGACGGAAGTCCATGGCAAAATAAGCCAGATCTTCAAGCACGATAACGTCATACTTGGTAGCCAGTTCGCCGATGTCCTTCAACTCCTGTTCGGTCAAGCAAATCCAGGCAGGGTTGTTGGGATTGCTGTAGATAAGGCAGCAAACGTCGCCCTTAGACATATACTCCTCGAGTTTGGCACGCAGCTTGGGGCCGCGGAACTCGTAGATGTCGAAGGTCTCGTAGGGGACATCCTGAATCTCCAGCTGAAGCTTCTGCACAGGGAAACCGGGGTCAATGAACAACGCCTTGTTCTTCTTCTTGTTGCTTTGGGTAATGGTGAGCAACGAGGCGAAGGTGCCCTGCATCGAGCCCACAGTGGGGATGCAGCACTCGGGCGGCACGTCAACATCGATAAACGCCTTGATGAAGCGCGAGGTGGCGTCCTTGATCATCGGCTCACCGGGCAAGGCGGGATAAAGGCGGGCGCATCCGTTCTGCAAGGCCTTGATTTGTGCTTCAACGCCAATCTTGGCAGCGGGCAGACCAGGGATACCCATCTCCATCTTGATGAATTCCTGCCCCGACTCGCGCTCGGCACGCTCGGCGATGGCTTTCACCTCACGGATGGTGGCATTAGCATAGTCGATGATGCCATACTCGTCAATCGCGCGGTCGATGATCTCGCGGCTAATGGGTGTGGGTCTCATCGCTGAGCCTCCTTTCCGATGGCAAGTGCCTTGAGGTTAGCATCAACTACAGCGTCGCCCTTGCGGCCAAAGACGCGGCGGATGGCGTTCTCCAGCTTGTCATACTCAATGCCAAGGGCCTTTTGGGCGGCACCCAGCAAGATAACGTTGGCCGAGCGGGGAATCTCGTTGTCCTTAGCCAGCTGCTCGATGTCGAGAATGATGACGTTCTTGACCTTGTTCAAGTCGGCCATCACGGTCTCCAACTCGGGGTAGTTGGGGATGTTGACAAAGGGTTTGCTCGAGGTGATAATCCAGCCCTCCTTGTTCAGATAAGGCAGGTAACGCAACGCCTCCATGGGTTCCATCGAGATGATGACATCTGCCGAACCCAGGGCGATCAAGTCGCTGTTGATGGGGTTGCTGCTGATGCGCAGGTTGGACTGCACGTCACCGCCGCGCTGCGACATGCCGTGCACCTCGGCCTGCTTGATATAAAGGTTCTCGTGCATGGCTGCCTCGCCAATCACGGTGGCGATAGAGAGGATGCCTTGTCCTCCAACGCCGCACAAAATGATATCGGTTTTCATTGCTTTGCCTCCTGTGCTTTCTTTTGTTTGAGATGACGTTGTAATGTTTGCATGCACTCGCGGCGCGGGATGATCACGCTAGTGCCGCGATAGTTTATCTCGTCACGCAGAATCTGCGTGATTTCGGGCATATTCTTGGGCAGGGGAACGACCACCTTGAGGTGCTCGTCGGTCATACCCAGTCCGCGACAGATGGCCTCGAACTTATTGGTACCAGCCGAGTCCTGTCCGCCGGTCATGGCAGTGGTGAGGTTGTCGCTGATGATGACGGTAATGTTGGCATTCTCGTTGATGGCATCGAGCAAGCCCGTCATACCCGAGTGGGTAAAGGTCGAGTCACCAATGATGGCAACAGCGGGCCACTGGCCTGCATCGCTGGCACCCTTGGCCATGGTGATGCTAGCGCCCATGTCAACGCACGAGTGGATGGCCTTAAACGGCGGCATGAAGCCCAGGGTGTAGCAACCGATGTCGCCGAATACACGGGCATTGGGATACTCTTTCAGCACCTCGTTGAGGGCCGTGTAAACATCGCGGTGACCGCAGCCCTGACATAATGCAGGGGGACGCGGAGCCACATTCTCGCAGCTGGGATAACCCTCGCTTACGGGAAGGCCAAGAGCCTTCTTCAGCGCGTCAGGACTCAACTCGCCAGTGCGGGGCAGCTCGCCTGAGAGGCGGCCCTTGATGACAGCATTGCCGGGCATCACACCACGCACCAGATCCTCGACGAAGGGTTGGCCCTCCTCGGCGATGAGCACAGAGTCGCAATCGGCAGTCATGCGGCGGATGAGCTCCTTGGGCATGGGATATTGGCTGATTTTAAGCACGGGATAGGGGCAACCGTCGGGGTAGCACTCCATCAGGTAGTTATAAGCGATACCAGTGGCGATGATACCCATCGAGTGGTCGGCTGCATCAATGTACTTGTTGTACTCGCTGTTGACAGCACGCTGCTCGAGGTCGGTCTGCTGACCGGTAACAGTGATATTGCGCTTAATGGCGTTGCCGGGGAGCAATACCCAGTGGCTTGCCTCGGCATTGTAGTTCATCTCGTTCTCGGCACGCGGAGTCTCCTTGACATCGACAACGGCACGGCTGTGAGCCATACGGGTAGTCACACGCATGAGCACGGGGAGACATACCTCCTCGCTCAGCTCGTAAGCCTTCTCCATCATGTCGTAAGCCTCCTGCTGAGTGCTGGGCTCAAACGTGGGAATCATGGCGAATTTGCCATAGAAACGGCTGTCCTGCTCGTCCTGTGACGAGTGCATCGACGGGTCATCGGCCACCAGGACCACCAGACCGCCGTTCACACCGGTCATGCCTGAGTTAACAAACGGGTCGGCGCACACGTTCAAGCCCACATGCTTCATGCAGACCAGGGCACGCTTGCCCATGAAGGACATGCCCAGCGCGGCTTCCATCGCCGTCTTTTCGTTGGTACACCAGCGGCGATGAACGTTGCGTTCCACCGCTAACTTAGAATTCTGAATGTACTCCGTGATTTCGGTCGAGGGAGTACCCGGATAAGCGTAAACACCGCTCAATCCCGCGTCAAGCGCGCCTTGGGCGATGGCTTCGTCTCCTAAAAGTAATTTTCTCATTATGATAAGGTTTAACTTGGTTGCTGTATTAGAAGCAAATTTCAAGTCACAAAGTTACACAATTAAATCCACTCTACAAATTTTTTAAGCATTTTTGACCAATTAACACAGGAAAAAGGACGGTGCAGGCATCATCATTTACAGAGAATACTGACGCTCAAGAAATGATTCAAATCATAATTCTTTGACAGCGGCCTCAAGCTGATGCATAGCCTGTTCAAGGCGTTGACGCGGAGTTCCTACATTCAGTCGCATGTGGCAATAGCCAGGAACGCCATATATTTCGCCATTATTGAGAGCAAGATGTGCTTCTTCGGCAAAAAAACGCACCAGTTGGGCATGATCAAGTCCTAATCGCCTGCAGTCAAGCCACATCAAGAACGACGCTTGCGGCTTGATGGCATATATGCTAGGAATATGTTCTTTGCAGTATTGAGCAACATAGAGAACATTCTGTTCAATATATTGCTTGCATGCCTCGAGCCAAGGCTCACAATGACGATAACCGACCTCGGTGGCGAGCAGTGCCGTGATATTGGCATTGCACAACTCGTTCACCTCCACCCAACGATAGAATTCCTGACGCAATTCCGGGTTCTTGATTACCAGCCAAGTGCTTTTTACTCCTGGAATATTGAATGTCTTTCCAGGCGACCCACAGGTAATGGTCACAGCTGCCGCATCTTCGCTCACTGTCGCCAGTGGGATGTGCTTGTGCCCAAAGAGTGTAAAGTCGCCGAACACCTCGTCACTGAAGATGATCACATTATGCTTGCGAGCCAGCGCAGCGACTTGTTGCAGTTCTTCTTTTTTCCACACGATGCCTATAGGATTCTGAGGGTTGCATACTATCATGAGTCGTGGTTTCTGCTCAATGAACACACGCTCCAGGTCGTCAAGGTCCATTCGATAGAAATGATCACCGGTGGGAACAAGGTTGTTACGCACCGCTAATCGACGGTTCCCTTCAATTACATCCTTGAAGTCGTAGTACACAGGTTCCTGTAGCACCACGCGATCACCGGGACTGGTGTAGAAGTTGAGGATCATGCCCAAAGCAGGCATTCCACCAGGCATGAATGTCATCTCTTCTCGGCTGATTTCGAAGCTGTTGCGACGACGTTGCCAGTCGATAATCGATTGCCAATACTCGTCATAGGGAAGTGTGTATCCGTAAATGGGATGGTCACCGAAGCGCGATACCAGAGCATCACTGATTTCGGGACACACAGGGAAGTCCATGTCAGCTATCCACAAGGGAAGCAAATCGTGACGTCCAAAGACCTCATCCAACATGTCAACTTTTTTACAATGGGTGCCACGTCGGTCAATACATTGGTCAAAATTGTACTTTGGCATTAGAAATAATATTGATTTAAGGTAAATAGTGTTGATAAAACTGGCGACAAAATTAGAATATTTTTCTGGATAATGATTACTTTTGCAGACCTTATTTCTTATTTTATGACGAATCAGACAATCCACTTTATAAAAATGCATGGTGTGGGGAACGACTATATTTTTGTCGATACGACCCTATGCTCTATCGAGAACCCCGAGGCTGCCGCTGTCGCCTTGAGCCGCTACCACTTTGGCATCGGCAGCGACGGCTTGGTGCTCATTGGCAAGTCACCAACCACCGATGCCGATTTCACAATGCGAATTTTCAACGCCGACGGCTCTGAAGGGCTCATGTGTGGCAATGCCAGCCGCTGCATTGGCAAGTATGTGTTTGAACGCGGCTTGACTGACAAGCGCCACATCCGCCTGATGACAGCATCAGGCATCAAGACACTTGACTTAGACGTCAACAACGCAGGCATCGTTGAGAGTGTGACAGTAGATATGATGTCACCCGTCTTTGAGGATGAGTGTCTGTTTTTGCCCGAAGGCGAAATACTGCCCAATGGAGTGTTTGTCTCGATTGGAAACCCCCATTATGTCATTTTTGTGGACGACATCGATGCCGTGGACGTAGCGGTTGAGGGTCCCCGCCTAGAATACAGTTCACGTTTCCCCAAACGCAGCAATATAGAATTTGCCCAGATAAGGGATGACGGTATACGCATGCGCGTGTGGGAACGCGGCAGCGGCATCACGATGGCATGCGGCACAGGAGCTTGCGCCACAGCCGTTGCGGCAGCAATTTCAGGCCGTTGCGGCCGTCAGTCCCGCGTCATCATGGACGGCGGAACCCTTGACATAGATTGGCGCGAAGACGACGGTCACATTTACTTAAGCGGCCCCGCTGTCATTGTTTTTGAAGGCTCTGTGAAATTGCCTTTTTCCTAAACCCGCAATCAGTAAGTCACATTACCTTATGAAACTTATTTCAGTGCTTTGTCGAAGCGTTTCTTCTCGTTCTGGACGTACTTGTTCAGGACCTTGGCAATCTGAGGATAGAAGTCATTGAGCGTGTGATACTTGCTGCGATGGCTTGAGTAGTCGCGCATTGCGGTGACCAGCTCGGGCATCCATGTGAAGCCGCGCGTTACCTGATCGGTCAACTCCTGATTCAATTCTTCGGGCGAAAAACCGTTATCCATCATATAGATGATGGTTGCTGCACGCACGACACTCTCATTGAATACCGTTTTGCCTTCAGGATAAGCCTGCTGCCTCATGATGTCACTGTTCAATTCAAGCAACGCCTGAGGAATGTTGCCCAGTATTGCAGCATTTTTCTCATTCTCAATCAACGGATTCACAAAGGCGTGGTTGAACTCGTGGATGAGTGTCGGCGCAGCATATTTTTTTACATTTTCCTGATCCAACACACTGCCCATCTGCGGGTGGGTCCAGTATCCACAAATGGAGAAGCTCTCCTTGGGCATCCCGGGAACCTGTCGGTCGGCACCATAGTTCTGTCCACCGTTGGTGAAACCGATGATGACACGGTATTTCTCGGAGGGCTCTTCCCCATAGAATCGGGCATACCAGTCCTGAAGGAAATATTGCATCACATTGGTGTCATATTTGCGCAAGATGTCTTGATAGAACGGCTGGTGTTGATTGTAGAACTCGTGGAAACGGGTATCGGTGTAAAACTGATTGAGACGGGCGACAAAGTCGTCGAGGTCAACGTTCTGCCATCGGTCGTCCAGCAGCTCCTTCTTGCCCACCATCATGATCTTTCCGTCCTTTATCTCGAGGCTAACGGCCAAGCTGACGGGCGCATTGTAACCGATGTGGAAATTGTCTCGCAGACCCTGATAATAGGCGACCATGGGATGGTCTTTGAACGGTGCGAACCAGTTTTCCACATCAACGGTGTATTGGCCGCCCATGTCCATATTGTACTCTTGAAAACCTGCCGTTCGTGAGAGGATGCTCAACAACTCAACGGTTTCAGATACTTCTACCTCGACCTTTGCCTGCATGGTTAATGCGACAACGGCAAGTAATGACAACAAGATGTTCTTCTTCATAAAACAATAAAATTAATCAGTTATTGAAAGTCGGCTGGTTATTAGCATTCACTAATGTAAAAAATGGCGACACAAGCGTGATGCCTGTCAATCGCCATTGTTTTAGAGTTTACGGAGAATCCAGGGAAGTGGTTCAAGGATTTTCATGCAAACCTTCTTGTCGATGTCGTGCAGCAAGGCCGCAGCCGGCTCCTGCTGGTCAAAGCAGTCGAGAACCACAAAATACTTTCTCTCGGGGCCGCCAAAAAGAATATAACTGCCCTTGAAGCCGCAATCCTCGCGCAGGCGGTCACAGTAGCTCTTGGCATTGATGCGCTGGGTAAAAGTAGCGACCACCACGTTAAAAGGCTTGGCTACATCGGTCGAGTCGACGACGTCGGCGTTGATGTAAACCATCCTGACGCTGTCGCCGTTGATTACATGGGTGTAGCGTTGACGCTCCGCCTCAATCTTGGCATAAGTTTCGGCCCCGATACCCGTTTGACGCCGCTCAACGGCCTTTTCATAGGCCTCGCGGTAGTTCTGCTCGTTGCTGTGACAGCCTGTCAAGACCATTACCGCCAGCAACATCACTATGGTTAACGCATTTTTCATTTGGCTAACTCAATTACTTGAGCGTGGGTTATTTTTCCTTGATCTAACGTAAGGGTGACAAGGGTCCTCACCACTTGCCAGCCCTGAACTCCGGCAGCTCCCGGATTGACCACAAGGCAATCCAGAGTGCGGTCGGGCATCACCTTGAGGATGTGGCTATGACCGCACACAAAAAGCTTGGGCCTTGACAACTCCAGGCGCTGCTTGATGCCAGGAGCATACTTGCCGGGGTACCCCCCAATGTGAGTCATCACCACCTTGACACCCTCGACCTCAAAGATTTCCATCTCCTTGAAGCGTCGACGCAGGCTCGCCCCGTCCACGTTGCCACAGACGGCCCTAAAGACCGGCGCGATGGCTTCGAGTTTGTCGGCGAGCTCGTCGCTGCCGATGTCACCGGCATGCCATACCTCGTCACAGTCGGCGAAGTGCTGAGCGTAGCGGTCGTCCCACCAGGCATGGGTGTCACTGATGATGCCTATTTTCTTCATTAGACGTCAGACCTTAGTCTTTAACGTTTACAGCGCAAATTCCATCAAGCGGGCAAGGTACTTGCCGATGATGTCAAACTCCAGGTTGACAACGGTGCCCACCTCGATGCAGTGGAAGTTGGTAATTTCGCGGGTATAAGGGATGATAGCCACTTGGAAACTGTCACGCTCGCTGTTGCACACGGTGAGCGACACGCCATTAACCGTCACACTACCCTTCTCGACTGTGACATAGCCCTTGCGAGCCATCTCGGGCGCCACCTCATACTTGAAAGTGAAATAGTGGCTACCATCCACCTCCTTGACGTCCGTGCACACGGCGGTCTGGTCAACGTGTCCCTGCACGATGTGACCGTCGAGGCGACCCTCGATGAGCATCGAGCGCTCCACGTTCACCTCGTCACCCACTTTGAGCAGACCCAGGTTGCTGCGGTCAAGCGTCTCCTGAATGGCGGTCACGGTGTAGGTACCGTCACCCGGCAGTTCCACGACTGTGAGGCACACGCCATTGTGCGAAACGCTCTGATCGATTTTCAACTCGTCGGTGAAACTGCACTTAAGCGTGATGTGCAGATTGCCACCGTCCTTACGCAATGCGACGACACGCGCCGCTTCTTCTACTATTCCTGAGAACATAATGAATTTATCGTGTTTAAAAAGTCTTTTACTGTAAAACGTAGCAAGCCCCTGTTTTATTGCATCATGACCAAAGGTCATTTTTGACGTGAATTTCCTTAAAAAAATCCCCGCCACCTGATAAGCCAGAGACGGGGAGCAAGCTGTTTAGAAGTTAACTATATACTTAAAGTCTGTCAGGCGGGGAGCCCTTGGGACGATAAGCCTAAACGAGTGCGGACATTACTTGCCGAACTGCTCGAAGAAGAGCGTGTAGGAAGTCTTGTCCACGAGTTCTTCGGGACCGAAGAACTGGATGGGACCGGGATAGATATAGCAGGTCTCAAGAGCCCACTTCTCACGATTCTCGACAAAGTGCTTGAAGGGTGCACCTTCAAGGTCCACCAACGCCTTGCGGATCACGGGCTTGTCCTGACCGGAACGACGCTCCATGTTCATCATCATGGTGATGGGCACACCGCAGGCAACCCAATCCTGGGCCTTACGTCCCAGATGGGTAATTGCCGACATATAACCCGTAGCACCCACAAAGATGAGGTGCGAAGCGTTGTAACCCAGTGAGTAACAGTAGTCGGCATCAAAGTTCGACGGGAAGGAGCAACGTCCCTCGTAGCCGAAGAAGTGATGCTGAGTCTTGAACTTGATGGGCTTAATTTCACCAGCCTCGGCTCGCATATCAAGCACATGGCCCACCATGCGGCTGAGCAGACGCTCAGACTCAATCTGTGAAACCATGACGTTGCCGTGCTCATCGCGGTCGAGCGTCAACTGACGTGCCACGTCGTCGGGAAGCGTGTCATAAATCTGACGGTTTTCCTCGCTCAAATGCTCGCGCACGAATTCGTTCTGCTCCATGTCGCGCAGGCGGGAAATCTCGGGATATTTCGTCAGCAGTTCATTGAGCTCGGCAATGAGCGTCTTCATAGCGGGAACAAACTCGACGATGCCTTCAGGAACGAGGACGGTACCGTAGTCCATGCCCATATCGTGACGTTTAACCACGATGTCGGCAATCTCCTCGGCGATCTGGTGCAAGGTCATGTTACGGGCCTCAACCTCCTCACTGATGATGCAGTAGTTGGGCCTGGTCTGCAGGGCGCACTCGAGAGCGATGTGTGATGCCGAGCGTCCCATGAGTTTCATGAAGTGCCAGTATTTCTTTGCTGAGTTGCAGTCACGGGCAACATTACCGATGAGTTCGCTATAGACCTTGGTAGCAGTGTCAAAGCCGAACGAAATCTCGATGTGGTCGTTCTTGAGGTCACCATCGATGGTCTTGGGTACACCGATGATCTGCACACCTGCATCGTGAGCCTTGTAGTACTCGGCGAGCACGGCGGCATTGGTATTGCTGTCATCACCACCGATGATTACCACAGCCGTGATGTTGAGCGCACGCAGGATATCCAAACCAGCCTCAAACTGCTCGGGGGTCTCAAGCTTGGTTCGACCCGAACCGATCATGTCAAAACCACCAGTATTGCGGTACTCCTCAATCATGTCACCGGTGATTTCGATGTAACGATGCTTCACCAGTCCATTGGGACCACCCAGAAAACCGTAGAGGCGGCAATACTTGTTCAGTGCCTTGATACCATCATAGAGACCACAAATCACATTGTGGCCACCGGGAGCCTGTCCACCGCTGAGGATAACACCCACGTTGAAAGGCTTCTCGGGAGGCATAGCAGAATCGTCACGTTCAAAAGTCAATTCAGGCATGCCATAGGTAGTGGGGAACAGCGCTTTGATGGCTTCTTGGTCGTCTACCGACTGGGTGGGCTCACCCTCGACGGCGCGCACGGGGCACCTGAGCGTAACAGGCAACTTAGGCCTGTAAGTAAGCCTCATTTGCTCCAGATAACTCTTATTGTCAGTCATTTCTATAATAATGGTTTAATTAAACTTGGCTTCGCCTCAGTAAATCGAGCAAGCTCATCAAAATTCGGCTTGCACAAGTTTGTAGAACAGTTTAACAATCTTTTTTCGCCACAAAAGTACTGCAAATATGTCACGCCCACACCATAAAATCCTAACAATTTTTCGAATAATATAGCCCTATTTAGATTTTTTGACACTTTACGGCCAAAAAACGATGATTTTTTACCAACAAAGGTAATCTTTTAAAAAAATGAAAGTTGATTTTTGAGACAGCGATTAGAAGGGATAGCCTACCGAGAAATGGAACTCGCTGTCTCTCTTGAAACTGGGGTGCAGCAACGGCCAGTGCTCATTGCCTGACGCGGGATCGTGCGCCTTCATACCCATATCGATGCGCACAAGGAAATACTTGAAATCCAAGCGGATGCCGGCGCCATAAGACGCAGCTATCTGCTCATAGAACTTGTTGAACTTGAAAACGCCGCCCTCCTGGTTCTCATATTCCTTGATGGTCCAGATGTTGCCCGCATCAAGGAACAGACCCAGCTCAACCACCCAAAACAGCTTGGCGCGATACTCCAGGTTCACATCAAAGCGGATATCACCGCACTGGTCAAAGAAATTGTACACCGAACTTCTTTCATTGTAACTACCAGGTCCCAGTGTGCGAACGCCCCAACCTCGAACACTGTTGGCACCTCCACTGTAAAAGCGTTTCTCAAACGGCAGCACATCACTGTTGCCATAGGGGACCGCCACACCCGCGCCTACATGGAAAGCCACGCTCTGGCGGCGGTCAAAATAATGGGTGAAGGCATAATCGGCATCGGCCTTGACATACTGCGCATACCTGATGCCCAGCGCCTCATAACTACCGTTTTCGTCGGGCTCCTGTCCTGAGATATGTGAGATGGCGTGGAGCAGGTTGCCTGCTGTCTCGACATTGGCACGAATGGTGAACACATCACGCTGGAAACGCCCCATCTGTTGCACACTCACCTCGGCCTTGTTGGTGCGGTAGAAGTTGTAGCCCATCCTCATAATCATGTGGTCATCATAACTGTAGCCCAGCAACGGATTGATGATGCTTTGTCGCCATTCCTCATCGTAGTTGGGCACACTGATGACGCTCAAGTCAAACAAGGTCAACGTATGAGAGAGTCGTCGGCTGCGCTCGGTCCATTGATATCTCCACCCTCCACCGGCGATGACACGTGTGTACTCAGGTCGCGCCTGATAGTCGAAGTTGACAGTGAAGGCTGTCGAAGCCTGTATCTTGCGTTTGAATGAGCGCTTGAGGAAGGGGAACATGAATTTCGGGAACGTCAGCCCCAACTCGGTGAAATATTCACTGTAGTTGTCATTGATAAGGCCTCCCACGTTACCCGAAATACTCTCATAGGATACCTTTGCCTTGGCGCTAAATACTTCGGCCCCCTTAAAGATGTTGCGGTGCTCGTAATCGAGCCCCACACCGAATCCCATATCGCCCTCACTGTTAGTACCTTCAAGCGAAACTGACACCGTCTGAGTCTTCTCGGGCTGCAGGAGCACATAGGCATCAACCATGAGTTGGCCGTCCACTTCACCCACAGGCCTGATGTCAACCATGATCTGCTTGAGCGTGTTCAGGCGACCTAAGGCCCGATAAGTCCTGTTGATTGCATCGGTGCTGTAAAGTCCGCCTGGCTCAATATGGTTGCACTCGGCAAGCACATCGGACCTTAAATAATGGTCTTCGCCATAGAAGACCCTCACCCCATCGTCCATCACCAACGTGTCCACGCCCCAAAAACCGTCATTCATCAAGACAGGATCGTAGTTGGTGACATAGGTGACATTGCGCACGAAGAACGGCTGATGCTCGGTATAGAAGGGCATGTGCTCGTTTCGGTAAGGCTCCCGTGTGTTGAGCGTCAAGTCCACCTCCTTGGAGTTGGCCGCGGTGTCGGCAGTGAAAGTGATGTACTCCTTGTTAAAGGCATAATAGCCGTTATTGCGCAGGTTATTGGTGATGTTTTGTCGCCATTCCTCGAGCTTGTTGAAGTCAAGGAGGTCTCCCTTGCGCACCGTGAATCGGGCAGAGTCCTCAAGGATGATGTCCCTGATATCCTCGTCGGGGATATCGTAGCTAATGGAGCGGATGTAGTATGGCTCGCCCAAGGTAATGTCGAAGTCCACCCGTGCCTTGCGCTTGCTACTGTCGGCATCCACACGGTAGGTCACCACATTGTTCATGTAGCCACGGTTGCTGAGGGCCTGATGGAGCTGGTTGGCACTTGCCACGGTGAGCGTGCTGTCATAGATGACCGGCGGAGTGCCCACCCTTTGAATCCATCGGTTGAACCAGTTATCGGGATTCTTTCCCGAGAGGTTATAGAACGCCAACTGGAGTTTCAATCCGCCCATAACGCGGTGATTGGCATCCTGCCTCAGGTAGTTGGCCAGCTGTGCCGGCTCAATATCATCGGGGTGGCGGTCCTGAAGATTGATTTTGACCTTGTCAAGCAATAGTTTGCCCTCGGGCACATGCTTAGTTGATGAACACGACGACAGCAGCGCCATAACCGACACTGCCATCATCACGAGAGCCATCAATTTCCTTGAAGCGTAGTTCATGTCTTCAACGCTCAACGGTTCATCAACTTCATATCAGCGATTACTAAAGGGCGCCCGTATCAATCGGCCTCGACAAAGTTGCGTTCGGACTTCAGCAACAGCTCCTTGAACACGGGCTCCTCGCGCAGCGACTTGAGATTAATCGGCGACAAGTCATCATACTGCAGACGGAAGAGGCTGCCGAAGCCGCCGGACATGGCACGCTGAATATATTCCATTGCCTTGTAATTGTCACCCCTTGCCGCCATGAGGGCTGCGAGATAATAAAAATTCTCACCTCCGGGCACGTTGGCCGCAGCGATGTCATCGGTCCACTTCAAGACATCGGCGTCACGACCCAGTTCATTCAAAGCAAAACCCTTGAGGTTGTAGAGGTCATCGTTCAGCTGTGATACCACGTTGAAGTCCTTAACGGGCAGATCGTTATAACCACCCAAGCGCTGCATCAACAATCCACGCGCCATTCTTGCCTCGGCATTGGCAGGCTCATTGGCCACAGCGGCATTGAGGTAGCTCAGTGCTTCCTTGTCCTGTCCCTGGTCGGACAACAGGGCAGCCTTAGTCATCAACATGGGCACATATTGCGGCATGATGGCCGAGCAACTGTTCAAGGCATCCATCGCCAGTTGATGGTTCCTTTCTCCGCCTGCATAGAAGCTTGCGAGCGCCTTGACAACGTAGAATTCGGCTTGTGAGGGATTGCGGTCGATGGCCGCATTGATGCTCGTAAGAGCCTCGTCAAAACGTCCCAACTCAAGGAGACACTTGGCGTGGTCATAATATATTACCTCGCTGTCATACAAGTGGTTACGCTTGATGTAATTAATATCTCTCAACGCTTGGCCATAACGATTGTGGTCCATCGCGATATTAGCTCTCAAGAAACGGCACATCGCTCCACCGTCCTCGGCAGTCAATGACAAGTTGCCGAGCGCGCTCATTACGTCGGTATAGTGATCATCGCTCAAGTCGAACAGACGTTGCGCCGCATTGCCGCCGTTATCTACACTCATGCCCATAATCAGGTCCTTGACAGCGTCTTCAATTCTACCTTGACGTGAGTAGATATCGGCACGGTTCTCGTACACCTGAGGGGTCGTGCGGAACAGCTCTACAGCCTTATCCACATGGGCGAGTGCAGCAGCGCTGTTGTTACGGGCCTGCTCAACCTGGGCCAAGCCATACATGGCATCGTAGTTACGCGACTCGGCATGCAGGATTGTCCTGAACGCTTTCTCGGCCGCTTCAAGGTTTCCTGCCTTGAGGTTCGCCTTTGCCAGCAGGTCGGTACAAGCCAGTGATTTGGGCTTCAGCTCTTGTGCCAGCTTCAGGTCGGCAATCTCGCTTGCATAGTCTTGTCTCGCCTCACTTATGCGTGCACGCAGGATGTGCTCGTCAAACCTGAGGTCCTTGTCCTTCTTGGGCGTGAGCAGCATTGCCTGGTTCACATCGGAGAGGGCTGCGAGGTAGTCGCCGTTGTAATAGTTCTGGTGAGCTCTTGCAAACAGGGTGTTGTAATCGTTCGGGTCCTTGGCAATCTGCTCGTCATAGACCTGCATCACCGCATTGGTGATTTTATCTCTGAGTTCCGCATCAGTGCTCTGAGCCATGAGACTTACCCAGGCAAAGAGAAAGAAAAACGCGATGATGAATTTTCTTTTATTCATAATCCTCACTTATTTAGATTATCTATCATGTTAACTGCTTTCTTCAAGTGGTTCAAGCGCGTGAGCAAGCCCTCAAGCAGGTCAAGGCGCAGCATATTGGCACCGTCGCTCTTGGCAACCGAGGGATCCTGATGCGTCTCGAGGAAGAGGCCGTCGGCTCCCGATGCGATGGCGGCACGCGCCATTGTCTCGATGAGTTCGGGGCGGCCGCCTGTCACTCCCCCACCCTGATTGGGCTGCTGCAGGCTGTGGGTGATGTCAACAATGACCGGAGCAAAGGCCTGCATCACAGGCACACCGCGAAAGTCCACTACCAGGTCCTGATAACCAAAGGTAGTGCCCCTCTCGGTGATGGTCACCTCGTCGTTGCCCGCGTCACGCACCTTTTGCACGGCGAAGCGCATCGACTCGGGGGCCAGGAACTGTCCCTTCTTGATATTCACCATGCGCCCCGTTTGCGCCGCAGCCACCAGCAATTCGGTCTGCCGGCACAGGAAAGCCGGAATTTGCAGCACATCGACGTACTCGGCGGCGATGTCGGCCTCGACCGGCTCGTGAATATCGGTAACAACCGGAATTTTATAGGTTTCCCCCACCTTACGCAAAATTTTCAGCGCCTTCTCGTCACCGATGCCAGTGAACGAGTCGATGCGGGAACGGTTGGCCTTCCGGTAACTACCCTTGAACACATAGGGGATACCCAGTGTCGATGTGATTTTCAGCGCCTTCTCGGCAATGTCCATCGCCATTTCCTCACCCTCGATCACACAGGGACCGGCGAGGAGGAAAAAGGTGGACGATGACAGCAATTCTTTCAGCATATCTTTTTAAAACTATCAGCTATCAGCAATCAGCCATTAGCTATATTAATATCATTTTGACTCTCAGACCATTAAGTTTTCGCCATATCCATGGCATGGATGGCAGCGACGGCCATCATGCCAGCAGTCTCGGTGCGCAGGCGGCTCTCGCCCAGCGTCACGGGCACAAAACCCGTTGCCGTGGCAGCCTGCACCTCCTCAGGGCTGAAATCGCCCTCGGGCCCGATCAGCACCATCACGTCGCTACCAAGCCGATACACACCCGCGAGCGTGTGACGTGCTTCGCGCGGCAGTTGCTCATCGCAGTAGGCAATGCAGCGGATGCCATCGAACGGCATGGCAACAACCTGTTCGATGGGTGTCATCTCGTCCAATTGGGGCAGTGTCGCCTTGAGTGACTGCTTCATGGCCGACACCATGATTTTCTTAAGGCGTTCGGTCTTCAACACGGTGCGCTCGCTATTGTGGCAACGCAGGGGGATGATGCGGTCCACGCCCATCTCCACACATTTCTCGACGAGCCATTCCATGCGGTCCAGATTCTTGGTGGGCGCGACGCCCAGCACAATACGATGTCCCCAATGCGGGGACTGTTGAACGCTCTCCAGCACCTCGACGGCGCACCGTTTAGGGTGCGCCATCGCGATGCGGCAAGTGTATAGGTTACCGTTCCCGTCCACCACCTCGATGGTGTCGCCCTCGGCCATGCGCAACACTTTGACGCAATGCTTGGAATCTTCCTCGCCCAGCGTCAACGTGTCGGCTATGTCAGGACAATAGAAACGGTGCATAAATGCAAGTTTAGTGTTTAGTGCTTGATGGGCTCGTCGCTGCGGACATGTTTGTACTTGAACAGGAACATGAACGACACGGCTACAACCAATGCGAATGCAGCAAAGATGTACCATGCGGTGCTCCAGCTCGAAGCCGTGTTACCCACGAGGAAGCCTTCCTCGTTCCAGTGGCACAGGCTGTTAACAATAGCACCAGCAGCGAGGGTACCGATGGTGGCACCGAGTCCGTTGGTCATAAGCATGAACAAACCCTGAGCCGAAGCTTTGACATCGGGCTCGCACTCCTTGTCCACAAAGATGCCGCCCGAGACATTGAAGAAGTCGAACGCAACACCATATACCAGGCAGGAAAGCACGATGAGGATGACACCGGGGAAGGCGGGATTACCGGCTCCGAAGAAGAAGAACCTCAATACCCAGGCGAACATGGCAATCAACATCACGACCTTAATACCGTAGCGCTTGAGGAAGAACGGAATCAAAAGGATGCAAAGTGCCTCAGCAATCTGCGAGAGCGATACGAGCATCGTAGCATTGTTGGCGCCGAAGGTGTCGGCCATCGCAGGATCGCTTTTGAAGTGAGTCAGGTAAGGCGTAGCGAAGCCATTGGTTACCTGCAGTGACATACCCAGCATTGCCGAGAAAATGAAGAACATCGCCATCTTCTTGGTTTTGAACAGTTTAAAGGCGCTGAGACCCAGCTGCTCGGAAAGCGACTTGGATTCCTTCTTGACCAGTTTGCACTGCGGCAAGGTGAAGCAGTAAAGGAACAGGACAAAGCTCAACAGGCCCGAAACCATGAACTGCATATAGGTGTACTGGAACTTGTTGAGATTCTCGCCCAGCGTGAAGCCAAAGCTGCCGTTGTCAATCACGGCGCAGTTGACAAACCACATCGTGGCGATAAAGCCGATGGTACCGAACACACGGATGGGCGGGAAGTCCTTCTCGGTGTCCATGCCGTTGTCCTTGAGCAAGGTGAAAGCCACCGTGTTAGACAACGCCAGAGTGGGCATGTAGAAGGCCACACTGAGTGTGTAAATGGCGATAAATGCCACCTTGTTGGGCATGGGGTTGGTCATACCCATATAGGCCAATACAATCATTGCCGCACCAGCGATAAAGTGGCAGATGCCCAACAGACGCTGCGGCTGGATGTACTTGTCGGCAACAATACCCATGAGCGTGGGCATGAAAATCGACACAATACCCTGGATGGCATAGAACCATGCAATCACATCGCCCATGCCAGCTTTTCCCAGGTAGTTACCCATGCAGGTCAGGTAAGCGCCCCACACGGCAAACTCCAGGAAATTCATCACAATGAGTCTCAACTTCAAATTCTTCATAATATCATCGTTTTAAAGTTAATTGTTTTGTCTGCAAAGTAGTCTTTTTGGCCAAGCGGCATCAGTCCTGCTCGGAACTGGTTTTCTGAGCAATGATTTTCTGGACTTTGGCGGCTTTCTCATACTCCTCCTTGTCCACATAGTGCTGCAAGCGCCGCTCCAGTTTCTCGACCGGCAGGTCTTCGAGGCGAACGGGTCGCTGGGGCTTGTAATCCCCGCCACGCCGCCACTCATAGCTGGTGAGCTTCATTACCTCAGGGGTGGTGAAGATGCGGGCGCCTGTCCTCAGCGCGATGGCGATGGCGTCGCTTGTGCGCGCATCGATATCGATGTCGGCCATGCCATTGCTCAGGTGCATCATAGCGGCAAACACACCATTCTTGAAACTATAGATGTTGACCCGCTTCAGCTCAATGCCGAAGGCATGGAACATGCTGACGAACAGGTCATGAGTCAACGGCCTTGACGGCATCACCTGCTCCAGATGAACGGCGATGGACTGCGCCTCGGCGGCCCCAACGACGATGGGGATGCGCCTTGCCTCATCGGGCGTGCTGTCGGCGTTTTCCAGCAACAGGGCATAGGCACCTGCCTGCACCTCGCTGCGCGTGATGCCCAGCACCTTCAACTCTATTAATTCCTCATTTTCCATATTAAATATTAATATCTTTCTTGCTATCGTTTTCCATTCTTCATTAAGCGGTGATGATACCGCTGCCGTAGCACAAGTGCCCTTGCTGGTCATATACAACTGCAAACTGCCCGGGCGCGATGCCCTGCACGTCCTCCTCGCTCTCGATGACCCATTGCCTGTCGCCCAGATGCGTGAACTTGCCGCGCATGATGTGCGGCGTGTGGCGGTTCTTGAACATGATGTCCACTGGGCCTTCAACGCCCTCCCAGGGATTGCCCGAGATGAAGTGCATCTCATCGAGACGCAGCGTGCGTCCGTACTGCTTGTCGGTGCCGTAGCCGTTGGAAACGAAAATGACGTTTTCGTCCACGTTCTTGCGCACCACATACCACGGACCGCCGCTCAAGCCCAAACCCTTGCGCTGGCCGATGGTGTGGAACCAGTAGCCACGATGTTCACCCAGTTTGCGCCCAGTCTCCAACTCGATGATGGGTCCGGGACGCTCACCCAAGTGGCGGCGTATGAAGTCATTATAGTCAATCTGTCCCAGGAAGCAGATGCCCTGGCTGTCACGGCGATGCGCATTGGGCAGATGGGCCGCCTCGGCGATACGCCTGACCTCCTCCTTAGGCATGGAGCCGATGGGGAACATGACGTGTTGCAGCTGTTCATAGGTAATCTGCGCCAGGAAGTCGGTCTGGTCCTTCACCGGGTCCACTGCCGTGGCGAGGTATTTCACGCCATCGACCACATCGGTAGTGGCATAGTGTCCCGTGGCGGTCATTTCAAAGTCCTTGCCCCAGCGCTCCTCAAAAAAGCCGAACTTGATCATGCGGTTGCACATCATGTCGGGGTTGGGCGTCAAACCGGCTTTAACGGTGCGCAGGGCATATTCCATCACATGGTCCCAGTACTCCTCGTGCAGCGACACCACCTCGAGCGGAAGGCCGTAGCGGCGTGCGATGAGCGAACACATTTCGATGTCCTCCTCGGCGCTGCAGTCTCCTTCGTCGTTATCCATGCCGATGCGGATGTAGAACAGGTGCAGGTCCTCACCCCGCTCCTTGAGCTGGTGAACCACCACTGCGCTGTCCACGCCACCTGATATGAGTACTGCGATATTCATTTCGTCAAATTGGCCTGAAAACCTGTTTAAGCATTGTCGAGCACCTGCTCATCGTTGACGCTCTCAGTGAAATAGGCGCCGATGAAATAGTCCAGTGAAATCTTGCCAGGCCCTGCCAACAGCATGAACACAAAGATGCCGATGAACATCACGGGATAACCTGGCGCAAAGTTGAACAACTGATCATGAATCGTGGTCTGGGAAGACATGATCGCCCGTTCGGCCACAATCATCAGTCCCAGCGGGAACAGGACTGCCAAACGGGTGAGCAGACCCAGCATAATGCACACGGCACACAGCAGCTCCGCCACCACGAGCACCGTCATCGATGCCTCGGGGGACATGCCTAAAAAGCCATTGAACGTGGGCACAATCTGGTCGAAGTTCAGCATCTGACGGATGCACAGCTGCAGAAACATGATGCCCGTGAACAGTCGCAGGAACAGTCGCGACAGGTTACTGTAGGTGTGTCCTACGCTATACAGGAACAAATTCTTGATAAATCCGGTCATGGCTCAATTTATTAATAGTTAGGATTCACTGCCGACATCAGTCCCTCGACCGACAGGCTCTTGTTTACAATAGTACGCTCTTGGTCAAGCACATAGCAGCAAGGGAAGGAGCGCAGGTCAAGGTTGCGCACAAGGTCCTCTCCGCATCCCATCAACCAATTGTCGGCATAGCCTGCCGCCTGCTGCGCCCAATCGGCACTGTACTTGTTTGTGCTCAGGCAGACCAGCGTTGCATCGCCCGCCTCGAGTAAAGCGTTGAGGGCGACGTCGGTACTGAGACGAAGCCTGCCGATGGTGCTGTCGGTGCTGTCATCAAGGAACAGCAGGATAAAGGTCTTGGCCTCAAGCTCGCTCAGGCGGTGCTTTGCACCGTCAATACCCGTGTACTCGAAATCGAGTTGGGCACCCACCTGAACTGCGTTGATGCTCGCGAGCTGCTTGGCATAATAGTCCCGCACGTCTCTGGGCAACTGCTTGGAAGCAGCTAAGGGCTTGATGAAAGCGACATAGACTTCGTCACTCCAATACTCGGCCTGGGGGCCATAGAGTGCCCGCTCGGCCACTTCACCAAGCTTTTGCAGATTGCTCGCATTGGACTGGGCCTTATTCACCAGGTCGGCCACCACCCCCATGACAACGTTGCGATGGCCATAGCGGAAGAAGTCCACAAAGTCGCGGAAGGTGTTCTCAAAAGCCGCCATATCGGTTATCGACTTGCTTATGTCAAAATTGTCCCAGAAATGGGTGAGGATATAGTTGCATCGACCTTCGAGTGTGGAGCATGTGTCGGGAGCTACAGGATAGGCAAACAATGTCCCGGGCTGCTGCTCGGCCAGTTGCGTCTGCGCAAAGAGCGACGGGCAGCTCACCAGCGACAAAGCGGTGATTAACAAATAGATATGTTTCATTCTTAGCATTTAACGACCTTAATTGGCACGATTTAATCTGCTAAATTACAACAAAACCAGCAATTTTCAAGCACTGATAGCGTCAAAATTCCTTACATGTAAACAACTTTTTTAAAACAGTTAATCAATTAAACATTCTGCCCTCATTTCGAGAAGATAAGAAAGAACGATCATTACACTTTGGGGCTTGATGAGTAAACTATGCAGGATGATGCCAATTACACGAATAAAATGCAGTAAGCTGAATGATTATCCCCGTTCGATGTTGTGAAAATAAAAAACATGGCAGCCGGGAACGGATGCTCCTCTTTCCCGGCTGTCATATCGCTTTCATGTTGATGGTTAAGGTTGTCAAGTATTCAGGTAATCTCTCCTATGAGGGTCCTATCAATTTCTGTGTCGCAAAATTACAACCAAGGCAAAACATCGAATTAGGAAAAAGTCAAAAAAGCATTTGAAACAATGGCCTTTTGTTGACTTATCATTTGCTGATTTTTTACCAAATAGTTATTCAAATATCTCATTTACAGCGTATTAAAAATACAAACCGAAGGCACTCAATCGGGCATACGCCTTCGGCCAGGCAAGGACACCAAGAATATCTATTCAGGTTGTTGGTCATAAAAGAATCAGGCCCGGAACCAAAAGATTCCGAGCCCGACTTGATGATCAAAATAACGGTCAATCCGATATATTATTCTTCACGGTTGCGAAGCTGCTGTACATAGACAGCCTTCATCATCTTCTTGCGGTTGGTGATTGAGGGCTTCTCAAAAGCCTGACGGGTACGCAATTCCTTGATGACACCGGTTTTTTCAGTTTTACGTTTAAATCTCTTGAGGGCGCGTTCGATGTTGTCGCCTTCCTTAACGGGAACAATGATCATAATTAGTTTGTTTTGTTTTAAGTTTTATTTTATTGATAATTATTTTCTCTTTTTGCGGTTCGATATTGCTGACGCATCGCCGGCGAACCACGAGCCGTGCGATGCAATAAATGGTCGATATGTATTGATTATCAGTCTCTTAAAGTAGGTTAACAAACCTCCTTTCCATTTTTAGCGCTGCAAAGTTACATATTCTTTCCACAACCCACAAAGAAAAAACCGAAATATTTTGCCTCACCTGTAAAAAAAACCGAAGAAGAAAGCATCCTCCCGCGTTAGCACTCACCCTCTGAGGGTAAGGGGGCCTTGATGTTACATGCTATGAAGTGATGACGCACGCTCACTCGCGTTGGCCAGCACCTTAATTCGGCTGAAGAATAATCGAAATGACCTCGTTGATGTCTCCCACATTCAACTCTCCGTCTCCATTCACGTCCATTAGGGGATCCATCTCACCCGTCAAGATAGCATCAATCAGGATATTGATATCTGCAATGTTCACCTCATCATCACAGTTCATGTCACCTATTACGTCAGGCATGCAAACGCCCGTGATCGACTTGAATTGCTTCCACTCAGGGGCCGCCATAAAAGCATGTACCGATTGTTTAGGAACAAGCAGCATAGCATTCTGATAGTTCACATTATCAAAAGAAGTGTCACAGACAGGTGGCACTTTCGCTTTGACAACGATGCTCTCCAATGATGTGCAACCCGAGAAAGCAAGATAAGCAAGAGATGTTACAGTCTTAGGTATTACTATGTGCTGCAGTTTGCTGCAATTGGTGAATGTTGCTAAGCCGATAGTGGTGATAGAATCGGGCAAACTGATCGCGGTCAAGCCATAACAATCCCTAAAAGCCCCATCGCCTATTCTGGTCACTCCGTGTGGCAACTCCAGCTCAATCAGTTTAGGACAAGAAGCAAAAGTAAACCCTCCAATAGTCTTGAGTCCCTTGCCAAAAGTGATTGATGACAAATTGGAGCAGTTTCTGAATGCTTCGTCACCTATTTCTTCCAGTGCATCAGGAAACTCTAATGAAGTCAATGCTCCACATTTATTGAATGACCATACCCCAATTGACAACAATGCTTTACCAAACTGCAACTGCGATAGCGATGAACAATTATAAAACGCCTGATTCCCTATACTCGTAACACTGTCTGGAATAATGACTCTTTCCAACTTGGTACAATTGAGGAAGCAAGCATCATCCAATCGGGTCAAGCGTTCAGGCATGTTAATCGTGTCCAGCAAATTGCAATACTCGAAAGATCCCTTGCCAATGGATGACACCGAGGCAGGCAGAATGACGCGCCTAATGCTGGTACATCCAGCAAACACATAGTCATTGACAACTGTCATACCATCTGGGATTACACACTCGATGAGTTCCTCCCCATTAAGATACAACTTTCCCGAACCTGGGTAAAATGGAGAAGCGTATAAATCAGCAATACTAACACCACACCAAGCAGCCAAATCCGAAATAAATACATGTTTCAGTTGAGAGCAAAGCACAAAACAATTAATGCCTATTGAAGTCAATGACGGAGGGATAAAGAGGCTATCCAACTTATCACAAAAGAAAAAAGCTTGTCGACCAATAGATTGAAGATTATCACCAAGAGATATCTTCATGAGACCCCTGCAATTATTGAAAGCCTGATGCGGGATTTCTGTGATTCCGTTCCCTAATATTGCTTGTTTTAATTGTGTATCACCGTAAAACACCTGATCACCTATATGCGTTACCGAATTCGGCAAAACAATTTCAGTCAATTGGCTGCAATTGGCAAAAGCATTGTCACCGATGTATTCCAACGAATCAGGAAAAACAATTCCATTTAAATTAGTGCAATGGTCGAATGCATACGCTCCGATATGGCGAAGTGTAGCGGGAAGTGTTACCGAATTGATTTCACTATGCCCCTTGAACACATAGTCACCAATAACCCAGACTGGGTAGGCCACATCATCAATGACCAAGGTCTCAGGAACGGTCACATGCTGGCCATTTCCAAAATACCTGAAGACACAGGCACCATGATCTTCTGTCAGATTATAACAGAATTCACTATTCATGACCAAATCATCAAAAGAAATGACTTTTGAAAACTTGGACCAGGGTACAGTTGATTTATATAAGGACATGGAAGATGTCGGTACAGCAAGTAAACAATTATCATAAACCGATGTAGGGAAACAACTTGCATTTCCCGACGGCGGAATCTCGCTCACACATGCCAAGTATTCTATGGCTGTACCATCGAAAGCTTTATCACCCATTGATAGCTCCGTTGACATGATAGTGATCTCTTTTAGATTGTTGCAACCAGAAAAAGCGCCTACGCCAAGAGCTCTAATTGTACGTGGAATCACAAGAGTGATGAGGTCATGATTATTCCAAAAGGCATAATCGCCGATAACATCAACGGTGAAAGTGCGCCCCTCATATAATACTTCCTCTGGTATTTCAATCCTTTCGCTATTATTCTGATTTAGACACAAGATGAGTGTGGAATCACTGCTCTGACGATAACAATAATCTCCAATTTGGATAATAGTACTGTCAAGAAAGGCCTCAATGTGGGAAAACCGTTTCCATGGTTCAACATCTAGAAAAAGGCCCACTGATGATGGCAACACTCGCAAGATAGCATTACTGTACACTTCAGAATTGAAACAATTTGCACTGGCTGTTGGTGGATTAAAGGCAGAACAGATGATATTTGTCAACGGAGCGCCTGCAAATGCTTGAGTACCGATAGACAGCGCATTTCCTTGAAGCTTCAGAGATGACAACTGTAGACAATCTTTAAAAGCGTTTTTTCCAACTATTGAGACCGATGGGGGTATCGTGATATTTGTCAAGCCACTTCGCGTGAAGGCATTGTCACTAATAGTAGTTACTTTTTCAGGAATCTCAATATTAGTCAAAGCAGTACAACCCTCAAGCATGCCCTGACTAATAATGCTTAACTGTGAATTGAATGTAACAGTTGTGAGGTTAATACAATTCTGGAAGATGTTCTTACCAACACTTGACACTGACTGGGGTAGCTTGATGTCAGTCAGACCGCTGCCCGCAAAAGCATTATCATTAATAGTAGTCACAGATTCCGGAATGTCTATGACCGTCAATGCAGTGCAACCTTCAAACATGCTTTGACCGATAATGCTTAATTGTGAGTTTGAACCGAAGTCAACTGACGTGAAACTTGTACAATCCTTAAACACGCCCTTGCCAACGCTTGACACTAATTGAGGAAGCGACATATCAATCAACCCACTTCCAGTAAACGCATTGTCACTGATTGTGGTTATCGATTCAGGGATATCCACACCAGTCAAAGCAGCACAACCCTCAAACATACTTTGACCCATAATGCTTAATTGCGAGTCTGAACCGAAGGCAACTGAATTGAGGCTGGCACAATCCTTGAATACGCTCTTTCCGACGCTTAACAATGATCGAGGAAGCGAGATGTCAATCAAGCCACTTCCAGCGAAAGCATTGTCACTGATAGTGGTTATAGTTTCAGGGATATCAACAGCCGTCAAAGCAGTACAGCCCTCAAACATGCTTTGGACGATTTCGGTCAATGGTGAGTTGATAGCAACGGTTTTGAGACTTTTACAGCCACTGAATAATTTGTTTCCGATTGATGTGACCGAGTTAGGGATGTTAATTTGAGTAATACCCGAATAGCCGAAAGCTGACGCGCCAATTGAGATTAGCGTTTGAGGCAGCACAACGCTTTTTATTGAACTACCCCAAAAAGCGTTGGCGACAATCTCAGTTACACTAAAGTCGTGTCCGCCAAACCTAACAGTATCGGGTATGACAATGTCGCCGCTATAGTTATTGTAGCGGGCAACGGCGACTGAGTTCTCATCGAGGATATTATATGCTATACCGTTTCTAATGAAATCATAGTTATATGAATCCGAAGATGGAACCAGACCGTATATCATTTTTTGAGGGTCAGTGGGCACAAGCCCAATGGGAGTTAATGCATCAAGTTCATAATAACCGTTTTGATAACCGTTCCATCCCCAGTTGATATGGTACTTGCTGCCGTCATAACCATCGATGACAAAAGTGTGATTTATAGATGAGCCATGCCCCGTATAGACCACAGGACGCATCTTGGAAAGGTCGTCTATCAGCTTATCCCTCCACTCATTATCAGCATAATTACTGCGACTGATTAAAACGATATTAGAATTGTAGCCAAACTTCTTAAATGCATTTACCTGATTCGTTGGCAACGCACCGCTGCTACCAATACCATAGTCCATCTTGCAAGCTTGGCCACAGTAGCGCATCAGCATAGCGACTGCATTGGCGTGTTCCTCGTCATAGGTATTTTGCGAGTATGTGTCCTGCATTAGCCACCATTCAACGGATTCCGCAGGAAGGGCGGGCACTGAAATATGGTTTGTTGAAGTGACATAGGCCGGTTGCGCAGGCAACACCGCAGGATGTTGCCAGTAGTTCATCACCTGCGCCATCGACGTCGCCACACATCCCGTCACACACGGCTGTCCGTCAATCATGGGACACAGATTACGATAAGGTGAGCCTTGTCCCCATCTGGTCGTCAGCATCTCTGGGATAACAAGATTTTGGTCGTCTCGGGGCGACGGTGACTGAATCGGGAAGACCTCCTCGGGATGGGCGTGAAGGTATTCCACCTGCTTGGCATAATGGTCAAGCAGCCAACGCAGGTTGTCGGGAATACTTTTTTCATCAAACTGACCCTCGCCATAACCAAGCACCTCATGGGCTCGGTCATCACCGGAGATGATGACAAAAGCGCTCCCATCAGCCGCATTGAACACATAATAGTCAACAGCATCTGCCTGCACCGCCGAGGGCTCCTGGTATGCCAATTTCATGGGCACGGGGGAAGCATTGATGCCGACATGACGACCCGAAGACAGGAAACGCGATGCCGCCTGACTGGCAACGTCAGCGCCAACCGTCGCTGCGTTCGTGCTCAACACCACGGCTGCCAGCAAAATCAATAGTATAGATTGAATAGTCCTCATCACGTTTCCTCACTCTTTCTCAACCGCAAAAATAAACAATATCCCTAAAACATCAAAATCTTTACTGATAAATTGAACTGCTTGAGACTGAAGCGAAAAAGCGCCACAGGGACAATTCTCCTTGCAGCGCCTAAACATTTAATAGAAAAGCAGTCTATTTCTTGCGATTACGTACCGATCGTACTCCAGTGTTGACCTGCTGGGTACTGGTCTTGGGTTTGCGCTCTTTGATCTTCGTCTTTTTGGACTTAGACTTGCTGGAGCTCTTCTTGTTGTCCTTGGACTTGCTGCCGCGCTTGGTAGTGCGGGTGACAGTCTTCTCCTCCTCGTCAAGAGCAGCGGGCTCTACCGTGCCTTCGCTCTCGCCATTCTCGTCAACGGCTTCACCTTCACCCTCGGCTTCGGCCTTAGCTTTCTCTTCGGCCTCGGCACGTGCCTGCAGCTCCTCCAGAGGCGGAACCCACAGGTCCTTGTTGAAGCGGCGCAGGCGCTGCTCGATGCTGTCCTGGGCATGCTTCAATGCTTCCTCCTCGGGGAACATCTGCTTCAGAGCGAGGTTGCGCAGGTTCTTGGTCTTGATGATGTCGCCGGTGTACATGTTCAACTTGAAGAAGTCGTCAATGCTGTAGCGGGGCAGGTTGTTGTCATCGTCGGTGAAAATATACTGCCGTGCCATGTAGGGTCGAATGTCGTTGAGCTTCACCCAGAACATGGGATAGCGGCCGGTTTCACCACTCCAGTCGTCCATTTGATGGAGAACGGGGCACAGGTACTCGACGCGGGCCTTCATCTGGTTGCTGCGGGTGTCAAACTCCCACTTCTCGATGATGTAGTAGCTGAGCACCTGGTTGGCACGGATGTCGGCATCCTCGAACTCGTAAATGGGGTTCTTGGCGGTACTGCCCTTGGCCTCAACTGCATCGATGCTGTAGTTGATGAACAAGTCATTCAAATCGACCTTGTGCTCGTCGTTGAATATCTCATCCTGATAGTCATAGGCCGAAATCTGTCCCTTGGCCAGCAGACGCATGATGATGAAGTAGAGGTTCTCACCATCCTCGTTGGGCATCTCGGGATAGAGCAGCGCAGCGTTTTTGCCCTTGGTCAGGTCCACCTCGCGATAGATGACCTTCATCCATTGCAGGTCAGCATCACTGGGTTCCTTGACCTCATAGAACGACTGCTGCCTGTCGCTGACGGCAGCGGTACCGTCCTTCTTGTCCTTCTTGCGGGTATCGCTGCCCGTGCGTTTTGTCACCTGGGCATTGCCTCCGAGGGCGAGGCCCAGGAGGAGCAGTGCGATAATCAATCTAAGACTCTTCATATTCTCGTTGTTCAAGTTTTTGTTTCGTTTAATTGATGATGACCTCGATGGGTGAGATCTCGCGGGTGATACCGTCAGGACCCGTTGCTTTCACACCCCTGATGAAGAAGCGCTTGCCGTGCTGCAGGCGTTTGATGCGGTCCTTCTGGCGGTCGGTGAACTGCGAACCGCTGCTTGCCTCAGGGTGATAGTCGCCCATTGCATCGACAAAGACGCACTCGAAGGAAACGACCTTGAAGTCGATGTTCAGGATTTCGTCGTCGATAGCGGCGTCAAGACCTGTTGCGGCCATGAGCTGGGCTTTGGGGAAGGGCTTGCCGCCCTTGTAACGGTTGGACTGTCCGTTGGCGTCCTTGTAAGTGATGAAGGGCGTCGGGTCAGGCAACTTGCGCACCCTAAAGGTGGTGCTGCCCACGTTGGTACGCTGACCGTCCATCTCGGCAGTAACGGTGATGACACATTCCGAACCCACCTTGGCGGGATGGGCAATCCATCCGTCGCCGCTCTTGGTGAGCGTACCATTGGTCATCGAGGCACTGATGCTGCCTTGCGGCACACCGGGCACAGCGATGCTGATGGGGTTGTTGATACCGGCATAGAGCACGTTCATCATCGTGGCGCTGATGGTTGCCAGCGGGTCGATAACGGTGTAGCTCTCCTTGAAGTCGCGCCTGGTGACGCTGCCATCGCGGCCGAGCACCTCGATCCAACCCGAGTACTGATAATTGCCGGCCTTGCTGGTTCCTACCTCGTAGTGACCGGTATTGTTGCCCAAACGACCGCCGTTAACATAGACAACGGGACGCTGGGTAGTATCGATAGCTGCGAGCACGATTTGTGCACTGTACTTGGTGCCTCGCATGACGATACGGGAATTGGGCACCACAAAGGCGTTGACCAGGTTCACACGCAAGTCACCCAGGTCCACGTTGGTAATCATCTGGTTCAGGACCTCACCCTCGGCATAGCGCACATCGTTCTGGAGCTTGGTGAGCAGTGTGATGGCGGCAATACAGGGCATATTTTCGAACATGGTCTCTTCCCAGGTATGTTTGCTGATGTCGTAATTCGTCAACTTGGGCGGCGTGGTCGAGAGTGCCGTTTCCAGGTTTTTGCGCTTCTCGGGATCCTCGAGGAACGAGGTCACGAATTGGCGGTACTGGTCGATGCGCGCCTTGAGAGCCTTGCCCTTGCCACCTGTTGCTGTCAGCATCACCTCGCTTGCCGCATCCAGGTTGTCGCGGTTGCGGATGTTGTTCACATCGGCATCCTCACCATCGGCATGGCGCACGATTTCCAGCTTCAGCGAGTCAATATAATTATATAGTCCATCGGTAGCACTCACCACCTCGGTAGCCTTGTCGAGCCATACTTTACCTTTCTCAGGGTTCTTCTCGTTGAAAGCCTGAAGCTGGCCATAGAGGGACTGGTTGCGTGCTGTGATGGTACGGTTGGAGCGAGTCAGACCGTCCTCTACCTGACTGAAGCCGTTGAGCACGTCGCTCGAGACGTTAAGTGCAAGCATAGCCGTCAAGACGATGTACATGAGGTTAATCATCTTCTCTCGCGGCGACATGCGGTTGACGCTCTTATTTTTTGAGGTTGCCATCTATTTTATCTCTCTATCGTTGAAAAATAGGATTTGGTTGTCGGTGTTATTCCTCGTTTCCAGCGCGCTTTCAAGCGTCCTGGTCGTTAGCGTCGGGGTCGATGCCTGGCATTCCGGGCATAGGACGGTACATGTTGACGGTCATAGCCTTGACCATCTTCTCATAGACGCTGTTGAGCTGCTTCATGTAGCGAGCCATCTTCTCGGTTTCATCACAGTAGTGGGCACTCTCGGCGGCACTCTTCTCGTACATGTCGCGGATGTCCTTGAGGCCGCGGTTCACGCGGTCGATGTTCTCGAGCTGCGATGAGATGCTCTTGAGCTGAATCTCATAGATGGTGTTCAAGCCACTGATATTCTGGTTGAGGGCCTGCATCTGGTCCACATAGCCCGTGGAGCTCTCGGTGATGTTCTGGCTGTTGTCGGTGATGGCGCGATAGCTGCCGAGCAGGGTCTGGCTCACATCGTTCAACGCGGTGGTTGTCTCCTGGAGCTTCTTCATCTGCTCGCTGATGCCTGCCATCTGGCTCAGGTACTGCTGGGTAGCATCGGTCAGCTCGGCCATGCGTGAAAGCTGGTCGCTGGCAGCAGCCATCTTGGCGATGCTCTCGCTGAGCGACATGGTGTCTTCCTCGCTCAGGTTCACGCCTTGAGGCAGACCTACGGCGTTCTTGGCCTCGGCTACGCTGACATTGATGTCACCCTCGCCGCTGCCACCGGCACCGCCGATGATGATACCACCGCCACCGGCAAAGTCGGGACGATCCTCGGGATCCTTGCTGGCGAGCACGGGGAAGACTTCCTCCCAGTGGTATTCCTTCTCGGGCTTGTCAAACGCCGTGAGGATGAACATGAGCACCTCGGTACCCATACCGATACACAGCAGTGTGTTACCTCCCGGCAGGTGCAGAATCTTGAACAATGCACCCCAAATAACGATGGCAGCACCGATACTGTAGGCAAAGTTGAAAAAACGCTGTCCGCTGTCACTCTTCAGGAAGCGGCCTGCTTTCTTTTTATATCTTTTTACTTTTCCCATTGTTGCTTGAACTATGAAAGATGTTGAGTGTGATAATTCGTTGATTGATATGAATGATGCTCAGGGCGGTTAGTCCTTGCAGCAGTTTTTGCGTTTGCCCTTGACGATGCCCACCTTGGAACGCACGCAGCGGAAGCCGATGTAGGAGCGCTGCTCGTTCTGGTATTCCCACATGCGCAGGTCGGCACGCAGGTTGTGCACAACGTCCTTCCATGAGCCGCCGCGGACAATCTTGCGCGACATCTTGTAGGGATCCTCCTGAGCAACATAGTAACGGTACTCGGGGTTGATGTCGTCGGTCATGCGGTCGATACTCTCGGTATAGGCCGTCGAGGTCCACTCGCTCACGTTACCAGCCATGTCATAGAGGCCGTAGTCGTTGGGCTCATAGGTGCCCACGGGAGCCGAGATGATGTAACCGTCCTTGACGTAGTTACCCTCATCGGGCTTGAAGTTGGCATAGAAGCAGCCCTCGTCGATGGTCAACGGCAGGTCGCCCTCCCAAGGATACTTGTTCTTGTTCTTGCCGGCACGTGCGGCGAACTCCCACTCGGCCTCGGTAGGCAAGCGGAAGGGCTCTACATAGATAGCCTGTTCGCCCATCGACTTCTTGAGGAACTCAGTACGCCAGTGGCAGAAGGCATTGGCCTGCTCCCAGCTCACACCCACAACAGGATAGTTGTTGTAGTTGCCGTTGGCGAAATACATGCGCACATAAGGCTCCTGATAGGCGTTCTCAAAGTCGTTGACCCAGCAAGTGGTGTCAGGGTAGATGTTGACGATGTAAGTGTTGAGGAAGTCGTAGTCGCTCGACATGGCGCGCGTGATGGTCTGGCGCACGATGCGGCCGTCATCGTCGATAAAGGCGGTATCCTTACTGATGGTGGGAGCCGTCATGTCCACCTCGTGGTCGGTGTTGTAATCGCGACGCGTGGGGTCAAAGCGGTGTTTGCGCTTTGCAGCCTCGGTAAGGTTATAGATTTCATAGCGGTAGTTCATCTGGGCTGCATCCAGCTCCTTCACTCCCGTGATGGGGTTGATGCGGTAAACGCTCTCGATGGCACGTTCCTCATCCTCGCTGGGGTTCTTCCAGGGGATATTCTTGCTCCAGTCGAGGTGCGGTGTAACGGGATTGCCCTCCTTGTCCTCCTCGATCTTAAACTCCTCGTTGCCGCCATAGTTGGGATCGGCAAGGCGCTCGCGAATGATCGAGTCGCGCACCCAATAAACAAACTGCTTGTACTTGGAATTGCTGACCTCCATCTCGTCCATCCAGAAGGCGTCGACCGAGATGCCGTGTGCTGTCGAGTCAATGCCCCAAACCGAGTCCCTCTCATTGGGACCCTCGCGCATCGAACCGACATCAACGAGCACCATTCCATAGGGCGTGTTCTCGTTAAACACGGTAGCGCCAACGCCGGTTACCTCACCGCCGCCAGTGCCACCCTTGCGGACCGAGCCACAGGACACAGTCGCCAGAGCGACCAAAAGTATCAAAATTAGTTTCTTCATATTATCACATTATGCGTACGCACTTTTGTTTGTTCTTATTCTTCTCGCGATTATCGAGTTTCACATTATATGTAATAAAGACCTCGTGGCTGCCAAAAGTTGCCTTACTGATTGACGAAACGGGGTAATCATAGGCATATCCGATATAGGCATCCTTCAAGTTCACACCGATGAAAGCCGTCACAGCGTCCTTCCAGCGGTAACCCGCGCCAATGTTGAGCATGCGGTTGTAGCGCAACATGGTGGCGATCTGCGCCGTCCATGCCTTTTGGTATGCAGCGAACATCGCCGAGGGTTGTATCTCAAATAACGTATTATTAATGGGAATATTGCCACCGCCCATAAAATAATAGCCTCGACTTATCTTGAACTCATAGTAGTCGATTGCCTCACGGGAGACTTTCAACTCGATGCTGGGCGCTGTCAAATGGGTAACAGCAAATCCCGCCCAAAACCGGGGATGCGAGAAAAAGACACCCGCATTGGCATCAAATGACGTTCCTGATACATCCTGCTTGATGATGGCTTCGTCGGGGGTCTCCTCCTGTTCCTTGGTTGTGATGGCCTCATTGCCTCTAAAGGTTTGCGAGAAGATGCCGGGTTGCACACCCACGCTGAGTTTCATATTCTTGCCCAGCTTGCGCTTATAGGCGATTTGTGCACCTACACGCGTATTGGTATACAAACCTATGCGCTCGAATTCAGCCTTGACACCGACGCCAAGGGTCTCACCGAGCAGTTTGTAGGGCATATCGGCGGTGAGGTAGAAGTTCATGGGTGCATGCTTGAAGTCGACCCACTGCATACGGCTGCCGAGCGTCAGGTGAATGGCATTGTGCTCACCTGCGGCTGCAGGGTTATAGTAGCCCGGTCCCAGCCAAGAGTGAGAGAAAGCAGCATCGGCCTGTGCCAATGCTCCCAACGTCACGAATGCCGCTAAGGTGACAGCGGCAAGCAGGCGTTTTATGTCAAGTAACTTCATCGTCATCTTACATTATTCAAAGAAGAAGGTCACCACCACCATGTTGCTCTTGATCTTGCTCACGCTCTCGGTAAAGCGCAACTTCTGGTCATCAACACCCACCAAGTCGGGGCGGTTGCGGTCCAGCATGTCCTTCAGGCCGAAACAGAACTTGATTTCAGGACATAGCTTGAAGAAGGGCATGTAGAAATCACAGCCCATGCCCACCGTGAGCATCACGTCACTGTTCTTGAGCTTGAGTTGCTCGCTGCGGTCCTTCGACAGGTCACCCGTATACATCGCGCCAGCCGTAAAGTAGGGGCGCATGTTGTGATAACGCTTGGCGCTCATTTTCAAGTCAAAGGGCACCACGATGTAGGTGGACTTGATGTTCTGGCTCTGCTTATACTGGGTTTGATCAGGCAACTCGGAGCTACCGCGGTAGTTGAGGAATTTCACCACCTTATTGCCAAAGAACAAGCCCGGCGACACCCTAATGTTGAAATGCTCGGCAATACGGTAATCGGCCAACACGTTCACACTGAAACCCGGCGAGTGAGCGGGCACATCAGCGTACCACTCCTCTCCGTCAGATGTGAGATGTCCGTTGTTGGTAATGGCAAGATTCTGGAAATTCATACCCACCGAGAAACCGAAGTGTAACGGCTTGGAGTCGGCGTAAGGGCGATTCAGAATCATGTCATTATCCTGGGCATGCGACACTGCGCACCCCATCACCACGAGCATTATCCACAATGCGATATGTCTGAGCTTGGTCTGGTTCATTTAACCTTATTAACGCAGTTTTCTTGCCAATATTGCTTAATAGGTAAAAAACTGTAATAAAACTGTGGGCACGGCCCCATGAAACAATGCTGATTCGCTGTGCTTTTTTGTAGGTTTGACGCACAACTCTCCTATCAGCATAACATTAATACCAATGCCCAACATTATCAATAGTTTTTCTCAAAAAACTTGCACATATCAGGATTTTTAACGTAATTTGCAATAACGTAAGGCGACATTTGCTCGGGTTTTATGGTTTTAGCTGTTACTAAACCGCTATAAACTAGCGAAATACTCGAGCAATAAACCATTATTAATTATGACGATTTGCTGACAAATAATTATTTTTTTAATGTTTAACTTTTAAATTGTTCATTTTATGAAGAAATTTTCTCTTATTTTGTTGATGGCCGCATTGGCATTGCCGATGATGGCTCAGAATGCAAAGGCTGACTTGGACATCTTCGGCAATTTCCGCATTGGCGCAGTTGCCCAGAAGACTTTGCAGGTTAAGAAGGTACAGGTGAACACCCTGCGTGGTGATGTTCCCTCTGGCTATGCAAGCGTTACCCTTGCTGCCGGCGATGTATGGCAAGATGGCTCTGGCTACCAGATGCTGATCGATGCCGATGCTACGGCTTATGGCACCATCATTCCTGAGACTGGTGGTTTGACCAGTTATGGCGATGCATCTGCCGCAACCTATGCGGAATTCGAGTACAAGATTCCCGATAATGCTGATGGCTCGTTGACAACAACCAACATCGTCCTTGACGATGCTGTGACCATCCTGATTCCCGCTGGTGTGTATGACTGGTGCATCACCAACCCGACCCCTGGTGACAGGGTGTGGATTGCCTCAAGTAATGGCAACGTTGGTGGCCGTGCTGACGACTTTGAGTTCATTAGCGGTGTAAGCTATGTGTTCTCCGTATCGATCGGTGGCAGCAACGACCGTGTTGATCTTGAGATCGAAGATCCCACCGCTCCCATCGTTCCCGAGAACGTAACCGTTGATCCTGCCGCCACCACCGCCGACGTGGCTTGGGAGAACGACCACGATCCCTTCTTCAACCTGCGCTACAGGGTTTACAATCCTAATGCAGCCTATACCCTTCACTGGGGTGCTGAGGACAGCGAGGACTTAAGCGACTGGTATCTGTATGATGCTGATGGCGACGGCTACGGCTGGGGTATTTCTTCATATGACGCCGCACCCGAAGGCAGCAACATCTTCTGGTCATTTAGCTATTATAGCTATGAGGCCTTTGATCCCGACAACTATCTGATCACTCCGGAACTGACGATGGGTGGTACGTTGACATTCTGGGCTGCATGCTACTCAAGCTACTGGCCCGACAACTTTGCAGTATATCTCATTCCCGACATTGAGGATGAAACTACTTGGGTAGAGCTTATGCCCGAGACGGCCGGTGTTGAAAATGGCGAATACTATACCATTGACCTGAGTGCCTATGAGGGTATGGCTCGCATTGGCTTCCGTCACTTCGACAGCTATAACCAGTACTATCTGTTCCTTGATGACATCACCTATAATGCTCCTGGTGAAGAAGTTGCTGAGTGGATTTATGTTGAGGGCGTTGAAGGCAACAACTACACCATCGAGGGTCTGGATCCTGAGACCACCTATGAGGTACAGGTACAGGGCGTTAATGCTGATGGTCGCGTAAGTAATTGGACCGAGAGCACTCTCTTCACCACCCTTGAGGAAGGTGAAACTCCCGAGGATCCCCACATGACCGGCTACTGGGTAGTAACCATTCTGGCCGACGGCACTGAGGAATTCCTCGAGCTGCAGGAAGGCACCAACGGTGACTTCGTCAACCTGGTTGATGTAATCTATCCCACCTACGAGCACACTGGTAACTTCTACTTCATGATCAACGGCGTTGCTTATGGTGCAGAAGCAGATGCAACCTTGGCAGTTCTTGGTGATGCTGACCAGAACCCGCTGACCGAGGGTACTAACACCTACTATGTTGACAACGGTTACAGCTATGTACTCGGTATCCACTTCATCATGGACGAGAACACTGGCGACCTGGTAGGCTACAGCGCATACGTTGCTCGCGGCGGTGCTGTTGACGTT